>NZ_QENY01000020.1 GCF_003096815.1 Hallella colorans
AGCGCGTATCATCACCTATGTGGATATCAAGAAGGGAAAGATGCCAAAGTTGGTGTCCTTGCTTACCAACGACTTTGACATGTCCATGGAGACTAACGTAGCCATCTACCGCAGGAGGTGGCAGATAGAGACTCTTTTCAAGCAGATAAAACAGAACTTCCCGCTTAGATACTTCTATGGCGAGAGTGCCAACGCCATCAAGATACAGATTTGGGTCACACTCATTGCCAATCTATTACTGTCACTGCTGCAAAGCTCATTGCAGAGGCGGTGGAGTTTCTCAGGGCTGGCTACTATGGTGCGCATTGTACTTATGGAATACCTCAATATGAATAATTTCTTCAACATGCCGGATGCCGACATGAAACTCATGCTTGAAGCAGCGGCTGAATCGCCACCAGAGGTAACAGAAAATGAATAAGGGGGCTTGTCACTAATATGCTGTCATCCGAACTATTGTGTCTCAATGAGTTGGAATGAGGATTTCTATGTTTAGCGGACAGTAATAATTTTTTACTGTTCATACATCTTGAACGCTGCCTGAAGACACTTGTAGTCATGGCGACTGAAGCAAGCAAGAAGTGTGCTTGACTGTTTGCCCAGGAAATCAAAGCAACAGCTGGAAGTCTGCCTGCAGGCATCGTATCTGGATCAGTTTTGTCTTGTCAATAAGTTCCTTTCCCTTGCGTTTCTTCTTAATCAGTCCGATGAAGGCCTGGCGGGCTTCCGCACGGTGGGTCTGCGGTTTCTTCACCTTGTGGCGTGCGCAGAAGTACTTCTGTTTTTTAGCATTTAGCTTTTCTATAAATGACAAATCAGAAAGAGTAGCAGGCAGATAGAAAACAATATTCCAAGGGAGCGAATATAGTATTCAATCATTTGGATTATTTTAAAACAAAATTGGTCATTAGAGACTTACGCAAGTAAAGTGTTACAAATAAATGGTAAATCTTGCATATACCATATTAGAAGAGGGCCTGAGACTTTTTTTACTTAATAATTCTAACCGCATTGACCTTTATAACCTACTGCAAGATTAACCAAACAAACTCTCTATTAAACTAACGCATTTGTCTGATTGAACGGAAAAACGAAAGGCACAACAACAGCTCCGCGTTGAATGAGCATAAAAATTACAAAGCCACGACACATTTATTAAAATGTCGTGGCTTCATAAAAATATTATTGCGATATTTTTTTTAAAATGCTTTAGAAGAACAAGTAACGGTTGTCTACAATCTTACCGTTGATATAAAGCTCATTCATATAATTTCCAGCATATTGCAACGCTTTCTGACGAAGTTTAGCCTCTTGTGCCTTTGCATCATATTTTGAAGCGTTGCGGTTACGTTGTATTACTTGGAATTGGTATACACCTGCCTGTCCTTGCACTGGACGCGCACAGAACGCTCCGGGCTTAGTAGCGTAAACGGCACCACTTAATGCCGGCTCGCTGGAACCCGTGGTCTGAACAAATACTGGGGCAGCAAATGTTACTTGACTCACTTCTGAAATAAGTGCTCCCTGCGCTTTTGCGGCTGCAATGCTCTTCACATTTTTTATCTTGGCTAACAATATCTCCGCTTTCTTTTGGCGCATCACATCTTGCTTTACATCCTCTTTAACTTGTGGATCGTTGAGATCACGATAGCCTATTGGATGGATTTTATCACAGATTACTATGAGAAGGTTATTTCCATTCTCACCACATTCATACATCTGAGACACATCGCCCTCGTGCGCATCGAAGAGCCATTTCATGGCATCGCGCGTAGAGCTGATGCCAGCCAAATAGTGCTGGGCCGTGGTAACATCCTGAGCTTCTTGTACATTGTAGCCACTCTTTGCAGCGTTTTTGATAATAGCGTCAGAAGTTTGGTTAGCACTGGCGAAAGAGCTGAACTTATTAAATATCTCGCCACGAGTCTCCTTAGAGTAGTCTATAGGCTTTTTGATAACCGCAACAGTATATTTACTAATCATGTTGCGACGATCAAGCACCTGCACGATGATGTTACCTTGGGTAAGTTGCACATTCTTTGTGCTGTTAACGCCCATGTTCATCAAGTCAGCGAGATAACCCTTGGTATCCTTATCCATGGATGGAGCGTTTTGATATTGGCGCGTAGTGAGCCACTGCTCGCCACCCTCCTGTCCATATTTCTTGGCAAGAGCCGCAAAATCAGCGCCCGCATTGAGAGCCGTATAAATGGAGTCGGCACGCTTATGAGCCTCCTCGACCGTGTTGCCACCAACCTGAATGGCGCGGAACTTCACAGAGTCGGGCAACTGTGTCTTGGCTACCAATTTCACCAAGTTCATCGTATTGTCTTGCTTATTCTCCATAGGACCTACGGTCTGGCCTACTGATATAGAATCAAGTTTTTCTGCAATGTCTGAGGGGAAAGCGTCCTTGGCGACAGGTATGCCGAGATAAGGTATCGCGGATGTACTTTTGCGAACCACATCTGATGGGTCTGCGGCTGTGGCAAGCTCGTTGAAATAGCCGTCAAACTGCTTACGAAGAGCAGCGCGATCGGCAGCAGAGGCATAGATAGGCACACTTACATATTTAATGTCGCGACTCTCCACATACTGACGGTAGCGATCCTTGACCTCGTCATAGCGCTTTTTGAGGTCTGCGTCTGATATTTTCACCTTGGCATCTTGAACGCTGGAATATGGATAAGAGGCCAACTGGATATGGCTTTCTATACTCTCTTCGTCATAGCTCATCTTGGCCTCCACTGGGTTAGAGAGGAAGCAATGGGCAAACAATCCGTTGTATTTTTGCATAAGAAGCTGCTGGCGCAGGGTCTTCTCAACGTATGTCCAATATTTGTAAATGGCTTGCATTTGCTGCGCAACCTGAGGATTGGATTTTTTTTGAACCTCATACTGAGCCAAGAATTGTTTCAACTGGTTAGCATCGAAACGCCCTGTTTGCTGATTGACAAAGGGTGTAGAAAGTAGCAATTGGTTAGTGCCGTCGCTAATAACATTCTGGAGCTCTGCATCTGTAACGGTGAGACCAAGCTTGTCGCACTCGTTCTTGATAAGCTCAAACTGAACATATCCTTGCCAAACTTGATCGCGAAGCTGGTTCAGCTGGGCGTCGTTGAGATTTTCTTGCCCCATGAGCTTCATGGCTTCTTGTGCCTCGTCCACAAGCTTGGCGAAATCCTCGTAACTGATTTTGTTTCCTAACACTTCGCCGACTTGCTGTCGTTGATTGTTGCGAGACGACTCACAAGAGCGAAAAGCTTCTTCGGCGATGAAAGCAAAAAGGCCAAAACCAATGATAATAATCAGGGTAACACCTCTGCTTCTTATTTTTCCTAATGCTGCCATTTGAATTTATTGTTTATTTTATTTGTATTTTCTATTTATTGACCAGTACACACATACTTGGTAAAATGTGTACAAATTTACTAATTAAATACCAAACGAGGGAACTTTTTACAAAGAAATTACAATTAGACTATTTATTGCGTTTCAATATGTAGCCTTACAAGCTCTATCTTCGTCATGGTGTTTTTTATAATCTTGAAATTATATTTATCTATTTTTACAACTTCGTTAAGTTTAGGGAAACTACGATATTGATGCAATATCAAGCCTCCAAGCGTCATGTATTCGTCGCTCTTGGGCAAATCAAGGTTAAACATCTCATTGATACGGTCTATTTCAAGACGTGCCGAAAGGATATAATCACCGTCGTCTATCTGCTTGGCTACATAGTTTTCAACATCATGCTCGTCTTGGATATCACCGAAAATTTCCTCTACAATATCTTCAAGCGAGATGAGGCCACTGGTACCACCAAACTCGTCTACAACAATTCCGAGGCTCTTTTTTTGTTGTAAAAAAATTCGCATTAGTTTTTGGGCGGTCATGGTCTCTGGCACGAAAGGCAGCGTGCGTACATGGTCTTGCCAATGTTCTGGCTGTCTGAACATCTCCTGTGCATGAATGTATCCTACTATATGATCAATATCGTCTTTATAGACAATAATTTTAGACTTTCCACTCTCGACAAATTTTTGTCTAAGCTCCTCGAGCGTACAGTCGTTCATATCGACAGCCTCTATTTCCGTTCTCGGCATCATGCAATCGCGTACGCGTGTGTCAGGAAAATCAAGAGCGTTTTGAAAGATCTTCACCTCGTCTTCCACTAACCTCTCGTCTGGTGCGCTGTCAATGGACGATTGGACAAGATAATCAAGGTCCACCTTAGTAAATCCCTCGTCGTCGTCTTTTGCAAGACGTATACCCACCAATCTCATGAGAACTTTTGAAAGGAATGTGGCAAACTTGCTGATTGGCCAAAGAATAATATAAAACAAAAACGCTATGGGTGCAAAAAAGGTAAGTAACCTATTTGGGTTACTCTTGAAAAGCGTTTTAGGCACAAATTCTCCCGTAAAAAGAACCACGAGAGTGGAACATATGGTATTGAGCGTGACTTGCATGCCTGCGTCAAGCCCCCTGAAAAGGGTGTTGTCGAAAAATCGGGCAAACAGAATGCCATATATAACCAGCACTACGTTATTACCAACAAGCATTGTCGAGACAAAACCATTGGCATGGCGATAAAAGAATGATATTAGTTTTTGAGATATCCGATTCTTCTCTTTGTCCATTTCGGCCAACATTCTATTACTGGAGACAAAAGCTATCTCCATGCCAGAAAAGAAAGCGCTGAACAACATGCTAACTATTATTCCCAAAACGAGAGGTAAAGAAATTTGTTCCAAAATGAATATTTTAATTGCTTGAAATTCGAATTGGGGTGGCTTGTTGGCGCAGATTTTTCAAAATACTGTCTTGCATAATACGAGCAGAATCTGAATCGCTTGTGGATCTGTCAACGTCACCTCGCTCAAAAGAACCCTTGGAATTTGATACGTAATAACGTGTCATCCGCTCATCTGAGCGAAAGTAAGTTCCTTCCAAAGTACGTTCTGGTGTGATGAGACGTGAATAAACGTTGGAATAAAGCTCATGGTTGGTTTCGTCCCAGAAAAGTCGTTCGCTCCTGAACCTCAACCCATCTTTTGTCAATATGCGTACACGCGACCTCAACTCCCACAAATGTTGAGAGTCGTAATAATAGGCCGTATCACACTGTACATAAGCATGCACATGGAATTTCTCATCAAACTGCGTGAGGAAAAGACCTTTGTCAAATATCCACCGAGATGGCGTGCGTACCTGATTTACCTCCCAACGCTCGGTTACGATACGATATTTAATAACGCCAGAATCAGAAATAAGAGTGTTAACACCCCATGTTGTCATGACCGATGCCGAATCACGGTCATTAATGGCAGGAGCAGTGTGCTCCACTTGTTTCTCACACGAGACAAAAAACAAGATTGCGGCAAAGACTATTATATAATGTAAAATTATTAAACGACGCATCATGGATTAATCCACCTTCCATTTAGCAAACCATCGCTCATTAAAAGTAAACCCGATATTAATGCGGTATGTATTGTCCTTGATATAGTTATTGGCAGCTTGTTGCGCCCATTGGAAACTAACATTCAAAATAGACCGATTGTTATATCCATTGACAACAGGAATGCCTACGCCTATACTTGCGCTGATTTCTTTCGGACCATCCTGTCCGTTTATATAATAATAAGGAGTGGCATATGATGCTCCAATTCTGTAGCGCATGCTCTTAGCTAAATTGCGACTGGATGTTTCAGGACAAAGCTCAATACCAACGGTCATTTTATGGCGGTCTTTATATGCACCGGTTTGCATGGTATAGGTGGTGAGATTGTCTTTGCCTACC
Source organism: Hallella colorans (assembly GCF_003096815.1). Taxonomy (GTDB): domain Bacteria; phylum Bacteroidota; class Bacteroidia; order Bacteroidales; family Bacteroidaceae; genus Prevotella; species Prevotella colorans. Next base: position 5,807 of record NZ_QENY01000020.1, read on the forward strand.
TGTGTAATCGGGCTTGAAACCCTGCCCCACTGCTGCAATCTATAGTCAAATCCCAATTTGAAAACACTATTATGATTATACATTAATCCGACGCCAAAGCTGTGAGGGATTTCCAAATACAATTTATTCCCATCCGAACCTTGGTACGTGGCCGTATCAGCAACTCCCGTTTGGCTGTTGGTGGCAATTAGCTCCATTTTGGGATTGCCGCCTATTCTGTGCCCTAAACCATATACCATGCCGAGCGTCAAAGCATCTTTCTTGCTCAGATTGGCAGTATATTGCACGCCAAAATCCAACTTATAATTTCGCACATCCGCTGTGTATTTTTGAGTAAGGACATTGGCGTAGCCATCGCTATAAGCGCTTAACATGGTTTTGGTGTAGTCGCCAAACAAATAACTACCATTGACTCCTATGGACAATCCACGGAAAATTTCCCATGCCAAGCCCAGATAAACCTGCCTCAAGCCACCATGACCTTCATACGTATTGGTAGCTGTCGTCTTATTTGCGTCGTCAAGTTGCTGACTTACAGTATAGGAATAGCCAACATTAGTGTATGGCAGCAACCCAAAACTCAATCCCAAATGCCGAGCCAATCGAAAGCCTGCCACTATATATTCCACATTAGCAGTTTTTGCATTGAGTTTTTTGTTTCTCTCGGTATAATTTGAAAGTTGGCCAGATATACCAGCGTCAAAAATAAAAGAGAGGCTGTCTATAGCCGAATATGCAGCCGGGTTAAGACTATTTACCTGATTGCGCTCGTGAAAACCTATACCCAATCCGTCCATGCCTCGATTGAAACTAGAAGACTGATCTGTCTGCAACCCCAAACCAAACTGGCTATATGGCGACTTGGTGCCGCTCTGCGCAGATGCTCCTTGAGCAATTACTGCCATCAGAAAAATGGCCATCACGTATCTATTCATTGCAAGAATATTTCGTTTTATTTTCTTATCAAATCTATGTAATACCTATAAATGTTCGGCCGTCAACCCTCAGTGCACAGACAATTATCGCACATGGCACATCATAAAAGACGCTTGCCGTGAGCATAATCCAAGACACTTAATTTCTGCCAAACATCAAATAACTTTGTTTTTATAAAAGCAACTGCAAAAGTATTGAAAAAAAACGAAACAAAAGCACGTTAACTAAAAATAATAAGGTATTTTTGCATCGTGAAACATTTCAATTCTTTTTCAAGAGCACTTTGCCTCGCGGCTTTTATAATTATGACCGCGAGCGTCCATGCGCAAAATTTCCCTTCGCAAGGAGCACATATGGACAGCGTGGAAATAAGCTTGCTTACCTGCTCTCCGGGAAATGAGGTGTGGAGCCTTTACGGGCACTCGGCCATTCGCATCCAAGACAAGAGCAATGGTGAGGATGTCGCCGTGAACTACGGATTGTTTGATTACAACCAAAAGAACTTTATCATTCGCTTCATTTTCGGGCTCACCGACTACAGTGTTGGAATAGCTCCATTCCCTATGTTTTTAACGGAATATGCCCGTCAAGGACGAACCGTGGTGCAGCAAAGGTTAAATCTTTCGCCAGAAGATAAAACTTACATCATCCAAGCTATCGCCGAAAACTGCTCGCCAGCAAATCGAATTTACCGATATAACTACTTTTATGACAATTGCACCACAAGGGCACGCGACATGCTTGTCAATCATTTGAGTGGAAAAGTTGTCTACGTTGGTAGAACGAACTTGCGCTGCTCTTATCGCGAGATGGTTCATCAATGGACAGAAAATCATCGTTGGGCACGTTTTGGCAAAGACTTACTTTTAGGCGTGAAGGCAGACATGAGAAATGATTTTGCCGCAAGACAATTTTTACCAGATAGCTTGCGGGCTGACTTTGAGCATGCCATCGTTTTGGAGCCAACCCATCAAAAGCACGCCTTGGTGGACTCCACCTTTGAGGTATTGAAGGGAAACACGCAAAATTCCACAACAGAACAGAGCGTTTGGGACAATATTTCGCCTCGTATGCTCTTTGCCATTCTTGCTGTTATCATTTTCTTGACAACCGCATACGAATGTTATCGGCGCAAGACATTTTGGCTAATAGACGTGATATTGTTAACTCTCGACGGCATACCGGGGCTCATTCTTTTTGCTATGATTTTCTCCAAGCATCCGACGGTGAGCCTGAACCTGCAAATTTTATTACTTAATCCTTTGTCAATAATATTTGTATATTCCGTCGCGAAACAAGCCGCAAAACACAAATACCATTGGTTTTGGAATGTGTTAGGAGTATGCGTCATATTATTTTTCATAGGATCTGTTTTTCAAAATTACGCAGAAGGAATGAACTTTTTGGCACTGACTTTGCTTGTAAGAGTAGTGGCTAACAGGTTTATCTATAAATATCCCACACTGAAGACATGAGATATTTGGCATTTATATTAGCGGCTATTACATCGGCAGAGATGCAAGCGTTCCAGCTTGCGCCTCGGCTTGTTGTCAATATCACTATTGACCAACTGCGTACCGACTATATAGATGCTTTCGCCCCCCTCTATTCCGCTGGTGGTCTACGACGAGTTATGCACGAAGGGTTGGTCTACGATGGGGCGGGCTATCCATTCTCGCCTGTGGACAGGTCGTCGGCTACAGCCACGTTGTCAACAGGAACAACACCTTATTATAATGGTATCGTTAGCTCAAGATGGCTCGATCGAGAAACCCTTCAACCCGTTTTCTGCGTTGATGACACCAAACACATTAATTCTCCAAAACGTTTACAGACATCCACTATCGGCGACGAGCTAAAGGTAAGTACCAATGGCGCAGCCATCATATATTCTTTTGCGGCTGAAAAAGACATGGCTATCTTGGCCGCAGGGCACGCGGCCGACGGAGCATTTTGGCTAAACAAGAGTGGCACATGGCAAACCTCGACCTATTATCCTGGCATGCCCAACTGGATGAAAGCATACAACAAACTGAAAGGTACCAGCTCCACACTTGTCAATCGCAACGATCAAGTGGTAGATGCGTCTCTCCATGCCATCACGGCGGCAGCTATGGGCAAGGACGATGTGTCCGACATGCTCTACGTGTCATTGTCGGCAACCAAACCAGATAATATGCCGGTGGCTCATTGGCAAACTGAGATGGAAAGCGTATATATGCAGCTCGACAACAGTTTGGAACGACTTGTCACAGGTATAGAAAAACAGATAGGGCTTGACAAGGTGCTCATTGTCGTAACCTCGACGGGCTACACAGATGAAAGCATAGCCGACTTGACTAAGTATCACATACCCACTGGAACATTCTACATAAACCGTACAGCCAACCTTCTCAATATTTATCTTGGTGCCATTTACGGTCAAGGGCGTTATGTCGAGCAGATTTACGGCAATCAACTGTATTTCAATCATAAGTTGATTGAGCAGAAAAGAGTATCTATCTCAGAAGTGCTCAGCCGCAGCAGAGAATTTCTTGTGCAAAACGCCGGAGTGGCAGACATATACACAAGCGACCGTCTACTTGATGGCAATACAGACATCTTGAAAATCCGAAACGGATTTAATCCCACCATTAGCGGTGATATCATCATTGAGGTGGCACCCGGATGGAAATTGCTTAACGAAGACACACAACAAACATTCACCAATCGTGCGGGCTTCATGCCATTCCCCATTGTATTCATGGGAATAGGTATCAAGTCTCAACGCATATCTACTCAAATAACCGTAGACCGCATTGCGCCGACTATCGCCAAGGCCATCCGTATCCGCGCTCCTAACGCATGCAATGCTGCCCCATTATTTTGATGGTGAATAAATGAAGGATAGTATATAAGAATTTGGAGGACAAGAATAGCAAGTTATGCGTATGTGAAAATCTCATGCACGACATATCGCCTTGTTACCAAAACTTATCTCACAAGCCTTTCTACCAAAGTAACAGTCAAATTATCATTTGTTTATCCTTAAATAAATAAAACTTTTCGTAATTTTGCATCATAATTAGATATATCATCATTGCAAAAAAATAATAAATAGTATATGAACTTCAACAAAATTCTAACATCTCTCTTTGGTAACAAGTCCAACAGAGACATGAAACTTATTCAACCCCAAGTTGAAAAGGTTAAAGAAGCCTATCCCGACATTGAGAAACTCAGCAATGACAACTTGCGCGCCAAGAGCAAGGAAATACGCGAACACGTGCAGGCCGCTGCCAAACCATTTCTTGAAAAAATAGAAGAACTGAAAGCCAAAATAGAAGAAACGCCTATTGATGAGCGTGAACCCATCTTCGCAGAAATAGACAAGCAAGACAAAGACATGCTTGAAGCACTTGAAAAAGTACTCGACGAGGTCACGCCCGTGGCATTCAGCATTGTAAAAGACACCGCCCGACGTTTTGCGGAGAACGAGGAAATAGTTGTCACGGCGACAGACTTCGACCGTGAGCTGGCCGCAAATCCAGCCAATGATTTTATTTCGATTGATGGTGACAAGGCCATCTACCACAATGAATGGACCGCTGGTGGTAACAAGACAAAGTGGGACATGGTGCACTATGACGTGCAAATTTTCGGTGGTATCGCTCTTCATCAAGGTAAAATTGCAGAAATGGCCACTGGCGAGGGAAAAACACTTGTAGCAACCCTGCCAGTATTTCTCAATGCCCTCACAGGCAATGGCGTACACATGGTGACTGTCAATGATTATTTGGCCAAGCGCGACTCTGAGTGGATGGGACCGCTCTATCAGTTCCATGGCCTGTCCGTAGACTGTATCGACAAACATCAACCCAACTCCGAAGAGCGCCGAAAGGCATATAGAGCCGACATCACTTTTGGTACCAACAACGAGTTTGGCTTTGATTATTTGCGCGACAACATGGCACTGTCTCCCAAAGATTTGGTACAGCGCAGACACAATTTCGCCATTGTCGACGAGGTCGACTCCGTGCTGATCGACGATGCCCGAACTCCCCTTATCATCTCTGGCCCAATTCCCAAAGGCGACGACCAAATGTACGAGGAATACCAACCTTTGGTAGAACGTCTATACGAGGTTCAACGCAAACAAGCCACAGAATTGCTCGCCGATGCCCGGCAGAAAATCTCCGAGGGCAGAGAGAGCAAGAACCAAGATAAGATTGACGAGGGTTTCTTGAGCCTTTTTAGGTCTTTCAAAGCTCTACCCAAAAACAAAGCACTCATTAAATATCTCTCAGAAGAAGGCATCAAGTTGGGTCTTCAGAAAACAGAAGAGGTATACATGGAAAACAATAACCGCCGCATGCCCGAGGCTGTTGAGCCACTGTATTTTGTCGTAGACGAAAAACTCAACAGCGCAGATCTTACCGACAAAGGCACTGATTGGTTGGCGAAACAGGTTAAAGACAGGGATTTGTTTGTGCTGCCAGACATTGCGGCACAACTATCCGCGCTTGAAAACGAAACCAATCTTTCTGACCAAGAACGTTTGGACAAGAAAGATGACATGCTAAATCATTACGCCGTACAGAGCGACCGCGTCCATACATTGCAGCAATTGCTCAAGGCTTACACCATGTTCAACAAAGATGACGAGTACGTCGTGATGAACGGAGAGGTGAAAATTGTGGACGAGCAAACAGGACGCATCATGGAAGGAAGGCGCTGGAGCGACGGATTGCACCAAGCCATCGAGGCCAAAGAGCACGTACATGTTGAGGCCGCCACACAAACCTACGCCACTATCACGCTGCAAAACTACTTCCGCATGTATCACAAGTTGGCCGGCATGACTGGTACGGCGAGCACGGAGGCAGGCGAGTTTTGGGACATTTACAAGCTTGACGTAGTAGAGATACCTACCAACAAGCCAGTGGTTCGTCATGATCTTGAAGACCGTGTGTACAAGACAAATCGCGAAAAATATCGCGCCGTCATCGAGGAAGTGGAAGAAATGAGAAAACAAGGACGTCCCTGTCTCGTAGGTACCACCTCCGTGGAAATCTCAGAGCTACTCTCCAAGATGCTATCCATGCGCAAAATCAACCACCAAGTGCTCAATGCCAAGCTCCATCAAAAGGAGGCACAAATCGTGGCAGACGCTGGGCAGTCTACCAATGGCCTTGGCGCTGTGACCATTGCCACCAACATGGCTGGTCGCGGTACCGATATCAAGCTATCCCCCGAGGTAAAAGAGGCTGGAGGTTTGGCCATCATTGGCACCACTCGCCATGAGAGCAGGCGTGTGGATCGTCAGCTCCGCGGACGTGCCGGACGTCAAGGCGACCCCGGTTCATCCGTGTTCTACGTATCGCTTGAAGACGACTTGATGCGCAAGTTCGGCAGTGAGCGCATCGCCAAAGTGATGGATCGCTTAGGCTTTGAAGACGGCGAGCGCATAGAGAGCTCCATGATTTCAAAGAGTATCGAGCGCGCGCAGAAAAAAGTAGAGGAAAACAACTTTGGCATCCGTAAGCACCTTCTTGAGTACGATGACGTGATGAACAAGCAACGTACCGTTATCTACGAAAAGCGGCGTCACGCCTTGATGGGCGAACGCATCGGCATGGACATTTCCAATGTCATTTGGGATCGTGTGGTCAACATTATTGAGAACAACGATTACCAAGGTGCCAAGGAAGGCTTTTTCGAAGTGCTGTCCATGGAAATTCCGTTCAACGAGGACGAGTTTGAGAATGGCGACAAGCCCGCTTTGGAGGAGCGCGCTTTCCAAAGCGCAATGGCTTCTTTCAAGCGCAAGACCGATCGCATACAGGCCGACGCTTATCCCGTGATCAAAGATGTGTACGAAAATCAAGGCGATACTTACCAGTTTATCCTTGTCCCCATCACAGACGGCCGAAAAGTGATACAGCTTCGTATCAACCTGAAAGAGGCTTACGACACCGAGGGTAAGAACATCGTCAGGGAATTCGAGAAGTTTGTCATGCTAAGCATCATTGATGACTGCTGGAAAGAGAATTTGCGCCAGCTCGATGAGCTTCGTCACAGCGTGCAAAATGCTTCATACGAGCAAAAAGACCCATTGCTCATATTCAAGTTGGAAAGCGCCAAGCTTTGGGACAGCATGATAGACGACATGAACAATCGCATATCAAGTTTCTTAATGCGCGGACAAATTCCCATTCAGGTACAACAGCAAGTGCAAGAAGTTGGCGAGGAAGAGAGACCGGCACAGCGTTACAATGAGCAAAAAGACGATTATGACGAGGTGCGACGAGCACAACAACAAGCTGCCAACCAAGACACTCGCGAGCAAGCCCAACAGCGCCACCAACCCATCGTACACGACAAGATGCCACGTCCCAACGACCCATGTCCATGTGGCAGTGGCAAGAAGTTTAAGAATTGTCATGGCAAGGGACTGAGATAAACATCCCCTGCGCCATCATCAAAAGAGATGTTGCCCACTCTGTAGCAACATCTCTTTTTAGTTTATTAAATTGGATCGGACAACGCGCGCCCGCGCTTTCCATTCAAAAAACATCGGGCTACCATACCATCATTACATGCCAAGGTGCGCTATCAGTTTCTTTTCGTATAATATTAGTAGACGTCCTTTCCAACAAACTATTTATCATCCGATTTGTCAAAGAGGTGATCAGCTTCCGCCACTTCGTCCTCATCAAACCACTTGTTTAGCTTGGCGTAAGCCTTTTCCTTTATCTCGTCAGAAACACTTCCCCAAACCTTGTCTAACACATAGATGAGCACGGCCAGGTCATCGCTTAGCCCCGCTATTGGTATAGCATCCGGAATAACATCCAACGGACTGATGAGATAGCCCAGTGCACCCACGATAATAGCCTTGTCTTTTACTGACACTTTATCACTCTCCAATGTATAGTAAAGTACCAAAGCACCATATACAAACTTGGCTCCCGCGCGTTTGGCCACATGCGAGATTTTCTCCACAAAACCATTATTTGTGAATTTATCCTTGTACTTCATAAAATCGGGCAAATCTACGTTTTTCATACTTACTCAAATATTATCAGTTATATTATCATTTTTCCATTTCATTATCGCCTCTACATAATTAGCCACATCAGCATTGGCATTTTGTAGATTTTTGAGTCTCGATTTTTTTACACCCATTCTGAAAACCTTCATTATCAACGCCAATACTAAACCCACGCCAATTCCTACCATCAACGAAGTTGTTTCCGACCTCCACGGCAACATCTCTATGGGAAAAGCACTAAGCAATATAACAGGTAGCAATGCTATGATGCCATACATGGTTTGCTGTGAACGTTGCGATCCTTCACTATCCAATATGGCTTGATAGTCGAAGAGATAATCCTCCACTAATTCTTTGGTTACATGATAAGTCTCCAATTGCGGAAAACCAGCAGTGTCTCCATAACGCTCCACAAGTGAGTTCACCACATGTTCATAGTCGTTCAATATATTGGGCTGCAACTCTTTCATACATGAAAAGATAACTTGTAAAAATAAGATTTATTGCGAATAAATGGTCTAAAAAAGTAAAACAGTGCCCTGATAAGCCGGGTTCTGTATCCTCCACAAGAGAGGAGCTCCATCATTTATCTACATTACGAGTCACCTCGCAACTCCAGCGTTCTACCCTCCGTCGTTGCAGAGCATCGAGCGGGCAGCTCTATTGACGACGGTATACATGAACTTGCAGCCTCCAGACGGCACGGCATGGCGATCACCCGCCACCCGGTGGTCTCTTACACCACCTTCTCACCCTTTCCACTCACAAGGAGTGGTGGTTATTTTCTTCTGCCTACACCTACTGTCACCAATAGCTTCTACTTTCAGAAGTGGAGCGCCCTTTGCTGCCCGGACTTTCCTCTCGCATTTTAAAACGATGCCAGCGATAGAGCCGGGGCACTGTATTACAATGTGCAAATGTAACGATTTTATCCGAGAAGGGCACACTAATCAGTCATTTTTTTATTCATGTATAAACGAATGTAAAAACCATTCGCTTTCTGCTTAAGAGCCGTTAACCCCTAAAATATAATTGTTAAATACGGATAAAATGATAAGACAAATTGGCACATTCATGCATTTTGCTCCTATATTTGCAAAGACAATCATTGTAGGATGACTAATAAAGCCATTGTATAACATGGGATAGTCCATTGATAACAATTTGACATCAAATTAAACAACAAATAAAAATAATAAAGAATGAAAAAAATCTCAAATTATTTGCTTGCCGGCCTATGCGTTGTTGCATTGGCATTTTCCGCAAGTTCTTTTATCAAAGTAAACGCTTCAACCAACGAGGTGGCAATGGCGGGACAACCTGTCGATTTAACATACGCAGCCGACAAGGCATTGCCAGCCGTGGTTCATATCAGATTTGTACAAAACGCGAAGAACGAACCATCGCGCATGCAAATGGACCCATTCTCTGACTTTTTCTCAGACCCATTTGGGTTCTTCGGCCAACGCCGCCCATCAATGCCTCAAAAAAAAGAAGGCACCGGCTCTGGCGTCATCATTAGCAGTGACGGATATATCGTAACAAATAATCACGTGGTGAACGGTGCCGACGAGCTAACCGTCACACTTGAGGACAACCGCGAGTTCAACGCTCGCATTATCGGCACGGATCCAAACACAGACCTCGCGCTAATCAAAATTAACGGCAAAAATTTGCCTTCCCTTCCCATCGGCGACTCCGACAAAATCAAAGTTGGAGAGTGGGTCATAGCAGTAGGAAACCCCTTCGGCCTCAACAACACCGTTACCGCGGGCATCGTTAGTGCCAAAGGGCGATCGCTCTATCAGAATGGCGTGGAAAGTTTCATCCAGACCGACGCAGCCATCAACCGTGGCAACTCAGGTGGCGCACTGGTCAACACCAAGGGTGAGCTTATTGGTATCAACGCCATGCTCTATTCCGAGACAGGGTCATACGCTGGCTATGGCTTTGCCATCCCAACGGCCATCATGAACAAGGTGGTGGACGACCTGAAGAAATATGGCACCGTGCAACGAGCTTTCATTGGCATCAAAGGACAGGATGTCAACATGTACCTTGACAATCTGAAGAGACAAGACAAAGATGTGCCCGACCTCGGAACCAACGAGGGAGTGTATGTCGCAGAGGTTGAGGATAATGGTGCGGCAGCGGAAGCTGGCGTCAAAGCAGGCGACGTGCTCAATGGCATTGACGGCAAAAAAGTGACCAAGATGTCAGAACTGCAAGAGATCATCAATAACAAACGCCCTGGTGACAAGGCTACAATCAGTTGGATTCACAACAAGAAGAAGATGAGCAAGACCGTCACCGTGAAGAACCAGCAGGGCAACACCAAAGTTATGCGCACCGCTGACCTCGACGTGCTTGGAGCCAAGGTTATGCCCATTGATGACAACACGAAGAAAGAGCTTGGCATAAGCTACGGTTTGCAGGTGAAAGACGTGAAGAACGGAGCCTTTAAGAAGGGTGGCATTAGCAATGGCTTTATCATCATAAACGCCAACGACAGACCAATGAAAAAGATTTCCGATCTGCAAGAAGCCGTAAAGGACGCGTCCACAAGCAAGTCGCCCGTGCTCTTCATCACAGGAATGTGGCCTTCTGGCAAGACAGACTACAAAGCCATCAAAATAAGCGAAGACTAACAAGGTCAACAAATGCTAAACAATAAATTTGCTTGGCTATGACAGTCTAAACATATCGCATTGACACGAGAAAAGAGCCGCTCCTCATCAGTAAATGATGTGGGAGCGGCTCTTCTTGTTGCCGGCAGCATCATTGTAACCCATACTTGTTCTAATAAAAACCATTTTTACTTGGTCTTGTTCAAAAAAAATGTACGTTCGCATAACAATCAATTAAAAATCACATGAGTCGTTTTCTCAAGACAGTGTTTATTGCGATGTTTCTCATTTCCGAGAACATATCAGCCGCTTATCTTTTCAAGCATATAGACATCAACAATGGATTGTCTCAAAACACTGTGAGCAGCATACTGCAAGACCGGAATGGTTTCATCTGGTTCGCCACAAAAAACGGACTCAACCGCTACGATGGAACGCACTTCAGAATCTATTATCGCAAACCATCCCACGGCGCCTTGGGTAGCGACTATATCAATACACTATGCGAAACGCCCGACGGCGATATTTACATCGGTACAGACGAAGGTGTCTTCGTCTACTCATCAATCACCGACAACTTCCGGCCACTCACAACAAAGGCAGACGATGGAGTTAGCGTGCAAAACAACGTCACAGACCTAACGCTCGTTGACAATGAGCTGTTTATAGCCGCCAACGAGCAGGGGCTCTTCCGCTATAACCCGTACACGCACGCCATGCGGCATTATCCCTTGCGACATTTAGACTTGTTGAGATCGTGGGCACGAACATGGCTGTGATTAATCGAGATTGCCAACGTAAATAAAAAATCACGAAAACAGGGCCATCCGGCACACTTGTTCTACGACGACAAAATGACATTTTAGGCGCAAAATCACTCTTCGCGACAGCTTGCGCGCACACGTCACATGACGATTACACCTTTTTCACAGTCCCTTCAAGGCTTAAACGAAACACGTTTAAGCCCTATTCTTACCGCCTTTAGGGTTCCATCACCTCGTCATTAATGCCCAATGGGACAACAAAAAAAAAATTCTTTCTGGCGCAATGCCAGCATTTCCTTCGCAAAATATTGACTGATAGAAGTTTACCAAAACTCTTCATTTTTTACATATTTACGGTCAATAGCATCACTATTTACAAATATACGAATTTCAAGAGACTTTTTATCAATGTTTTTCACATTCATTTTGCACACATGTCACCCATCAGCACGACATGGCCGCATCCCGTCAAGGCTAGTACGCCATTCTACGAACATCGCCCGCGCACCACGCCTCAAGACATGCCATATTTGGCACATTTGGCTCGTTTATGCTATTTCTTGAGCGGTTTGTTGCAGCCATATCAATAACATAAAACTAAATATGCATGTAGAACAAAAAAGCAGGATAGACATCTAAATATCTTGCCACCACATTCATGCCCACATTTTATCATGAACACCTATCTTGAACGTAAAATGCAAATAAGCAATGACAGCCCCGATAAGAAGATTTGTACGCTGCAGGATTATGATATTGCTGTTGTTCTTGTTGCCAAACGGATACGACGCAAGCACACGCACCACATTCTTACATATCCACAAACATTCATTCGCCAAAACTATCAGCAAAAACATTCGCATGCTCACCGATTGTAGCACGTACGCCGCAAGCCACTTCATCAAATGAGATGCCACACGCATGACGCTATCGCCCGACAGCACTCTCTCAACCCACAGTCACCGGTGGCAACGATTTGCCGACCCCACGCTCAAACGACCGAGCAATGGATAAATACTTTTGCAAGTGATAGGCAACGCCAGTCCGGATACCAACGAGAACTGCCAAGTGATAGTCTGCATATCAATGAATGGCGGCGACCCCATCATCATGCGCAGAGGACACATGTGGAAAAAAGTATCAAGGGGTTATTCATTAGGCGGATATTTCTTTTACAAACACGAATGATAAACTAACAAACATTTTAGGAACAGTTCAAAAAAAAAATGCGCTCCACAAAGGACATGTGCAAAGCTGAAAAAACGAATGTGATAAAGTACATGACAACCACCATAACGTATCAAAACAATAAAATGTAAAAGCGAAAAAAAGAATAACAAAATAAAAAACAGCTCTACTCGACTATTTATTAAGATTTTTTAAAGAGAACATTTGTAAAATTTTCAAACATTATCGTATCTTTGCATCGTGTTTTTCATGGTATTAGATTATTAAAGTTAATTTTGAAAAACCGGCTAACTCGTGAGAGTGCGCCGGTTTTTTTATTGTACAAGCATTGCCTCTCATATCAAAGTGCATGGGATTGACGAGGCGCAAATGCCAAATCGTATTTTGTTGACATATAAAAACCCCATCACGCATTTTCATTTTAAAAATTATTATTTATCTTTGCATGCATTAGGAAGACAGTTTCAACCAATAGAAAAAAATAATCACAACACGCTATGAATACGATCAAAGATTTCAACGAGGTGGTAGATCGATTGAAAGCAGCGGGCATTTGTCGGAGAGTGGCCGTGGTTAGCCCTCGAGACAAGGCGACGATCAAGGCCGTAAGACAAGCTGCCCAAGAGGGTTTTATAGATCCAGTGACGCTCGATGATGACAATCCCAAGCTTGCAGCTGAGAAAGCTGTGAGCTTGGCGCAAAACGGTGAAGTGGACATGATAATGAAAGGATTGGTACCGTCTGAGATTTTGCTCAAAGCCATTATACGTTACAAAGGCGGTCTGTTGCCTGATGGCAACATGTTGACACACACTGCATGCGCAAGCTTTTCCGAATACCACAAATTGCTTTTCTACACTGATGCGGCCGTCATTCCATTTCCCACCCATGAACAACGGGTACGACAAGTGGGCTACATGGTAGCCCTGTGCCACGCCATGGGCATCGAAGAACCACGCATCTCACTCATACATTGCAGCGAAGAAGTGGACGAACGCCACTTCCCCTATACCGCAGGATACCGCGAGATAGTGCAAATGGCCAAGCAAGGCCAGTTTGGCAAATGCGTCGTGGATGGGCCTTTGGACCTGAAAACATCATGCTCGGCTGAAAGCCTTAAAGTGAAAGGTATCGTATCGCCCATCAACGGTGAGGCCGATGCACTGATATTCCCCAATATAGAGAGCGGTAACGTGTTTCACAAAACTATTACCTTGTTTAACGGAGCCAAATTAGCCAGCTTGCTACAAGGCGCACGCGTGCCAGTGGTAATGACATCACGCGCCGACGCACCAGAGACCAAATACTACAGTTTGGCCATAGCCGCTGCATTGGGCACGGTGAACGAATGAGCCCATTGTAGCAACACCATACCTTGAAATATTAAACAACATGAAGATATTAGTTATCAACCCCGGCTCCACATCCACCAAGATAGCCACATTTGATGATAACACCCCAACTTTTTCAACCAACATTCACCACTCGAACAGTGAATTGGCGGCGTTTGGCGACGTTCACGAGCAGTACGATTTCCGCAAAGAACTCGTGCTCAACGAGCTAAGCGCACATAACATTCCACTGAACTTTGACGCTGTGATAGGCCGTGGAGGCATTGCTAAACCCGTACCGGGAGGCGCCTACGAAATCAACGACTTGATGATACACGACAATCTGAACGCCAAATATCACCACGCTTGCAACTTGGGATGCAAGATAGCCTCAGATATTGCAAAACTCATACCGGGCAGCAGGGCTCTCGTGGCAGAACCGGGCGTAGTAGACGAGATGGCACCAGTGGCGCGCATATCCGGTCGCCCAGAAATGCCAAGGTCGTGCGTATGGCATGCTCTCAACCAGCGTGCCGTGGCTAAACACTTCGCACAAGAGCAGGGCATGCGGTACGAAGACTTAAACCTCATAGTGTGCCATATGGGTGGTGGCGTGTCTGTAGCCGCCCATGACCACGGCAAAGCGGTCGACGTGAACAACGCCATCAGCGGCGAAGGACCTTTCAGCACTGAGCGGTCGGGGTCTTTGCCCAGCTCGGACATGGTGCACCTGAGCTTCAGTGGAAAATACACCAAAGAGCAATTGCTGCGCATGATTACGGGCAAAGGTGGCATAACCGCCCATCTTGGCACAAACGACATGCGCGAGGTGATGGACCGTGTGCATGCGGGCGACCAACAAGCCAAACTTGTGGTGGAGGGCATGGTATACAATATCGCCAAATGGATATGCTCGCTCGGAGCCTACTTCTGTGGCAATGTAGACGCCATTCTCGTGACAGGCGGCGTGGCTCATTGCGCCGAGATTGTGTCTATGCTGCGTCAGCGTGTGGAGTTTATGGCTCCGTTCCACTGTTTTCCGGGCGAGAACGAGATGGGGGCGCTCGCCGAGGACGCACTCGCCGTGCTACATGGAGAAATGAACGCACAAGAATATAAATAAGGAATGCTTGGCTTTATGCAATAAAATCTGTAACTTTGCCTTTGAGTGACAATACCACCCAAGCCACGTTGACAATGAAAGAAATAAAGAAAATAGTCCTCACCGGTGGCCCATGCGCCGGCAAGACCACCGCCTTGGTAAAAATAATTGAGCACTTTTCGAGCCTTGGCTTCAAAGTATTCACCATCCCCGAGGTACCCACGCTGTTCTCACAAGCGGGCATGGACTATCTCACCGATAACCAACGTTTTTTCTATGAAGGAGAAAAAGCCACGCTCGAGGCCCAGCTTCTGCTTGAAGACAAATTTATGAAAATGGCAGAACAAGTGGAAGAGCCTGCCGTGGTGGTGTGCGACCGTGGCACCATGGATATCTCGGCATATCTCAAACCTAACGTATGGGAAGATATCATCGATAACATTGGTACTTCGGCACAGCAACTTATAGACCGATACGACGCGGTGCTCCACTTGGTATCGGCCGCTGATGGAGCGGAAAAATTCTATACCACTACGACCAACTCGCAGCGTGCAGAGCAAAAAAACGAAGAGGGATTGCGTATGGCTCGTGAGTTGGACAAGAAAGTTATCAATGCTTGGAGTGGGCATCCACACCTGAGGGTAATCAACAACCATGATGACTTTGACACAAAATTGAACCGCGTACTCAAAGAAATTTCAAGTGTTTTAGGATTGGCACAGCCCATCACCGAGGAACGAAAATACATTGTGGAAGTGACCGGCGAAATACCCAACACCATTGATAGCGATATTCTGCAAACCTATTTGGTATCAGATCCTGACAGCGAAGTAAGACTGCGCAGGCGTTTTTGGTCCAACGGCAAACGTGTTAACGTACATACCATGAAAAAGACTGTCAACGACATGGAGCAAGTGGAGACTGAACGACAAGTGAGCAACGCACTATACCAATCATTGCTGTCGCAAGCAGACCCCTACCGGCGCGCCATACACAAAAAACGCCGTAGCTTCATCTGGAAAGGGCAATACTTTGAACTTGACACTTATTTGGAACAACTTGAGGGCATGACCATCTTGGAGACCAAAGGCATAACAAACGCCGAGGACGTAAATTTTCCACCTTTTATAAAACCTGTAAGAGATATCACGGGCAACCGGGATTTCTACAATTACAACTTGGCACTGAGAAAAGCATAACATGTACATCGCTATAGCAGGAAACATAGGAAGCGGCAAAACTACGCTCACCAACATGCTCGCCAAACACTACGGATGGGAACCCCGCATGGAGAGCGTACTGCAAAACCCATATTTGCAAGATTATTACGAAAACATGTCCCGATGGTCGCTTAACCTTGAGGTATTCTTCCTTAAGGAAAGGTTTCGTGATTTGTTGGAAATCGAGAAATCCACCAACACCATCGTACAAGATCGTTCCATATTCGAGGGCGTGCATATCTTTGCTGCAAACAACCACGAAATGGGCAACATGAGCGATCGAGACTACGAAACCTACATGGGACTTTTCGACTCTATGATGATGGTAGCGCGCCTACCCGACCTCATGGTCTATCTAAGGTCTACGGTTCCACACCTCGTGGAAAATATACATAGTCGCGGAAGAGACTACGAGCAAAACATACAATTGGACTACTTGAAGAACCTCAACAACCGATACGAGGACTTCATCATGAACAAATACACTGGACGCACGCTCGTCATTGACGTGGACAACCTCAACTTCTTGTACTCACGAGAAGATTTCGCAAGTATCATCAAGCGCATAGACGAAGAGTTAGCAGCTCTACAAAACATCAACAACACGCTGTTTGGCGACACTCTCAGATAATAACAAAACTTTCAATACACACCCAACTCTCACTACATCATGCACATCGCAATAGCAGGAAATATAGGAAGCGGCAAGACCACGCTCACCAAACTTTTGGCCAAACGTTATGGCTGGATACCCAAATTTGAGCCAGTGGACAACAATCCGTATCTCGACGACTTCTACAAAGACATGAACCGATGGTCTTTCAACTTGCAGGTTTATTTTCTCAACAAACGCTTCAAGGAGATTGTAGAGATTGCCAAAAGCAGCGACACTATCGTACAAGACCGTACCATCTTCGAGGACGCGCGCATTTTCGCGCCCAACTTGCACGATCAGGGATTTATGACAGATCGGGATTTTGAAAACTACTCCGATCTTTTCGACCTCATGATATCACTTGTAAAACTGCCACAACTCATGATTTACATACGCTCTTCCATACCTACGTTAGTAAACCATATAGAAAAGCGCGGGCGATCGTTTGAGCAAAGCATCCGCATAGACTATCTCACAGGTTTGCAAAAACGCTATGAGAACTGGATCAACAGCTACAAAGGAGACCTCATCATCATTGATGGCGATAATATCAATTTTGAGGACAACGCGGAAGACTTCCGCAAAGTGACAGACATGATAGACGCCAACCTTTACGGTCTCTTCCCCATGGGTGGAAAGTAGAGCAAGCAACAGCGCATCAGCAAAGATATATCGTTGTCAATGTTTACAAAAATCCACTTTGTCATAAGGCTCGATATTGATAACAAAAGTTCATTATGAAAATTCCTTAAAACCAAAAACCATGACAGAATCAAACGAAATC
Source organism: Hallella colorans (assembly GCF_003096815.1). Lineage (GTDB taxonomy): Bacteria > Bacteroidota > Bacteroidia > Bacteroidales > Bacteroidaceae > Prevotella > Prevotella colorans. Next base: position 23,447 of record NZ_QENY01000020.1, read on the forward strand.
AAGACCTATGGTGTCAACATATTAGTTACTGACAAAATGAATGGACAGGATGTCTTGCTCGTTGGAATCAAGTCAGCCTATCGCAACAAACCGCAATATCTACGTAGTTTGAAGCGAGAATACGCTCGTTGTCACAAAATTGAACATCCCAATATCATCAAATGTATTGGTGAAAGAGACTTCGAGGATTATGGACATTGCATTGTCTTGGAGTGGGAACCTGCGCGCACGCTTACCGATTACATGCGTGAAAATCATGACATGGAGGAAAAGAAAAACATCATTCACCAATTGGCAGACGCACTTAGCTTTCTTCATGCCAACTCATTGGTGCATGGCGCAATAAACCCATCATGCGTGTTTATCACCAACAAAGACGACCAAGTGAAACTACTCAATATACGCCTACATTTCGCCGATATGCTCAGCGAGCCAGCCGAACTAACAAAATACCGTGCTCCTGAAGCCAAAGACGGTACCGTTGTTCTTGACGCTCGTACTGATGTTTTCTCTCTTGGAACCATATTAAAAGAACTAAATATCAACGACGAATATAGTGACGTGATTGAAGGTAGCACCAATTTCGTACGAAACGACCGATTTCCAGACATAGAAACTTTTCTCGAAGCATTTGAACATCGACGTGTCACACTTCGAAAAAAAAGCCGACAAAATAGCGGCTCGCATCACAATAAGCGTATAGCCGTGCTCATTGCAGCCATTGCGGCCATCGTTGGCATTGCGGTCATATTTATTTTCAATCGCAACCAACCCTCAACAGAAGCACAGCAACCATCCAAAGAAGTGGTAGACACTATCAAAAGGGAGTCAACACAGATGGCAGAACCTACTCAAACACCTGATATCAACCAATCGGCTAAATATTCGGGCGAACTTGAATTTCTCAACGAATTAGTCCCACAGATGCACGTTGACCTTGACAAGATATATGCCTCAGACAGTGACAACGCAGCCATTCATGCGAAAGTATCTCGCTACTACAAAGGCTTACGAAAGGCTTTGGGCAACAAGACCGACGAACAATTTGCCGCATACGACAAAGAATTTGCTGATTATGTCAACAAGAAAAACGCAGGTTTGTAACCACGGTAAAAGCTTTTTTCTGTGATTCAAAATTAAAAATACTTTTGTATAAGTCCTTGAAAATAGGGCTATGGGGTAAAAAAATAGTCCCAAAGCACAAAAATCAGATGTTTTTTGCTATATTTGCAAGAGACGTCTGTTTTTTATTTTTTTATGCCCATGAAGACCCATCGCTTTTTTTTCCTAATATTTATGCTGATAGTGGAACAACTCTGCAGTGCTCAAGAGCCTATCACTATCACCGGGAAAGTGACTGACGCAGATAACGGTCGTGCCATGTGCGCCGTCTCAATTATGGCAGACGATGGGCACACTGGCACCGTAACCAACGAGGACGGACTGTTCATTCTAAAAGTGCCAACATCTACCCAGACTATCAATTTTTCACATTTAGGCTACAAGACACGCAGCATCACCCTGCCACAAAAAACAGTTTTTTTGAAAATAAAACTCAAACCCACTACTGTCATACTAAAAGAAGTACTTGTGGCCGACCCAGAAACAGTATTAAAAACCGCCATTCGGAATATCCCTGTCAACTACTCGTCACGTCCACTTTCTCAACAATGCTTCTACCGAGAAACCACTCGTAAAGGTAAGCGCTACATTTATGTGGCAGAAGCTATTACTGACATGTACAAACGATCCTATGCACATGGAGTGACATACGACAAGGTAGCTATCCGCAAAGCCCGTAGACTCATCTCTACGCAAAGTTCAGACACCCTCGGGGCCAAAATAGCGGGCGGCCCAACCATCCCCATCTACCTTGATATCGTCAAAAATCTCGATTATTTGCTTAACGACAAGCAACTCGCTTTGTATCAATTCTCCATGATGCCATCGCCCTCCGACAACAACAATGCACAAGTTGTGGTACGCATTGAGCCAAAGTATGTCACAGAATACGCATTGCTATGGGGCGATTTTTACATCAACACCGAGACTTACGCCATCAAGCACGTCGACCTACAACTTGACATGAGAGACCGCAACAAGGCAACCAAATTCATGCTCAAAAGTAAACCCATAGGAGTTAGGTTCACCCCACGCAGTCTCACCATACACATAAACTATCAAGAAAATGCCTTTGGGCAACTTTCACTAAACTATATTCGCACTGACACAGACTTTAAATGCGAATGGAAACGCAAGCTCTTCGCCTCACCTTACCGTGTGACATCCGAGATGGTGGTAACACACGAAGCACCAGATGCTTTTATGACCATTAAAGGGCGTGATGCTTTTCGAAAGCATGAAGCGCTCTATGATCACCCGGAATACTTTGGTGATCCAGAGTTTTGGGAACAATATAATATTATCGCACCCACTGAGAGCTTAGAGAAAGGCATCGAACGTTTTATCAAAAAAAATAACAAGCACTGACCCGTTTATTTTCGCACGCACATATTTTAACCCTTACTCACAATTTCACCTTACCCTTATGGCTAATATTTAGCCATAAGGTCATAACATTTTCAACCACTATTTATTTCGCAATTCATACCTATATTCTTGCCATGAGCGTTTTTTTATTCAAAATAGAACTGTATTAAATACAACGTTCAGATTATTCTTCGTATATTTGTACGATGTACGTGAGCAGTATTTTTAACATGGAAGACAAATATATCGAGATAAAAGGAGCGAGGGTAAACAACCTGAAAAACATTAGTCTGCGCATTCCACGCGACAAATTTATAGCCATCACAGGCCTGTCAGGGTCTGGCAAGTCTTCACTTGCCTTTGACACTCTCTACGCCGAGGGTCAACGCCGCTATGTCGAGAGCCTCTCAAGCTACGCGCGCCAATTCCTTGGACGCATGAGCAAACCAGAGTGCGACTACATCAAAGGCCTGCCCCCCGCCATTGCCATAGAGCAGAAAGTAATCGCGCGCAACCCCCGATCTACCGTAGGAACCTCCACGGAGATTTACGAATACCTGCGTTTTCTGTACGCACGCATAGGTCGAACATTCTCTCCCTTATCCGGACAAGAAGTGAAAAAACACTCCACAGATAGCGTGATACAACAGGTATTGCAATATTCAGATGGCACCAAGTACATGGTTTTGGCACCTTTGCGCATCATGGAAGGCCGCACCATAAAAAAGCAATTGGAAATGAGCTTGCAGGGAGGATACACGCGAATAATGATCGATGACGAGGTAATGCTTATCGAAGACGCAATCACAAACAGTCAATTCGCCAAGAATAACAAAAACGACAGTTCCTTATTCCTTGTAGTTGACCGTTTGAGCGTGTCACGAGAACATGACGCCTTGACCCGTCTCGCCGACTCAATCGAGACAGCCATGTATGAGGGTCATGGCGCCTGCAGGCTGGTGTTCCCTCCCTCCAACATTCATTACGATTTCTCCTCGCGCTTTGAGGCCGACGGCATCAAATTTGAAGAGCCCAGTGATAATATGTTCTCTTTCAACTCTCCCCTTGGGGCTTGCCCCACCTGCGAAGGCTTTGGCAGTGTCATTGGCATAGACGAGAAACTCGTCATTCCAAACTCAACGCTCTCCGTCTATGACGGATGCGTGCAGTGTTGGCATGGCGATAAAATGGGCAAATGGCAAGAGGAATTCTGCCGACGCGCCCAAAAGGACGAGTTTCCCATTTTCAAACCATACATGGACCTATCCACCAAGGAGAGAGACATGCTGTGGCATGGTCTGCCCAGCGACATGAAAAAGAATGGCGAACGGCGAGCGGACAGCGTGTGCATAGACTCTTTTTTCCAAATGGTAAAAGAAAACCAATACAAGATACAGTATCGTGTGATGATGAGTCGCTACCGTGGCAAAACCATCTGCCCAGACTGCAAGGGAACCCGCCTGAAAAAAGAGGCCCAATGGGTAAAGATAGATGGGCGCGCCATCACGGATCTTACCCAAATGCCAGTGTCCGACCTTGCCAAATGGTTCGAGCGGCTTGAGCTTACCGAGCACGAGCGAGCGGTGAGCGAGCGGCTGACGACCGAGATCAGGTCACGACTCAAATTTTTGTGCGAGGTAGGCTTGGGCTACCTCACCCTCGGCCGATTGAGCAATTCCCTGTCAGGCGGAGAAAGCCAGCGCATCAACCTTACCACTTCGCTTGGGTCCTCGCTCGTGGGCAGCCTATACATTCTCGACGAGCCGAGCATAGGCCTACACAGTGCCGACACCCACCGTCTCATCCAAGTGCTGCGCGAGCTTCAGGTCATTGGCAACACCGTCATCGTGGTGGAACACGACGAGGAGATCATGCGAGCGGCCGACTGGCTCATCGACATAGGCCCAGACGCAGGCAGCCACGGCGGAGAGATAGTATACGAGGGAAAAGTGCCCGACAACACCGCGAGCGCCAACACCCCAGCCAGCCGCGACCTCTTGAAGAAATACCCACGCAGCCATACCGTGCGCTACCTCACAGGGGCCGAGCGTATACCCGTTCCCCAAAGCCGCCGAGCGTGGAACCTATCCATCAAGCTCAACGGCTGTCGCATGAACAACCTGCGAGGCATAGACGCACGAATACCCCTCAATGTCATGACGGTTATCACGGGCATGTCCGGCTCGGGCAAATCCACCCTCGTCAAGGGCATACTCTACCCGGCCATCAAGCGTCGGCTCAACGAGGTGTGCGACGCCCCGGGCGAGTTCCTCTCGCTCGATGGAGACTGGAGCCACATACGCCATATAGAGTACGTTGACCAAAATCCCATTGGCAAAAGCACACGTTCCAACCCCGCCACTTATATCAAAGCATACGATGCTATACGCCAACTCTTCGCCGAGCAACCCCTGGCCAAACAACTCAACCTCACAGCGCAGCATTTCTCATTCAACACCGACGGAGGTCGCTGCGAAGAGTGCAAGGGGGCAGGCGTCATCACAGTGGAAATGCAATTCATGGCAGATCTCGTGCTCCAATGCGAGGAATGCCATGGGCAACGATTCAAACAAGAGGTGCTCGACGTGCGTTTCGAGGACAAGAATATAAACGACGTGCTCAACATGACAGTAGCCGAGGCAATAGACTTTTTCGGCTCGCATGGGCAGAATAACATTATCAACCGCCTCAAGCCACTACAAGACGTGGGATTGGGCTACATCAAATTGGGGCAAAACTCGTCTACACTATCGGGCGGTGAGAACCAACGCGTCAAATTAGCCTACTTCATTGGCCAGGAGAAACAAGAGCCCACCATGTTCATCTTCGATGAGCCTACCACCGGACTGCACTACCATGACATCACGCGCCTGCTCCAAGCCTTCGACGCCCTCATAGACAGGGGACACAGTATCGTCATCATTGAGCACAACCTCGAGGTTGTCAAGTCGGCCGACTGGGTCATAGACCTTGGACCGGGTGGTGGCAACGCAGGTGGCAACATCGTGTGCGCTGGCACCCCTGAAGATATAGCCGCTTGCGAAAGCAGCCTCACGGGGCGTTTTCTCAAAGACAAACTGGCATGATTTCCATACTCATTCCCACCCACAACGACGACTGCCTGAATTTGGCCACAAGTATCGTCCAACAGGCCTCAGCCATAAAAGGGCTAAGCTGGGAGCTGATAGTGGCAGACGACGCATCGACGGACAGCACGGTCGTCGAGCACAATTCACGCATCGCAAAGCTACCTAATTGCCATGTATTCCGCCAAGAAACTAACGTAGGGCGAGCCGTCATTCGCAACCTTTTGGCCGAACACGCCAACGGCGAATGGCTGCTTTATATTGACGGCGACGGACAAATCATCCTTGACGACTATTTGTTGAGATTTATAAAAGCCTCTCGTCACGCCACCGTATGCTACGGAGGATACCGCATGATGCCAGGGCCCGAGGGCAATTTACGATGGCGTTACGAGCGCGCGGCGGCTCCGGCGCTGACGGCCATGCGCCGACAAGCGCACCCATACCGGTGCTTCAATATTTCCAACCTGCTCATCAGCAGGGAACTGATACTGGCACACCCCTTGGACAACAGGTTCGTGAACTATGGCTACGAGGATGTCATGCTCGGGCGCGACTTGCGCGAGGCTGGCATAGACGTACTACATATAGATGCGCCCATCGGTTTTTACAACTATGAAGACAACGTGCATTTTGTGGCCAAGACAGAGGAGGGAGTGCGCACACTGTACCATTTTCGCCATGAATTGACAGAGTATTCGCACCTGCTCCAAGTCGTTGGCAAACTCAACAAGGCTTTCGTGACGTTATATTTACTTGTGTTTCAATTGCTAAAAAGCAAATGGAGAAAAAACCTTATAGGTCCGTCGCCATCCTTATGGTTGTTCAAATGCTATAAATTGGGCTATTATCTCAGTCTTTCTCAGCGCGCAGGGGAGCTGACAGCCAAACCTTCCACACGCCGCGAACCAACCTTGCCGAGATGAGGTACCGAGCTTTCTCCACCCACCTTCCAGTTTTGCCTATCGTGTCCATCTCGAGAAAATCGCGCGCCTCCACATCCGCGACGGCCACACTGTCGCCCTTGTAAAAGCGCATGGAGTTTATCCTTACAGACGCGCCCGAGGGCAAAGCTCTCAGCGTGTCCACGTCGCGCTGGGTCACTTGCGACGCCATATAGGCCAACCAGCGTTCGGAGCCAGGCGCGCAAAAACGCGCGGCCTTGTGATATTGCCAATTGAAATAGGCGGTGGAAAAATCGCTCACCGTATCCCTCAATTGTTTTTCTTGATAATGTTCGCACGACGACAGAGCGACCATGCCTACCAAAAGCGTCAAGACCGTCACCGTCAAAACATGGCATTTTGTTTTCATCGTTTTATAATTTTTCGTCATTAGGCCACACGCCCTGACGCTCGACGAGCGTCAGCCACGCATCTTCCCATCACTCGAGAGCCATGGATAATTCCCTACAAAAATAGGGATATTTTCGTGAATGGGACACGCTTTATTCCCTTTTTCACACAATAATGGCTATCTTTGCAACAAAATTTGGATAACAATGCTTCACTATATATCATTCGGCAGCGGTAGCAGCGGTAATTGCAGCTGTCTGTACACCGAGCGCACAAGGCTTCTCATAGATGCGGGACTGGGGACACGCACTTTGAAAAAATGGTTTTGCAACTATAACATCCACCCTTCTGCCATCGACGGCATACTCGTAACGCACGACCATACGGACCACGCCAAGTCGGCAGGAACCCTAAGCCACGATTTCGACATACCCGTATACACCACCGCACAGGTGCACGCCGGCATGGAGAGAAACTGGTGCCTGCGTCGGAAAATAGCATCCGAGCAAGCCCATAACATAGAAAAAGGTGTTCCATTTCACATAGGAGACCTCACCATCACGGCTTTTGGTGTGCCCCACGACAGTACCGACAATGTGGGCTACTGCGTGGAGCACGAAGACGTAACATTCGTGCTGATGACCGACATAGGCCATGTCACGGAAGATATAAAGCACTATATTTCAAAAGCCAACTACTTGGTGATCGAGGCCGACTACGAAACGGAGATGCTTGACCGTGGCCATTATCCCGAGCATCTGAAACGACGCATACGCGGCCCATACGGGCACATGAGCAACAACGAGTGCGCGAAAGCCATCATAAACAACGCCACGCCTTGCCTTAGACATGTTTGGCTATGCCATCTGAGCAACGAAAACAACCATCCCGACCTTGCGGAGACCACCGTGAGGCAAACACTCCGCGCGCACGGCATCGTTGCCGGAGACGACCCGGCTGCCGATTTCAAATTGGACGTGCTGCGCCGCAAGACACCATCCCCCATTTTCAACTTGCAGCCCTAAACTTGCTCTTTCCTCAGTACGCTGGCCGGCGAGGACAAGAAAAGCCACGCATCTGTTGATTACGAACTACTGACAGAACGAGTCGTGAGCTTAGCCAACTTCTTTCTATCAGGTAATGAAAACAGAAACGTCGAAGTGTTTTTTCAACCTTGTTGCCAAAAGTTTCCGACAAAAAAACATTTCATGGTCTCCAAACACGACACCCATCCGTCAGAACGGCATGCCGACAGCGAAATGAAAACAGAAATCGCGACTGAACTTGGGATATAGCAACGGCCAATGCTCCCTGTGGGTGTCGTAGGCTGGGTTGACGGCTTTCATACCCATGTCGAAACGGAGGATGAAGAAATTGAAGTTGAGGCGCAGGCCAAGACCATACCCCACAGCTATCTGCTTGTAAAACTCGTCTATCTTGAACTGTCCGCCCACCTGCTCAGCATAGTCGCGCAGTGTCCAAACGTTGCCCGCGTCGACAAAAAACGCGCCATTCAACTTCCAAAAGAGATACGTGCGATACTCGGCGCTCAAGTATAGTTTCATGTCGCCAGTCTGGTTGATAAAGTCTATGCGTCCGTCTGTGCCACGATATTTACCCGGTCCAAGCGATCTCACGCTCCAAGCCCGCACGCCGTTGGCCCCACCGGCAAAGTAACGCTTCTCAAATGGCAGTATGGAGCTGTTGCCATAAGGCCACGCGAGGCCAAAATCGCCATGAAGCGCCAACTCGTTTCGGCTGTCAAACCGTATCAAGCGCGTGTAGTCAAAGTCGAATTTGAGATATTGCGCGTAAGCTATATTGAGAAAAGTGTATTGCCCACGGCGATTTTTGCCACTGCCCATGAGGCGCGACAAAACGCTCAGCGCGCCGCCCGCCGTCTCCACATTGGCCCTCAAGGCATCCACGCCATCGCTATACGAGAGGCCAAAACCAGCCCTCATGATAAACAGATCCTCATAGTTATAACGAAGTATGGCATTGCGGTTGGACGCGTTGTCAAGATAATCGCGCTTGAAAGTATCGCTTATCCAAGGCATATACACATAGTTGAGATCCGGAAAATCCACCCTGTAGGATATGTTTCGGTGAGGCATGGCCCATCTATAGCGCCAAGCTGACGAAAACACCCGGCGGTGAAACTCCGGCCGGTTCTGCAAGTCCCATGTCAACGACAGCTCGGAGGTGGCATTGCTTCGGCGGCGGGCAACGGTGGAAATGAACGGCGCGATGAACCGGGGAAACTGCAATTTAGTCTCGACGCCGTACTCCTCGTAGTTCTTGTCACGATAGCCCTCCAACCCCGTGATGGCCTCGAAAGCGCCACGCAACTCCACGCTGAAAGTCTCGGCGCCACGAAAAATATTCCTGTTCTCATAGCTCAACGAGGCCGCGGCACCCAGGTTGCCGGCCGTATTGGTTCCCTCAGGCCGAAAAGACACAGACCGAGACTTACCCATGCCAATATTGATGTCAACATCAAGGAGCGACGTGTCTGGCACCTCTTGGAAACGAATATCGGTATACCTCACCGCTTGCATACGGCCAAAACGGTTATATGTTTTCTGCAAATCGGTGGCACAGAATAGCGCACCTCGCTGAATGTACGTGTTGTTCTCAAGCACCCGCCGACGCAAGGGTATGACACCGCCGTCGCTATTTTGGAAGTTTATGTTCCTGATGGTGTATCTCGGGTGGAGCGTCTCCACCGAGGACCCATCGGCCTTAAAGCCCATCAGGTGGAGCGTCAAGCCTATGTCACGACTGTTTGCCGCGGAGTCTGCTTGGTATTGTATGAAATCTTTGTGAAAACGGTAATAGCCCGAATCTTTCAATATCTTGGTGATACGCTCCCGTTCCTCGTCGAGCTTATCCACCGTGAAGCGGTCGCCGGCGCGAAGCATGCTACCTTTGCTGTTATTTGGCGTGGCGCGCGCATAATTTCGAAGGATGGCTTTGATACGCTCGTCCTTGATATCATAATCCACCCTACTGATAAAATAAGGATCGCCAAGATGCAATATGTAGATGGCTTTAAGTTTCTTGCCCCTGACCTTTGTTCTCAAATCGACGCCAGCATGCATGAAACCCATATTTCGCAAGGCCGTCCGCAAGTCGTCGACAGACTGCGCCGCTTGCTCCGCGTCATACAACACGGGAGCCTCCCCGGCGCGCCTAAGCGTTCGGTTTATCCATTTGGCGCTGTCATTACCAGCCAACGCGTATGTGCCAAGCGGAATTTTGAAGAGCGAGAACCATTTAGAATTGGCGTGTTGCCGTATATATGGAGTCAGCGACGAGACGTCAACACGCTTGTCATCGCTTTTGATCTCCACACTTTCCAACAAATAGCTATTGTCTGGTATGAGCCTTGAGGAGCCGCACGCCGATAACAGGCATACCAAAACGGACAAGTATAAGATATATTTTGTCTTCAATGACACGACTTTTAAAGTCACAAAGGTAATAGTTTTTATCCACAGATAGCATCTATTAACATAGATTTTTCCACGTCTTACAAAAGTATTAGGTATCTTTGCAATATGATAAGCAAGGCTGTCATCAAATACGTGCGCTCGTTAGAGCTGAAAAAAAACAGGCTGCGCGAGGGGCTCTTCGTGGCCGAGGGTCCCAAGGTGGTGGGCGACATCGGCATGGCGACCGCCCCCACAATGATCATCGCCACGGCCGAATGGTTAACCAAACATCCTGACGCACGCGAGAAATGGCCTCGTGCCGAACTGCTTGAGGCGAGCGAGACGGAGCTGAGCAAAGTGTCGCTCATGCAACACCCACAGCAAATTGTCGGCGTGTTTGGCATGTTTGACCAAGAAGACAGCGAGCCATGTGGCAGGCTTCCAAACACAGAATTGTGCTTGGCGCTCGACGACATACAAGACCCCGGAAACCTCGGCACCATCATCCGGGTGGCTGATTGGTTTGGCATTGGGCATATTTTCTGCTCAAAGGACACGGCCGACATGTACAACCCTAAGGTGGTACAAGCCACCATGGGCAGCATAGCCCGCGTGAGACTGCGATACACAGACCTCAAGCAGCTCATTGGCGCCCTGCCACCAAACACGCCGGTCTATGGCACCACTCTCAACGGCCATGACATTTACGACGAAGACTTGCAACCACGAGGGCTCATCGTCATGGGCAACGAGGGCAAAGGCATATCCCCCGAGATACGAAAAATGGTGAGCAGGCGCCTCCTCATACCAAACTATCCAATAGGCAGACAAACGGCGGAAAGCCTCAACGTGGCCATTGCCACGGCCATTGTTTGCGCCGAGTTCAGAAGAAGAAAAACATTATAAGACATGGAAACAGAGCTATATAAAACGCGTGGTTTGGCCAAATGTGTCAAAGCTGCGTACGAACTTTTCTGTGGCAACCTGAAAACCATCATTCGCCTCACGTGGATGCCGGCTCTGCTGTTGGGCATCTGCGCAGCAGCCGGCCAACTACTCGCGTCAAGCGAACTGTTTGCGAATATGGTTGGAGGACATACCCAAAAATTATTGACAATCGCGCCTATCGGCATAATCTTGGCCATAGCCATCTTAACTGGCGTCACATGGCTGGGGGCGAGAATGGCAACGCTACTAAACGACGCGACATTCAAGACCAACCTTGCTCGCATGGCAAAACTCGTGGGCCTGATAACAGTGATAGTTATAGCCCTCGCCATAACGCTATTGGCCATTGGCTCCATGCCACTCATTGCACCCGACACCATCGTGACGCCACAAAAAGTCTGGTTAGCGATGGCACTACCTACGCTCGTGGCGATGGTGGCATGCGTCGTCTTGCTTCCCATCGCTTACACCATGATGAAGTATTGCATAGAGACGGGAACAAAATTAGGAGCTATTTTTGGCAAGCCTTATCGTCAAGGATGGCGATATTGGGCGTTTTTGTTCACGCTATCGCTATTAGTGTCTATCATTATGGGCATCATCGCCGCGGTCATAAAAATGCCAATAGTCATCACGGCGATGGCAGACGCCATTAGCTTGCAAGGACAGGCGATGGGCGATGAGAGTGGGCTACCCACTTATTTCAGCGCGATAGTTGTCTTGGCCAACATCATTGGCGTGTTCATGTGGTGCTACGTCGCGACATGGGGGCTATTGGCCTTTTACTACGCCTATGGCTCCATCGAGGCTAAATTAAAACTAAAAAACTGAGTTCGGGATAAACTCACCTTGTGTTCTGTTTTTGAAGTAAGGGTATAAGTCCTTTATCCCTGTCAATTGGCAGGGATGGCTTTCTTGCCCATACAATTCAGTTTCGGTTATCTCAAAATATGGTCAGCTGGCCGCCTTTGTCTTCAATGCAAAAGTCTATATTTATAGATGGCTTCTTGTTGAGGAAACTATAGGCTGCGAGTACGTTCATTGCGAAGTTGAGTACGCTACGGTGTCTGGAATGTACCAGTTGAGCGACGTTCTTGAGTTCGTCATTGATGGTTTCTATGACCGACCTCTTCCTCAGTAGGATTTTGTCATACAAGGGCAGGAGCTTGTTTTTCATGTTGCATCCCAGAACGGTAACCAATTATACTATGTACTATCCTACGGGAACGGTAGGGGTGGAACCCGATGCTGATGGTGTGCCCACCTATGAAATCCGGACCGGTGCGGCATGGGACTATATTTCTTTCACGCCTGATGTGGAAGCGACTACCCACAGCTGCAGTGCCGTTTGTTTCGGCTCATTGGCCCAGCGCAGTGAGCAGTCGAGAGCGACCATTGGAAAATTTCTCGATGCCAATCCGGACGACTGACTGAAGATTTTTGACATCTACCTGCATGGCAACTTCTACACCAGAGAGGTTGTCCAAGAGTCGCTTAAGCGATGCAACATCTTGAAAATTAACGATGAAGAACTTGTTGTCATCGATCGTCTTTTTGACTATCCGGGTCTCGACATTGAGAACAAGTGCTGGCTGATTCTCGGCAAATACAACCTCGACATGATCGTGCTGGCCTGCGGAACGAATGGCAGCTACGTGTTTGCAAAGAGCTTGAAGAACTTTCAGGAAACGCCCAAGGTGGAGGTTGCCGACACCGTAGGAGTCAGCGACTCGTTTAGCGGCGCTTTCACGGCCGCCATCCTGTCGGGCAAGCCCATCAGGGAGGCCCACGAACTGGCAGTGAAAGTGAGTGCTTACGTATGCACACAAAAGGGTGCCATGCCTCGACTTCCTGAGAAATTCACGTCAAAGATCAAAGGATAGACAAGACCGGAAACCAATCGAGTAAGAGGTTGACATCTATGATTAGTGCTTGCCTCCTACTCGATTATGTCCTTGTGAGTTTCAGTGGACAGCAATCATTTTTTATCGTTTGTTTTGATGGGAGAAGCGTAAGTCAAATTTTTCCCCAATTCCAGGATAATTAGGTTGAAACTTAATGCCTAACAAGTAGGCAATTGTTGGAGCTATCTGATTATTATAATAGTTGCCTATATAAATTCCTTGTGCGGGAATTCCCTTTCCAAAGGCCATGAGCCATGTTTGGTCGGAATTCTCGACACTCTTGCCATGATGAAGCCACCCTTTCTTGTCCTTGTCTCCGCGGCCGTGATCGCATGTCACAATTACAGTTGTCTGATCTTTATAAAACGGGTCGCTTTGCAAAAGGTTCCAAAGTTCCTGCAAATATGCATCTGTACTGCGAGCTGCATCAAGGTACAACTGGTATCTGCCGGCATGTGCCCACTCATCAGTATCACCATATCCAATAAAAACAAACTTGGGATGTTGTGTGCGCAAGGCTTCCATAGCATATTCGTGGGTAAGGAAGTCAAAGCGTTCTTCACCCCAATAGCGTGGACAAAGTTCGGTAAGTTTGTCTAAATACTTTTCTCGCAATGTAGGTTTTTCCGTCATGGCATGCCGGTAGTTGGCATTTATCTTCAACCCACTGCGCTCCTCATTAAATATTTCGATAAAACGTCCCCAACTTCCAAAGCATAATACAGCGTCCTTGTATTGAGGTGACTGCTGTGCCACCTCGAATACGGTAGGATGTGGATTAGGTAAAGGAGCATTGCTGTTGATGTTTTCGTCGTCGGCGAATCCACACAGCAATTCGTGATAACCAGGATAAGAAAACCACATCTGGTTGGTTACGTTCATCTTACTTCCCTCCCGTCTGTTGCCTATCATCACACCATGGTTATATATAAAACTCCATGTAAAGGGCATCAGTGCCTGCCGGCGCTCTTCTGGTGTTGAACGCCAATACATCTCTTTCATCCTATTTACATCACCAAATTCTTTTTGGTTGATGAGTAAAGAGTCGGCTCCGCCAAATAATTCTTGCCAACGGTAGCCATCAACAGTTACCAAAATCACTTTCTGTTCGGCTTTCAGCATCATTGGTGATGTTATCAGCGTGATGAGCAGAGTCAATAAAATCCTTTTCATATCGATATTTTTCCTCGTGATAATTATGAAATTACCACTCTATTTATTTTTTTTAATTATTTACTTAATCCACCAAGGCTTTGAGGTAATCTTATCATTATTCTCTCCAAACTGCCTTGTAACAGCCTCTTTTACATTCTCGGTATTATACTTGCTCTCTGTATCTGGATACATCCATCGGTAAGGTATTGGGGTATTGTTGAGATGTGCAAACTTGGGGTACCCTGTACGCAGATGCTCAAAAAACGGATCCCAATTGCCTTGAAAGAAACTAACGCAATATTTTTGGAAGATAATGCGCTCTATTTTTTGCTCTGCCGATAACGCCTCGTCCCATTTTACCGCATCGTGTTGCAAATACTTCTCGGCATCTTGGGGAGTAACATACTGAGCATACTCACGTGCGTAAGTATGATACCATGCAAAAGATGCCTTAATGCCTTCTTCATAATGCCGCTTCGCATCACCGGCAATCCAACCTCTGACAACAGCTTCTGCCAAAATCTGCTGCAATTCGGCATAGCCTAACAGCATAGTCGGCTCGCCTGTGGGATGTATACGATAGCGAGCATTGATTTGTGAAATCTGCCCAGCTCCTACCAAGTTCTTGTTTTCACCATACGGCACGGTGGGGTTGCCACCCGCATAAGCTGTAAAATCAGAGACTGCTTTACCAGCATTCGAAGCTTCGTTGGTGGGCAACGCAAAGAGAAACAACCGTGGATCCTTACATGCGGTCATTCGGTCAACAAACGTCTTATCCATATAAAATCCTGACCACTGCGCGTTAAATTGCGGATAGCGATTGCCCTCCTGGTCGATATATTGTAGCTGCCCATTTTCCGAATTGTCAGAAATCAGAGGTAAGGAAGCCACTTGTCTAAACTCGCTTTGCACCTGATGCTTGCCCACCGTTTGCTTATTCGACAGGGTGAGCAATACCTTCAGCCGGAATGAGTTTGCCAATTTCTGCCACATGCTGGCAGCTCCTCCGTAAATAATGTCGCCTTGTATCTGCTCCCCTTTTGCCGCAGCCTTAGCCAACTCCTCGTTTGCCAATGCCAGTTCATCCAACACGCCAGCGAACACCATTTCCTGCGTGTCATATTTAGGGGTAAACAGGGCTTTTTGCTCGCCCTGTAAAGCTTCCGAATAAGGTATATCACCAAACTGCAGCGTTAAGTTATAAAAATAATATGCTCTAAAGAAGTGGTACAACCCGTTGTATGCTGTGCTGCCAACCCGATCGGCCTCTTCTTTCAGTTTGACAACCTGAAGCAATTCGTTGTTATAAAATGAGAAGTCGCCCCGGTTCCATTCATAAAACTGCTCGGTGTTATGTCCATCGGTTTGTACCACCATTTTATATGCATACATACCACCTGTTCCCCGCCAGAAAGCTTTTTCACAAATATTTGGCAAAATAAGCTTGGGCGAAACTGCTGCCGGGTCGTTAGGATTGTCGTTAAGGTCGCCGAAGTCACTGCACGAACAGGCTAACGTTCCTACCAATGCAAGGGAGATTAAAATTTTTGTCTTCATATTGATGTACTATTCTGTCATTTAAAATTTTATGTTGAAACCTAATCCTACATATCGTGCCGTGGGGTCTGTTGCTCCGTTGTCATGGCTGCCATCCCCGCTCACGTCGGGATCTACATAGGGTGCCTTTGCCCAAAGCACAGGATTATTACAGAAAAACGTAGCTGTTAACCCTTTTATAGCACTTGTTGATGCCAGGAAGCGATGAAAGTCATACGACAAGCTAATATGCCTTATCTTGAGATAAGTACGGCTAAAGGTATTGGCAAATAGCTTATCCATGCCATCAGTAACGATGGCTCTGTAAGGATAGTTTTGGCACCACGATTGCCAGTCTACAGCTTTGTCAAAGGTTTCATACTTGCGGGTATCAGACACTACATTGCCATGAACATCATACGAAACCTCACCCGAGACCACTCTTACTGCATTGGGCACATACACAGGCTTGCCCGTAGCATATTCCTCGTCACGATATTGTACAGACTTAGGATGTTTGCCGCCCCACCATATCTTAGGACTCAGGTTAGAGAACATTAAGCCTCCTATGGCGGCATTGAGATCTATGCCGATGGTAAAATCGTTGATGTGTATCGTGTTTTGCATACCCAGTCGCCAATCGGGCTCAGCATGTCCTATCTTGCGCTGATAGGGGTCACGCAAAGGCTGCCCGTTTGCATCCACGATGACACGGCCGTCAGAATTTCGCTGCCATACTCTGGCATAGTAATCGTCAGCCCGGTCATTATTACGAAGATTGCCAAAGTATTGCTCACCTCCATATATCTCTGTAAGGCGCCGCACTCTATGGCTGGCGTTGAAATTAAAGTTCCATTTTATATTCTTATTTTGAACAGCTTTCACGCCTAATATCATTTCCAAGCCATTGGTAGTATATGTGTTTCCATTAATCTTACGCGAATTGAAACCAGAGGCTTGAGAGATAAGCATGTCCAGTATCTGATTGGTATCAACCGATCGATAGTAGCTCAGGTCGAGTGACACCCGCTTTAAGAACGAGGTAGAAAGCCCCACTTCAAATTGTGCCGTCTTTTGTGGCTTAATATCGGCATTGACCAGATTTGACGGGTAGTTCACCACCGTGTTGCTCCCCCATGATGACTCTTTTCTGTATACTTGTTGTATTTGGTAGGGATCAAGGTCGCTCGAGACAGTAGCCCACGAGGTAAGGAACTTGAGGTAGTCTACATATTTAGGCATCTTTACATAGTCAGATACTACCGTACTAAGGGCTACCGACGGATAGAAATACGAATTGTTGCCTTTTGCAATGGTAGAAGACCAGTCGTTACGCCCCGTCAAGGTAAGATAAGCATATTTGGAAAGGTCAAGGTTTACAGCACCATACACACTTCTAATTTGCTTTTCGTTACGTGTACCCCAATACGGCATCTCTGGGTCGTAGGTTAAGATTGAGCCGGTGGAGTTTTTCAGCGAATAGATATTGGGTACGTTCAGACCGTCGGTCGACGCATAATCATTGCGATAAGTGCGATAAAAGATAGAGCTACCCGCATTTAAAGTAAGGTTAATATCGTTGAGGAACGATTTGGTATAAGTTACCAGCACATCAGCATCGATGTTATCCTGACTAATATTCCATACCTTATAGGCTCCCTCTCGCGAGTCGCCATAGTTAAGATACGACTTGGGAATCTTGTTCTCCTCAAGGTTACGATTGGAACGTAGCGACATGCGCCCCATAACGTTAAGCTGTGGCAGCACCTGATAATTTAGTCTTAGTTGTGCCGTCGTAACATTCCTGCGTTGTGCGTGTCGGGCCTGCATCAAGGCAAAGTAGGGGTTGTTGTACCAAGCATAGTTGTAATTGGCTTGCTTGTAACCTTCCATTCCCGGCACCCATTGATGTTTTTTAAGCTCTCGAATATCGATGTCATCGCCCATCCACTCGACAATGGAGTACATAAAATTGGAAGGGTGATAACCGTAATCCGGATAATTGGGCGAAATAACTGCATTATAGTTGAGCATGGCATCCACCATAAGTTTATTCGAAATCTGATAGCTCGTATTGAGGTTAAACCCTGCTGTATGCAGCGAGGTTGCCGGAGCTTGCCCTTTTTGGTAGGCATACTGCCCAAGCAGGTACACCTTCGCTTTCTTGCCCATGTACGAAAGTGACAGGGTGTTGTTGGTAATAAAGCCAGTTTCCAAGAACTCACGAAGGTTGTCATACGAATTCAGCGGCATTGGCACTCGCTCGTAACGGCCTTGATCATCGTATTGAGTGCCCTTAACGCTACCCCACCAGGGAGTTTCCTCACCAGTTACCTTATCACGAATAGGACTATTCCACTGGGGTGCCATGTTGCCCACGCCCAGCTTGGGGCCCCATTGCATGTCATCATCCGACTTGCCGCCGCCCTCACCATCCCAGAAGGCATATTGGCCATTCGAGCCACTACCATATAAGTGTTGTGTTTCGGGATAAGCCACAAAACCGGCACTGACCATATTCTTGGTAGAGAAATTAATTTCTATACCCTCGGTGATGGCTTGCTTGGTGGTAATCATGATAGCGCCGTTTTTTCCACGAGCCCCATATAGCGCCGAGGCTGCCGTACCTTTCAGTACGTTGATGCTGGCAATGTTCTCGCTCGATACATCAAACATGTCCGACTCGATAGGCACACCATCTAAAACAATGAGCGGCGTGTGGCCACGAAGTGAGAAAGAGGGTGTCTCAAACAGGCTGGAAGGCACCGAAACCGTAAGGCCGGCAACTTGCCCTTGTAGCGAGGAACCCACGTTGACATTGCCTTGGGCTGTTAATTCTTTGCTTGTAACTTGTTGGGTAGTATACCCCAGCTTCTTTTTCTCCTGTCTGATACCGATGGCTGTAACTACAACCTCATCAATATCCTGAGTCTCAGTTTTTAAAAACACATCAAGGGGAGAACTCGTAACCTGAACGGTTTTAGTGATATCACCTAAATACGAGAACTCCAATTTGTCGTTTTTATTGGCTTGTATAGTATAATGACCCTCTAAATCGGTAACAACTGCACGCTTGGTACCTTTCACCCGCACGGTTGCTCCCGCAATAGGCCCCATTTTGTCTGTTACCTGGCCTGTAACTTTCAACGATTGCGCTAACAAGTTGATGCTTAGCAGCAACATACAAGATAATAAGAATATCTTTTTCATCAGAATATGTTATTTCAATGTTACTTGTGAGAAAAGACTCATGAGCTTCTGGTAATCTTTCTTATTCTCGTGCAGTGCCTTCTCAAAAGACTTGCTATCCTCTGAATAAAAAGCCGAGATAGCAACATTAAGCACTTGGTTGAGTTGGGTTGTTGCGTCTTCTGTCGAAATCTTATGTGTCTTCATTTCTTCCTCAAGGCCTTTAGAAACTCTTTTCACGGCATTGAAAAGCTCGCTTTTCCGGGTGACAATACGAGTGGTAGGGTCGCCGGGCACAACTGGTATGCGCTTAAAGCAAAGTTCTTGCAGCTGATTGTACAAAAACTCGGTCTTCTTGTCAAACACCGAATGGCTTTCAACTGCTTGTAACTGAAGCTCAGTGGGTTTGGCTACGCTGTACATAAACTGCCATGTACTCACACCATGGTTGCTATTTATGTTTTCCGCACCAATCATATTTCCTGCCCATGGCAACTGCATTTGAAACATTAAAATAAACGTTACTAAACTAAACTTCTTCATCTTTTTACCTATTTTAATTATTTGTTGCAAAATTACACAGCAAGGGTTAAGAAGTTGTTTCAACCATTATACATTGTTACTTCTACTCAATTACAAAAATATTACAGGTGAAAATGTTTGGAATAATATAAAAATTAACTCTGCGCAAGGGCTAAAGGAAAGATAAACTTGCTGCTCCTCAAAAAGCTTACACGGAAAAAACTAAAAAAAGCGGGCAGATTGAAGTGGCCTATGCCCAACTCCGTCCGATGTCAAATGTTCTTTACCATAAGTTGGGCATCTTGTATCACAATTACCAGAGGGATGTGGGCTTTTTCTACGCTAACCACGCAACAAAATCACAATAAATGAGTATCTTTGCCCAACAGATAACTATTTAAAGCAATAGCTTATGAAATCTTATCACGCACTCATTGTCTTTCTACTACTAGCGTTATCAGCATCCATAACAAGTGTTCATAGTTACAAAGTGGCTAAAAACATCATCATTACGGATATGAACCAAGCGTTAGAGCAGACCCTCGCCCACAAAACAGTGGCATGGATTACGCCCGATACCATCCAAAACTATAAGCAAAACTTAAAGATAGAGGCACTGAAAAACGAGTCGTTTATCACTTATGCGCAAACAGCTACACCACAAACACTATGCAGTAAACCGATGATATGGAAAGATCAAACCGCCAAACCGATAGCTTTCCAATCGTATGCCACCTGCTCTTTCGCCACCATTTGGAAAATTTCTGATCAACGATCATCGGCTTTTTTCTGTTTGCTCCTTATGCTGTGGACAACAGCCTATGCCTTTTGGCACAGAAAGCAAAAAAACACCCAACCCATTATCGGCACACTTGTCTATGCTAAAGACAAACAATGCTTCATAGGAATACACCATGAAACAATCCGTTTCACACCAATGCAAACCGAATTGATGCAACTTTTCCTTTCTACACCCGACCTCAAGCTATCTAAACAAACTATATGCGACCATTTGTGGCATAAAAAGCCCGATGCTAGCGACACGCTTTACACACTTGTTCGCCGACTCCGTCTTATCCTTCAAGAGCATGCAAAATGTACCATTTCATCGGACAATAAAGGGTATTACGAACTAAAACAGCTCTAACATACATAGGCTGATAATGGAATGTCAGACCATTGTCAGCCTCTTTTTTTGCCCTTTCATTTCTGACGATCTATCTTTGCTACACAAAACCATAAACATTGCAAAGATGAAAAATATTTTATTCCTAATCACTTATCTCGTAATGACTATTCATGCCACTGCCCAAGAGACAAAAAAGCAGGTGGCTGATAGCACAAAAACCGTCGTTCTTAACGAAGTAACTGTAGCCGCAACTAAAACCATTGATAAACCAGACGGCACACTTTACATTCCTTCTATAGCACAAACGGAGGCTTCCAAAAATGGATATGGCTTGCTTGCAAAACTTCATCTACCACAGATACGCATCGACGAAGCCTTACATACCATCACCGCACTCAACCATAAGGGCTATATTCAGATACGTATCAATGGTATTATCTCATCGGAAGCAGAACTACTAAGTATGAATCCTCAACTTGTAAAGAGTGTCCATTTTATAGACAATCCCGGTGTACGCTATGGAGAAGATGTAGGCTATGTGATAGACATTAAGACCATGAAGACTGCTATGGGTGGAAGTGTGGGTATTCATCTGTCCAATTCTCTCACAGCAATTAATGGTAAGAACGCTGTATATGCTAAGACAAACTATAAAAACTCTGAATTTAGCCTTAACTATACTTTCGGCTACCGCCACTTTAAGCATATCAAAGAGAACGAAATAGCTTCTTTCCTTTTCGATGATAATACTATCCACACTATCGAACACCATACAACGGAGGACAGGACGAAGTTTGCTAACAATAGTATCGAGCTAAAATACAACCTTGCCGACTCGGCTTCTTACGTTTTTCAAGCCACACTTTCTGCCGATTTCCAGCATCGTCCAAACAATTATCAGCAGTATGACATCGTGGAAGATGGGAGTTTTATCAATGGTTTTAGCAACATTACAACCAAGAGTTTATCGCCGAGCTTAGATCTATATTTCTTCCATAAACTCAGCAAGCAGCAGAGTATCACTGCTAATGTGGTGGGAACAAAGATACAAACTAATAGTAGGAACGAACTAAACGAGGGTGAACCCTACCTATATAATGTGAAAGGTAACACCTATTCGCTTTTCTCTGAACTCATATACGAAAACCAACTAAAGCCCTTTACACTATCTGTTGGGCTGAATAATAGTCTCAAGTATTTCAACAACGAATATACGCACGATGTACTTTCCATAAACAAAATGCACCATACACGCACCTATTTCTTTACTGAAATAAAAAAACAATGGGATAAGTGGGGATATTCTTTGGGTATGGGGTTAGCCAATGTGTATTACACGCAGGGTGCATCGACTTATAATTATTGGTTGCCCCGCCCTAAGCTTTCGCTGAATTATCACTTCAATAAGCAATGGTCGGTGCGCTATAGTTTTGAAATGTCCGATCACGTTTCCCAAATAGCGATGATCAGCGATACCAAAGTGAGAACAAGCAAAATGGAATGGAACGTAGGAAATCCTAATATTCGCCCATCACGCCGTATAGAACAGTTTCTTACTTTGTCGTATAACAGCCCTCGCATGATGAACAACCTTGTACTAAATGCCCGCCTCAATCATCGTCCTAACATGGGTAAATATGTACGCACAGCCGATAATCAATTCTTATATATACAAGATAACCAGCGTTATATCCATCTGTTTTATGCAAACAACAATACTACCTTGCGCTTCATTCCTGATGTGCTGGAAGCGAGTATTGCTGTAGGTGTATATCGTTTTATAAACAAAGGCGATGACTATACCCACAATCTCACGGCTTTTAACGGACAAATTGGTATAGATGCTTACCTCGGGAAATGGACAATTTCTGCCTATGTAGACAATGGTTGGTCGTTTATAGAGGGCGAAAGAAAGGCTGACAATCTCTTGGCTGCATATATAGGAGCTAGCTATCAAGTAGGAAATTGTATGTTTTCACTCTATATCCAAAATCCATTTATGCACAACCCCACGCTTTCACAATACCATTTGCTCAACCAATATGTGAAGAAAGATCATAGCATTAGTGGCAAGGAGTTTGGTAATCTCATCAACTTTAGTTTTTCGTGGAATATGGATTTTGGACGAAAAGGTAAGGAAACTATCCAAAGACAAACGCATAAAGACACAGATACAGGCATTATGTAACGGCTCAACTCTTGAATGGCATAATAATAGATAACCTTTAAAGAGCTAATATAAAATCTTTTAAAGAGTAAAACATAACCTTTAACGCATTTAAAGGTTATGTTTTTGCTTCGTAACTAATCAAGGAAAATGAAGAAATATCGAAAGATATGCAAACTAATTGGTAATGAGGTAGAAACGAGGCAATTTGCATAAAACTGCTCTATTTGTAAAGGGTAGAAATATGCAGATATAGGCAAAAGTTCAGTTACTAAATCATTACCAAGATTTGAAGTAGGTAACTAAATGCAGATGTAGGTAACTGAAATTGTTTCTCTCGTGTGTTTGTTGCTTTGGTCGGCAGTTTTCTGCATAAGTGAGGAACGCTTTAATTCGGGTAACTTTGCCCATAAAAATTAAAGCGTATGAAAACAGAAAAGATGAAGGTATTGCTCTACCTCAAAAAGAGCGGAAAGGATAAGCAGGGTAAAGCTCCCATTATGGGACGTATCACACTTGGAAGGAGTATAGCACAGTTTAGTTGCAAGCTATCTTGCGATATAGTTTTGTGGAGTCCTCGTGAGAGTAGAATGAGGGGCAAGAGCCGTGAGGCGGTGGAAGTGAACGGAAAGCTGGATAGTTTAGTACTTTCCATTCAGTCCGCTTATCAAACATTGTTGTCCAAAGGACAGGCATTTACTGCCACGGACATCAAGGAGCAGTTTCAAGGGAGCGTACAATCTCGGTGTATGCTTATAGAACGCCTTGATAGGCTTATCAGGGAGAAAGAAGAACACGTTGGAATAGATATTAAGAAAGATACGCTATCTAATTATCACTCTACACGAAGCAATCTTCGCACATTCATCGAAGAGAAATATAAGGTAGAGGATTTAGCTTTCTCACAACTATCTGAAAACTTTATTTATGATTTTAGAGATTTTTTCTTGGGGACATTAGGTTTTCAAGAGAGTAGTTTCTATGGTGCAGCTTCCCAAATAAAGACCGTATGTAGGTTGGCATACCGTGAGGGATTGGCTGACACCTTGTTGTTTGCTAATGCAAAAATAGCAAGAGGAGATAAGAAACTACCCAAAGCTCTTGACAGGTGTTCGCTTGACAAACTAATGAACATACAGTTTGGAGAGTTGGAGGAAGAAATGGAAACCGCAAGGGACTTGTTTGTCTTTGCCTGCCATACGGGTGCAGCCTATTGCGATTTGATGGAGTTAAGCAGGTTGCAACTTGTCCGTGATGACGAGGGAAGTCTTTGGCTGAAGTTCAACAGGCAGAAGACTGGAGTACTTTGCCGTATCAAGTTGTTGCCCGAAGCCATCAGGATAATAGAGAAGTACAAGAGCGATGAAAGGGAAAGCCTATTGCCACAGATGAAATATGCCACCTATCAATCGTATCTTAAAGCATTGCGCCTAAGAGCCAGCATAGCCTTTCCCTTTACCACGCATACAGCAAGGCATACCTTTGCCACACTCATTACCCTTGAACAAGGAGTACCGATAGAAACGGTAAGCAAGATGTTGGGGCATAGCAATGTGAGTATGACCGAGCGATATGCAAAGGTTACGCCACAGAAACTATTTGTGGAGTTTGAGCGTTTCCTTTCTTTCACAGAGGATATGCAGATGAGTATTTAGCAATAGGCATATTAAAACTAAAATCATGATGAGAAGTACATTCAAAACACTGTTTTATATCAACAGACAAAAGACTAAAGCAAACGGTCTGACCTCTATACTCTGCCGTATCACGATAGATGGCAAGAACTCTGTCATTACTACAAACGAAGAATGTAAGCCTGCGGAGTGGAACTCAAAACAAGGAATAACAACGGACAAGAAAATCAATCTTCGACTGCAATCATTCAGACAACTGGTAGAGAAGACTTATCGGGAACTGCTCCTAAAAGACAGAGTAGTAAGCGCTGAACTGCTTAAAAACAGATTGCAAGGGATAGCGACCTATTTCTCTACCTTATTAGGACTTGGTAGAGCAGAACTGCAAATGGTAAAGGAAGGTGTGGGCAAGTCAAAGGCAGAAGGTACATATACTAACCTTTGCTATGCAAATAGAATGCTGTGCGAGTTTATAAAGGACTTAGAGAGTAAGGATATAGAAATCCAAAGCGTAACAGAGGAATTGTTTGAGGAATACCGCTTCTTTCTTAAAAAGAAAGGATTGAAAGGCTCTACCATCAACAATTATCTTTGTTGGCTGAGCCGTTTAATGTTCCGTGCGGTAAGCCAGCGCATCATTCGTTATAATCCATTTGAGCATGCAGAATATGAAAAGGTGGAAAAGGCAATTCGTTTTCTTAGCAAGAGTGATGTAGCAAACCTGATGGCAATGAAGATGTGTGATAGCGATGCCGAACTTGCAAGGCGGATGTTCGTCTTCTCTTGCTTTACAGGTTTAGCTATTGCAGATATGGAACATTTGATGTTTGGGCATATCAAGAGTGCCGCGGACGGACAGATGTATATAAGAAAAGAGCGTCAGAAAACAAAAGTAGAATTTATAGTGCCGTTACATCCCATAGCCAAGACGATTATCGAGCAACAAAGGCAGCTACAAGCGGTGAAAGAAGAAGGCAATAATACGCATATGGATAATCGTCTTATCTTTCAACCCTGTTGCAGCAGAAGTGTGTTAGCAGCGAAGTTAAGCATCGTAGGCAAGGCTTGTGGTATCCAGCAACGTCTGTCCTATCACATGGGAAGACATACATTCGGCACGATGTGTCTAAGTGCAGGTATTCCCATTGAGAGCATCGCCAAGATGATGGGACACGCATCAATTGCAAGTACACAGATTTATGCGCAGGTAACGGACTGCAAGATTTCCGAGGACATGGACAGACTCATCGCCAAACATCAGGAGAAAAACAAAGAAAACGATACAATGGAAACGGAAACTATTGCCATAGGGGCAATGACGATTGTCAACGCAAGCAGAAACGAAAGTATGGAGGAAACGGCATGAATACAGAAGACAGATTGCTGACAGGGACAGATTCTCGACAGAGCATAGCACGCAGCTATTTTGAATGGGGAAACGGTATGCAGGTTGTCCGCAGGGGTACAGGCGATGTAGCCATGACCGAGGGCGAGCTTGCGAGGTTCTTTGGTGTTACATGGAAGAAAGTCAGTGGCAGACTTCGGGCGATAACCGAAGATTCCATCCTGTCTCCAGATGAAAGGAATGCAGGTGAAAGGAAGATTGTCACAGATAAGGAGGTAAGGGGCTACGCACTGCTTTACCCACTACCGACAATCATCGCCCTTTCCTTTCAACTTGACTGCGTAGAAGCCCACTTGTTCAGAAGGCATGTGTGCAGTGAGTTGATGCGTCCAAGGAACTCTGTCATTCCTATCATCATATATGACAGGGGTGTCAATAGCTGAATATGTACCAATCCTTTTTCTTTCACTGTTGTCTTACTACATCACTACAATACAAGGTAACAAGGTGAAAGAGAAGGGATTACGTTGTAGTTGGTAGATGACTATATGTGCAACTACGGTATGACTACATACTACCAATCCATGAACGGAAAGGATATGTTTTTTAGCCGTGGAATGCGGTCAGAGAGGCTTGTGAACCTTCGGATATTATAACCTGTAAAATGGAGGAAACGGCATGAATACGAGCCATAAACCAAGAACAATGACCAGCACGGACAATCATCGTAGTTGTTTTGATTGGGGCAGTAATATGCAAGTCATTCGCAAAGGAAACGGAGAAATAGCCATGACAAAGAGCGAACTTGTGAGATTCTTCGGTGTGACGTGGAGAAAACTCAATTATAGGCTTCAGACGATTATGAAATCTTCCAACCTGCATCCCGATGAAAGAGGTGCAGGTGAAGAACCTGTTTTCATCAACGGACAACTTAAAGGTTATGCACCGCTCTATCCTCTTTCAATTATCATTGCCCTGTCCTTTCTGTTAAGCAGCACCGAAGCGTATTTGTTCAGAAAGTACATCAGTAGAAAATTGCAGACAGAGGCTGCCATTGTAACGCCAATCTTCCTGTTGGGCAATACTAAGAACTGATGAATATATTTCCTTTTTCTTTCACCGATTATATCTTACTACATTACTACAATAGGAGTTAAATCGGTGAAAGAGAAAGAATTACGTTGTAGTTGGTAGTTGCTTATGCGCGTTACTACGAAATGACTACATACTTCCAAAATGTGAAGGGAAAGAATACCTTTTCCTTTAGCCGTGGAATGAAATCAGAGAGGATGTAGAACTTTCGGACATCACAAAATAACGATTTCTAATTGGTAAACAGCGTATAGAACATTAAATCAGCCCAAGAGCAAATATAAATGCTATAAAATTATTGGTTATATGTGTAATGATGCAATATCTGACATCATGAGTTTTTATATAAATTATACATAGAGGGATGGCTATAATTAATGTATCAATTCTGACGATATCGCCTCCTATATGTAAACAGAAAAAAAGTATGGAACCTACAAAGATTACGCACATTTTGGAAAAACCGCCTCTTTCCATCATGTCAATAAACCATTTTCGAAATATAAGTTCCTCCATCACTGGACCTAACAAAACAAAACTTGCAAAATGTATTAATACACTGCTAATCCCAAGGGATAACGTTTTGTGTATGTAAGAGCCAGTTGATAAGTAATAGATAATAATTGTTAACAACTGCCAAATAAACGCTAAAACAACAGACACAACAAGAGGTTTGAGAAACAGTCTATTCCCCTTAAAATTCCATATATGTAGTTTTTCTTTTGTGCTGTAAACAGATAGGACAAGTAACAGAACTGCACTGACAAGAAACGAAAAACCATCGTAAGCAAGAGTGGAATCTATTTTAGAATTTTCATTCAGAACGAAATGATAGAAATAGGGAATAGAAAGAGATATAAGTAAAACTGCACAAAGAGCGATAAACTTCAGCATCTTCAGGATGCAAGTTTTTTTGCTATATTTAATTTCCATTGCTAATGATAATAGTTGTAATCTTTTTGAAATTGTTGATAGTATATTTGATAGATAAAAGCGTCTTAACCCCTTTCACATAGATTGAGGCTAAGACGCTTTACTGTCATTTAACCAAAGATCTCAATAAGAAGATGTCCAATGCCCTCAACAATTGAACCACCGCCACCTTGCCGTGTACAGGCGTCAGACCATCTCTTGTGCTTTGACTCTTTTGATTCTCCACCGTTTACAGTTCTCATTTCTGCTACATTCATCTCTTTCATGTAGCTGCTGTTTAAATTTTTCATTTTTGAATTTTTAGGTTTATAAAATAAAAACAGTCCGTTCGGAAAGTTTACTTTTGCAAAAATAAAATGTTTCCATGCACAAACAGTGCATCGAACGAAAAACTTCCAGCGGAAATATACTTTTTTTCATTTTCATCCAAATATTCCACTTCTAAATGGAGTTTTAATTCAAAGTGATTAGAATAATAAAAGGTGTATTTAGAGCGACTATAATCAATCCTTGCTCCAAGCATTCGCAAGTCATCCAGCACATTATATAAATGTCGCTTGCTAATACGGAGTTTCTCTGCAAGTTCTTGAGGTGTACCTGTGTTTTTATTTTTTATTAGTCTATGTAACTTATTCAATCTATAAATTTCATTTCTCAGTTCCATGCTATTCTATAACGTTAAATTGTTCCTTCCATAATTTACTATACACTCCTTTTTGGATTATTAGATTATTATGTGTCCCATATTCCGCAACAAGTCCTTTGTCTATAACCACAATCATATCTGCATCTTTCACGGTACTTAGACGATGAGCGATGACAATGATTGTTTTACCTTGTGTAGCCAAATCGGTAAGTATCTGTTTGACATACCGTTCGGAAATAGAATCCAGTGAAGATGTGGCTTCGTCGAATATTAAAATTTCAGGCTGTTTATACAAGGCACGGGCTATAGATATACGTTGCCGTTCTCCACCTGACAACGTAGTTCCCTGTTCACTGATGATAGTGTCCAACCCTTGTGGCATGCCATCGACAAAATCTTTTAACCCCAGTTTCTCTATTATGTCAAACACCCTGCGCATATCAGGTTGTAAATCTCCAAGACATATGTTTGAAAGTAATGTACCTGCAAATAATTCTACTTTTTGTGGTACAGTACTAATTACTCTGCGTAAACTTTCATTACTTATCATGGATATATCATATTTCCCTATATTGATATTTCCACTCTGTATAGGATATATGTGTTGCAGCAGAGAGATAAGCGTGGTTTTACCAGATCCACTTTCCCCAACAATGGCAGTAGTACGCCCTTTGGGAATTGTGAGGTTGAGGGATTCAAAAACCTGCTTGCGGGAGCCATAACTGAATGAGACTTTTTCAAATGCAATATCACCAATAATTTCTGGGGTAAGAGTAATTCTTTGTTCCATGTTAGATTCTTCAACTTCTAAATCGAGAATCTGAAACAAACGGTCAGCAGCTATCATTGCATCTTGTATTATTTGGTTAGATGTAATTAGAGAGCCAATGGGGGAAAGTACGTAACCTATCAGAGAATAGAAAATCATAAGATTTCCTGGTGTGAGGGACTGTTCTAATACTAATCGGCTTCCCACCCATAATATAACAACAGTAACAGCTGACGAAATTAAATCTATGCCACTACTTGCAAATATAGCACCTCGGGAACTAATGTATGTATTGCGTATAAGTCGTACAAAACGTGATTCTGTTTTAAGGTTAGCATGATCTTCGATACCAAATCGCTTTATAGTCGTAATGGCATTGAGCGATTCTACAAGCTGAGACTCCAAATCAGCTCCTGTCTCCATTATGTAGCGTTGATATTTCTTGTTAAGGCGGTTGAAAAGTAAAAACACTATAAGAAATAAAGGTGCAGAAACCAATGTCACCAGCGCCAATTGCCACGAATAGGCAAACATTACGCTCACCGCAAAAACAAGTATCAGTATATTTACAGTTAAATCTACTGAGACATTGTTGATAAACGTACGGATTTTTACGGCATCATTCACACGTGAAATAATCTCACCCACTCGCATGGTGTCAAAGAAAAGCTGAGGCAAGTTCAATATATGCTTGTAGTAGCCAAGAATAAGTGTAGCATCTATCATCTGACTGGTTTTTAATGCCAAAATACTCTTTGTTGAAGAAATGAAAATCCTAACAATAATTATTATTAGCATAAGCACTCCCATGAGATTAAGTAAATTAGTATTTTGATCTACCAATACATAGTCAACAATCTTACCCACATATATAGATGTGCTTAACCCAAGTATGCTACAAACGATAGCTCCAAACAACACTTCTACCATAATTCGCTTATGTGGACTTACCAACTGTAAAAAACGGTGTGGTATGCTGGTTTTCATATTACCTTGAATAAAACATTCCTTAGGTTCTAATAATATAAGAACTCCTGTCCATTCCTTTTGGAATTTGTCCCAAGCAACACGGTGTAACTCTCCATCACTTGGATCCATGTATTCTATATATTTGCTACTCACCTTGTAAATAACAACAAAGTGATGGAGAATCTCTTTCACAACAATATGCGCAATAGCGGGCAAAGGTATTATCTTCAAAGCCTCAGATTGTGCTCGCACACCTTTAGCTTCTAATCCTAATTTCTTAGCAGCCTCTATCATACCCAAAACATTTGTTCCCTTTTTGTCAGTAAACGCATACTGTCGTATTCGTGCAATAGGAAATTTCAATCCATAATAGGCACATACGGAAGCCAATGATGCTGCTCCACAATCGGTAATGTCCTGCTGTTTTATTTTTATTACTTTGTTATTCATTGAAAGTTATTAGTTATGCAAATTGATTGGTGTTGTGGCTTGGTGCTGTGTAGGGTTAACCCATTCATCAAGATTCTTATAAAGCAAATCCAAAAGAGAACTATGCGAAACGACAAAATGAGCTACGCATACCATTCCTTTTTTTATAAATCCTTTTCTCCCTTGACTTCGCAATTCAAGGTAATTTTTTGTCAACTTACATCTTACCTTATAAAAGGTATTGCCGTCTTTGTCCCTCATACAATCAGAAGATATCCTTTTTACATAGCCATCTATCGTTCCCCATTCGTTATAGTTGAATGATTCAATCTGAACTTTTACACGCATTCCTTCCGCTATGAAGGCAATATCTCGTGGTGTTACATACACTTCTACATGGAGCGTTGTATCAGGACTAACTATGGCAATTGTTGTTCCTGTTTGGAGGTAGCTTCCAGAATAAATACCAGAAAACTGTTCCAATGTACCATTGATAGGACTTTTCACAACGTGTAGGTTTCTATTACTATTTGTTTCAATAAGGTCAGAAGACATTTCTGATAGTTGCATTTTTAGGTTAGCAAGGTCTGTTTTCCATGTGCTTTTTTGGTTGGCTTTTTGCAAAGCAAGCTCGTTTTGTCTATTTAAATATTGGTAATAGTGTTCATTGTATTCGCTTTCACTAATCAATCCTTTATCAAAAAGCGTCTTTTGACGTTTCCATTCTATTTCATATTGGTGTAAATCAGTTTGTAGACGATGAACTTCAGATAAATATTTTCTATATTCTTGTTGTCTGGCAGTAGATAAGAACACACTTGGACTTAAACCTTTAGACAACAAGTTTAGGTCAGAAATCTGAGTTTGTAAATCGAGCGAACGATCTTGCTGATATTTGATTCTTCCATCAGAAGAATTTGTCCTGAATTTCAGAATTTCATCTCCTTTGTTCAGCATATCACCCTCTTTTACATAAACCTTCTCCACAATCTCTGTCATGGGTGCAGTTATTATGCTTACCTCACTGTTGGGTCTTACTATGCCATTACTTTGTACCGTAATATCTACATATATAAAAGGTAAGGAGATTATAATCAGTGCCACAACTGCTAATACTATTATGTAAATGGCACTATTCTTTGGACGTTGCGAATAGATGTATGTATCTATGCTGTCAGTTATCCAATCTGTCGATAAAAGTTTAGAGTTTTGTTCCATAAATGGGAAATATCAAGAAAAGTCACATAAAAATGAGGCTTCAAAATATAGAAGTCCTTTTGATGCAATGGTGGCAAAATATACGCTAAATCCTACTGGAAAAAAAGAGTATCATCGTGATTCCACGATGTCAATGGCAGATGTCATACTAATAATGATTCTTTTTCACGACTCTGGTTATCGCTGCTTTAAACATTTCTATCATCTTTGTCATTTGTTTCCTGAGGTTGTCTCTTTTTTTTTGTGTGCAAAATAAATAATAATAAAAGTCTTACACAATACCTATTTATAATGATTTTTAATTGAACTTTTATGCTATTTTACTAATATTTATATCAATTATTCACATCAATCTACTATTCTCTGTATTTCCATTTTTTACTTGTATCAAGTGTTAATGCCAATTATAACTATTGAAGGCGGTTTTATTCGCATTCCTTATAATTATTATCCAACATTTTCTCCAAGTCCGACATCTTATAGAGTATTTTCCCTGCGAATTGCGTGTAGGGGATAACTTTCCTGTCCCGATAGTCCTGCAAGGTACGAGGGCTGATATACAGCCGTTCGCATACTTC
>NZ_QENY01000021.1 GCF_003096815.1 Hallella colorans
GGGGCTTACTTTTGAAAAAATAAACCCCGAAGTCCAATTTTACTGGGCTTCGGGGAGGATATTTATGCTCTTTTGAGTTTTACCGGACAGCAATAATAAAAGATAAGGATACCACATATCCTAAACAAAAGAAATCGGGTCGATTAGACTCGATTTCTTTTTATTACAAGGGTTTGACAAGGAGACGTAACCATGCCAAAATAATGTCTCACTAAATTCGTTGCACTTGTTTTACCCCTTTCACAGATTGCAATTTCTTTATCAAAACTTGCAATCTGTCAGTATCTTCAAGTTGAACCACAAGATTGCCAGAGAACAATCCGTCGTTTGAGTCAATATTGATAGAGCGCATCACCACTTTCTCATCTTTAGAGATAATGTTGGTAATGTTGGACACTATGCCTATGTCATCATTACCAATGATGCGCAATGTGATAGCATATTTTGAGGTGTTCTTGCCACTCCATCGCGCTTTCACAATGCGATAGCCAAATCGCCGACGCAGCTCTGGAGCGTTCGGGCAGTTCAAGCGGTGTATCTTCACTGTCCCGTTTACAGTCACAAAGCCAAAAATACGGTCTCCGTAAATGGGATTGCAGCATGGAGCTAATTGGTGATCAATGCCTTTCAAGTCTTTGTCGATGGTGAGAATGTCCTCGTTATCTTGCACCATTTCCTTGTTAGGACTTTCAAACTCAAAGTTATCAGCCGACCGTGCTTCATGGTCGTGCCCCATGTTTTGGACATGGTCGCGGACCTCAATGTATCCCTCTATCACCTCGTTAGGGTCGA
The DNA here is from genome assembly GCF_003096815.1 of Hallella colorans. GTDB lineage: Bacteria > Bacteroidota > Bacteroidia > Bacteroidales > Bacteroidaceae > Prevotella > Prevotella colorans. Next base: position 793 of record NZ_QENY01000021.1, read on the forward strand.
GTTTCCCATCGGCGATCTGTTTGTAGAAATCAGAAACCTCTTTAAAACCAAGTTTCTTGACAAGTTGACCCATATAGGTTTCTTCTATCTCTACCTTCCGATTTTTAAACCTTCGCTCTAACAATTCTTTGGCATATAAACCGTCTTTGATAGTGGTCTCTTTAAGCGCAAGTCTTATTTTCGATTTAGCTTTGGAGGTTTTTACTATGTTTAGCCAGTCGCGTTTGGGCGATTGGTTATTGGCGGTGAGCACCTCGACAGTGTCGCCCGAACGCAGTTGCTCTCTGATGGGCACAGCTCGATCGTTGATTTTTCCACCCACGCATGTGTTGCCCACCTTAGAGTGTATGCGGTAAGCAAAGTCAAGCACCGTCGATCCAACTGGAAATTTGATAAGATCACCCTTAGGCGTGAACACATAAACCTCTTCTGGAGCCAATGACATTTTGAATTGATCCATCACTTGGAGGCTATCTCCAGCTTCCAAGGCCGTTCTGATATTGGCCAGCCATTCGTCCATTTGACCACCAGACTTGATGCCTTTGTATCGCCAGTGGGCGGCTAAGCCGTGCTCAGCAATGTCGTCCATGCGCTCGGTGCGTATCTGAACCTCCACCCATTTCTTATCAGGCCCTAACACTGTGATGTGCAAGCTCTCGTAACCGTTCGACTTGGGCACAGAGAGCCAGTCGCGTAGTCGTTTGGGGTTGGGCTGGTACATATCGGTCACGATGGAGTAGGCCTGCCAGCACTGCTGCTTCTCATATTCTTCAGGAGAATCAATGATGATGCGGATAGCAAAAAGGTCGTATATGCCCTCGAAACCACACTTTTGCTTTTTCATCTTCTGCCAGATGGAATGAATGGATTTGGTACGCCCTTTCATGTGGAATTTCAAGCCAGCCTCCTTGAGCTTTTGCTCTATCGGCCCAATAAATTGGTCGATGTACGCATCGCGTGATTGCTTGGTAGCGTTGAGCTTTTCCTTGATCATGTAGTAAGCATCGTGTTCCATATATTTCAACGAGAGGTCTTCCAACTCACTCTTCAGCGTGTAAAGCCCCAACTTATGAGCCAACGGCGCATATAGGTAATTGGCCTCCTCAGACACACGTTGCTTAGCCTCGACATTCTCTGTATCCCTTATTTGTCGCATGACGTTCACCCTGTCGGCAATCATGATGAGAATAACGCGCATGTCCTCGGCGAAACTCAGCAACAAGTTGCGAAAGTTCTCACTCTCGATGACAGGATTTTTTTCGTATAGTTTTTGTATTTTCGACAGTCCGTGTATAATGTGGGCCACACTGCCTCCAAATTTTGAGCTAATCAAATCTGTTTTTTTACTATCGTCGGGCACACTGCCATGGAGCAACGTGGCAAGTACGCCGTCGCGCCCCATGCACATGTCATCCACGGCAATTTGCGCAGTTTGGAGAGAGGTGAGCACAGGATTTAGTCCGAAAACGTCACGTTTGAGCATACCATTCTCGATACCATGGCGTATAAACTCTTCGACCATGACCTCATCATCGGTTGTCATTGCATGTCCGACAGTATCAAGCAGATGATAGCGTATGGTCTTGGCCTCCTGGATTTCTTTGGGTGTGAATGTCAGCTTATCTTCCATAATATAGATGGTTGCTTAAATATTGGATTACTCTTCCAAACATTTATCCAATGCAGATTCTATAGCCTTTCTGTCCATGTCATGGCCAATGAACACGATTTTCTGCATCCTATCGCCATATTTTTCATCCCAATCCTTTTGCATATCGGGATTTTGCTCCATGAATTTGGAAAGTTCCTCTTGGGGCATGGTGGCATACCATTGCCCAGCATTGGTTATATTGAACTGGCGACCAGCTTGCTCGAACAGGTAGCACGTGGCTTTCTCGTCACCGAAATAGCACATGCCTTTCGCCCTGATCACGCTTCGAGGCCATTGTGCTGACACAAACTCATCAAAGCGACTGAGATTCATAGGCTTACGCCTATAATACACAAAAGTGCCTATACCATATTCCAGCGCCTCACCAGACTCTTCATTTTTAAGCTCATGATGATGGTGATGCCCATCTTGGTGATGCTCGTCGTGCTCGTGTGAAGACTCCTCATTGTGCTCATGGTCGTGACCTTCGATGGCTTCTATCCATCGTGCCGACGTAGCCACTTTCTCAAAGTCGAACGAATGGGTGTTTAGCAGTTTGTCAAGCTCTACGTTACCGTAGTCGCATTCCATTATTTTTGCCTTGGGTTGTATTTCTTGAATGATGGCTTTCAGATGAGCCAAATCTTTCTTACTTATGTCAGAAGCCTTATTCAACAATATGATGTTGCAAAATTCTATTTGTTGTATCACAAGGCTTGCCAAATTTTCCTCCTCGTGACTGGCTTTTTTTAGCTCGTCGCCCAACCCAAACTCGTCTCTCATGCGAAGGGCGTCTACCACTGTGACGATAGCGTCTAACTTTGCCAGGCCATTTCGCAGTGTATCGGGCGAAACCATTTGGGGATATGCGCTGATGGTCTGGGCTATGGGAGCTGGCTCGCATATACCACTGGCCTCAATGACAATATAGTCAAATCGCTTCATGTTGATAATGTCGTTGATCTGTTTAACCAAGTCCATCTTGAGCGTACAGCAGATGCAACCATTCTGTAAAGCTACCAGACTGTCATCTTTTTGCCCTACAATGCCACCTTGCTCTATTAGCCTGGCGTCGATATTCACCTCACCAATATCATTGACAATGACTGCGAATTTCACACCTTTTTCGTTTGCTAAAATTCTGTTTAACAACGTAGTCTTGCCACTTCCTAAATAACCTGTAAGTAGCAGCGTGGGTATTTCTTGTGTGTTCATAATTATAGTTGTTGCCTTGTTTTAAGCGAATGCTTAAAATCATTTGTATTGTTTAATTTCTGTTTATCTTGTATTTCAACTCATGTTTCCTCTTTGTCATCCTGCCTTCTTGTGTCAATTAATTCATGCGATAATATCACTTCTTAAATCCAACATGTGTAATGTGGAAAATTATAGAAAAAATGCTATATCGATAAACTACCAGCATCAACGAAATAGCTCTATCTTATTTATAATGCAAAGTTACAAATTAAATGACAAAACCAAATGGGCATAACCTTTTTTATATTTAGCAAGTTTTCAAAATAAAACGTATATCCTATTTTTCAGCTTTACAATATATGCTATCATATTTTATATGTGATACACAATCTATCAAAATGGGAATAAAAGCGGAAGCACAAACGTCATTACTATGCCTATGATAACCTGCAATGGCAGTCCCACTTTGATGTAGTCCATAAACTCATATTGCCCCGCTCGCATCACAAGTGCGTTGGGAGGTGTGGAGAAAGGCGAAGCAAAACACATGCTGGCACCAAGCGTGACAGCAAAAAGAAATGCGTAAGGGCTAACGCCAACCTGTGTGGCGGCTGTCATGGCAATGGGTGCCATAAGTACAGCCGTGGCTGTATTACTTATAAACATGGTGAGCAGTGACGTGGCAAAATACATGCCTGCAAGTAATACCGTGGGGCCCATCGAGCCAAGCGATTCTACCAAAGACCTGGAAATGATGGCCGAGACACCAGTCTTCTCCAGTGCGACAGACATGGGCATCATGGCGGCGATAAGCACAATACTTTCCCAATTGATGGTTTTATAGGCTGCTTCCACATTGCGAAAACAGCCGGTAAGCACCATAAGTAACCCCGCTAAGATAATAGCGGTAACAGGTTGTATGGGTATAAAGTCGAACACCATCATGCAAACCATGATTATCAAGATAATAGTAGCTATCGGTGCTTTATAGTTCAGCGTGACAGAGCCAGCTTGCTCGTATGGTCTCCCGAGCACCACCCAGTCGTTTTTTGCATTGTCAAGCTTATCTATGTTGGCCCAAGAACCTTGCACCAACAGCACGTCGCCAGCATAGAGTTTGCGTTCCGCAAGATTAGTGAGAATGTAATCACCGTCATGCCTTATACCCAAGACATTAATGTTATATTGTTCGCGTAAAGCCGAGTCTTTAAGTAAGGAGTCACTAATTTGTGAGTTGGGCATAAGAACTATTTCGGCTATTCCAATGTCATAGAAGTCTATGCTGGCTTTATCAAGCGTTTCAAGTTTGTTTTTTTTAGCGTAATCGCTCAGTTTGGCATCGTCGCCAGTTATATAAAGGATATCTCCTGTTTGTAAAACAGTAGTGGCATTGGCAACGTTCTGCTTGACATTGCGAATAATTCCTCCCGTGTTCGAATGTTCATTACGTATTTCAAGAATTGAGAATCCCAAGCGGTTTTGCAAGTCCAACTCAGCTACGGTCTTACCCTCAAGTGGTGAATTGGCAGAGATACGATAGGTCTGCAAGTGACTTTGCAAATTGTATTCATTGACTAATTGATCTAAGCTTTTGCTATTGGATTTCTTATTACCATCTTCTTTTTTCTTTTTCACTAAGAAAATCTTACTTAATGGCAACAATACCAAAATACCAATAGCAATACAAATGACCCCAACTGGTGAGAAAGAAAAAAACGATAATGGCTTATAACCAGCCTCGATAATTGCCTCCTGTATCACAAGGTTAGGCGGAGTACCAATGAGGGTTAGCATGCCTCCCAAACTACTGGCAAAAGCTAATGGCATGAGCAGTCTACTTGGGCTGGTACCAGACTGTGCTGCCATACTAACAATGATAGGCATCATAAGGGCTACGGTGCCTGTATTACTCACAAAAGCACCGATAAACGAGGTGGTGAGCATCACTAAGAGAAACAATTTGAGGTCGTTTCCTTTGGATAATTGCAAAATATTATGACTTGCCACTTTTGCTAAACCTGTTTGTAAAATGGCACCTCCAACAACAAATAGACCAATCATCATAATGACGACAGGGGAAGAAAATCCAGACAAGGCCTCCGTGGGGGTTAATATTCCACATAGCATTAGCGTGACAAGCGCACATAACGCCACTATATCCGAACGTATGCGACCTATAACAAACATGCATACTGTAATGGAAAGGACTATCAGTGTGATAAGCATAAAAAAAGAATATATTGATCTAAGGAAGTGCCGAAAAGGACGTATTCCTATTATTATATATGCAAATTTACTGAAAATAAGTGGTAATTTTTCAAAAAGTTCAGTATTTAAATATAATTATAAAATAGGAAGACAAACTATATGCTTAATTGTTACAACCTTAATTTAGGTAGCTTTACTATCATCTCTCAAGCCGTATAACTATCGTCGGTTGTATAATACAACAAAAAAGAGTGGGGCATTGGCAGAGATTGAAACTTAACATGCACAGGATTGGCGTGTCATTCGTGGTGATAGGGCTCTCCATTAATGATAGTACAAGCGCGATACAATTGCTCTGTAAAAACCAATCGAACCATCTGGTGACTGAAGGTCATACGTGACAAAGATATTTTTTCATTGGCTCTCTGATACACTTCTTGATCAAATCCATAGGGACCACCAATAGCAAAAACCAGTCGTCGTACAGTGTTTTTTTTGTTTTGAAGCCATGATGCAAAATTCAAACTACGAAATTCCGTGCCATGCTCGTCTAAAAGCACTAACGTGTCTGAAGGTTGCAAACGCTTTAATAACAAAGAACCTTCCTTTTGTTTTTGTTGGTTCTCACTGATATTCTTAGTGTTTTTAAGTTCAGGTATAACCTCTACCTCTAATGGCATATAATGATTTATTCGTTTAATATAATCTGTTATGCCATTATCAAAATCTCTATTTTGAGTTTTTCCGATCAATATCAGCAGCGTTTTCATAGATGACTGTTGAGTTGTAATGATTTAATTGGCCCTTTACTTTATCCTGACATACAGTCGAATACTCTTCTTTTCGTTTGGGGTTCATGGGGAACCAACCTTTTTCCACACGTTTTTTTTGGGAGAACAATTCACCTATTGACCACAGCATGCTGGCTCCAACCACTCCCACGATAGACGAAAATATAGCATTTTCAATAAGTAGAGAGCATACAATACAAATAATGCCACCAATGAGAAACAACCACCAAGGCCGAATGCCAAAATAATACTCGGTCTTAATTACTATCGGATGGAAAAAACCGATTATTAAAAAAGTGGAGATTGCTATAATTAAACCAGTGAAAAACATCGCTATATCATTAAATTTTAAATATCAATCACAATGCTGTGAAAACCATGCAAAATTAATAAAAAATACCTATATTATGTAACTTTTTCAGGAAATAGTTGCTATCTTTGCGTAAAACAATCATTAAATAATTAAACAAACATCTATTATGGGAAATAATTCTGAACTGATAGCTCAATGTGAGAAAAAGGCTAAAGAATGGTTGTCATCGTCATTCGATGAGAAGACTCGCGCACAAGTGCAAGCCATGCTGGATAACGAGGATAAAACAGACCTCATCGAGAGTTTCTACAAAGATTTGGAATTTGGTACAGGTGGTTTACGTGGCATCATGGGCGCTGGCACCAATCGGATGAACATCTATGTTGTGGGCATGGCTACACAGGGGTTTGCTAACTATTTGAATAAAAAATTTAAAGATAAAAAACAGATTTCCGTTGTGGTTTGCTACGACTGTCGCAACAACAGCAGACTCTTTGCTGAAACCGTGGCCAACATTTTCTCAACCAATGGCATCAAGGCATTTCTTTTTGATGAAATGCGACCTACACCCGAGTGCTCGTATGCCATTCGCCATTTGGGCGCACAAGGCGGCGTAAACATCACAGCAAGCCACAATCCTCGCGAATACAACGGCTACAAAGCATATTGGGACGATGGTGCACAAGTGCTTAAGCCGCACGATATAGGCATCATAGACGAGGTTAATAAAGTTACAATTGAAGACGTAAAATTTGAAGGCAACAAAACACTTATCCAAATCATCGGCGAGGAAATAGACGAAGCATATCTTCGCGACGTTCGCTCCATCTCGATAGATCCAGAGGTGATTAAACGCCAGCATAATTTGAAAATCGTCTATACTCCCCTTCACGGCGCAGGGCGAGTGATGATACCACGGTCATTAGCTTATTGGGGATTTGACAACGTCCACTGCGTGCCAGAGCAAATGATCAAAGACGGTAACTTCTCTACCGTAGACCGTCCTAACCCAGAGATAGCAGAGGCGTTAACATTGGGATTAAGAGATGCCAAAGCTCTCGATGCAGATATCTTGATGGCCAGCGACCCTGACGCGGACCGCGTGGGTATGGCATGCAAAAACCACAAAGACGAATGGGTGCTCATCAATGGCAACCAAACGTGCTTGCTATTCCTTTGGTATATCATAACCAATCGCAAAGCGAAAGGTTTGCTTAAGCCCACCGACTACATAGTCAAGACCATCGTCACGACAGAGGTTATAAAAAAAATAGCCGACGCTAACAATATAGAGATGCGAGATTGCTACACCGGTTTTAAATGGATAGCCAATGAAATTCGTCTTTCTGAGGGAAAACAGCAATATATCGGCGGTGGAGAGGAGAGTTATGGATTTATGGCAGAAGATTTTGTGCGTGACAAAGATGCCGTATCAGCCTGTTCTTTATTAGCCGAGATTTGCGCTTTTGCCAAAAATCAGGGTAAAACCTTATATGACATATTGATGGATATATACGTGGAATATGGTTTTTCCAAGGAACACACCATCAACGTGGAACGCCCGGGCAAGACTGGGGCTGAAGAAATTCAGCAGATGATGGCCAACTTCCGCGAAAATCCGCCTCAAAAATTGGGAGACTCTAAAGTGACGCTGTGGAAGGATTATAAACCGCTGACTGCTATAGACGCTAACGGAAATGTATCTAAACTTGATATGCCAGAGCCAAGTAATGTGTTGCAATGGTTCTGCGAAGATGGTACCAAGGTGAGCGTTCGCCCATCAGGTACTGAACCAAAAATTAAATTCTACATAGAAGTTAAGGCAGATATGAGCAACGCTGAGCAATATGAAGAGCTTGACAGGAAGGGCGCGGAACAAATAGAGCGTATCAAAAAAAGTTTAGGAGTTTAATTTTCTCGCATTTAGTCCCCGTAAGTTCCATTAAGAATTGCAACTTTTGGAGATAGTCCCAAGGAGCGAAAAGATATATTTTTCAGAGGAGAGAGTGGGGGATTCCCCCCTCTCTCCGATGGATAGTTTTAACATCTTTGTAGCTCTTTAAATACAAAAGATGGCACAACTTCACCAATAAACAAAGATGCGCAATTTCTGCAATCTGCAATCAAGGTTTCAAGCAAAAGAGATAGTTGATACCATAAACAAAGACTAATCCGCCGCCAGTTAGAAGACTTAGGCATAATAGCAGTGAACATGGTTCATACAGTTACTCTCATGCGTAGATGTTGACGGATGATGCTCGCAAAAGCATCTGTGCAAGAACAATACCTTTACGAGAGAGGTCAAGAACCGTATCAACCGTTAGCATTTTGGAGTTTAATCCTCCAGCAAAATAAATATGACAAATATTTGGATAATATTTCTAAATATAGTACCTTTGCACCGCAATAACTTGGAGCCACGCAAGTGGTAAATATTCTGCTATAAGTCAGAAATAGAATCGCAAGCTCACTTTGAGTTGAGGTTTTAAATGATGGCTATCAGGGTTCCGTAGCTCAGTTGGATTAGAGCAACAGCCTTCTAAGCTGTGGGTCTTGGGTTCGAACCCCAACGGAATCACAACCTAAGAAAAAGAGGATTTTGGAAACAAAATCCTTTTTTTTGTTTAGAATGAGCCACTTGTAAGCTAATTAGCACATTTAGAGGTGTTTATACTTAATGTTAAACCCCGTGGAAATGGGAAGTAATGAGAGCAAAAAGGAGCTCTCGGGAATAAAATGTGTTACCAATTTGTGTTACCAGAATACACAATGTGTTACCACTTTTTCCACCAACCTCCCTTCTCCACAAAAATGATGCTAATATGGCAAAACAGGAAGTTGTGGTCATCTTTGACCGAAAAAAGGTAGCCGACAAACGCGGCAAAGGAAAAGTTGAGGTCCGTGTCTATATCAGTAGAACCGAGAGAAAATATATTTCTCTTGGTGATGTAGCTCCTGATGAACTGGAGACTTTCATAAGTTCTCCTAAGGTATGTGCTATCAAGAAAAGATGTGAGCAGATTTTGGCTGCAATGAATGTTCTTGACGATAAGCTATCCGTTGAGAAGTTTGACTCCTATTATTACGAAACAGAAGACAATCCATTTGCCAAAAGTAAAGGCTCGGTAAATTTCTTGCTGTATATGGAACAATCCATTAAGCAAGAAAACATACGTGAGGGTACACGCAAACACAAGATTTGCACATTGGAAGCTATCAGGCGTTTTGGTCAGATAAAAACCACAAAGGACTTAACGCGGGAAAATTTGGTAGCCTTTGACCAATGGCTTAGAGATGGCACCCGCTCTGATGTTGCAATCAATAACTATCACAAGAATTTTCGTATCTATACAAAGAGGCTTGCTATAGAAAATGTTATAGACGTTGATCCTTACAACTTGGTTAAATTTAAGCGAGGCAAATGTAAAGAACGTGAGCCGCTTTCTGAAACAGAATTGAAAAAAATCCGAACAATAAAACTGGAGGGAAAACTGGATAAGGTTAGAGATTTGTTTGTGTTCGCCGCCTATACTGGTTTGGCATATTGCGATGTTCAATCATTTAGCTTTGATACGATGACGGAACTGCAGGGAACATTGTATTATATTGATGGAAGCAGATTAAAGACTGGCTCTAAATTCTTCACTCCCATTCTCAAACCGGCAATGGAGGTGCTCAAAAAGTATGATTTCAAGTTGCCGAGAATATCCAATCAAAAGGCAAACGACTACCTGCATCTCATCCAGGCAGCCATGAAGCTCAACAAGAACTTGACCTTCCACATTGCCCGGCACTCGTTTGCGACGCTGGCTCTTGCCCACGACGTACCCATAGAGAACGTCGCACGCATGTTGGGGCATCAGAACATCCGGACCACGCAGATTTATGCGAAGGTGCTGAAATCGACCATCGAGCGACATGCGGTAAACCTCCAGAAGGCAATCAGATGAATGATGAATAAATCTCACACCCACATAGAGCCATACTTCCCACTTCGAGGTATGGTTTTATGTTTTACGCTCCATCAGATAATTCACCAAGTAGGCAATGCCACCAAAAATCATCCACAAGACATACAAAAAACCTTTAATCACCCAACCTATCAGCTGGAAGATGGCCCTAAGCATGATATATACGAACAGAAACACTTGCATCTTAAAACATTATTAGTCCTACTAAAGGTACGAAAAATAACTGAGAAAAGTAAATAAAAACCATCTAAAACATTGATAATCAGTAGTTTTTTGTGGCTATATATTCTCGTAATGTCACTATTTCACGGCATCGGATTTTCGTCTTTTCTCGAAGCAGCGGACTCGTGACTTCGGTTTATCCCAATATCGACAAATCGGGATTTCGATATCCTAATTTCACGAAAACTCTTTTATTGAAAAAAGGGCGAGGGACATTGCAACTCATCATTTCTTGCTAACTTTATTACAGACAAGCAGGTGGCGGGACTACATTTCCCTTACGGAGTTTGGGTAGCAAGTTGTACTTTTGTGCGGACAAAAGTGACTTGCCAACTCTGTCAAGTTGGGGATTATTCTTCGCAACTCAGAATATAAACAGAAGAATATGGAACGGAAAACGAAAAGACTCTGGATAAGGATTTCAGCACAGGATGCCGAACTGATTAAGCAGAAAGCGGGCAACTACAAGACGGTCAGCAGTATGATATGGGATGCCATCAAACAATTTGACGACACGGGAACAAAGCGGAAGATAGCCGCGCTCAACGAGATGACAGCCCTTTACAAGAAGTATCAGCAGGACTTGGCATGGATGGGCGGCAACTTCAATCAGGTGGTCAAGCGTGCCAACGAACTGGCGATAGCCAATGAGCTGACACTTCCCTATTTTGAGAAAGTGCTTTACCCTCAAATCATGGAGCTGCAAAAGCTCTTAACAGCGGTAAAACAGGAACAGCATCAAATAGTCAAACGATTAACACGATAAAGCGGAAAGCCGTTATCGGTAAATACCGATTTACCGTTTCCATCTTCTCACGATAACGCAAAAACACAAAAAAACGATGATAGCAACCATACTTCCCTCCAGCACAAATTTCCATGCCGTCGAGTACAACGAGCGAAAAGTGGCCAAAGGCCAAGCAGTACTCCTTGAAATGAAGAACTTCGGTTATGTGGGAGCCGCTGATGGCTACACTCCCGAACAGCTGCAACAATACCTGATTGATTATTCGGCAAGAAACGAGCATATCCGCAAGGCTCAGTTCCATGTGGCCATCTCCTGCCGGGGACATGAATATTCTCAAGAGCAACTTTTGGATATTGCCCACCAGTATCTTCACGAAATGGACTATGATGATGAGGGGCAGCCGCTTCTTATCTATGCGCACAATGACACCGACAACAATCACCTGCACATCATCACCAGCCGGGTGAATCCCAATGGCCAGAAAATAGACCACAACCACGAGCGCATCCGATCGCAGGAGGCCATCAACAAAATTGTTGGCGAAGATGAGGAATTGCGTGCTGACTTGTTTTTGAAGGAGGCCCTTAGTTACAATTTCAATTCGCTTACACAATTCAAAGCCATCATGGAGGCATCTGGCTATGAATGTTTCGAGCGTGACGGCAACCTCGAAATTGCACGTGGCGGACGGGTACGAACAAAAATCGAAATGGAAGATTTGACCGCAAAATTCTCTGTTATTGATGAAAAGAAAACCTACAAACGTCGTAGGCAACTGGCGGCTGTTATGAAAAAGTATCGCAACATGGTTGCCAGCCGCAGTGAACTGTCAGACATCTTGCAAAAGAAGTTTGGTGTATCGCTCGTCTTCTTTGGTTCAAAGGACAAACCATACGGTTACATGATAGTGGATCACTACAAACAAGCGGTGTATAAAGGAGGCAGTGTGCTCTCTATCAAACAACTGCAACACTTCATGAGCGAAAAGGAACGAATCAATAAGGTAGAGCTCTACGTGGATGCCATGCTGGAGGATAATCCCCGGATGATTGCTTATGAACTCAACAGAATGTTATGGCGACAGTATGGTACTCGCATTTCCAAAGGCCGTTTCAGGCTGCTCAATGGCAGGGAGGTCGCCCTGAGCGACAGTGTGCAAAAGGTATTAAAATTCAATTATATGTTGCGCTGTGTCCAGGCCTTTTGCCCCACCAACGAGGTGGAGCGTGATATACTCTGTCGTATCTGGAAGATTGAAAATCCCGACCTTATTTATGTAGATCCTCACAGCAAACCCAACAATGGCTTTGCCGTAGAAGTGCTGAACAATCTGGCTGCATCAACCGAGAAGCAAGACTTGTGGGCAGCATTAAAAGAAAATCATCTTGCCATTTTCAGACAAGGTGACGAATACTATTGTGTCGATTTCTCGCACAAGTGCATTTTTAACTTGGCTTCAGAAGGTATTAACTTTAAAGCCTTGCTCCCAGTTCTGCAAGTGCTCCAACCTATTCCTATCCACGACACTCATCTTTCTAATAGCATCCTGAAAAATATTCTTTCATACCAGACCTCAGCATCCGAACGAAATGCTGAATGGGAAGTGGGTAGTAAAAATAGCTATGAGGTTGATGACGAACGAAGCCTGAAACGATAGACTTGTAAGCCCATAGACCAAGAAGAGCCGGGCAAGTCGCCCAGCTCATGCTCTATCAATAAATTTTAGATGACTTGTAAGCCGAGGTCTGATACCAGTTGGTATCATGTTTATACCTTGAAACTGCTATAGTCGGACTGATTCCATACTTTTCAGCTTCTTTTGCAATAGCCTTCACTACAATATGCGGCGATAGGCTACTGCTTTTACCTGAAAGAATTTTATTCCAAACTTCACATGGAATTAAATGCTCTTTAGCAAAGTCGTTTGCCTCTTTTTCCCTTGGATCTTTTGAGTAGATAGTTCCTTCGATAGAGATGAACGATGTGTGCTCTTCTGAGAAGTGCTTTTCGATATGACACAATTCATGAAGAACATCAAATGCTAATTTATCAATATCATTATACCGATAGGTAACCGTCACTATAGGATGTTGGTTTACATAAGTAGAGAAAGCATCAACAGGGGTTTTATCCAACTTTTCCACTACAACATAACCTATACCGTTTTGATAAAGACAATCCTTGATAGCCTTGGCTGTAAGTTTCCGCTCATTAGCCAATTTCGCGATTGTATCGGCGGCCTTTATTCCATTGCCATGTACATAAGTCCTTTCTACTTTTTCACGTGAAGTTGCCAACCAGCTCAACAGAAGCCAAGTCTGCATATTCTTTTCGTCAATCTGAACCTTGTCGCTGTGCTTATATAATGCTGCTACTTGCTTACTCATCTCTGCAGATGACAGCAGGTCAAAGGAGAAAAGCGATTTTATTTCTTTCACCCGTTCAAGGAGGGGAAGAACTGCTAAATTCAATTTCTTATAAAGAAGTTTAAGATTGAACATACGAGCACACGCGTCCTCAAACGAACGTGCATTTTGTTCTTCCGATTGTTTCTTGCTGACTACTTTGCTGTCATACATATAACCATTGTGCAAGCTCATCCAGGTTTTATAGGGAATCCCCAAATGGTTTTCCAGCCTCATGGCCAGATCGTCGTTCAGATTGCGTTTGCCACGAATAAACTCACTCAGATGGGTAGCTTGCATACCTATCTGCTTTGCAAAGTCCTTTTGCTTGATACCACGTTCCCGCAACTCTTCACGCAAGATTTCTCCTGGGTGGATTGCCCTAACAGGAACCAATCTGTTACTTTTTGTTGCCATAATGTGTACTATCAATTTCAATTAGTTCTACTTCGATGCCATCCTTTATCTCCTTGAACAACAGGCGTTCTACCAAACCGTTTACAAGTCGAACAGAGCTTAGAGGCTCTTTCTGCTGATATCTCAATTTCTCATAGTGTAAGAAGCTGAAATTCTTTAGTTCGTCTGTACACTCTACATCATAAATGATTCCTACTGCCCGGATGTAGCCATCTACCAAACGTTTATTCTTGCATATCTGCTTGTATTTCTTGTCTTTGGTTTTGCCTGTTTCATACAGCTCAGATAAGGCTTCTTCCTTGAAGATTATATTCATGCGGTGAAATGTATCTTAGCCTTTATGCTGCAAAGATAAGATAAAATTCCCAAATGTGGTAATTTTTAATGGTGTTATTGTTCACTATATACATATTTAACTTTTCCACATCTTTTATAAAGTACAAGAAGAATGTTTTTGGTATTATCCCATGATATCGTTAATAGCTAAAGTCATAGCAGAGCATTACGGATATTTTCATCTCCTGTAGTTAAACTACGTTAAAGAAAAAAGATTGCAACCTATAATCCATATTCCCAATAAGTTGTGCGTACTATCACTACCTTTCTATAAATATTATTATGGCTTGAAACCATCACCAGAATATCGGCATTATCGTGCTTGCTGACGAGTTAATAGCCTCTTGCAAATTTCATTTCCATTTTTTATCTTTGCCAATGATTTCACGATTTAGCATCTTCCTCATTTACTTAATTCGCAAGATACCTATTTCTCGAAATAATGCTACTGGGGCCCAACTCCATTTGATAACCGGCCTTCCAAAAAGGAGTTTGTTATTATCACACAACTAATAACAACTTCGACAATGAGAGACAATATCATGATCACCTTTGCCAATCAGAAGGGCGGTGTCGGTAAGACTACGCTCTGCACTATGTTTGCCGATTACCTGGCGGCAAAGGGAGAAAGCGTACTCGTTGTGGATTTTGACCGACAGCAGACCATTTACTCCAAACGAAAGGAGGATGTAGAGAAATATAGAGGGGTACGTTTGCCTTATACCGTACAGCCTTTCGACATCAAAGACACCAATAACGTCAGGGAGTTTCTTACCAGTCTGCGCGAGGGTTACAAAGGCATCGTGCTGATGGACACACCCGGCAACCTGTCGCAACAGGGACTGGTACCTATCTTTGCCCTCAGTCATTACATCGTATGCCCCTATCAGTTCGAGGCAACTTCCATCAATTCCACCGCTACTTTCATCGGCTTCATCGCCAAGCTCCAACGTATGCTGCCCATCATGAAGTGCCAGTTCGTCTTCGTGGTTAATAAATGGGACAAACGGTATGGCAAGAAAGCGGAACTGGAGCTATGGGATAAAACGGAGGAAAAGCTACGCCACTTCGGTCTGGTTACGCCACGCATAGAAGTCAAGGCGGACATGCAACGATACAACACCATCGAACTGATGGGACCACAAAAGGACATCGTATCACCTACCTTCGACTTTATGTATCAACAGATATTCAAACCTAAAGAGCAGACAAAATGAAAGTAGACATTTCCCATTCGCAGACGCTGCCTACCAACGACCTGCTCAACCTGCCCGATATAGACGGGGTGTTTAATGAGGTGAAAGGACCATCTGTTCCACAACCCTCGCAAACTGCACCCAAAACAGTGCAGCCCAACATCCACAAGTCTGATGACAGTTGGCAGCTCTTCCAGCAGTATGCACAACAATACGGCTACCGAGTCAAGAAGTACGACCGCAAAAACTACGAGATAGACAACGAGGTGGTGGAGCTGCTGAAGCTCTGCAATATCAACAACATGTCGGTTACCGACATCATCAATGCCGCCCTCCGTGCCTTTATCGGCACCAACAGTGGCTACCTCAAAGAGTTTCTACGCAGTAACGATTATATTGTCAATAACCTTCAAAATCATGTATAGGCAAAATATTATCTGGACCGTATCAATGGTGGATTTCCTTATCAACCACCACAAGGAGATGAACAATACCGCTTTAGCTGGACATTTGGGTATTTCTCTGAGCTGCCTACGGCGGAAGTTGCATGAGTTGGGCTTGCGTAAACGTCCTGTCACCAAGGCGATGGCGGCGGCTGACACGGTCAGGCGGTTATATAACAATTACTCTCATAGTGAGATAGCACAGCTTACGGGTATATCTACTAGGTCGGTTTCACGAATCGTTAAGAAGTACCACCTTGAAAGAACGGCAGACGAAACCCGACAGATACGATCGCGCAGCAGGAAGAGCATCATCAAACGGGAGAAGGCCCGCGTGTTGTTCGGACTACCACAAAAAACAAACATCAAGGTGGTGGGCAACAAGAAACGTGTAGTCTTGAAGAGCATCCTGAAATCGTATGGCTATCTGGCCATTCCTGGCCATAACACCTTATATTATAATGAACAGCTGAAGCGCAGACCGATCCGTGAGAGCAATGGGCAGAAGCTGGGATTGCAGTTTCAGCCAATGAGTGTCTATCTTGCCATGCCGGTTCAATGCCCATCGTTCACTTAATGCCAATTGCGTATGAGTTTTCAAATATTCCTTGGTTTTATTGTGGCTTGCTACCTCTGCTATTACTTGGGTACGGTGGCCTACGACCTGCTGGCAGGCAGAAAGCGTGCTGCCAGCGAAGACGATAAGGTACAGGAGGAAGCCATTGACATCTCCGATGAAGTAAGGGAATTTACGCCTATCCTTATCACACGCCCCATCATCAAGAAACAGAAGACAGCTGCCCTGAAACGAAAACAGACAGCAGAGCTCTTGATGACCGGCGGTATTGAAGTAAACAACCTGCTGGTCAAGGTGGAAGACCTGTCGAAAGACGGTGAGAACAGCGAACTGGGCAGCTTGCTTGCCAATTGGAAGGAGTTTGATCCAGAAAGAGGAGACCTTTCTCCATAAAACATACCAACTTTTTATCTTTAATATTTCAGACCTAGCACTTTAACTTGTTTGACTTTCGGCTTTAACATGGAATTGAATTTCAAATTTAATCCATTCGATTATGTCGCAATTGAGAAAACAAGCAGTAAAATGCGTGGGACGTGCTTGGAGTTTCGCGAAGTGTCAGTCTTTGAAATTAGCAGTAAGCGTGGGAATGTTCGCCATGAGTACTGGAACAATGCTGGCCAACAGCAAGGGTGCTGGCGGATTTTCCAAAGCTACCACGGAGATCTCTTCGTACCAGACCCCTGTTTCCAACCTGATGAAGGCCATCGCAGCCGTCATCGTGTTAGTAGGAGCGTTCAATGTGTATTTCAAGATGCAGAACGGCGACCAGGACGTGAAAAAGACTATCATGCTCACCATCGGTGGCTGTGTGGCTTTCATCGCCATGTCGGAAGCTCTTCCGCTCTTCTTCAAGTAATCAATCGGTGGGAGCCGGACCTGCAACCATGCGTCTGGCTCCTACCAAATTTCAAAGTTTATGGAAGATTTCTTTCCTATATACAAAGGCATACAGAAACCGTTGGAGTTCATGGGCATCAGAGGGCGTTTCCTAACCTTTGCCGCCATTGCCATCGGTGTATCCTTTCTCGGTTTCATCCTTTTTTCCATCATCCTGGGCAAGCTGGCTGGCTTTATTGCCATGATTGTTCTTGCCCTTGTCGGACTGGCCACCATCTACATACGGCAGCGCAATGGGCTTCACGCCAAGCATCGGAATAAGGGTATTTACATCTATCATGGGATTTTCTAACACTAACGGTTATGACACAGCAAAGAAAACCTTTCGATAAACTTTTCTCCCAGTTGCAGGACATCAGGGATAGGGACGGGAAACTGCTCAATACGGTGCTCTGGTCCCAGAAGGGGAATCCGTCCGTACTCTTCGAAATTGAGAATCCCGTGCAGCAATATTGTACCGATGCTGACCTATATTGCCTCTTCCAAGACGTACTGGCCAACATTATAAAGACACTCGGTGAGGGGTATGCCCTACAAAAACAGGACATCTTCTGCAAGCAGGAGTATCACCATGAGCCGGAGGGAGAACAGGAGTTCCTGACCGAAAGCTACTTCAACTACTTCGAGGGACGGGAATATACCGACATACGCACCTTCCTCATCGTTACGCAGGAGTGTGCGCACAATGCTTTCGTGAAATACGACGCCAAAAGATGGGAGGACTTCCACGTCAAAGTAGCCAAGGTAGCTGACATTCTGCAAGAGAAAGGTATCGCCCACCGCAAGCTGAGCAAGTCGGAGATAGACGAGTATCTTCACCGCTTTATGGCATTCCAGTTCAAGCAGGGTCCATTCTCCATGACCAATTTCAAGTGTTCTGACGAGAACCTGAAGATAGGCGACCGGACGGTAAAGTCTTTTCCCTTGGTGGATATAGATGAAATCAATATGCCCAACTTCGTGAGGCCGTTCCTTTCGGTCAACATCAACGGTACCTACATTGCCACTGACCTCTTCTCTTTTCTGACGGAGATACCTTATACTGACTGCGTCATCTACAATCAGGTTATACAAATACCTGCCCAGCGCAGGCTTATGCGCAAGCTGCAAAGCAAGGCGAAGCGCCACGGATCCATGCCCGATCCATCCAACCGCATCGCCAAAGAAGATATAGAACGGCTGATGGACACGCTGGCTGTGGATAGCAAGCTGATGGTTTATACCAATTTCAATATCCTCGTCAGTTGTCCGCACGACAAGTTAACACCGGTTACATCGTACATCGAGACAAAGCTCTACGACTGTGCCATCATGCCCTCTCGATCGGCATATAACCAGCTGGAGCTCTTCACGTGCAGCTTTCCTGGCAATGGCTATGCCTTCAATCCTGATTACGACCTTTTTCTTACGCTGTCGGACGCGGCGCTCTGCCTATGCTTTAAGGAGCATCTGAAACATTCTGAGGAGACGCCGCTCAAAACCTACTATACAGACAGGCAGGGACTTCCTGTGGCGATAGACATTACCGGCAAGGAGGGAGTACACAAGTACACTGACAATGCTAATTTCTTCTGTATCGGACCCAGTGGCAGCGGCAAGAGCTTCCACATGAATAGTGTGGTGCGCCAGCTTCTGGAGCAGAATACGGATGTGGTGATGGTAGATACTGGAGATAGCTACGAGGGTATATGCAGCTATTTCGGTGGCACCTATATCACGTACTCCAAAGAGCATCCCATCTCCATGAATCCGTTTAAGATTACCAAGACGGAATACCGACAGAACTTCGGGGAGAAGAAGAACTTTCTCAAATCGCTTATCTTCCTCATCTTCAAGGGAAGCGAGATGCCTTCAAAGATTGAAGATGCTATCATCAATCAGGTCATCGTGGAGTATTATGACGCTTTCTTCCACCCCTTCCGTGGTTTTTCCGCAGAAGAAAAAGATAGGTTGCGACACCGACTCTTGCTGGAGGATAAAAAGAACGGTGAGTATGAGAAGTATGGTGAGAAGGTGGAGCATAGCTACTATCAAGATTTTGAGGGATATCAGGGAAACACTTCTGCAAGTGTCAATGCAGAAAGCAGAGATGCCATCTTTTCTGAAGCCGAGGTTGCGCATCACATCAAGGCAAAACGCCAGGTGAAAAAGCTGCATGCTCTGGTCAATGACCAAGCTGCGACGGAGGGTGAGAAGGTGGCTGCCAACCGTCAACTCATGCGCCTCATGGCTGAGGTTATCGAAGGCAGCTACCTCATGCGCATCGAACAGAAAATCGAGAAGATGGAGCAGCGCAGACGGAAGATGACGGTCAGGAAGCTGTCCTTCAACACTTTCTATGAATATGCGCTGGAACGTATTCCACAACTGATGACCGAAAAGAAGATAGCCTTCGACATTGACAACTTTGCTGCTATTCTCGAACAGTTCTACCGTGGTGGCGAGCTGGAGTGCACGCTGAACAACGATCTGGAACAGTCACTCTTCGATGAACGGTTTATTGTCTTCGAGATTGACAAGATCAAAGATGACCCTGTGCTGTTCCCTATCGTGGTGCTCATCATCATGGATGTGTTTCTCCAGAAGATGCGTATCAAGAAAGGCCGAAAAGCTCTCATCATCGAAGAGGCATGGAAAGCTATCGCCTCGCCTACGATGGCAGAATATATCAAGTATCTCTACAAGACGGTGCGTAAGTTCCACGGCATCGCCGGAGTTGTGACACAGGAACTGAACGACGTGATTGATTCTCCCATTGTCAAGGAGGCTATCATCAACAACAGCGACGTGAAAATTCTGCTTGACCAGGCCAAATTCAAGGATCGGTACGATGACATTGCGGCTATCCTCGGACTGACAGCGGTTCAACGACAGCAGATCTTCACCATCAACAGTCTTAACAACCACGAGGGCCGGAATTACTTCAAGGAGGTATGGATATGCCGTGGACAGGTATCGGATGTGTATGGTGTGGAAGAACCGCCTGAATGTTACTGGGCCTACACCACGGAACGGGCGGAAAAGGAAGCCCTCAAGATTTACACGAAGCATTATGGTGGTAACATCCAACGTGCCATCACAGAGATAGAGAAAGACCGCAGAAAGGCAGGGATAAGCAAATATCTCGATTTCGCGCGGCATGTCAACGAACATCAAAACATTATGAGCTTATGGAAAAGTTAAGGTTAATTTTCGTTCTGGCGATGCTCCTTGCCTCGCTGAACATTCGGGCTGGCTGGCGAGTGGTGATAGATAAGAAAACCACGGCCGCCGTTATGTCCAATGCTGCTTCGCAGAAACTCATAGAGGACAGGCACAACGGGCGTCTGGATTCCATCAATACCAAGCAAGAGAAGCTGATGAAATATACCGCTACGATGGCAAGCATCAAGGAACTTTACCAACTCTCCATGCAGAACATCACTGGTTTTGGGGAAGAAAGCAGATACTACGGTGAAATCGTCTCGCTCACAGCCAGTATCTTCAAGGATGTGCCCATCGTGCTGAAACAGCTCGGCAAGTCACCGGGCAAGAACTATGTGGTATGCCTCAATGAGATGACCAATCTCGTGTCCGAGACGCAAGGACTGGTACACGACTTTGTGGATATTGTAAACAACGGCAAGGTACGCAATCCTTTGGGCACGGCCAAAGATGATGGCAAGGACGACGGATATAACCTGCTCAACCGCTATGAGCGGCTGACGATGGCCAACAAGATCTACAGTCGTCTGCTTGAAATCCACTATAAGCTGGAGGTTATGGTGATGATGTGCCAGTTCGGTAACAACTGGGGGGATGTGCTCATGGCCATTGACGTGGAGTCGTGGGCTGCCTATATCACGGCTCAAAACTCCGTTGACGGGTTGATTGACAACTGGAACGGCTTGGATGTCTAAAGAAGTTCGGCTTATGAAAAAGGCATGGAATATAAAAAGATATGGGCTGTTGTTATGGTGCTTCATGGTAGCAGTTCCCATCTTTGCCGATGTTATACCGACGCCGAGGGATCCGCTAACCATTGAAGCCCTTATTAGTCTGCATAAACTCATCAAGGGTGAAGAGGACAAGGCCTTGGCAAAGGTGGCAACGAGTTTTGGTGAACAGAGTATCATCACAAAGGGTGCTACCAAGTTCAATGATGTCAGAACGACCTTGGACAGCAAATTGAATAATGGCTATTCCTACATCATCTTAGCCAGCGCATTGGGTTCGACAGTCAACAGCATGTATCGCTTGATACAGGAGTACTCCCAGTTTACACGCTCCACTTTTCAATATGCCTCCAAGAAGCCGATGGTGGCATGGTACTATACAGAAGCGAATATGGCTTGTGCAAGAGAAATCAAAAACATCAAAGCCCTTTATGCATCGCTTGCCGCCAGCGGTGTCAACGTAATGAAGGCCTCGATGGACGAGAAACTTCACCTTATCATGGAGTTGAAGACTTCCATAGAAAACATGAGAGGTATCATCGATGGTGCTAACGTCTGGTGTAGCATCATTACCGTCGACGGGGTCAGATACGATTATATTTGGGACATCCTCAACAGTGAGGTGACGGACAAAATAGCAGAAGGAGTAATTAACAAATGGAACAGTATATGAGAAAATTTCTATTCATCACGGCTGGGTTACTTTATCTTTCCCTGTCCGCATTTGCACAGCATCCGACCTACGATGACCAGAAGGAAAAGCAGTGGAAGTCAATGGAGAACGGACCATGGGACTTTGCTCCTGCATGGTATTATTACTTATTACACAAGAAATATAGCGGCGGAGAGGCTTACTGGCAATGGAGATTTCTCAAATCTGGCTGGAGAGTTAGGTTTAAGGAAAGTAAGTCCAGCGTGAAACGCATCATGCCCACTCGTATCACCGCCGAAGAGACGCAACGACAGAAGATGAAGGAAACCGAGCAGGAACGTGCGAAGATAGAAGAACTCTACAAGGAGGAAGTGGCGCGTGCCGCTGACAGGAATGTCGATCTGGTTTATTCCTCCTTCAAAGCCGACTTCGAACGCATGCAGAAATCTATTTCCGACGGACTGCTCTTCTGTATGCAGAGGAGCAGCGGCAAACTGAAATTTCAGGTCGATGAGCTGACCCGGCAGAACGAGATGATTTGCCAGGATATAGCCTATATCCATCGGACGGGTGTGGGATATGAACTTGAAAACGCCAAACGGCAGAAAGCCTACCAACAATATAAGAAACAGATGGAGGAAATTGTCAGTCGCGTGGCACATCTTGTAGGCATGGCGCAAAACTATTACAAACGATAAAATTATGGTTACAGATATTTTGATGAATATTGCAAGTCAGCTACTCACCATGGGACTGCCCTCTATTGACCAAAGCCTTGAGAAGCTGCTGGTGGCGATGGATACCTTCCCGAAGTCGGCTGTGCTGGGCAACACCGTGGGCTACGCCCGTGTCATAGGCTTGTGTCTCGCCCTTTGTGTGGGGTCCTACGAGTGCTGGATGATGATGCTTGGACGTAGGGCGATGGACGTAATGAAACTTCTCCGCATCGTGGGACTGTCCATCTGCATCACTTACAGTTCTTGGATCTGTCAGGAACTGGCCCGACCGGGTAAAGCGTTGGAGGCGACCACCAAACAGATGGCGAGCAGCAAGAACAAGGAAGTGGCTGCGCTGGAACTCAAAGTAGCACAGAAGCAGTCGGACTATCTCAAACGACTCCGACAGGTGCAGGACAGTATTGAGACAGCGAAGCAGGTACAGACCATCGGGGAGGATGCCCATTGGTGGGATAAGCTCATCTACAACATGGAAAATCTGGGCACGACCATCAACAACTATGCGCAGCGAGCCACCGTAGCCGCTGAGACAAAAGTGTCGGAATGGATAAACGACGTGATACGTTTCATCGGTGAACTGATATTCCAGATGTCGTATTATGGCATCTTGGTAGCCCAGCGTATTTTCATGGCTATACTGGCCACATTTGCCCCCATCATGTTCGCCCTCTCGATAGTACCGCCATGGAGCAGTGCATGGTCGCAATGGATCAGCAAATATCTGTCCTTGTCGCTATGGGGATTTGTCACCTATATGTGCCTGTACTATATCGACTTCATCCTAATGTATAACCTCGGCGAGGACCTCAATGCCTATGGCAGGCTTCTGCAGGGGCAGGTGAACTCTTGGGGACAGATAGGCGCTTTGGGCATTCAGGGCATCGGCTCCAACTGCATGTATGCTATGGGTATGCTGGTGGGTGCCTATATCATCCGTTTCGTCCCTGAAGTGGCATCATGGCTAATTCCAGGAGGTGTGAGCTCAAGTGCCGGCAGTGCTGCCGGAGGTGTCGTAGCAGGAGCCGTAGGCGGAGCTGTGGGCAGTGCCGCTTCTACTGGAGTGGGTATCGCTTCAGTGGCTACACCAATGGCGGGTGCGGCAGTCTCTGGTGCGGCGCATCTTGGTGCAGCTGGTATGGCAGGAGCAGTGAGCGGCGCAAGTGGCTATTCCGATGGCGGAGTGGCTACTATGGCTGGAGTCATGGGAGGCGCTGCCTCAGGTGTGGCGAAAGAGGCCAAACACATGTTCACAGAAAGCTCTGCTGGCAAGGCGGCATCGAAGATGGGCAGCTCCATGAGAGATTCTTACAACAGAGGAAAATAAACTAAAAACGACAGGATATGTTAATACAAAGTTTGGAACAGAAAACAAGGCTCGCACTGACAACTGTACTGCTGACCATCATCGGCAGTACGGTGGTCTGTGCCTGCTGCATCTTCTACTGTGCCAAGTTGG
Source organism: Hallella colorans (assembly GCF_003096815.1). Classification (GTDB taxonomy): domain Bacteria; phylum Bacteroidota; class Bacteroidia; order Bacteroidales; family Bacteroidaceae; genus Prevotella; species Prevotella colorans. The sequence goes on from NZ_QENY01000021.1 coordinate 24,948, forward strand.
TAACGGAAGAGCGTAATCAGATTTATGTCCTCGATGGCGACATTCCTTTCCTCGCTGAAAGGAGTAAACAGGAGGCGAATTTTGTCATGGAGGCAAAAGCACACATCCAGCTCTTCCATCAGTATTTCTTCAATCTGCCACCCGATGACGACTATATCAAATGGACACTGTCCAAAGCCATGTATATGGCGGACGGTACGGCTCTAAAACAGAAACAGGCGATGGAGGAAAATGGTTTTTACTCAGACATCGTCTCTTCTTCGGCCGTGTGCATGATCATCTGTGACTCCATCAAACTGGACGAACACACTCGAAAGTTCAAATACTACGGTACGCAGATTATTAAACGTCGTTCACGCGACATGAAACGCTCTCTTATTACGGTGGGCGGCATTGAGAATGTACCCCGGACAAGGAACAATCCGCACGGTCTGCTGATTACCAACTGGAGAACATTGGAGAACAAGGATTTAGACTACTAAGGGTATGAAGAAGAAAATGAAACGTGCGAAAGAGGCCAAGGCCAGATGGGAACAGGAAACCAAGGGGAAGCTGGAGTCCTTTGTAAGGAAGCTCTCTTTGCAATGGAAGATACGGGAACGGATAGATGCTGCCAACGCATGGGCTGTGAAACACCCGAAGCGTACGGCGGCCATGACCATCGGTGCACTGGTCTGTTCGCTCTGCTTGGGGATAGTCGTGTCACTCTATACTCCGCAACCCAGCAAGGATATTGTGGGGGAGATAGAGAATGTGCAGCCTATGTTCGCCGGGCTGCAGAGCATACAGAACGGCAAGAACGTACAGGTTCGAGAGGTCGGACAACTGGCTCTGCGAGGACAGCAGCTGAAATGGGAACTGGATTCCTTGGTGCGTATTCCTATCAAGACGCATCAGGATTCCACGCTTATCATCTATAAATATAGGCAGCTCGAAATGATAGTGACAAACTTAAAACATTAATGATATGAAAGAACTGATTAAGAAATTCTTGCTTAAAGCCGGACTGAGAAAGGAGGATGATCCGTTGAGCGCTATACGGACGGAGGCTAATGCAGAAGCGCAGGGCGAAAACAAGGAAGAGTCCGACGAAAGGGAAAAGACAAGTCCGAAAGAACCTCCAGTGGTGAAGCCCTTATCACAGGGCAAGAGTTGGTGGCGCATCGATTTCAAGCAGCCCAAGTATATCTTTCCATTGGCCATCCTCCTGCCCATCTTGTTCTTAGGCTATGAGCTGATTGGTGTGTTCGGAGGGCAGGGCGATGCCCAGAAGGGTGTTGCCACCGACAGTATCAACGCTTCGCTGCCCACAGCAGCCAATGATGAAATGGGGGACAAGATGGCGGAGATGAACAAACGCTATAACGAGGAAGATGCGGCATCGGCAGTGAACGGCATCGGTGAGGACCAGCCACAACAGGACTCGCTCAGCAACAGTTATCAAGAGCATGAGCTGGACAATATAGACCGGCAGAATGCTATCAATGCGCAGCGGCAGAAGGAGATGGAAGCCTTGCAACAACGACTGGCACAGTCTCGGAAGCACATCAATGCCTATGAGGGTGGCAGCTACGGGGGCGCATCCGAATATGGTTCGGCCAGCAGCTATGGGCGTAGTTCCCGACAGGCTGAAATGGATGACTATGCAAAGGAGGTGGAGGCGATTCAGAAGAGGAGTCTTGTAAGACAGAAGGCATTGGAGAAGAGCATGGGTATTGGTAACGAGGATGAAAGTGCCAAAGTGTCAAAAGTGCCACAGCCATTCAATGCACCTAATCGCAAACCGGAAGAGAAACCTGTCATCGTCAAGAAAGTGATGGAGGGTAATGCTGATAAGTTCAATACCGTCAGTGCCGAGCCTACGACGGACGTGCCGTTGATCCGTGCCATGATAGACAAGACGACCAAGGCACATGAGGGTACGCGACTCCGCTTCAAGCTCCTCGATGATGTGACGCTCAAAGGGACAAAACTGAAGAAGGGTACCTATCTCTATGGTACGGTGACGGGATTCGGTCAGCAGCGTGTGATGGCTTCCATCACCAGCATCCTGGTCAGAGATAAGTTCATCAAGGTGGGACTCTCGGTCTATGACAATGACGGTATGGAGGGCTTTTATGTCCCAGAGTCTGCCTTCCGTGACCTGATGAAGGATGCCAAGGCGAATGCCCTGCAGAGCAACATCAACTTTGACGGTGGGTATGGCGGTGGACTGAGTTCTGAGGCAGTGGCTCTGCAGGCTCTTCAGAACATGTACCAGTCGGCAACATCAGCCGTGTCTGCCAATATCAGAAAGAACAAGGCTCGTATCAAGTATAACACCATCGTTTATCTGGTCAATACCAGTGCAGAGTAGCGTTCAACAATTCATCAAACATTAGAAAATATGAAGCAGTTTTTAGTTATCTTGGTTGCCCTCATAGGATTGTGTGGCAGCCTTCAGGCACAGAAAATGTATAAGAACATTGAGGCAGACTCGGTTTCGGTGAGATATATCCGCAACGCAAGGCTCACGGACAGCTACATCTTTGACGAGAACAGACGCAAGGATGTGGTGTTTGTCAACGAAGAGGTGACAACGCATCTGCTGATGCCAGAGAATATCAAGCTCGTGGACATTTCGACGAACAAGATTATAGGTAACCAGTGTACGGACAATATCGTGCGTATTAAACCCTCCAGGAGAATGTACGACAATGAGTTGGTAGGTACAGTTACCGTTATCGGTGAGCGGCATATCGTACAACTCAACGTGGTTTATACTGCCGGACCAGCGAAAGCCAACTCCATCTACCGCATCAAGAACGGGGATATGGGCAGATATGAGAATCCCGACGTGACGATGCCACGTAAAGAAATGGCAGCCTACGCCTGGGCTATCTTTGCCAGTAAACCGCAAAAGCATATCCGTTCCCATGAGTATGGCATCAGGGCAAGAGTGAACAACATTTTCAGCATCGGTGATTATTTCTTCATCGATTATTCACTCTACAATGCCACCAAAATCAAGTATGACATCAGTGAGGTACGCATCAAACTCACGGACAAGAAGGAGCTGAAGGCCACCAATTCGCAGACAATTGAGCTGACTCCAGTCTATTCCCTGAACAGTGCCAAGAGCTTCAAGAAGGCATATCGTAACGTGCTGGTACTCGACAAGCTGACCTTTCCTGAAGAGAAAGTGCTGAAGCTGGAGATTTCGGAGGAACAGATTTCTGGTCGTGTCGTCACACTCAACATTGACTATAAGGATATTCTTCATGCCGACGGCATTGGTGAACAGATAATGGCGTTCCTCCCGGTTCTTAATTCTCAAAAGTAGCATCATGGCAGTAGAAGAGACAAGGGAACAACAACAGATGTACAACACGTTCAGGAGTTGCATCTACCTTTTCTTGATTGTAGAGCTAATCATGAATCTCCCCATCACGGCGGACAACCGTGTGACGGGATTTATCCTGGAACTCATCACACGCTTCAAGGTTTTCAACAATGTAGCATCGTGTAAGCTCATCGAACTGATATGTATTGGTGTGACCTGCATCGGTACACGTCCACAGAAGGCGTTGAAGTTCAACGTCAAGACAATGGTGCTTTACCCTATCGGCATCGGCATTACGTTCATCGCGCTCTGCATGATGCTTCATAAAGGCGTCTGGGGCGGAGTTTCATTTGGCTTCCCTACCAATCGCGTGCTCTACGCCATGACTTCCATTATCGGTACGATGCTTCTGCATCAGGGGTTAGATGGTATCTCTCGCTACTACAATTACAAATTGGGTGAAGACCGTTTCAACTTTGAGAATGAGTCGTTCCAGCAGTCGGAGGACCTGAATGAGAATCCTTATTCTGTCAATATCCCGATGATCTACTATTTCAAGGGACGCATGCACAAGGGATGGATTAACATCATCAATCCGTTCCGTGGAACCATTGTACTGGGTACGCCCGGTTCTGGTAAGTCGTTTGGCATCATCGACCCATTTATCCGTCAGCATGCGGCCAAAGGCTTTGCCATGATGGTGTATGACTATAAGTTTCCGACATTGGGAAAGACGCTGTTCTATCAGTACTGCAAAAACAAAAGACTTGGCAGGTTGCCGGAAAACTGTGGTTTCCACATCGTGAACTTTACCGATGTGGAGTATTCCAACCGTATCAACCCTATACAACGGAAGTATATTCCTGACTTGGCAGCAGCGGCTGAGACAGCTGCAACGTTGCTTGAATCGCTTAACAAGGGGGGCGACAAGAAAGGCGGCTCGGAGGCGTTTTTTCAGAACTCGGCCATCAATTTCCTTTCGGCTATCATCTATTTCTTCGTCAACTTCCATCCAACGGGGTTCAAGGACGGCAAGAAACTCACTCGTTACATCAAATACAAGGGGAAGAAACTAAGGCTGATGACAAAGAACTGGCATGACTACCGAGCTGTCGATAAGAACGGTAACATGATTCTTGACTTTGTGGATGAGCTGAGCCACGATGTGTCGGTGGATGAGGATGGCATGTTCGTGGATCTGAATGACTTCACTTATATCAGCCGTAACGGACAGAAAGTGCATATCACTTCGTCCTGGTATGAGGATGAGCAGGGGCAGGTAGTGGAGCCTGATACCATTACAGGAGAATATTCGGATATGCCACATGTACTATCCTTCTTAGGTAAGCAGTACAGTGACGTATTTGACATCCTGATGCAGGATCAGAAAATACTCTCGCTCATGGCTCCGTTCCAGTCGGCTTATACCAACAAAGCGATGGACCAACTCGAAGGTATGGTGGGTACGCTCCGTGTCAATGCAGCTCGCTTGGTTTCACCGGAAGCCTACTGGATATTTACGGGGGATGACTTCGACCTGAAGATTTCAGACCCTGTCAGTCCTTCCTATCTCGTGATTGCCAACGACCCGGAGAAAGAGCAGATTGTGGGCGCACTGAATGCGTTGGTGCTCAACCGTCTCGTGACCCGTGTGAACAGCAGAGGAAATATCCCTGTTTCCATTATCGTGGATGAACTGCCAACCTTGTACTTTCATAAGATTGATCGACTGATTGGTACGGCGCGAAGCAACAAGGTAGCAGTGACGCTTGGTTTTCAAGAGTTGCCACAGCTGGAGGCGGACTATGGCAAGAATGGGATGCAGAAAATTATTACCACCTGTGGTAACATTTTTATGGGTGCCGCCCGCAACAAGGAAACGCTGGAATGGGCGCAGAATGATGTGTTCGGTAAGGCGAAGCAGACGTCCAGGTCTATTACCATCAATGACCAGAAGGTTTCCACGTCTATCTCGGAGCGGTTGGACTTTCTAGTCCCTGCTGCAAAGATAGCGGACATGGCGACTGGTTGGCTCGCTGGTCAGTCAGCTCGTGACTTTACTCCGACGGAAGGTAGCATGATGCAGGGCTTCGACATTGAGAAGTCGGAGGAGTTCAAGACCTCGAAGTATTTCTGTAAGACCCACTTTGATATGGAACAAATCAAACAGGAGGAAAGTCTGTATGCTGACCTGCCAAAGATTTATCAGTTTGCCTCTAACCGTGAGAAGGAAATCATGCTGGGTCGTAACTTCAAGCGTGTCAATGACGAGGTGGATGCGATGATTGCAGAGTTATTGGGCAAAGAAAAGAAAACAAAGTGACATGATCCTCGTTCAAGGTAAAGGGTTTTCAGGGAGCGCATTGAAGGTAATTGCATTGGTGTCCATGACATTAGACCACATAGCCTACTATCTAATGGACAAAAGCATTGCCTACGATGCCATGCGAACGGTGGGTAGGATGGCTTTTCCCATCTTCGCATTTCTGCTGGTGGAGGGGTATGTGCATACCCGTTCCGTAAGGAAATATGCGCTGAGTCTTTTCATTTTTGCTCTTGTGTCGGAAATTCCGTGGTGGCTACTGAATCATGACAATACACATAATGTGTTCTTCACCCTGCTATTGGGTTTATGGGCTTTAATGGCTGTCGAGAGATTGAAGCTAACCCCATCTGCCCAGTGCTTTGCAGTGGGAATGTTGGCGGTTATTTCCACTTGTCTACATGCGGATTATGAGTGGCATGGAGTGTTCCTCATCGTATTCTTCTACCTGTTCCGTAACCGATGGGCATTGATGGCAATGTTTACCATCCCTGTTATGGAAGAATATGGGATGTTGGGGTATATAGTGGATCTGACTTTGTTGGCTGCTTATAATGGAGAACGAGGATTTATCACAGGGCAATACGCAAAGTATGGTGTCTACATATTTTACTCTGGGCACATGTGTGTCATTTGGCTTCTGTGGCTTTATTTACAGATTTAATAGAAATAAAAGCCATATCCTCAAAACCCAATAAGATAATTTAAAAAAAGATGTGTGACATTTTCTATTTATGGTGAAGTGTAACTTCAATCGGAATCTTATAACTTTATACCTACGTATTTAATAGCCTTCCATACATTACTATAGGAAGGACCTTGTTCACCATAAGAGATTGCCCGTTCTAAAGCGTCTTTTAATTTTCCATTATTGCATAAATCTTCAACCCATTTAGGGTTTCTTAAAAAATCATTCGTTTTTTCAAAGCGTTCAACATATTTGACTAATTCATCAACAACAGCCTTTGAAGTACCGAAAAATCTATTTGTTTTTAAATAATGTAATAGGAACCAGTATTCTATTGAAGGTTGGCTATCACATAATATAACCCGTTTGCTTTTCTCATATTTTTTCTTAAGTGCTATTAATCTTGCTTTTTCGGCATCATTCCATGTGGAAACATCTGCATCAAAGATAACAACAGCAATTCCTTCATTTGAAAGGACTTGAATGATGCGCTTTTCTAAAGTAGTAATATTTTCATTACCAAAAAACCTTGGACGAATTTTAATTTTTAAATTGAAATGGAATTGTAGATGTGAGAAATACCACCTTTCTGTCAATCCTGCACCTATTATGACAGCACGTCCATGCCTTTGCCGCCTTATTGCCTCTTTTCGTGCCATAATTTTAATTCTGAATGTTAGGTAATGCACCAAACACACCATTTCTGTATGACCTTTGAAAAGAACTAATTTTATTTAGCCCCTTAAACTCTACTAACGAATACAAACGTGAGTTTCCATCTTCTTCCTTTTCTGTGAACCAAACGGAATCTTTTCTCAGAAGATCATCAACTGTATTTAGTAGAGGATCATAGTGTGATGTAACTAACATTTGACTATGACTTTGGACTTTAAGAAATTGTTCAATTATAAATTCCACCAAATCTGGATGCAAAGAGGACTCTATCTCATCTATGGACAGGAAGTTGTTTCCTTTGATACATTCGTAAATAGCAGCTTCTATACCAAAAGTACGTCGTGTACCCTCGCTTTGTAAAGAGTTAGGCAAAGTGTATTTCTCTATCCCACGCAGATTTTTTACCGTATGTTCAAATTCGGTTTTAAATCTGTCAAAAACAGCATCAGCAAGCAGTTTTTCCTTTGTGAATTTGGGTATTTGCTTATCCTCAATTATTGCGTTGCGCATAAATCCAGGCATTGGGACGGATTCTTTTTCTGTGGTTATGTCAGTAATATTGAAATCTGCTCTATGGATAAAATTCAATAGATATTTCTTTAACTCATTATCATTTAGCATTTTCCCTCCAGCATATTCAAACATTTGAGTTTTAGGTTCTATCATAGGCAAGATGCCGGACTTCATCCAATTAATAGCCGAATCAATGTATGGTAAGGTACAATTAACTTGATTTCGTGCAGCAAAAAAAGACATATTAGACAAACATCTTAGCGTAAGTTCTTCTACAACGGCTTGACTCACTTTTATAACAGATGCATTAAACCTAATTATCGACTGTCCATTTTGCAAGTCTCGGCTGAATAGCATAGTTGGTTGAACAGTTTTATAAAAGAAGAGCTTTTCAGATATGACTTTTTTCTCGTCTAACAAAAGAGTATACCAATATTTTATGCCGTCAACAAAAAACTTCAATTCAAAAGAAGAGGGTTCTATTGGCGTTTCTGTATCTAAAAGGAAGGGAACTGCATCGGTTGACTGGTCTAAGTCTTCTTTTCTTTCAAACCAGAATTCATGTAAAAAGTCTAGTGCCGATAAAAGATTCGATTTCCCACTTGCATTTGCACCATAAATCAATGCTAAACGAAGCAATCTAACTCCTGGGACCACTTCTACAACTTGGCAGTCCTCAAAAGTATTATCTTTTGTCGCTTCAAAGCTCAATATGACTTCATCTCGAAAAGACAAAAAGTTTCTAATTTTTAATTCCTGTACCATGTACTATGATTTTTATGGGTACAAAGGTACAAATAAATTTGGAATAAAAAATAAAAGAAGCACATATAACGGTTTCATAATTAAATTTGGCTTAAAATACGACAAAATGTCATATAAAAACAACTATTATGGTATAAATAATTCCAGATTGTGTCAAACGTAGCAATTAGATATGACATAGACGTATCGTAATTAGATAGAACGTTTGGATACTGTGATTTTAGTTTTAAAGTTAGACTATATTAGACTAAAACTACATGTAAAATAGAAAATAACAGTGATTTTATTTCATCTGGCATACTCTTTGTCCTGTAATCAACGGCATAATAAAATACCCCTGAAAAGGACAGGGAATAAAAATTCATGGGAGAAAAACAAAAATTTAAAATTTTAAGTATTGACGGAGGAGGTATCAGGGGAATTATTCCTGCAAAAATTCTCTATCATCTCGAAGAAGAAGCAATTTATAGATATGGGACGGATGCCCGATTGTGCGATTTCTTTGACTTAGTATGTGGCACAAGTACTGGTGGTATTATAGCTATTGGTATAGCTCTTGGTATGACCGCCAAAGATATTCTTAAACTCTACCAAGAAAACGCCAAAAGAATCTTTCCCCATAAGAGTTTGTGGCAAGCCTTTATCAAAAACGAGCCATTCTATAGGAAGGAAGCTTTAGAGAAACTACTTGCTGAGAACTTCAATTCATTTGACTATCGGACAAATGACGCTCGCATCTACCACTGTAAGACGCGTCTTTGTATCCCCACCTATGACCTTGACAAAGGTGAGCAACATGTGTTTAAGACTGATCATCTTCCCAACTATCTAAGGGATTGTCACATTCCTGTTGTAAATGCTGCTCTTGCAACGGCAGCGGCACCAGTATATTTCTCGCCACATAGTTTCAATTTTAAAGACTTGAATTCTGTCAACCGAAATGATTATATCAACAATGTTGATGGTGGAGTATTAGCAAATAATCCTACATTGCTTGGACTTACGGAAGCCGTATACTGCATTGGCATTCCATTGGAAAATATCGAAATACTGTCACTTGGAACTGGCACTTTCAATCTTAAAGACCGTACAATCGACAAAAGGAAAGGCGTACGTTATTGGTTGTGCCCGAACAGGCAAAAAAGCATACGTATTTACGAAGTCATGTCATCTGGACAGTCAGTCTATATTGATAACACTATGAAATTAATGTGTCATGGCGCAGGATACGACCAAAAAGGACGTTTTATCTATCGTAGAATACAAGAGAAATTGGAAGAAAATATACCGATGGATGCAACAGATAAGAATTCACTCGACCGACTAGCCAATATTGGTCAGAACTTATTCAAGAAGAATGTCGACCTCATAAAACCTTTTATTCAGGATAAAATAGAACCATATAATCATAACATAATTAAATAAATACGTATGGCAAACTTAGATTCAAATTTTCAAGAGTTTTTCAGTGAACTCCAGATCACTGACACAAAGCGCCAAAAGATGATTGCCTCACACAACAATCTTCGTCAGAAGATAAAGAATCATTTTAAAGCGAATCATCCAGAGTATAAGCCTTCGTTTTACATTCAAGGCTCCTACAAGATGGGAACTACAATCCGTACAAAGGAAGACGAGTGCGACTTAGACGATGGTTGTTACTTTATCCCTAAACCAAATGTGACAGCCAACACTTTACAGGGGTGGGTGAAGGAGGCTGTGGAAGGAATCACGGATGCTTCTCCTTTGCATAAGAATAAATGTATCCGTGTTCAATATACAGCAGGATACCACATTGACCTACCTGTATATCGAAAGGACACCAACAGCGATGAGGAACATCCTGAGTTGGCCGTTCGTCACAAAGGCTACGAGTTGAGCGACCCTCGGGAGGTTGTGGTTTGGTTTCAAGGGAAAAAGAGTGGCAATGATGTACTAGTACATCTCGTATCCTACCTTAAGTCATGGACTGATACGGTTAGAGGGTTTATGCCTCCCGGTCTTGCTATGACAATTCTGGCAAGCAATAACCAGAAAAAGCATGAAGGGCGTGACGACATCGCTCTTCGCGATACTTTAAAAGCAATAAAATCAGCTCTCAATACCAGTTTCATTTGCATTGTCCCAGCCACGCCCTTTGATAATCTCTTTGAAAATTACGATGCAGACCGTAAGCAAAAGTTCCTAAACGAACTTGATAAATTTATCGAAGACGCAGATAAGGCTATCGAAGAAAAGAATAAACTTAAAGCCAGTAAACTGTGGCGAAAACACCTTGGGGAAAGATTTCCTTTGGCAGAAGATGAGGTCGATGAAACTATGAATCGCCTTGAAAGCCTCCGAGTTATTGGACAACAGATAACGGCAGGAATTGCTACTACAGCAAAAAGTGGTACCATCCACGCTTTCGAAGGGGTCAAAAACATAGCACACTCAAATTATGGTCAAGAAGAAGATATATGAACGCCCAATACATAGGGAGCAATCCAATTATTATCTTCTTGTCCATGAGAAGACTATGTTAGAGAATAGCTACGACTTCATCGATTGTAATATAAAAGCAGAGAAAGGAAATCAACTACTTGTGGTATTTGGCCATTATAATCAAACAGGAGTTAATTATTCCTATAAAATAGTATATGATGGGTATAACCCTCCTAAAGTTTGGATACTATCACCCAATTTAGTAACAGATCCTCCACATATTTATGAGGACAAGAGCCTCTGTCTTTATTACCCGAAGGAACAACCATGGAAATATGGCAGGAGCAGCCTTTACAGCCACATTATTCCATGGACCCATGAATGGATTCTTTTTTACGAGATATGGAAGATTACTGGTGTATGGGAACATCCTGAAATTAATCATGGATTGTCTTCAAAAGTATGATATGTTGGTTGATTATGTACAAGGCGAGATTGAGCCAACCTAAAATGGAACAAGCTAAAGATGGTGACAGATTCATCTATAATTGCTTAACTAAATAATGCATGACAAGAGATGTTACTTTAACGGAGTTAGTAAAGCAGACGCAGATGCTTGGAGCGACGGGTGTTCAAGTAAGTACGCCATAAGCGGTAGTGTAATTTCAACTGTGTCAAGGCTCTAATCCTTTATATTTCACCTCGTCTGGATGACACGATTTTTAATCGTGTTGGCCAGATGAGGAGCCTTTCTTCCGAGGAAACATACATAATCTCAAAACGTTCTCCAAATTTTATTGCCAATTGTTGTGATATCTGGGCCCAGTTGGCAAGTGGCATGGTCCACTTTTCACGTATGTTTCGGTATGCCAGATACACAAGTTTTTCGAGAGAAGTATCGGAGGGAAACCCCCTTTGTTTTTTGTTACCTTACGTACTTGTCTATGGTATCCTTCAACGGTGTTAGTGGTGTATATCAACCATAACCTAAACTTGCAATATCTATTTTACTTATAATGCTTATAATGGTTTGACAATTCCAAGATGTTGCAAATGGTAATCAGTCTTTCCGTACCGACTGTTTCCGAACAAGACTCTATGCGGTATTGATTATTTACTCGCACCGACTCTCGACCAGCCTTATCTCCAATCAACGTTTCGTAGTGAAGTGCAGCGAAGCGATACTGGTCTTCTGTGCTGTCAAACGATTCCATGAGGTTCAGGACTTTGATGTACTTCCGTACAATCTGAGGCTGGAAGCAATATTTCTATACTTGGCCCTGCCTTCATAGAACAATTCCCGTAAATAGTCTTGCTCAAAGGTTATTTCCATCCTTGCATATTCTTTTTTGCAGAGATAATAATCCTTTTTGAATATTCGCAGTTTTTGCGAAGAAAAGTATTCGATTTTCTGTATTTCTACAGACTGGTGACAATTCTCCCTATCTTACTTGTATATTCCTTATCTTCCGCATACCCGATTCTGTTCAGGAAATCGTAGTAGTTGCCGCCCTTATATTTGTACTGCACATAGTCTTTATAGGCTTTGACGCTCTCTTCCCATGAGCTGAATGTGTAGTAGTTGCCGTTGCTGGGACGACGTAGTCCAAAGAGGTTATTGTTTTCAAGACAGACTCTGGAAGTGAAGTAACCTGTTTCAAGCAGGGCTTGTGCCACTACGATTTGGGGGAACTTCACATCATACTGACGGAGAACGGCCATCAAGTTTTCGATGTTCAGCGCTCGGTCTGGCTTTGTGCCGAAGCGGAGATATGCCATTTTATCTTGTAATTCAGTGATGTAGCCATTGAGATAATCGACGAAGTGGTTAGGGTCCACACTTCTGCCTTCCTTTCGTAGTCTGATGTGTAGATGTGGTCCTGTAGTTTTACCTGTATTCCCTGATATTGCCACGATGGTTCCTGCCTTCACCGCATCGCCCTCATGGACGGTTATCATGCTAAGGTGTCCGTACAGACATTCAAAGATGCCATGCTCCAACACGATATAGTTGCCGTAGCCTTTGTTGCCATAGTGTACTTTCTTGATAATACCTGGCAGCATAGCATAGACATGGGCGTGGTTGCATTGCAGGTCGATGCCGTTATGAAAGACAGTGCAGTTGCTCACGGGGTCTTTTCTATAACCATAGGCAGAAGTGAGTTTCAGGAAGTCAAGGGGTAAGCAAACATTCATACGCTGACTGATCAAGCCAAAAAGCAGGGAGTCCTTCACGTTGACAAACAGTGGTACATCCTTTTCGATGCTCACTTCCATGCCGTTTCCTGTCTGGAACGAAATATCCATAGGACGAACCTTTATAGTGTCCTTTTGTTGTGTCGTAACTCTTTGTTTTACAGTCATTTTCTGCCTTGTAACTATCTGCGGTCTGAGGGTAAAGAACTGTGCTGCCATATCACCACTAAAAGACATGGCAGCAGTGACCGTCAGAAATAATCGGTATCGTTGTCTTATATTCATCTTCTTTTGATAATTTTGTTCAGTGCGGAGCCCTCTTTTGCGGGTTTTTCGTTTACAAATTTACCTTCAAACATTTAACGTATGGAAGAAGTGATAACTTTTCAAACCCAAGGAACTGTTTTAGACAAATTAAAGCAGTTGGGTATCAACGAGGAGAAACTGGCGTTGATGCCTGATGCTCTGAAAGTTCCGCTGCTTTGTGGAGAGGTGACGCCTGTTTTCATGGCCAACACGGAAACATCAAATGGCAAGGTGATACAGTTACCGATGAAAGCCCAATTCGTACTGGATGATAACGAACAAGTGTTACTGATGACTTACCCACTCCGTAGAGAGATTGCCAATGAATTAGGACTTAACCAAAATGAGCTCCAACGAGTGCTGTCTGGCGAGGTAATACGCAAGGAAGTGGACGTGGAGGGAGAAAGGAAAGTAAGATTTGTTCAGTTGGATAAGGAAACAAACTCGCTCATGCACCGTAATGTGGCCAGCATTCCTATCGAGACAGAACTACAAACACGAGATAAAGTGAAGGACATCGAGCTGGGTGCCAATCAAAAGGAGGCTTTGCAGGAAGGTAAACCTGTGGAACTGGCTCTTGGCGACACCAAGGTAACGGTGGGCGTTGACCTGCGTGAGCCACAAGGCTTCAAAATTGTCAACGGCGACATGAGGGAGTGGGAACGATTGCAACAGATGCGCTACGATGATGTTCACGAGGATTTTATGGGTTATGTGATGACCGACGAAAACCGCTGGGAATACCAGAAAGTGGTGGAACGTCAAGCCATGACCAACACCCCCTCAGAGTCTATCGAAAAGAAGCAGCATACAGGCTTGATTCGATAGCACAAGACGAATAACCATCCTCCCCAACAAGGGATTCTTTAATATTTTGCTCCCGGCTTGTCACTTTTATAAGAGCCAGTGAGTGCTTTAACATTCTTCTCTATTGGCGAGTTCTTCTGTTGTAGAACCGTAGCGTTAAAGCATATCACGACAAGCAAGGTGGGTAGAAAGAAATACAAAAATCTTGATTTCGAGTACATCGTCAGCTCCGTGGCTGGCTATGCCAAAGTTGCTCCTATTGCCCGAAAGGTGAAAGCTGGGGACGACATGGCCATTGCCAAGGCTGCGACGATGATGACTGCTGCAGTCAGGAATGTCATGCCTAAAGACAAGCAGGTGGTACTGGTACCCATCCCAAACCGCACCGGTAGGGCTGGTTACACCAAGACGCTGGCCGAGAAAATAAGCGAGGCACTGCATCTGCCTGTCATCGATGCGCTGGCAAGCAATACCCACGATCCGCTTTATTTGGTGAAGAAAACCAATGGCTCGCTCGATGAGGTGCCGCTCTACTTTTATCGCATCCGCAGGCTACCCAGGAACAAGATACCCATTCTCATTGACAATGTACTCGACACTGGGCATACGGCAATGGCCGCGTATGAAGCAATGGGCAGACAGGACACGCTGATGGCGGTACTCGGTGATACGCATAAGTTCACGCCCAACAAATGGAAGTCGGATATTTACCCTTTAATTGACAACAATATGGCAAGTAAGAAAAAAGAAGAGGTGCAGCAGCAAGCTACCCTGAAGGAAGAGCCGACGGCTCAAACCGAGAAAAAAGCTGCAACGAAAACGACAAAGCTCCCGAAGTCAAAGACGCTGGCAGAGCAGTACGAGAACATGAAGGAGAAGCACCCTGATGCTGTCCTGCTCTTCAGAACGGGAGACTTCTACACGGCTTTGAACGCTGATGCCTCCAAGGTGGCTGACACATTGGGGCTCAAAGCGAACAAGCCTGCCAAGGCAGGAGACGGCTCTCTGCAAGTTACATTTCCCCATCATGCGCTGGACACGAATCTGCCCAAACTCATCCGGGCTGGTCTTCGTGTGGCTATCGTGGACAGTCTGGAGAAGAAGCAAAATGTGGAGAAAGCCGTGTCTGAGAAAACGGAAACGACAGCTCAGGAAAAGAAAGAGGAAGGAAAATCCGTGGAGAAAACGGCAACCATCAAGCAGGAACACCAGCCGCGTGAGCCGCAGATGGTTACGGTCAATGGCGACAAGGTTTCCCATGCCCATGCCTTCCAGTCCAAAGTGAATCCTGCCGACTGGTTCTATGTGGCGCAGCTCAACGGTAAGCAGCTCAACCCCATGAAGATGGACGCTGCCGACATCGCTGCCTATCAGAAACGGGAAGCGAAGGTGGAGAATATGATGCAGAAATATTATCCCACAAAGCTGGCTCCTAAAGTATCTGCTGAGGAGTACAAGGCCGCCAACATCCTATCTGACGGCAGGGTGATTGACAAGATGACAGTGTATAAGGAGAAAGATGAGCAGCGGGCTGACTATGGCAAGTACAAGCTCTATGCCCAGGTGGGCGACCAACGAATGTCGGCTCCTATGACCAAAGAAGACCAGAGTGCTTTCTTCGACCGCGTGACGACACCGGCGGCATTGGTGGAAAAGAATTTTGGCGAACGGCTGCACCTGGCATCGGCCTATGCCGTCTATCAGCTCCCTGCCAACATCAAAGTGGAGGATATCCGGGTGGCAAAGGACAACATGGACGGCAAGTGGAAGATTTCAGCGGCCGTGGGCGAGAACGGACGCACGGAAAAGAAGGCAATTTCCTTTGACGACGGATTTTCTCTCTTCCAAGCCAAGACCGTCACTCGTGAACAGCTGGCAGCCAAGTATCTCTCAGAGGACATCAAGGTGCTGTCGGGACAGAAGCAAGCTATCAGCAATGGACTGAAAATGTAGCCTTTGGGGGGGATTTCTATAATGAACACAGATAACATAAATTCAAAGAAAATGGCATATAGTTTTGAAGAGCTGGTCCAGCTCAAACAGGACAGACGGATAGGATGGTTGCAGTTCACGCTTGAAGGTGAACATGCGGACGACTTCATGCAGTGGTGCAAGGAACACAACATCCATCCCAGCGAAGATACCGCAGAGTTCTATATGGAGTCGGTGGAACTGAGTATGCAGGATAAGCAAATCTTGGCGGAGGACGACTATGACTACAGCTGGAACTGAAACAAAGACGCTCGGTCAGAAAGCCGTGGACAGGTTCACGGAGATGATGGTTGAGCGCATGGAACAGATGAAGTCCGTTGGCTGGCATAAGGGGTGGATTGGCAGTGCTACTGCCCCTGGTGCCATGCCGCAGAATGTATCCGGGCGTGGATATTCGGGAAGTAACTCTTTCTTCCTCCAACTGGACACGGCTCTCCGTGGCTACTCCATGCCCGTGTACCTCACTTTCAAGCAGGCCAACGACATGGGAGCACATGTGAAGAAAGGTGAGTCGGCTATGCCAGTGCTCTACTGGGATATCATGGCAAGGGACAAGGATGGTAAGAAAGTTTCTAAAGAGGCCTACCGCAAGATGAGCCTTGCAGAGCGGATGCAGGTGCAGACCATTCCTTTCCTAAAAGCCTTCAATGTGTTCAATGTCGATCAGACGAATCTGGCTGAGGTGAAGCCTGACAAGGTGGAAGCTCTCAAAAAGCTGTTTGCCCCACCGGAGCTGCGAGATGCCGAAGGGATGTTTACCAGCAAGGCACTCGACCGTATGTTTGAGAAGCAGGAGTGGATTTGTCCTATCCAATATGACAA
The DNA here is from genome assembly GCF_003096815.1 of Hallella colorans. Classification (GTDB taxonomy): domain Bacteria; phylum Bacteroidota; class Bacteroidia; order Bacteroidales; family Bacteroidaceae; genus Prevotella; species Prevotella colorans. The sequence goes on from NZ_QENY01000021.1 coordinate 41,781, forward strand.
GCAGGTACCCGGTGCATACTTCTCTCCCTCCAAGGACATCATCGTCATTCCAAAGAAAGAGCAGTTCAACATTGGCAAGACTCTGGAAGAGGTCTATAAGGACGGTATGGAATACTACTCCACGGCCTTGCACGAGATGGCTCATTCCACTGGCACGGAACCTCGGCTGAACAGGGGTAGCCATGAGAAGTTCGGCGATGCGAAATACGCCAAGGAGGAACTGGTGGCTGAGCTGACGGCAGCGATGGTAGGCAACTCGATGGGCTTTGACAAGCGTATTCTGGACAACAATGCGGCTTACCTCGATAGTTGGATCTCCACTCTCAAGGAGAATCCTAAGTTCATCGTGTCGGTGATGGCCGACGTGAACAAGGCTGCTAACATGGTACTGGAAGAGGTGGACAAGCAGAAAATGGCGTTGGGTGAAGAGCCCTTGCTCGATAAAAACAGAAACCTTTCTAACGACATTCCCAAGGACAAGGTCGTCTTTGAGAACGCCTCCATCATCAAGCAAAATGATGGCGACTATGCGGTGAGAGCCTCATTCCAAGGTCAAGATTTGGGACTCAAACCGATTGACCGAAATGTGGGCATCCTCTATTTCTCTCTCTCGGAAGAAACGGAGAAGGCGCGTCTGCTCTCCCATACGCTGGAAAGAAGTTTTGGCGATGTGGTCATGGCACAGAGACAGCAGCATGCTCATCGTATGAAAATATAACCCTTTATACTTGTAGGCAGTTATGAAACAGAGTGTAAACTACAAAGACCTAAAAACAAAGGTAGGCGTAGATGATATTGCCTATTATCTGGGCTATCGTCTCGACCGCTCGGCTGGTGTGGGAAGATACATTGAAATGGTTTTGTCTGACTCCACGGGTCATCAGGACAAGCTCATCATCAAGAACCCGAAGGAGAAAGCGGCGCAGACTTACTTCCGGCGTAACGGGGCAAGAGGCGGCGATGTGGTATCTTTGATACGTGAGAACCTTAGCAGCTTCCACGAGTCTGGAAGAAACGAGTGGGAAATTATCGGCAAGGTGATGGCCCACTTCGCCAATGAGCCTATTCCTGACTATGGGGATAGCCAGTATCTTACGAAAGCTGGTTACACGGGTAGTACCGTGTTTGATCCGAAACGCTATGAAACGAAGGATATTAATGGTGCGCCTTCGGAAGTGATGGCGTTCTTTGCCCAGCGTGGCATCAACGAGGAGACGGTGAGTACCTTCGCACCATTTATCAAGCAAATAAGGGACAACAGCCATACCACCTACAAGCAGTTCAACATCGGCTTCCCTTATACGGAGGCTGGCAAGGACAAGGTGGTGGGCTATGAAATCCGTGGCTTTGGCTCATTCAAGAGTAAGGCAGCTGGTACTAACTCGACGACGGGGGCATGGATTGCTGATCTCTCACAAGGTGGAGAGCCTACAGACATCAGACATGTCTATTTCGCTGAAAGTGCCTACGACATCATGGCATTCTATCAGCTGAATCACCTTCGCTTAGATGGTACTCATTCGGTATTCGTGTCGTTGGGTGGCACTTTCTCCGACAGTCAGATCAAGGGTATCATGGCGTATTACCTGGAAGCTAAGGCGATGGACTGTTTTGATAATGACCTTGCCGGGCGTATCTATGGCATCCGCATGGCTGCCTTGCTGGAGGGCATCCGCTTGAATGTGCATAAGGAAGAGGACAAGGTGAAGATTACTGTTGGCGCGAAGAACTTTGCCATTCCTAATGAACAGCTGTCCATCCGTGAGCTTCGCAAGCATATCCACATCCGCTATAATGTAGGTGAATGGAAGGCTGCTGCGAACTACAAGGACTGGAACGACCAGCTGATGGGTAAACAGATGGAAGTTGTGGCGGTAGAAAACAAGTTTGCAAGAGATCGGAATCTGGCTGACCGCCGTGAGAAAGGGGTGGGCTTATGAAACGAATCTTCATCATATCATTGTTGGGTAGTTTAACTTTCTGCCCTATGATGGCACAACAGACGGACCCGACGCTGACGGGTGCAGTGATAGCGCAGAGCGGAATGCTGAAAAAGATTTTCAAGGACCGCGAGAAGACACAGAAAAAAATCATTGCTGCGGAAACGGCAGTCACTGTGGCGATGGACAGAATGCACAAGGTGGAGGACAAGATGCTGGCGTATCTCTCCAATGCACAAGGAGCCATGCAGAACCTTTATCAGATCAAGCGAGCGGCAGAACTGACAACAGTAGAGATTCCACGAAACATGAACCTGTTGCGCCAGTCGCTGCCTGGTCATTTGAAAGGAACGGCCATTGCTCTCTTGGTGTCTGATGAACTGACGGATGCTGCCACGCAAATGGCTTCGCTCTATCCGTTCATGAAACAACTGGTAACGAGCGGCACATACAACGTGAGTGGCTATGATGCCACCGGCAAGTCTGTGAATGAGAAGCATAAGGTAAACCTACTGTCATCGGCGGAACGGTATTACATTGCCAATGAGGTGGTGACGAAACTGGAGACGATCAACACCGATCTGTGGCTGCTGGCATGGCAGGTAAGGACGTACTCGTGGAATGACCTGTGGTTTGGGCTTGATCCTGAAGGTTGGGCCACGGTGATGTCAGGAAAGGCGATTGTGGATGGATTAATCTATGAGTGGAAATATATTTGAGAGGTCTGAATGTGGGCATTTTTCTGTACTTTTGCATGGCGACACTTTGTTATTTCGAGGAAGAGCAGTGCAAACAACGGATTTGCCTGGTAATCATTAAACTTTAAGAAATAACAAAGATATGAGTGATACAAATAACTTAATGATTTGCCCTGTTTGTGGCAGAGGTACAATGGTGCACGACGAGCAGGACTGGAAGTGCAGTGAGCAGTCCTGTGGATTCGTTATCCCTAATCGTTTGTTTAATTTGGAGGTAACGGAGGAACTGGTGGCGAAACTTGTCAAGCATGGTCATACGGGGGTACTCTCTCTGCAAAACAGGGACGGACAGTATTTTAAGGCGGCTCTCGTCATCCGTAATGGAAAGGTGGTGGTATCATCAGGTGTACATTACATCGACGGAGTATGTCCTATCTGTGGAGGTAAGATGCGCAAGACCTCAAAGGGCTACCGATGTGAAAATTCCATCGGTGAGCATCCATCGTGTGACTTTATGATTCCGGGTATTATCTGCAACCGTAGGATTATGGAGCAGGATGCCGTGGCGTTCTTGAATGGCAAGCATATCGCCCTGGAGGGCTTTGCCTCAAATGAGTGGAAGATGTTTGCCTCGTCGTTGTCGATAGCTGAAGGCAAGGTGAAGCTGGAATCGCGCATCGCAAAGTGTCCGCATTGCGGCGGCGACCTGCATGTTGGGCTGAAGGCCTACAACTGTGTCAACTATCGCAATGCCGAACATCCATGCAAGTTCTCTATCTGGCGTAACATCAGCGGTCATGCCGTATCGGTGGAGGAGGTGAAACAGATTTGTGAGCAGGGCGTAACCAGGGACTGCATCGAATTTTACAAGGAAGACGGTACAGTGTACTACAAGCGTTTGCAACTGACACCTGAAAAAGACAGAATAATCATGATTTAAGCAGTTATTAGTGATGAAAAGAAAAAGTATTATATTTGTAGTGGTGGCATTGTTATGCCTCACTGGTTGTAAAAATAAGCGTCATGCGTTGAAGCAGTTGGCTGTGGAGAATCTGAAACAGTCGGTGGAATATCCTAAGCAGTTGCAGATGTTGGCGATATCAGAGCCTGATTCGGCTTTTGGGTTCAGCTACTTCTCGCAACAAGAGAAGGAGGGCATCATCCGTATCATGAAGTCGGTCACGGACAGTATTATGAAACGTACCAACAATATGCAGTCGCTGGACATCAATGACTTCTACGTGATGGATCTCGCCGAAAGGCAGATGCGTGCCAACTCGGACATTCGACAGATGCTCAGTCAGGCTACTGGCAAAAAGGAATGGACGGGTTGGAAAGTGAAGATCGACTATCAGGCGGTAACGCATCATGGCATGAAATACAATGCTGAACGGTGGTTCTTTATCAGTAAGGACGGCAAGTCAGTGGTGAGGACGTTTGAGCTACCGCTGCCATAAAAGTTCTTTCATGAAGATACATAATCGAGTAGGAGGTAAACACTAATCATAGGTGTTTATTTCCTACTTTCGTGTTCACCGACCTCTCACACCACCGTACATGCGGTTCCGCATACGGCGGTTCCTATTTTGGATGCCATTCGTGATACGCCCCCATTAAAGTTGCATACCCAGCTGAGCGTAGTCTATTGTTATCTATCGCCCTTGTTAAAATAGGACTATCAGCTATTCGCCAATAACCCTTGCGAGTATTACCCCATTCGTATGCTTTGTATTGATTGATACCACATCTAATGAGGTTTGCCACTTTTGTCCTGACTTTCTTCCAAGCCTTCCATATAGACATGCGTATGCTACGCCTTAACCATTCGTCTGTTTCAAGCAAGAGACGTTTCATATTGGAAAGGTGATAATAACCGACCCAACCTTGTATGTATTCTTTCAGTTTTTGCTTTCTCTTGGCGTATCCTCATCCATTACTGCGACTTGTCAATTCTTTTAGCTTTGACTTCATCTTGGCTTTGGACTTAGGATGCACCGTGAGTTGGCATTTGCCTTTCATTACATAAAAGGAGTAGCCGAGGTATTTCGTTCCTCGCACATACGACACTACGGTCTTTTACTTGTTGACTTTGAGATATAGAGTTATTGCTGTCTGGTAAAACTTTTTCAAACTTGGTTAAGAGCCATGGAAGCAGTTGCTCACACGACATCTTGTCGATACCACCACATCCCTTGTTTCTCATCACTGCCTTGTTGGCTCGGTTGAGATTTGCAGGACTAAGGATTTGCTCAAGGAGGTGTTCCTTGTCAAATGGTACTTCCACGATGTTGTCTTCACACATCCACATGAAGGTCTGCACTCCCCCATACCATTCGGTTTCCGACCTATCTCTTTGGGGAAAGCCATTAACTTGGGATGAGACCTCCTCGGATAAGAACATTATCTTTCCATCTTATAATCGGCAGGTGGATAAGCCTGAAGTTGTTCGTCAAAAACGTATTTCTGACCATCTTCATCCTCCATGTAATGCAGGTGTTCATCGCCTTTGAACATCGCTCTTATCTCCACTCCACTCGCAAGTCGAATGATTTTCCACCCACTCTTTTTGACCGGTATGGCGACAACCCACTGCGTCATCCATATAAATAATAAAATGGAGAATAATCTTTTCATGCCATATTTTCTATTTGATGACAAAAATAATGAAAAGATTTTTAAAATCATTGTGAAGATTCAAATAAGAAGTACATCACCATCAAGCACGTACGTTCACATGCTTTGTGCCTTCAAAACCGTGACAAGAGCATCACGCACGCTCACCAATGGACATCTTTTGAGCTTACAGACCAAAATGTAGGCGGTAGACTACCATGGGAAAAAAGGAGAAATGATATTGTGACACATACGCACCTTTATTAATATCATAAAACATGTACGCGATATTTTTTCGATTTGTGAGGTTAATTAAGTCAATTCCCCACTCCTGTGAGACCTTCTTACCATTCAGTCTGCCGCCCAAACGAGTGTCCAATCTGAAGTAAGCAGGCATTTGTTCTTGATACCACTTTTCGTATTGGTACACCTGGTCGTGAGCCGCTTGAGATGCCACCTCATCAACAGGCGTGTATCTCAAGCCACCCGAGAGCGCCAACTGAGGTGAGGCAAAGAGAGTCCACTTGCTGCTCACAGGCCATTCAAACCCACCAGTGACATTGAGGATGTAACCACCATCAAACACTGTGCTGAATTCATGGTTGAGTACTGGGTCGGTATAGCGTGAGCGATAGAGGGTGCCGGACATCAAGAAGAAATAATTTTTGCTGAAGAATTTTTCCACAGTCAGTTCAAGTCCATAGTTTCGTCCCCTGCCAATATTGCGAAGTCCGGCGATGCGTTCCATGGAGTTTTCGCCTGCTCCATAATTGAGTAGCGACACTCCATAGGCCTTGTTCTCAGCCGCAATATCAAAAAGCCATTGACAATACAGTTCTGTATGCACACGCCAATCCTTGTTAATTTGATAGTTGTGCGAGAGGTTTGCATGCCAACTCTTGGAGAACCCCAAGTGATGATTGCTGTCCGAATAATGACCATCGGCCTCTTTGACAAAGAAAAAAGTGTGCGGAGGCAACTGACTGTAAAGGCCTCCTGCGAGGCCAATGGTGTGATGGGTACCAAGTTTCAACTCAGCTGCAGCGCGTGGTTCCAAAGCATAGTTGCCATTCAGGGGCAAATAACTGCCATGTACGCCTGCAGTGACAGTAAAAGCATCGCTGAACAAATGTTGATACTGCGCATAAGCGCGATAAAGTGATAATGTGCTTCTATCGTCATTGAGGGGATAGGGTGTATCTTCCACCTCATTGAACATATTGAGATAATATTGATCGACAACCGTACCCACATAAAGATTGTCGTGATGCGTGGATAATCGATGACGGATATCGGCCGAAAACGAGAGTTTGTGTTCCTTGGTTAGATCCGTAAAAATCATTTTAAAGTCTTCTTGATTGGCCAATTCCTTATTGTAGACTCTCATCTTTATATCATTATAGTTCCAAGAAAGTGTGGCATGAAGATCGGTCCGAGCAGCCAGTTGGCCATGATAGACCATACCTAACAATGCCAAGCCACTGCGTAAGTTAACCTTTTGGTCAAATGATAGCTTGTCAACTTGCACGGTCGTACCCGCCCCGGAGAGTTCTGATGTCTTGAGATGAATGCTACTTGTTCCTACAATGCCAATCAATGAAAGCGTGTGACCCTCATGGATGCGCCAATCTATCTTGGTGGTAAGGTCTTGATATCTTGGCACAACGGCCATGGATTTGCCGAAAATCTTCATGGCATAGCTTGCCAACTCTGGGATGGAATAACGATAGGAGGCAAGATAGGTCATCGAACCGTCCTTGACCATCGGCCCCTCTGTCATGAGTTCGGCTCCATTATAGCCCATCTGGAAGCGCATTTGGTGGTTGTTGGGATTGCCTTTTCTCAGATTCAGATCAAAGATTGCCGCAAGTGCATTGCCTTTTGTTGCCTGCCAACCGCCCAACAAAAAATCAGAGTTGGTAACAACATTCATATTAAGGGCAGTTACCTGTCCAGCCGTCATTCCCAGTCCGGCGTTGAAATGGTTAGGATTTGGAATTTCAATCCCATCCAATCGATATTGCACCCCTAATGATGAGTTGCCTCTCACCACAATCTCATTACGCGAATCGTTGATGGGCATCACGCCTGCAAAGCTCCTCACCATCCTGCTTGGATCGCCTAACGAACCCGCATAACGCTCTGTTTCTTCCACACTAAAGCTGCGAGCACCTGCATAGGCAAGCGGCTGTAGGGGCCGAGCTTTGTTGTAATATCGCTTCACCTCTACGCCCTTGAGATTATAAGTGGCAGACTCCAGTTTGACATCAAGTGACACTTCTTCACCCATAACCAACAACAAACTGATCTCCTTGTCCTGGTAGCCCACTGAACTGGCCCGCAAAACTTGCCTGCCCAACGGTACTTGTAGTTCAAAACGACCCACTTTATCTGTGGTTTGGGTGATTGAAGGCTCCGCGTTTACAATGCTCAAACTAACATCAGCCAACGGGTTTCCATGAATGTCCGTCACCCTACCCAATACCTTTTGCGTTCTGTTTCCTTGTGCCATGATGGCCATGGAAACAACTAACAACAGCATACCAGTGCCAATCCACCTTTTCATCATACGATGGTTATAAGATTTGTTCGCGCCAAAAATAATTATAGCATATTACAAACCTGTTAAAATCCCATCAATTAATCATGAATGTTCACTACTTTCTCATTGAAATTTTGCTGAATTAAGCAATCGAGTAGGAGGTAAACACTAATCATAGGTGTTTATCTCCTACTCTCGTGTTCACCGACCTCTCACACCACCGTACATGCGGTTCCGCATACGGCGGTTCCTATTTTGGGTGCCATTCGAGATACGCCCCCATTAAAGTTGCATACCCAGCTGGGCGTAGTCTATTGTTATCTATCGCCCTTGTTAATATAGGACTATCAGCTATTCGCCAATAACCCTTGCGAGTATTACCCCATTCGTATGCTTTGTATTGATTGATACCACATCTAATGAGGTTTGCCACTTTTGTCCTGACTTTCTTCCAAGCCTTCCATATACACATGCGTATTCTACGTCTTAACCATTCGTCTGTTTCAAGCAAGAAACGTTTCATATTGGCAAGGTGATAATAACCGACCCAACCTTGTATGTATTCTTTCAGTTTTTGCTTTCTCTTGGCGTATCCCCATCCATTACTGCGACTTGTCAATTCTTTTAGCTTTGACTTCATCTTGGCTTTGGACTTAGGATGCACCGTGAGTTGGCATTTACCTTTCATCACATAAAAGGAGTAGCCGAGGTATTTCGTTCCTCGCACATACGACACTACGGTCTTTTACTTGTTGACTTTGAGATATAGAGTTATTGCTGTCCGGTAAAACTTTTTCAAACTTGGTTAAGAGCCATGGGAGCAGTTGCTCACACGACATCTTGTCGATACCACCACATCCCTTGTTTCTCATCACTGCCTTGTTGGCTCGGTTGAGATTTGCAGGACTAAGGATTTGCTCAAGGAGGTGTTCCTTGTCAAATGGTACTTCCACGATGTTGTCTTCACACATCCACATGAAGGTCTGCACTCCCCCATACCATTCGGTTTCCGACCTATCTCTTTGGGGACAGCCATTAACTTGGGATAATGTTTTCTGCATTCTTTCCTTCATAAGGTATGTTTCAATTACTATCGCTTAATATATAGGTTCAGCCCTTCATGGAGCGTTTTCGAGTACTCCACTACTATGGCGTCTGCTGACTTCTCACGGCAAGCTTTACTCCGCTTCTTTCGTAAAAACAACTATTTGAAACGTCCGTGAGACCTCCTCGGATAAGGACATTATCTTTCCATCTTATACCTACTTCATTTTTTCGCTAAGCTCAAGGAAACTCCACCAACCATTCCGAATAGCTATAGGACTTTGATTTGGTATGCAATCTTATCCATGGTCATATGCCTTATATGAAGTTTCTGTTCGTTAGGTCAGATGTTTGCCGCCAGCTTCCTTCAGATTTCATCTCACGATGAACACCCTTGCTCTTGGCTATGTAATTCCCGCTATTAGGCTTACTCGGGACTTCCACCCGTTAGATAATGCTCATGCCGAGCGTACGTAAAAAAGTAGCAGGAGAAGTTATCTGTAGCTTCCCCTGTTTCTTCCTTGAGTATTATAGACTTGCTGTTTATACTATTTCCAGATATTCGCTTTCTCCAACAGAAAATCGTAAAGTCCAATTACCAAGATGCCATTCTCATTATAACCAGTACTGTAATGATCACCGGCAATGATAATCTTGCGGAAGCCGTCTGACACTTGCAAGAGTGAGGCTTGTTCCTGATCAACTTTCTCCTTTGAAGGTAAAGCATAGGCAGACTGAATGTATAATCGTTCATCATGTCGATTGACGACAAAATCTATTTCGAGGTTTCGTCTTGTGAGTTTGCCGTTATTATCGCGTTTGAAACTTTCAACTAATCCGACATCAACCGAGAAACCATTGCGGCATAAGTCGTTATATACAACATTCTCCATAATATGGGTTGGCTCAAATTGGCGGAATTCAACAACGGCATTCCTTATCCCTAAATCCTCGAAATAATACTTGGTTTCTGTGCCGATATATTTCCTACCCTTGACATCATAGCGTAATGCTTCGCTGATGATGAATGCATCTTGCAGACACGCGATGTATTTGGCTATCGTTGCAGGGGCAACATCTATGCCTGCGGCAGTCTTGAAAGTGTTTGAAATTCGTCGCACGTTGGTACTCGCCCCCATAGTAGAGGCAAGAATACGAACCAGCTCCCGTAAGCCGTCTGCATTCTTTAGATGGTTGCGGTCAATAACATCTCTTAGATACACCGTCTCAAAAATCTCGCGGAGGTAATTCTGCTTGTCTTTAGCTCGTTTCATTCCTGCCACAGCTGGCAGGCCACCATATTTATAGTATTGATCCAGGACTTCTGCCTTTTCACCACCTATCACCTCATAATATTCTGCAAAACTAAGTGGATGGATGCGTACTTCCCATCCTCGTCCACGAAATTCCGTTATAATGTCTCTTGAAAGGAATTTTGCATTTGAGCCGGTAACATACACTTCTGCATTGGGTACGTCAAGGTAAGAGTTAAGAACATCCTCAAACTCACTGACCAACTGCACCTCATCCAACAGAATGTAATACTTCTCTGTATCTGTCATCAATTTATCGATATGTTCAAGAAGTGCATCTGGATTACGTAGCTTCTTATTTCGGCGATCCTCTAAATTGACTTTAATAATGTGATCTTCGTGAATGCCCCTTTCAAGAAGACTCTTTCGGAAGATATTGAAAAGGAGGAATGACTTGCCACAGCGTCGCATCCCGGTGATGATTTTGATCATACCGTTTCCATCAGCATTCTGTAGCTGGCTTAGGTAATACTTCCGTTCAAATAGCATTTTAGAATATATTTTTGTGTCACGACACAGATTTATGCAGCAAATATAACTATTTCATGTCATTTAAGCAAGAAAACAGTAATTATTTTCTTGTTTTCCCTATTATCAGAGAAAGGTACGTCATGATGTGCGGTATTTACTTTCTATCATTTCCATGTTTGCGGTTGCCTCCTTGCTGCAAGTACTCATTTTCTTTGCAAAGTTACGGCATAGGAAAGAACGGCAAGCAACGCTGGGGGCTATGCGCAGAAAAATAGACGGCAGCCTTCCTCAAATCAAGATTTGGGTATTCCGTCGATTTTTCCGTGCATTGCTTGCCTTATTTTTCCCGCTTATGCCGTCCTGTTTTGCTCGAAAATCAAGTACCTGCAAGAAGTCTTTCGACTTCACAAAAGGGAAAAGATTAAGATTTATAACCTCTTAAAATTGTAAGTTATGCACGCATGGATTTTTCAATTATCGGAAGAACGCATCGAGGGCTATCTCTGTGAAGATACCTTGTTGCAGGGTGATGGCAGCGATTATGACTATTGTGCCGCCATATCAGAAGAAGAACGGAAGAGAGCCGTTTACTCGCTCATGGCTCATATTCTGCCATTGGGCATGTTTCGCCTGAAAGATGAAACGACCTTGGTGTATCAAGGCGGTTTTGGACAGTGGAAACGAGAGTGGGTTGAGCGTATTCAAACGAAGGTGGCAAAGGTAAACACGGAAAACGTGATGAACTTTTGTGGTGAGTTGTACCAGTTGGAGACCGAGCCGCAGAATCCGCTAGGCACGGATGCACAATTCTACCTTTGTAATGACGACTATCAGATCTTTGCGGAAAAGTCGGCGGAGTTGATGCGCATGGTGGAGCATCTGACGGAAGGTGACGAACTTTATATCGGTGGTATCATTGATTTTCATTTCTAAAAGCATGGAGAATATCAGTATTTTTTCGATAGAGGGCGTTGATGCAAGAGAGATTTGCAATGCGCAGTTGGGCGATGCACTATTTGCACCCTGTAGTGTGTGCGACAAGTGGAAAGAAGATTTTCCATTAGTGGACAATCTATTTTACGGATATGTGGAAGATGACATCTTCTACAGCTATTCAGACGACGAGTTTGAAACCCACGTCAATGCGATGTTTGACTAAGTAGAACCAGGAGTGTGCCGAGTTTCAGGCATACTCCTTCAAAAGGAAATACAATGAAGAAAATTTATAGCGTACCGGCTCGATACATCTTTGAGGGTACTTTCAAGGTAGAAGCAGAGTGTAGCGAGGAAGCTAAGTGTTATGCAAAATCCTAAAACACTGTGGAATGGTCATGGGCAGTGACATTCAGTCCACTTTGTCGTACCGTGAGATTGATTGGGTGTTCTAAAACCATCCTTGTAAGCAGGGAGGAGTGAGCATGGCTGGGGTATATCTGACAAGGTATGCCCAGCTTTCAAATTCGGGCAGCGGTCACAGTCCGCTGCCTGTTTGGGAGAAAGATGCTTAGCTGAATAATGCTTGGTTAAAATAAAAGTCTTGTTTTTAACGCAAAAAACAAGACTTTTATTTGGGAGTACTTAATTACCCTGAAAGCCGTGTCTCGCTATCACGTCATAAATGCGTATGATGACTCCACACCGCTTTCATCGCTCCGTTGGGACACAGAGCAACAAGGGAGAGCGGTTATCCACTATGTGCTGGATGGAGTGCATAGCATGGTACAGGAGGGATAGGCTGCCGCTGTTACGCTGGTGATGGACTGCCGCCCATGACCGCTCCACGGCTCCGCCCATCTTACTTCCTGCTCCGTGCCTATGCACACCATATCGCACATTTTTCCTGTGTAACGTCAGTGCATCTCCAGTGTAACCCAATTCTTGTGTTGCAGTGGGGTTACACAGACTACCTATATGGTTTTAACTATATTTCAGAAGGCTTTTTCCCTGAAAGCCGTATCTCCATTCATTGCGCATAAAGCAGCAACCATTACAATACCGCTTTCATCATTCTTCAGAGACGTAGAATGACAAGGGAGAGAGGTTAGGTCATTTCGTCCGCATAGTCGGTAGTCAAGAATTAGGGGAAACAGAGGGAAATGTAAGGAATGTAACTATTTGAAATAGTATCATTTAGCATTTTTTTGCCTTTATCGAGTTAGGCGAAAGGAAGCATCAAACGGCAGGAGTTCCGTTACCAAATCGTAACCCATCAAGGAAAAAGCAAAAAGGGGTTACGAGTTGAAGGTAAACAACTGTATCATAGGTTTTTATTCTTCATCTTTCATTTTTCTGCATCGCTCAGGAATACTTGTTCATCTGTACCTTTGCAAGCA
>NZ_QENY01000022.1 GCF_003096815.1 Hallella colorans
TTAGTAAAAACAAAGATAACCAAAAGGGCTGACACCTCGTGAGAAGTGTCAGCCCTAAATTATTTTGTTTAATAAAGTTTTACCGGACAGCAATACTTGAAAATAAATGATAGGCCATTTTATTTTACATTCGGAGGCATGTTTCATCGTGCGCGTTTGGATGAAACGCTGGTCGTGAGATGGGTGGGCTTCCGACTTGTTTGTATTGTAGACATTTAGAAGACGGGATAGTCTGATTTTATTTTACGTGCCGCGATACATTCCATCTCAACCAGCCAGTTTGGCCTGCAGATATGCGCGCAAACTAAAATATGTGGAACATTGTTCCCAATCTTATGTGAAATCCATTGTCGCACGGTGTTAAAATCTGACGCGTGACGTATGGTGCAGATCACCATTTGCAGGTCTTTCATCTCGCAGTTGGCCTCGTTGAGCAGGGCTTCGATATTTTGCCATACCCGCTCGCACTGTCCGAGAATGTCGCCTTGGCTCACAATGTTGCCGTCACGGTCTATGCTGGCTGTTCCCGAGATGAACACGTGTCGGCGGTCGCCATAGTCAATGTAAACGCCACGCTCAAAGCTTACGCCGTACTTGACGGTTCGACAGAGATGGTCGGGGGCATAGAGGTGGCGCATTTGGCCTTCGCGTAATCCGTAAATCGCGTAGCTGTCCATCTGGCAGAGGCGCTGGTTGTCTGCCTGCCTGCCACCAATGCCAGTGCTGGAGATGAAGTGTGTGTTGGCGTTCATGCCCTGTGTGTAGAACACCTCGTTGCGTGCTTTCACCACATCATTGTAGTCTTGGTCTATGTCGTTAACGTAAAACCAAGTGCGCACACAGTTGTCGCGCAGCGTGCAACCCTCATTCATGAGTTGCATCACATAGTCGTTGAGCAGCAATTTTGTTTGCGCGGAGCAAGTTTCGGCTTGCGCCGTGTTGTTGGCGCTCCACAGATGGCGGTAGCTGCCGTGCTGCACCTCGTATAGGCCGGAGACGTTGGCCTTGGTGTTGACATTGGTCATGAGGTAGCACCATAGTGCCACCTTGGTGCCATTGGCGGGTGGCTGCTCTATGACAGACAGCTCATAGTCGGTGTATGCCAACTCGTAATTCATCAGCAAGGTTGTCTGGTTGGCCGCGTCGCTGATGAAATAGCGTTTGAACACAGGGTTGGCCTTGGTTTGTTGGCGAACGGTCTCGAAGGCGACGCATAGTTGTCTGAGCTGCTCGGCGTAGCTTAGGTGGGCCGCTTCGTCGTCTATGCATAGTGCGAGTTGGTACTCGTCAACGTCGGTCCCGGTGCTGAATTTGGCCAGTCGGACGTTCACGCTACCGAGAGTTTGATGGGATATGGTGTGTGGCATGTAGTGTTTGGTTTACAGTTTCTTCAATGCCAAGCACTCCGTTTCCACGAGCCAGCCTGGTCTGCACACAGGCGCGAGAACAATGATATAGGGCGTGTCGGGAAACTTCTGCGCGAACATGTCAGACACTATCTTGTAGTCGGCCGTGTCGCGCAGGTAAACGGTCATTTCCGCCACGTCGTCAAAGGTGCATCCTCCTTCTGCCAACAGGGCTTGGATGTTTTCCCACATGCGACGCACCTGTTGGCGAATGTCGCCCACGTGCATAATGTCGCCCTTGTTGTCAATGCTGGCCGTTCCAGAGATGAACACCTTGCGCCGTCCCGCGAAGTCTATGTAGGAACCTCGCTCAAAGCGCACGCCATAGTCGGAGGTGCGGTTCAGGTGGTCGAGCGCGTATAGATGGCGCACGTCGTTGGGCTTGATGCCCTTGATGGCGTAGGCGTTCATCATGCACAGCGCCCGATGGTCGGCGCATCGGCCGCCAATGCCTGTCGATGCGATGAAGTGTGTGTCGTCCGTAAGGTGTTCGGTATCGAACACGGCGTTGCGACCTTTTACCACACCGTCGTAGTGGTTGTCGATGTCGTTGACGTACAACCATGTGCGTAGACAGTTGTCGGCTAATGTGCAGCCTAAGCTTCGTAGACGCTGGGCGTAGGTGGTCATGATGTCAAACGTTTGGTCGAAAGCGTTTTTGCCCGCGGCCATGAGTTGCGCTGACCACAGCTCGGTGTAGCCGTTGTGCGTCACGGCAAACATGTTGTCGTCTATTTTGTGGTTCTCTGTCCCAGCCATCAAGTAGACCCAAAGCCCCAGTTTTGCGCCTTGGAGTGGCGGTTGCTGCACGTAAGACACGGCGCAATCTTGCTCACCGATTATCTTTTGTAGCGTCTCCAGCTGATTGGCCGCGTCGCTGAGATAATAGCGTTTGAACACGGGGTGAGCTTCGCTCAGTTTGCCCAAATGCCCGTGGAAATTGCTCGTGCGTATCTCTTCGCAGCTGTTGGCCATTGCCCGGGCTTGTTCCTCGAATGATTGTTCGGGATTGGTACAGGTGAGCATGGCAAGATATTCGCGCACGCCTTGGCCTCCGTCAAAGGCGAAAAGGCTAACGGATACGTCGTTGATGATTATCTTTAGTTTCTTGGTTTCCATGATGACAGTTGTTTTATGCGTATGCGTGCATGCCTCCGAGAAAATAATTAACGCCAAAAAATGTCATGAGCACACAGAGAAACGCACAGGTGATATAGATATTGAATTGCTTGTCGCGACGGGCTAATGGCAGCGACTGGCGGTGTAATGGAACGGCGTAGGCCATGAGGGTGATGAGCGCCCATGTCTCTTTGGGGTCCCAACTCCAGTATTTCCCCCAACTAACATTGGCCCAGACGGCCCCGAGAAAAATGCCGACGGCCAATAAAAAAACAGAGGGGAACAGCATGACACGGTTGAGGGTGGTGACCTGATCGATGAGTGCGCGTCGACGCCTTGGTGTCTTGTCGCGCATGAGCCACAATGCGAAAGCGCCTTGCATGGCCATGAGTGCCAACAGCGCGTAGGCTGTCATGATGACGCTGACGTGTATGCTGAGTAGGGGAGAGTGGAGCACTGGCATGAGAGGTGTGATTTGGGGGTTCATGGACCCCAAGTGGCTCACGAGAAGGGTGAAGCCCGAGAGTAGGAACCCGAAAGGCAAAAGGTAAGGGAACCGACGGTGTATAGTCAGGGTGATAGCCATGAGCAGGAGGGCCATGAGCAGCATTGTTTCGTACCCATTGCTTAACGGCACGCGCCCACCCACGTACCAACGTAGGGCATAGGTGAGCAGGGCAAACGCGAACGACGCGCCGAAGACCGCTACGCTGGCAACGTGCGCCATGTGCCTCGCGCGCCGCCAACGCCCGATGGAGGTGTTTGCCATCAAGAGAATGAAAGTGAGAATGCCCATGACAAGATTGACGATGAAGAGTATTTTGGTTGCCGGAATCTTGTTATAAATAATCTCTGCTTCCACGCGGGTGTCGCTAAGGCGTGGCGACGTGGGCGCAAGGGGTGTGAAAAGAGTATTGCTTGTGAGCATGAGTATCAATCCGGCTTTCTCGTCAAGCTCTTTGATAGCTTTGCCCATGGCGTCTTTTTTTTGTTCTTCATGCACCATTGGCATGAGCTTGTATTTGCCGTTGGCATCAAAAAGTTCTTCCATCGCGGCGTATTCGCCCGTTATGCCAAGCCGCTGGCGAAGGGGCGCGTGCTTGATTTGGATAAAGCGCTGGCTTTTCCATGCGTCCGGTCGCGCTATCCACCCATAGAGCACCTGCTCGGCCGACAAACCTTTGTAACTGTGACGGCCATATATTTTTTGTAGAAAATCGGTGGCCACGGTGTTGAGGGGTACCACCCTGCTGTTGTAAACCACCTGATAACGTGCCACTATCTTGGCTTTTTCAGCGTTGATGGTGGGCACATCCTCGGCATGGGCGGTGAGCATGGGCGCAGCCAAGACAAAAAGCACGGAGCCGCGGCGCAGTGCGGGCGAGGAAAGAAGACGGCGAAACGACTCCTTGCGAGAGATGAGGGTAAGCGTCATGCTCAATGCCAACAATAGGTAGCCGATATAGGTTATGGCCGTGCCCCAAGGGTCGTGATTGACGCTCAGGGTGGTACCTTTGTGGTCTGGGTCGAACCCATCTTGATAAAAACGATAGCCGTGGTGTCTCAAAATGTTGTTCATCGAGATTTCGGCATTGACTACTTTACTGTCGTTGGGACTTTGGCATGTTACTGTGCTGACAAAATCGGAGGGCGTGTCGGTGCCTGGATAGCATGTTATTTGAAAAGATTTGAGCGTCAACGAGAATGGCAAGGGCAGCATTTGGCCGCTCGCTTGCTCTAAAAACGTGTTCTCGGCGACACCCTCGCGCAGATGTATCTTGCCCTCTTTGCCAGTGAAATATGTGATGGCTGAGCCTATTAGGATGACGACAAATGCTCCGTGAAGCATGAAAATGGGGAGGCGGCGGTTTAGTTTTCGGTTGATGATGTATATTATGGCCAGTGTGGTTAGTATGCCCCACAAGGCGCAAAACCATAGCGTGTGATATATATGCTGTGCCACGAACGCAGTGCCGTGTTGCTGTTCCATATAGGTGGCAAAGGCCATAAGAACAATGAGCGCAACAAACAAAATCGCTATGGCATACTTGATAAACTTCATTTGAATTGTGTTGGGTACTATGCCAACATGGTTGTTGGATAGAAATAAAGAAACGGCAAGCCGGATTGGTGGTTTAAGCCAATCCGGATCTTTGCTCTTACTGAGTGTCGCCGGTGGCGATCCAGTCGTTGATGAGCTGTAGGATATACTTTTCGGTACGTTCCTTGTTGCCCATGTCGGTGTGGTCTTGCTTCCACGAGCGTGAGATGTCAGAGTTTAACACTTGGTACAACAAGCTGTTTTGCTTGTCGCCGGGGATCACTCTTTTCATCCGTGGCACCTTTACTGACTCATGGTTTACTAACGAGGCGTAGCTGTGCCCATCGGTAAGGTCGAGGCCGCCGGCGGGTCTTGAGGCATTGTGGCACGACGAACACACACCATTGAAAATGCCCACCTGAATGGCATTGAACATGCTGGCGTCCACCTTGTCAACGTTTAGACGTATGGTGTCGCGCCCCGTGGCGTTGGAAATGTCCTTTGACACAAACTTCATGACACGTTGTCGCAGGCGATTGAGCACGCAAATCTGTATCACGTCAATGTCCGAGCTTATTCCCGACAGCACCAATGACATGTTGCCATTGGCATCGGTGGTGACCACTTTGGATATTTCGGCATAGGGAGCCGCGCTTGAGTTGGACTTGCTTGAGAAACCAGCCACCGCGACATCATAATCCAATGGCCAGCTTTTCAGGCCGGCTATGTTGCCCTCTATCTTGACCACGCGACCTTGTTCGCTGTCGGGGTCTGTCTCCTCAATGTTACCAGAGTCGCAACTTGCAAGGAGCGCCATGACCAATAGTGGTAAAAATTTATGGATTATATTGTTCATCTCTATCAACACTTAAAAAGCATATTGCATCAAAATCATGGCGGAATGAGTGGCCAATCCGAGATTGTCAAGGTCTCTGTCGGCTTGGGTGTCGTGCCCCCAACGGCCTGTGTATTGATACATTGCGGAGAGTTTGATATTGGTTTTAGGTACAAAATAGTTACAAACCACCCCCGGAGAGTTCAGACTGCCATCCTTGCGGGTGCCATTGCGGTCCATCCAATCGTAGCGAACGCCCAATTGCCACGATCTGTTGAGAAAATAGGCCAATTGCGCGTAGCCTCCCATGTAATTGAAACGGTCGGTTATTTTCATTCGTTTGGTAAAGCCCACGTGCATGTAGTAGCCCTCAGCTGCCACAGACCACGGTCCGCTCAGCAGCGCGAACTCCACTCCGGCACGCAAATCATTGGTCGATTCGTTCTCCGCTTCATTATTATAGTTAACGGAAAGCCCCACTAAATATTTTGTGCCTAAGCCTAAAAGGTTAGGATTGCCTTGGCTCATCGGCATGGCTCCGTTGCCTTGGAAAGTGACGCGCGCGGCGTAGAGCAGTGACGGAAAATGGTTGTCGTCGCTAAAGCCCTTGGTAGCCGTATTGACGTTGCCACCCGTTCCATTGAATAAGCCGAGCTCATAGCCCCACTTGTCTGCTATCAAACCGTGCATCTTGACACCCAAGTCCCAGCCTGTGTTGATGGTGGGGTTGACGGCGTTGAGGCTGTAAGGCAATATCGTGGTGCAGATGAGCGACGACGGCATGGCAGGGAACAAAGTCTCGCCAAGGGTGGTAAGGAATGCCCCGGCGAATGGTGTTTTCTGTTTTCCCACGCGGAAGCGCAGAGCTTTGGAGGCTGCGTAATCTATCCATGCTTGTTGCAACAGCGCGCCTCCCTTGGCTGCCGCATTGACGCAAACGTTATAATCAATTTTGCCAAAGGCCTTGCCGGTGAAGCCGATAATGCCGAATGGTATGGCAAAACCAGAGTTGGCTACGTTGTCTTGGTTATAAGCCTTGTCAAGTCCCTCGTCTGGATAGTAGTTGAATCTAAGTGTTGTCTGGAGCATTAAGTAAGGTTTGAGAATAAATTTCCCATCCTTGGAGGCCAAAGAAAACCCTCTGTTGTCAGCGATAGGGAGCACGCCGTTTTCTCGGTCATAGGTCACTTCACGTTGTTTTTGGACGTTTTCGTCGGTATTTTCGGTCGTGACATTCATCTCAATGGCCGTTTTTTTGTTGTCGTTCAGAACGGCATCCTTGTCTGTTTGCTCTGCAAAAGCCACAGAACTAAGTCCTGCTGCGATGATAGCAGCGTAAGCGCGATATAGCTTCATGTTATATTTAATATTTTATTTTGTTTCTACGGTAAAGTTGATTATAGACTCCAGAGAAATCTAATGAGTTTGGCGCGGTCTTGCTTTGAGAAATGTGCGAATTTCTGTTTGCTGGCCTGTGCCTCACCTCCGTGCCACATGATGGCCTCGGTAAAGTTGCGAGCGCGGCCGTCATGTAGAAAATAGGTGTGGCCGTTGACGAGCAATTGCAGTCCGATACCCCACAAAGGGGTGGTTCGCCACTCGTTGCCTCTTGCCAATCCGCTCACCATGTGGTCGTTGAGGCCTACGCCCATAATTTCCGACCCCATGTCGTGGAGCAGGAAGTCGGAGTAGGGATGCACCGCCTGATGCCCTCCTAACCATGGCAATGACATGCCCCCAAGCAGGGTTACACCACGTTTGTTGGTGTGTAATGTGGTGACATGGCACAAGTGGCAACCTGCCTTGTAGAACAGTTTTTCACCTTCTTTTACATCCGGGTTGTTCACGTCGCGTCGTGCGGGCACTGCCAACGAATGTAGATAAAGGTCTACGGCCTCCATGTCCTTGGTACTTACATCGAGCTTATGATAAGCCATCCCCATCATAGCGCCCTCTCTAATTTGTTTCTGTCCACGGCATATTTCCTCTGGGAAGCGACTGTTGGTCATGCCCATGTCTGATGAATAGCCCAACTCTACCGTGAGGTCGGCGTGGTGCGACTTGTTGCCGCCAACGCCAATTTGACTTACCCCTCGCTCGGAAATGATGTTATATCTGCCGCTAATGCCCCATTCCGGGTAATTGCTTTTAGCTGCCAGCTGCCTGATCTCTTCGCGGTCGAGTGCCATGATGACTCCTTGGCCAACATGACGTAGCGGCACGCGCACCGAGATGAAGAGGTCTTCGGGCTTTATGCTGTCCGCATACCATTTTGTAATGCGATATTTGGGATAACAGAGTGTGTACTTCTCGCCATCCGGAAACTGGTAGGTGGCGGAATCAATGTCAAAGTGAAGCTCTCCCTCTGGTGTCACGCCGTAGATGGTGTTGTCGTGGATGACACGGCCATAATTGGGGAAGAACGCTCCGTTTTTCTTCGTGATGTAGCACAACATGGATGTGAAGCCATATTCGCCAGTGGCTTTGTCACTGCCATTTTTAAAGGCCATCCAATAGGAGGGCTGTGTGCGGCCAGCGTTACGATGGCAGCTTCCGCAGCAATAACCCACGAAAACAGGTCCTCGGCCGCCACCCTCGCCATTGTAATTGCTGCTTGCTACATTGTCATAAAGGCGATCGCCCTCGTTGAAAAGCGTCTCGTAGCGCCCCCTTACCCAGTCTGATGCCTCGTCGTAAGAGTAGGCGGAGCGAGAAAATTCGGTTGATATTCCAGCCGACAAGGCATAGCCATCAGGCACCTCTACGTCTTGCACGTGTAGTTGTTCGCCTTCGTCTTCGCAGGCTGTCAGTGACAATGCGGCAAGAAGAATTAATGAATATTTGTAAAAACACATCATATTGCCATCTTTTTTTCACGTTTTTTTTAACGCTTAAATACGGAGTGCCAAGCGTGGTGCTTGACAACTCCGTCCATGATCAAAGAGTATTTATAAAAAGATTATTTTATTTTGCGAGACTTTCCATTCTTGAAAATTAAAAATTCAATGGTGTGATAACCACGTAACGACTGGGCACTGCTGATATCTTCGGCTCTCTTCTTTTCTTCCGGAGACAGCTGGCTGTTGCCGTTATCGCCTTCTTCTTCCTCGACAAAATCGCCGCTCCAGTTCAGTTTGTTCCAGTCTTCAGATTTCAAAATGTTTTCGATACCATCGATATCCAGTGGCCAAGTGTCCATGTTTGGGTCAAGACCTTTGTCGGCTACCGGTCCAAAGAGGTAAGCCTCGGACGACTCCCATGGCTGGCGCGCTGTTATCCAAGCCTTGCAACAAGCCTCGAAACCTTCGTTCGAGGGGTTGGCTTGGAACGCCAAAATTTTGTGATACAGCTCCTTGTTGTATTTTTTCAGGTCCGCATAGGTTGGCACTATCACCTCGTCCACTACGTGAGAGACGATGGGGTCAAGCCCTTTATGGTCGTTTTTATACTTGTCAAGGAATGATTGCATGTCTTTGGCGAGCACCACGTTCAGGTCTGCGACAGCGTCTGCGGCAGCTTTTGTCTCACTGCTGTTGATGTGGTTGCGGAATGGTTGCGGAATATTGTCGATAGCTTTTATGGCTTTGTCAATGGCTTGGGCCACTTTTTTGTTGAGCGCAGGGTCCTTCTTTTCCACATAGGCATAAAGTGAATTTGCGTGAGCTTTGCTCAACTTGCTGAAACCCTTGTCGTAAACCCCATAGTAACCGTTGCGAATGGATAGGATGTTGTTCATGTAGTCTAAGCGAGAGTGCCAGCTATACCATGACTCAACGGCATAAAGACCCGCTTTCATATTTGCTTTGGTGGGCCATTTTTCGGTATATTTGCGATATGGAGAGCCTATTTTTTCGGAGCTCACCTCGTCGGCTATGTGGTCCATATAGGTTACCAACAAGGCCAAACAGTCATACGCAGAGTTTAGCTTCAGGGCCTCACTCTTGTGCTCTTTGAATATCTCGGCGTATGGTTTGCCACCATTATAGCTTTTGGTCCAATCGTCGTAGAGTGCGTTGGCATCGGCTACCAGCAGCTTGCCAACTACCGCCATGTAGTTACCCCAAGCCTTTTGGTTTTGTTCGTTGTACTCAATGACATCTTCGGCATTGATTTCCTCGATGATTTTCTTTTCTTGCTCTTTGGTAAAAGTGCCATTTTCTGGCGAGTCAGTGTTACAACTACTGAATGCCAAACCTATAGCGAGAGTGCCAAGAATTAATGCATTTTTTTTCATGTCTCATTACGTTTACGTTAATAATATATTTTTTTCGTTATATCTTTTGCAGAGTTGTTTTATGAGGTAAGTTTTAGATTTTTATTTCTTGGCAAAATAAAGGGCGTATGCCACGCCTATGCGAAACTCGTTTTCCGAGTTGTATTTACCCTTACCAAACACAGCGTGCGTACCTATTTGACGTGTGGCATAGTCGGCTTTGATCGCTAAACAAGGCAGTGGTTTCCAGTTAAGGCCACATGCCCACATGCTAACTTGTGTACGTGGGTCGGCCACGGTGCCTATAACCGTGCCCTCCTGTGGGTTGTAATAGTCGTAATGTGCGTATGGATAGATGTTGGGCAATTTGCTACCGGGAAAGAATGACGCTATGTTCACGCCCACCTCAGCACTGTATGTGAGCGCATGCGAACCCATGCCACGCTTGCGTGTGCCATAAGGAGAGCCTGCCGATACCGCAGTGCCATTTATTTCGCCCGTCTGAGACACATGGCCGTGTACCACGTTGGCACGTGCCGTAACATACTTGTTGATGTATTGGGCGTCAAACGAGTAGATGAACACGTTGATAGCGTTCATGTTATTATAGTTCAAAAACTTCTCGGTGTTCTTGCCACTATTAGGATTGAAAAAGGCACTGAACCCTACGCGCAGTCCTGGCACGCCGTTCCAGTCAAGCCGAGCCGTGTAGGCAGGAGCGGTGAAGTTGTCAAACTCGAAAGCCCCTTGCTTGCCCTTTCTCACCCAATTGTACTTGCCGAACCCGTCAGGATTGAGGCCGGCTGTCATCAATAATTGGTAATTAAAAGAGGCTGCTCCCCTGCCGAAACCACCAAAGAACTCCAATCCAGTTTCGTGCCATGTTGATGGCAATAGCGTACACTCTCCTTCGGGGCGTGTCGGCGTGAAAAAAAACAGTGGCTCATGATGGGCATTGGTAAGCCCCAACGGTATGATGAGGTGACCCACGCGCACATTAAAGGCTGGGTGGATCAGTCGGGTAAGGTGAAATTGCTCTAAAGCCACCTCACCACCTTTTTCTATTTCGTTTTCATATTCGCCGTT
This sequence comes from Hallella colorans, assembly GCF_003096815.1. Classification (GTDB taxonomy): domain Bacteria; phylum Bacteroidota; class Bacteroidia; order Bacteroidales; family Bacteroidaceae; genus Prevotella; species Prevotella colorans. The sequence goes on from NZ_QENY01000022.1 coordinate 10,701, forward strand.
CTCAGCGCCCGAGCCTGACTCTATCTCATAGGCCATGCCCACGCCACCCGACTCGAACTCTATCTCCGCACCAAGAATCCACTTGTCAGACAGTTTATAATCGCCCGACAGAACAAAGCGCGGTATGGATATTTCGCTATGGTTCAACCGTGCGTTGCCATTGCTCGCGCCCGTGAAACGGTTCAGTCCGTAATCCTTAAACCGTGTCAAAATCTCTCCATATCCGCCTATACGATATTTGTGATAAGCCGTGTCTTGAGCCGTGGGTGGGGTGGCTGCTGTGGTCATGGCACTCATTCCGCATAGCATGATAGCAAGAGCCACTGTTTTTTTTCATTTTTATCTTCATACTACTATTGCTGATATTTGTGCTAATTGCTTTTATTAAATTTATTTAATGTTATTCGGGATGCAAAGTTATGTTTTAAACTTTTTTTACACAATACCTAAAAAATATGAGTTTAAAGATCTGTGGAATACCTGATAATGGTGATGTGGCAAGCCTGTTGGTTAGTCTTCCTCGTGGCTCGCAGCCTTGCTAAAGCTATAAAAAATGCGGACGAAATAGGGGCGGAGCGTTGTCTGTCGTCTGCCATATTATGCTTTTTGATACGTTAAAAGATTGCAATGAAATCCTTGTATCATAGGCTCGTAACCATTGCGTGCGCCGTTGCGTTTACCCGGATGATGCCACATGGCTATTTTATGCTTTTAAAGATACTGCCTATCCAGACAACTAACAATACCTACAAGTTGGTAAATATGTGGCATCATTATTTGTGGGTATTCTTTGCTATTTGTGTCAAAATGAATACCTAATCGCTTGCGAGTTTCATTTTTTTTTTCTTATTTTGCAGTATATATTTATTATAGTGAAAGTAAGTGGGGGATGAAAAATCAAAAAATGTATGAGCCTGATGACAAGTTGATATCCATCATCAGGGACAATTATAATACGTTGCAAAGCCTTGGCTCATTTGGCATCAACTTAGGTTTTGGCGACAAAACGGTCAAAGAGGTGTGCGAGGACCAGCATGTAGATACTTACACCTTTCTTGCCGTCATCAATTTCACTATCAATGGTTATCGCGATTATGACGATGTAGACCGACTATCCATCCCCACGCTAATACATTATCTCAAGGCCAGTCACGCTTATTATCTTGACTTTGAGTTGCCTTACATTCGCAGGGCACTCTGCGAAGCGCTTGACGAGAATGATAACTTGGCCCGTCTCATCTTGAAACTCTTTGACGAGTATGCGCGAAGCATAAGCAACCACATGCAGTATGAGGAAAAAACGCTTTTCCCGTATGTGGAGGAGTTGGAGCGTGGAAGCGCATCGTCCACCTACGATATTGAGACATTTTCCAAACATCACACACAGATAGACCAAAAACTGAGCGAGCTTAAGAACATCATCATCAAATACTTGCCATCTGACGGCTTGCGTAACAACCAGCTCACCGCAGCCCTTTATGAGATATACAACTGCGAGCAGTGGCTCAAAGAGCATGCCAACGTAGAGGATGAAATCTTTATACCCGTTATCAAGCGGATGGAAAAAAAGTTGAAGCAGAATGATGTGAGTGTGAAGATAAGCAATATGATCAAGAGCAACGCTAACACGCAGGAGACGCTTTCAGACCGGGAGAAAGATGTTGTAGTGGCTCTTGTGCAGGGCATGACCAACAAGGAGATAGCTGATCACCTCTACATTTCTATCAATACCGTGATCACCCATCGTCGCAATATTGCTCGCAAACTACAGATACACTCCCCGGCCGGTCTAACCATCTACGCCATTGTGAACAACTTGGTGGATATAAGCAGTGTTAAACTATGACAGATCGTCCACGAATGGCAATAATTGATCCCAACGTGCTCTCGGTGTTGGGACTAAAACAAATACTCCAACAGGTAATCCCTATCATGGAAGTGCATGCTTTTGCCACACTTGACGAGATGCGATCCAACGCCCCTGACAGTTACTTTCATTATTTTGTGGCACAAAGTGTGGTCATATTGAACCGGCAATTTTTTCTTGAACGCAGGCACAAAACCATCGTGCTGACCATGGGGCACGATGCCTCCACTCACCCTGTGGGTTTTCATAGTCTCAATGTCAATGTCTCGGAGGAGCAATTGGTACGCTCATTGCTCCAATTGGAACAGCGTGCCCACGCCCACGGCAAGAATTTCCCGTCTAATGTCAAGGCTGCGCACAGCCATGCGCTCACCGCTCGGGAGAGGGAAGTGTTAGTGTTGATAGTGGAAGGAAATATCAACAAGGAGATAGCTGATCGTCTTAATATAGGGCTGACCACAGTGATCAGCCATCGTAAAAATATCATGGAGAAACTCGGTGCCAAGAGTGTATCGGCTCTCACCATTTATGCCGTGATGAACGGCTATGTGGATATCAACAAGATATGACGCTTGGACACTAATGCGACAGTGGTCTATAGGCCATTCGAATGATGTTTGGATGGTAGGTGTTTCCTAATTTCTTCTTTACTGACTATCACCCTTGTTTGTGTCTTTGGCTATTTTATCGCCAACGTTCTGAGAGGCAAACAGGTTAATATAAATGGTCTGATTGCCTATCGTTTCATTATCATTGAAAAACGACTGCTGAAAATCGCCATTTGCTCACGCTTATAGTCAGCTTATATCATGGTTTTTTCTCCTACTTGTCTCATGATGTATGGTATTTTGAGGCGTTGATTTATCATGTTTCGCCACTGTGCGTCTGTCATCCTTTTCAAATTGTACTATTTGAGCTTTGTGGGCGTGCGCTTAGATGAGAGGATAGCATTAGCGGTGGCTCGCTGGTCTGTATTTATTGGGCGTAGGATAAAATCGGGCGTGTTGAACGAGTAGACTGTCTTGTCATAATATTCTTGCGGATTTTGTTGTGGTAGCAAGAATGGTTTGTCCATGGTGCCATTGGCATTGACATGCGCTATATATAATGTGGTGTAATAGCCGTTGAGTCGCCTTGAGGTGAACACGATCCATCGCGAGTTTGCGCTCCAGTTGTGATAGCTGTCTGTGTCGTCGCTATTTATTTCGGTAAGTGCCCTCGCCTTGCCCGTGCTTAGATTTAACAACCATTGGTCGGCTTCCTTGTGCCAGATGGGGAAGCAGCCGTAATGGCTCATAGTGAAGAGCAAATATTTGCCATCGTAGGATGGGCGTGGATGGTTTGCGCTCAGCCCCATCTTGCGAGCGTTTAGGATGGTGTCCACTTGTCCTATAGTGTGCCCTGTGGTAGGGTTGAAAGCAATTTTGCAAAGGTTGTATTGTATTTTTTTGTAGTTAGCAGGAATGTCCCACGCTTTTGACGATACAAAATAGAGCGTTCGACCATCAGGTGAGAAAACGGGATAGTTTTCGTAGTGGTCTTTGGTCATCACGGCAGCGTTGCGTATAATCTCATTGGTGGCTGGATTAAAGATGATAATATCAGATGCTTGGTCGAACACTTCCACACGTTTTGATGCTACGGCATGAAAGCTCTGATGCGTCTTGTTGGTGGAGTAGGCCACGAATTTTGCCGATGGATGCCAGTAGGGATAGATCATGCTTCCACCAAGTTCCTTGTTTTTGGGTTCGAGCATTTGCCTTTGTCCGTTTTGGCAGATGACCGTCGCGCCATGGTCACCGCGTACGTGAAAGGTGTAGTTGGTAGGGTCGGTACGATTGGATGTGTGGCAGTTGACGCATGCGCCGGGCACCGCTGTGTTCTCAATGATGGCAGTCTGCTCGAATGTTCGCAAGTCGCGCTGGTACAGTCCCATCTTTCCATATACCTCGTACCCGGGTGGTATGAGTCGATAAGTAAGTCCCCACGCCCCCAAATGGTCTGTAGATACATTCACGGCAAAGTCTTTGTACTGTGTCCAATGCCCATTGGCTTTGACAGAAACGGTGAATATGATTTGCCCCCCTTTGTTCTTTTCGGTGAGATTATGCCATTCGTTCAAGTCAAACTTAGTATATTGTGCGTTGCTGTGTATCCGTCCGCCTTTAGAGCCTTTGGCCACAACGTCAAGCACATCGCACGGTTCAGAGAGATTGAATTGGAGCGGCGCAATCTCTGCGGGGATAGTCACACCGGCATAATCGGGAAATATAGGTGGCAGCTTTTCGCTTTTGACGGCATTGACAGGACTGTCGGCACAGCTGGTTACAATAAGGCATTGTGTCATCAAGATGATGAGAAGACCGAGTGTAATATGTGTTTTTTTCATGTTAGTAAATCTCTTTCATGCTTGATTTGGAACGACTTTCTTTGCTGTCCTCCATCATGATATAGTGCCATGCGTTGTGGCTCAGTGGTGGAGAGGTGAGGGCAGGGTCTTGCCTGTTGGTCATATAGGTGCGGATAAACGTTACTGTTTGCTCTACGTTTTGTGTGTCGACAGAATAGGGTATGCCCTCTAACGAGCCATGCTGCTGCAACCACACGCCGATTAGTACCTGCTGAATGGTGTTAGGTATGCGTGCGAAGTTCATGAATTGGCCTAAGGGATAGTACTGCATGAAGCGCTGCACATCTCGCTTTAGCAGTTCGTAGGCTATGAGATATTCGTAGGCCATGACATTGTTGTACTGTTTATTGTCGACCAACAAGATACCCAGCATTTGGTCCATCTCTTTGTCACTGAAGAGGTAATCGTTGTTTTTGATACGCTGGTTTCTCAATCGACCGTATTCGGCATCAGCCTCTACGGCCTTGTCATTGTTGATGAAGCGCATCTGGCTGTTGGCCCATTTTTTATAAAACAACGTTTTTTGGAGCATGCGCAGATATTTAGCCGCCACCTTATAGTTGCCGTTGATAATGTTGCACTGTGCTATACGGGCTGTCAATCGCCCACTCTTGCGTGCGTTTGGAATGGCCTCTTGTGCCTCGAAGCAGTAGCGTTCTGCTTCGTTAATCATTCCAATGCGATAGAAAATCTCACTTGTCTGTATGGGTGATGTCATGTCGCGGCTGAACGGTGGAAAAAGACCATCAACGCTATTCTGGTAGAACTCAAAGAGCCGGTCGGTTAGTTGGTTGGTCATGGACAAAGCCAAGTTGACACAGCTCACACTCAACGGTGTGGTGGCTGGATGCTTCTCAGCCTTGCGAATGATGGCATTCCACTGGTTGGTACGCACTAAATAGTCATACTCTATCTGGTCATACTTCAGTCTGTCAAAACTGTTGACTACGCCTATACCACCTATTATAGCAATGAGGATGGAAAGAAGCATGGCTGGAGAACGCCAAAATGGATTGCTGTGGGTGCAGTGACATAGGTTTTTGCCCATGTTGGGTAGCCATGTACAGCATGATGGAACAAGTGCGAAGGCTCCCATTACCACCAACTGCATGTAGGGAACACCCTGGGGATAGCGAAAATAGTTGATGCTAAGAAACAACTGTTCATACGGATATTCGGTCATAAGCCAACTGCAACAATATACGGTCAGAACTGTGTAGACAAATGCAGCCAGTGCAATGAGCAGCCTGTGTGTCTTACGCCATTCGTAAAACAGCACAAAGACAACGCCTGCCCATATATTGGCTCCAAACAACCAATAAAATGTTGGAATGCCTATTGCCAAATAAACAATTCTGATGGTTAGCGAATGAGGATGTTGAGCTATCGTTGTATAACCTAACATGAACAGCAAAATGGCCACCATTGCAATGACAAACGAGAGCAAGACACTCTCATTTCCCATATACATCCAAAGCAGAAAGGCAGGGATAAACGTGAGCGCATACCAGCAATCATGCCCCTTCATGTGTTTAAACACCATAAAGGTGAGCCGCTGGAGCGTGAAAAACAATGCTCCCATGATGATGGCTCCTATCACATACAAACGATTGAACTGCGTTAAAAACTCGGCAATGTAGTCGGCCAATCCGCCCGGCACAGCCATGCGCTGGGTGAAATAGTCGTTATCAAAGAGGAAAAGCTGGAATTGCTCTTGGTAAACTAAAGCGCTGACGTAAGGCCCTGCCCAAAAAATAGTTACCACAATAGCAAAAAATAGTGATAACAACAGTTGGTAATGTTTGGAAATAAAAGCTTTCATCATTTGTTAATGGGATTATTGCAAGCCTGTCTGCCGAGCTACGAACTTGCCGATAGTCTTGTCTTTGTGATGGTGGATAATGGCGGATGAAAGCTGCTGATAGTCGTTAAAGGCTTGCTCGTAACGTTTTCTTAAATTGGAAATGGCGATCTGAGGCTTGACCGTTTTTTTAGCTTCCATATAGGCAGAATATGCCTCTTTTTGGCGAGTCACCGCCTCTTTCCATCGCTGCATAAGCTCGTTTTGGGGCGTTCCGTGCACGCTGCTGTTGGGACCAATGGTTACATAAGTTTTGCCCGGTTCGGTAATGACAAGCATTTCTTGGGCTTTCATTCTGTCAAGAATGGGTAAACGCACGATACATACGCGTTCGGTGTCGCCCTTAAAAGCAAAATGCCCATTGAGGATGTATGTAGAATCGACATTATTCCAATTGGCATTTGTGAGTGGAACGAGATAGATTTTCTGTCCATCTTTGAGCTTGGGCGAGGTCGCACCATCTATGACAAAGGTGTGATGACCGTTAGAGCATGATAGCACTAATAAGGATAGCAACGAAAAAAGTATTTGTCTCATGCATGTGATGATTTTACTTCTTGGGCAAGAAAGGCGATGTGTGTAAAAATTAAAAAACCGTCGTCTCGCCTTTGAGGTCGAGACGGCGATTGTTGTATATGCGGGTGGAGGAGTTCGCACACTCGAACATTATATCATTCTACACGCTTAAAGTTCCAAAACCATGCTGTTCCCCAGTCTCCGGCATTAGGTTCGCCAGCACATAGACGCAGTTCTTGGTCGGTGGCTTTCAGTATCTGGAACACATATTGGCGTTGATTATTGTAATTAGGCTGTATGCCCATCAATGGCATGGTGCCCTTGAAGGTGAGCGTGCCTATATCCCATCCGCCCTTGAGGTGCTCGCTGGTGGCCGCCACGGAGCCTGTTTCGCCACGGCTTGTTTTCACATTGTTAGCTCCAAGACCCAGTGTGAACCATCCTTTTAGGCCATCTTTGGGCAGATTAGCCTTCTTGGCTTGCTCTTCTATGTCTGTGGCCTTGACTACCCACCATGCTGGACCTGTGCTCTCCATATAACCACCATTGCCCCATAATCCATCGGGAGCTTCGCTGTTCCAAGTGTATTTATGCGACGTGAAGTTGCCTTTGCCATCGCCAAACAGCGTGGTGAGAATAGGGTCAAGGTCAGTAAATGTTGTAACCTTGATAGATTTGGGTGCCGACTTGGCCACTTTCATGTCAAAACCAGTGGTTTGTACATAGTATTTCACTTCTCGAGCAGGTGGTAACACCTGCACGTTGACCCTTGTACCATTGCCTATTAGTTCACCGTTTTCGGCATCATAAACATAGATGTAACGGGTAGGCGTGGTATAAACCACAAGATTGTTATTGCCCTCGGCTTGGGCTTCGATTCGCAATTCTTGTGAGAGTTGCTCAGAAGAAACTGTTGCACTTGGGCTTTCATCGTCTTGGGCTGGCTCGCAAGATGCAAAAAAGAGAGCGAGGCTCAACAGTGGAATGGCATATATTATTTTTTTCATGTGTTTGCTTGGTTTAAGGATGAATAAAATTTAGACGTTCTCTCGCCATGATTCGCATGGCTAAGAGCCACTCACGAGCTATTTCCAGCCTTGGTATTCTGAGTCGTGGCCGGTCCAGCCTTCGTTTTGCATGACGCTGCCTACCTTAACTTGGCTGTCGGGCATCTTTTGGAAACCAGCGGTGGCTTTGAAGCGTGCGGCGTAGCCCCCATTGTGAGCGGTGTTCTTGTCGGGTTCGCCACAATAGTATATTTGCTGGTTGTTTTGCCGTTGCAGGGCTGCTTCGGCTATATGCCAACGGCGGATGTCATTCCAGCGAGTGCCCTCCAAGGCAAGCTCCCAACGGCGTTCTCTCTGCAAGGCTTCCAATGAATAGGATGCGATGGGGTTTAGGCCAGCACGTGCGCGCACCTTATTGATGCCTGCAACATCTTCTTTGAGCTCGCTCTGCATTAGTAACACGTCAGCAAATCTGATCAGCACCAAATCGTGTATATTGTTCAACTGCATGTTGTTGTTGCCTTGAGCCCATCCAGATGGTCCGTACATCAGGTTTTCAAAGCAGCATAAGTATGGTATGTCTTTTTGTGAGAAAGCTTCAACCGAGCCATCATTTTTGGCTGTGACAGGTGACATTTTTTTGTTGTAATAATCGGTTTCTTGCACGAAATCGGCCCAACCGCCTTTGGTATAGTTTGGAAGTTGGTTCACATCTTGAATGGAGGCCTCACGTCGTAAGTCGTTAGGCTCCGCACTTGTCCAGTCTTGCACAAGATTGGGTGCGACCGGGCCAGCGCCCCATCCTTGTCCGAATGGGAATGTCTTGTCGTATGATTGGCCGCCACGCATGCCGAAATGGAGTGCCATTCCATTGGCATATCCAATGGTAGTGGACCAGTCTGCACGCTTGTTAAACTTGATGGCGAACATCGTTTCTGGGTTGATACCGTTGTCATTCTCTACCCATTTCAGGTTTCTCCCTTTGGTATAATAGTAGTCTTCTACCGTAAACCTATTGGTATAAGCCCATAGGTTTCTGAAATCTGGCACCAGAGTGTAGCCTGAATTGTTAACACAGTCGTCTATACAAGCGATGACCTGCTCTTTGGTGAGTGTCTGCCCGTTGGGTAATTGTACCGACGTAAGCGGGTGGTAAGTAGTGCTTGTCAAGTCGGATATGCTCGTTCCGTTACAATAGAAGCCTGTGTAGAAAAGCCAAGCGCGTCCTAACATGGCCTCTGCTGTGTATTTGTCCACATGTCCATTGGTAAGACGCTTGGCTGGCATCGTTGTCGCGGCCGTGTACAAGTCTTGTAATATTTGTCCCCAAAGCACTTTGACATCTCCTTGTGTCTTGGTTTCTCCAGACGGCTCGGTCATCAATGGCACATTGCCATACATGGATGCCAGCTCATAATGATAGAATGCGCGAAGGAAAAGAGCCTCGCCCATGAATTGTGCCTTGTCGGTATCGTTGAGTTTTGTGTTGGGAATTGCGGCAATGAGTGTGTTGGCACGGTTAATGCCTTCATATCGATAAGACCAAAACTCCTTTGTCATGTCTGCGTTATAGTTGGCTATTAGGTCCAAGGCTTGCATGAGTTTGTCGTTCACTCCGCCTCCGCCCAGCTGGTCATCACTGGCAAGGTTGGCATAATAAAGGAAAGATTCTTGTGGATATGCCATTACAGCGTTGAGGTTTTGATATACGCCTGCCAATGCGGCCGTGGCGTCTTTTGTTGTGGCTGGGAAGTTTTCGGTAGACTGTTCGGTGTAGTTGCGCACATCATTGATATCGCAAGATGAGAATGTTCCTGCCGTTAACAATGCCACTCCGATTATATATGATATTCTTTTCATCGTGTTGTTTTTATTAAAATTGAATATTGACGCCAAACAAATAAGTGCGTGGTTGTGGGTAATTGCCCACGTCAACGCCTGTTACCCATGCTTCGCTATTGTTAAGCGCCATGCCATTTTCTGGATCCATGCCTTTGAATTTGGTAATCGTCAATAGATTTTGGGCGGTGAAATATAAACGTAGACGTTGGAAAGGACTGTTTTTCCATAGCTTGTTGAAATCGTATCCGATCGTCAAATTTTGAAACCGGAAGTAGCTTGCGTCTTCTATATATATGTCGGAGACTTGTTGCCAGTTGGGGCCTACGTTCATACGGGCAAGCAACGGATATCTGTTCGAGGTGCCTTCACCCACCCAATAGCTGTACACTTCAGAGGTATAGTTTTCTTGTTCGCCGTCAGTGAACTTTCGATAAGAGCGTGCTACCTGTTGCCCCAAGGAGGCATAGCCTGTTAACGATGCGTCAAAGCCCTTGTAGCCAAGGCTGACGCTCATACCCATGGTAACATTTGGGTTGGGGTCGCCAAGCTCTGTCTTGTCGTCGGCGTTGATGATGCCGTCGCCATTGGTGTCTAAAAATTTGAGGTCGCCGGGTTTGAGACCTTTGCCTTGTAATGAGTTGGCAACGTCTCCATTACAGTTGTTGGCAATGTATCGTTCGAGATCAGCTTGGTTTTGGATCACGCCGCCTGTCTTATACCCATAGAAATAGCCGATGGGATGACCCTCTTCGAAGCGCGCCATATAGCCAGTGTTTTGTGAAAGGTTGTCGTAGCCACCCTCGTTGTATTTGCGAGAACTGTTCACTTGTGTCACTTGGTTGTCGTTCAAGGCAATATTGTAGTTAATGCCATACGTGAAATCGTGCCCAATTCTGTCTTGCCAATTCAAGGATAGCTCTATACCCGTGTTGCGAACGGTGCCGGCATTTTTCCATTGGGTATCAAAACCTGTTGTGGCCGCAACGGGAACATATAGCAATAAGTCTTTGGTTTTCTTGTAATACCAGTCGAAGTTCATGTTTAAACGCTGTTTAAAAAAGCGCGCGTCGAAGCCAATATCTGTCTGTTCGGATGTTTCCCATGTCAGGTCGTTATTGGCAAGACGTGATGGGCTGGCTCCTTGGGTGTAGCTGTCCTTATTGTTGTCAAACGAATAATTGGAGTAATTGTCATACGCAAAAGTGGCCTGATATGCAAAAGGCCCAGAGTTCTTGTTACCGTTCTGTCCCCAACTTGCTCTGATCTTAAAGTAATCTATTACGTTTTGGGCTTGTTGCGCCCAGTTTTCATTAGAAATGACCCATCCAGCGGAGAAAGAGGGGAAGTAACCCCATCGGTGACCGGGTGCAAATACAGACGAGCCATCAGCCCGAAGAATGGCTGTGAGCATGTAAGTTTCCTTTAAATTATAGTTGATACGACCGAAATAAGACAGTCCTCTTGTATCTCCGTAAGGTGTGCCAGATACGGTAGCCTTACCGTCGCGATCGTTAGTCAGCGAAAGGTAGGCATGGGCGAAATCGCCAAAAATACTGTTAGTGGACCTGCCTTCCATTGATTCACCAAAACTTGGCTTTGATTCGCCGTATTCTGTACCTGCCAAAATATCGAAATGATGGTCTTTTAGTAGGTCAAACTTATAGTTGATGGTATGTGTGGTGCTCCATCCCCAGCCAAGTCCAAGTTGTTGAAGCACTTGGTCTGTAGTGCGTTTTTTGCCTGCTGTATTCTCGTTGGCGTTGAAATTGGGCAGGAATGTTCGCCACGACCACGAGCTATGATTGTAGTTGAATTGTCCTCTATAAATCAAATTCTTGATGGGTTGTATCTCGTAATATCCCACGGCGCTGAGTGAGAAGCCCCTACTTTTATTGTTGGCACTTTGCGAGTTTACCATGTCGTAGATAGGATTGATAGTATATGAATTATAGCTATACCATCCTTCTGTCCCCGAAGCTTTGAGGTCTTCGTTGTCATAGTAGTTTCCTTCGCTGTCATAGAGTGGTACCAGAGGGTTGGCGCGCAGCATGTCAGAGATAACGTTGCCATATTGATTACCTATCTGTATACCTTGGTTTTGGCGGTGATTGAAATATATATTTTCTCCAATTTTTAGCACATCCATACCTTTGGCGTTGCGCAAGGCGACGTGTTCTGAGTTTAGACGAATGGTGAAACGTCGATAATCAGACTTGGCAAACTTACCGCCGAAAATACCATCTTGATATTGATAACCAATACCCGTGCTGAAAGTGGAACGTTCTGAGCCTCCTGTTATGTTTAAACTATGGTTCGTTATGATAGCGTTTTTGTTGCGTAGCAATTCCAACCAGTTTGTGCCAGGGTTGCTCCCATCCTTATAAGCGGCCAATAAGTCTGCGTCAATGAACTTTGACCAGTCGTAAAGTTCAACTCCACTGTTGTGGCGTACTAAGTTCTGTACTTCCATATACTCCTTTGCTGTCAGCAGATCAGGCATGCGATACACGTTCTGCCAACCCACATTGGCGTCGTAACTCACCTGAATTTTTCCAGCTTTGCCTTGCTTTGTCGTTATGAGTATAACGACGTTGGCAGCGGCTGATCCGTAGATGGCGGCCGAAGCGGCATCTTTCAATACGTCAATACGCTCGATGTCGGCTGGATTTAGGTTGTTGATATCACCTCCTGACACACCGTCGATAACGTATAATGGCTTGGTGTCTCCGTTGGTGCCTGCGCCACGAATGGCCACTTTAAATCCATCGCCGGGCTGACCAGACGCTGCTTGTATCGTGACACCGGGGCTTTGACTCTGCAATGCGCCCAAAACTTGTGTCGTATTGAGTTTGGCAACATCGTCGCCTTTCACCTCGACAGTGGCTCCTGTTACAAGTTTCTTTTTTTGAACACCGTATCCTACCACCACCACTTCGTCCAAATTTCGATAGTCTTGAACTAACGAGATGTTAAACTCGCTGTTATTTCCCACCGTGATTTCTTGTGTTTTGTAACCTATGTAAGAAATTACGAGCGTGGCACCGGGTTTCACGCTGAGAGAGAATTTGCCGTCGATATCGGTCACGGTGCCATTATTGGTGCCTTTTTCCATAATGGTGGCGCCGATCACAGGCCCTTGATTGTCGCTGATGACACCCTTGATGTTTTTTTGTTGCTGTACGGCCTCATGGGCAATTTGGCTGGATGCGGCGTTTACGGCTGGTGAAAAGCCTATGCCTAACACGATGTATGCGCCGGCATGCAACAATGTTTTTCGGAAGATTGAGTTCATGTTATATTTTATTTTCTTGGTTCTTAGTCATATTATGAGAAAAGAGTGATAGGTTATACTAAACTCATTGAGAATATTATGTGCTATTTATATGATAAATGTATGGGCGTAACGACGAATAGACGGTATAACCTTGTTGTACGTTTGTTTAGGTAATACTTTGTTTCATACGGTCATTTTTTATTAGGTTTTAAATTTCACGTTGATATTTTCGGTTTGATACCCTATTATCATTGTGTTATTGTTTTAGTAGCTACACAAAATTAAGCGTATAGATTGCCATCGTTTTTATTATCATTTCAGTTAGTCGCCATCTTCGTGTCGCTCTTTTGTCATTCTGTTGCATAACGTCAGTTGTGCAGCTTGCCGCGCTCTTTTTATTAACAGACAGGCTGATTAGGAAACAGAATTGGATATGGTAGCGATTATTTTTGAATAACTACATGTTGCAAAGTTATTGCAAAATCAGTGAAATGATTGGTGTTTTTTTGCCTTATGCTTGTACTTTTTTTGAAATGTTAGCTTTTTGATGGATCGAATGGCATGTTTCATTTCAAGTTGTCTGAATATTAGCCTCACGGTTAATCATTTTTTTTTCGTCTTACAAAAATGGTGCGAGGAGATGGGCAAACCATCCCGTGAGCTTTTGCAAGGGAGTGCGCCATTTGTCCCAATTTTCCTCAGTGAGCTTGAAAGATCTTTGTTTCTCACGGTCGAAGAGCTTGTCAAGTTCGCTCGTGGTGCATTGATCCACGATCACGGCGTTCTCTTCGTAATCCCATGATAGGCTGCGAGCGTTGAGGTTTGCCGACCCGACGGTGCAAAATTTGCCGTCTACCATGATGACCTTGGTGTGGTGAAATCCGGGTTTGAACATCCAGATATTGCAACCTTTTTTCATTAGTTTGTGAGCGTTGTAATATCCACAATCTGGTGTGAGCGGCACGTCGCTGCGCACGGAGAGCATGATATCCACTTTGACGCCACGTTTGGCGGCGTGCCTCAACTCGCGTTTGAGTGCTCGGTTGAGCGTGAAGTATGGGTTTATGATGCGTATGCTGTCACGCGCGAACCTAATGGCGTTGGTATAAAACTCCCGTATGATCTTGTTTGATGTGTGTGGCTCTCTATTGATGATACCCACCATTTTGTGTCCCGAGGTGTCGCAGGTGTCTTCTTTCAGCCCCTTAAAATAGCTGTCGTCGCCCAATCCCCTGAAATATTTGGCTCCGTGCACGTTTTGTTTGGCTATTTTGTTCCATGTGTTGAGAAAGATACCTTGCAGCGTGTTCACTTCTGTGCCCTGTATTCTGCAGTGCATGTCGTGCCACTCGCCTACTCGGGGAGTGCCCTTGATGTAGTAGTCGGCCACGTTCATGCCGCCCGTATAGGCCACCTTGCCGTCTATGATTACGATCTTGCGATGGTCTCTCGAGAACACGTGATTAATCCACGGAAATCTTATTGGGTCGAACTCGTATATCTCTATGCCCCTGTCGCGTATAGCTTTGAGGTGTCGTCGTTTCAGTGGACTGTTGTTGCTGGCGTTGCCAAAAGAGTCGAACAGCGCGCGAACTTCCACGCCTTGGATAGCCTTGGCGGCCAGCAGGTTGAACAGTTGGGAAGCGATGGAGTCGTTTCTGAAATTGAAATATTCAAGGTGCACGCTCGATTTGGCCTGCTTGATGGCCTTGAATAGGTCGTCAAACTTCTCCTGCCCATTATTGAGTAACGTCACGCTGTTGTCTCGCGAAAATGTCACGCCGCACTCCTGAAGGTATCTCACTATGAGCGAGTCGCTGGACTGGGCCGCTGCCCGAGAGTTGGAAAGGATTAAAAACGCTACTAATATATAATAGAATGATCTCATTCTGGTTGGTTTAACAATGTTGTGGCATAGCTGTCCACGATACCCAGTAGTTGCATGTCGTCGTTGCATACCAATACAGAGTGTATCTTGTATTGGTGCATAATGTGCTGTATCTCTGCTATCTTGGTGTTTGGCTTCACTATTTTAGGGTGCCTTGTCATGCTGTCGGCCACGGTGTGGTTGAAAAATTCGGCTTGCCATCGCTCCATAGCTCGGCGTATGTCGCCATCGGTGATGATGCCAGTGACCCGTTTTTGGTTGTCAATGGTAACGCCAAGTCCCAATTTGCCTTTCGACACTTGGATGATGGCGTCGCCCAAGTGCATGTCCTCGGGCACGATGGGCATGTCTTCTGTCAGCATCACGTCTTCTGCAGTGGTGAGCAATCTTTTGCCCAACTCGCCGCCGGGATGGAACTGCGCGAAGTCGCGTGGTTTGAAGTCGCGCACTCTCATCAGCGCCACGGCCAGTGCGTCGCCCATAGCCAGTGTGGCGGTGGTGCTCGTGGTGGGCGCCAAGTTGAGAGGGCATGCCTCATGGTCTACCCATACTCTTAGATGCACGGTGGAGTATTTGGCCAGCAGCGAGTTAGGATTTCGGCTTATACCGATAATTGGAACCTTCATGTGCAGCAAGATAGGCACAAATCTCAATAGCTCATCAGTTTGCCCAGAGTAGCTCAAAGCCAGCACCACGTCGTCTGATGTCATTACGCCAAGGTCTCCATGATAAGCGTCGAGCGGATTAATAAAAAAGGCCGGTGTACCCGTGGAGGCCAGTGTGGCGGCTATTTTGGCACCGATGTTGCCACTTTTTCCCACGCCTGTCACGATGACCTTGCCGTGGCAATGGTATATCATGTCCACGGCTCGCGTGAAGTTTTCGTCTATCTGCTTGGTGAGGTCGTTGATGGCTTGCGCCTCGTCTATCAAGCATTGTCGGGCGTATCCTACCGATTGGGAGATACGCTCCTCGGGTGTGTCAGTTTTCATAATAGCGTCTCTATTAAGGTTTCAAGTTTGTCAAGTTCCAGCATGTTGGCTGCGTCAGACAGTCCAGCATCGGGCGTGGGATGCACCTCAAAAAACCATCCGGTGGCTCCGAAGGCCTGTGCGGCCTTTGCCATGGCTGGCACGAACTTGCGGTCTCCGGTGGTTTTGCCCTTTCCTGCCGCTGGTCGCTGTACGCTGTGAGTGCAGTCCATGATGACAGTGGGCACAATTTCTTTCATGTCGGCTATATTTCTGAAGTCTACCACAAGGTTGTTATAGCCGAAACAGTTGCCTCGCTCGGTGAGCCACACCTCCTTGGCACCGCTCTCTTGTGCTTTTTGCGTAGGGTAAACCATGTCCCTGCCCGACAAGAATTGCGCTTTTTTGATGTTCACCACTCGTCCCGTGCGAGCCGCGGCCACTAACAAGTCGGTTTGACGGCACAAGAAAGCGGGTATCTGTATCACGTCGCAAACCTCACCGACAGGTTTTGCTTGCCATGCCTCGTGTATGTCGGTGATGAGGCTCAGCCCATATTTACTTTTCACGTCGGCCAGCATTTGCAATCCCTTGTCTATGCCGGGCCCCCTGAACGAGTGTATGGAGGTGCGGTTAGCCTTGTCGAACGAGGCCTTGAAGATAATGTCCGTGCCCAGTCGGCGGTTTATGTTTACGAGCGTTTCGGCCACTGTGTCCAAGAGGCTCGGCGTCTCGATCACACATGGCCCTGCAATGAATATGGGTGCCGTATGTTTATTTTTCATGCTTATTTCTGTTTTTCTTTGTTGATAATCTTCATTGCTTCTTCCTCGGTAGTGATAGGCGCTGGTTGCTTGGTGGCGTCGCTTATCATGTGTATGTCGCGTTGTGGGAATGGTATCTCTATGCCCTTCTTGTTCAGTGCGTCGTAAATGGCCTCCATGATGTCGCCGTGGGCGAACGCTTGGTTGCGCGAATCGACCCATGAGAATACCTTGTAGTCCACCGAGTTGTCGCCAAAGTTGGCCACCACCGTGTCTATGTACTTGATGTATCCGGGCTTGTTGACGCGTCTTACCGCTTCGGCAATGGTTTTTTTCACTTCCTTGACGCTGCTTCCATAGGCCACGCCCACAACCGCAGTGTCAAGCTCGTTGCCATGATTTTTAGTCAGGTTCTTATAGTTTTTGGCAAAGAGTTGAGAGTTTTGGAATGCGATGACCGAGCCGTCCAAAGCCTCGAGCATGGTCGAAACGTAGGTAATGCTTTTCACGGTGCCCCGCGTTCCGTCGATGGAGATATAGTCGCCCACCTTGATACGTCCGGCCATGAGCGATATGCCATAGTAGATATTTTCAAGGATGTCTTTCAATGCAAAACCTACACCAGTGGACAAACCGGCCGAAATGGCTACAATCCACGTGTTGTTGATATTGAAGATGTTCATTGTTACGAGTGCCCATGCGCCCCATACGAGCACCTGTATCACGTTACGCCACATGGCCATACGACTTGTCACAGAGTCTCGATTAGTCAATCGGCTTTCGCGCATGGCTTGTTCTTGTTCGTTGAGCCAGAAGTTGTATTGCAACAGTGACATGACGGCACGATTGATGTAGGCGAAAACAAAGAACAAGATTACCACCACCGTGACTGCGTACAGGCTCAACGTGAAATTTTTAGACTCGATAAGCCGCATGTTGAATATTTCTCGGGTCATGCTACTCAGGTTGAACACGTCGGCAGCCCAATATATCGACACCAGCACCGATATGGCCGCAGCCGCCGGCAACATCACCTTATAGACCAACATGAATAGCCATTTGCGAGTGATGGGCGTTTCTTCCTTAAAATATTGCCGTTGGGGAGCGTTGCCATAGTTTTTGAGCACCGACGAGACGCATGTCAGTGTCAATATGCATGTCATCTGCATGGTCCACCATATGAGCATCTCCACAGACAGGAGCGTATAGCCTATGAAGGCGGCCACAAGGCTCACGATAAACACTGCGAGCGAGATGTACGAGTATATAATGTCGCTTTTGGGCAACTTGTGGTGGTATTTCTTGGTCACATACCATTGCCATATCATGCAAATCAATAGTATGGGTGGGAAAATGAGGTTTACGAGGTCGTTAGGTATCAATATAATTCGAAACGATATTACTATCAGGCAGATGCCCATGATGGGCGTATAGATGCGAAAACCGTTCTTTAGCTTGCTGGCGTTGAGCCTGATGAGCAGCGATAAGAGTATCACGCCTGAGAGCCACGCGTATTCCACCAAGAGCCTGCATGCCATGATGATAAAGTTTTGGTTCCATACCAATCTCACCACGCCTAATATGATGGCGAATGTGATGACCGTCGCAGCCAAGATGATGTACAGCCGTTTAGCTTGGAAGGTCCTTTTGATATCTATTTTTTCTTTCTCATCTACAAACCATCGCAGCACGAAGTTCAATTTGTTAGTCTTCATTATCCGGGTCAGGGCAAACCCAATGGTGAGGTAATTGAGCACTGCCGCTATGAGGCTTCCCAGCACCAATACCACCAGCAACCCTAAAATGACCTTGATGTCCCAATCAGAGTCAGCGCTCGAGAGGGATTTGTATTTTTGCTCTACCGACGTGCCCGTCTCTCGCATGTGGGTACGCAGGTTACGCAATATTTTCAGATAGTTGTCGCCGGCGTTGTTGAAGATGGTGCCTTGGATGTCTTGGTATCGTTTGTTGGCATAGTTGTCCAAGTGTTTAAGCCGTTCTTCGGTTTCCTCATACATGGTCACGTATTGCTGCATCTGGGTGCGGTTGTCTTTCAGCGTGCGCTTGATGCTGATGGCAAGGGTGAGGCATACGTCGCGATCAAGCTTGGCTTTTTGTGGCAATCCCTGCACATACATGGTGTTAAGGTCGTTTATCAGGCTGTCGTATCGGTTCACCTCAATGTTGGCGTTTTTGATATATTCTCGAAACGGGGCAGCGTTCACCTTGAACTTGTGGTATTGTTCGGTGGCCTCGTGGCAGGCGTAGGTCAGGTCGAAGATGTTGTTGCTCTGTTGCGAGTAGAGCATGATGGCGTTTTGTTGGCTCTGCCTCAGCGCCGCCAGTACGCGCTCGGTCACGGCCTCTTGCTGCTCTTTCATGTCAGACACTTGCCGTTCCAGCTCCATGTGATAGTTTGTAAGCTCCTCTCTGAGAATGGCCAATGTGCTGACGAGGTCTTTCTCTTTCAGCACGGCGTGCGACGAGAGCGCTGTCGTTATCAGCAGTACGGCTGTGAGAACTATCTTTTTAATCATATATCATATTATTTATATGCAAAGATATAAAAACATTATCTGAATAGTGCACTAACGTTTTGAAAAAGTTGTTTAAGGTGGTTACATGCCTTTCGTAAACGTTTTTTTTCAGCGTGATCGCCATTGCGAGACCCTCCGTGCCGCTTCATTGCCCCTAAATGGCAACAGCCGCATCTGGCCATTTGACCTGCGTGGCACTAAACAAAAACCACGGTTCGACATGCGTCGCAGTCAAACCGTGGTGTACGATAAAGGCAAAGTATAATGTGTTATTCTTCCGAGGCGATGCACTCCACCTCCACGCGTGCGTTCTTGGGCAGCGTTTTGATGGCTATAGCCGATCTGGCGGGGAAAGGTTTGCTGAAAAACTCGGCGTACACCTCGTTCATTTCGGCGAAGTCTGCCATGTCTGCCAGGAAGACGGTGGTCTTTACCACTTGACTCATCTTCAAGCCTTCGGCCTCAAGAATGTGCTTCATGTTAGTGAGGCTCTGACGTGTCAGCTCCTTGATGCCTCCCTCGGCGAAATTACCTGTGGCCGGATTTACGGGCAGCTGGCCGCTTACAAATACCAATTTGCCGGCATGGATAGCCTGGCTGTACGGGCCTATGGCGGCCGGTGCCTTGTCTGTGTTGATAGCTTTCATAGTTGTTGTTGATTTTAAATTATAGCTATTGCAAATTTAGTCACTTTTTTCCGATTGTGTGTTTTTTATTTCAAAAAAAATGCTTCGCGGCCACTTTCCCTCGATAATAATGCTTATTTTTGCCATAACAAACACTGACAAGATGATATACATTATCAGAAACGACCGTGAGTACGGTCCTTATACGGAGGATGTTGTGGCCAAATACGTGGAGGATGGCAAATTGCTCATGCACGACAAGGCGCGCGATGCCGTTAGTGGCGAGTGCGGCACGGTGGCTCGTTTTCTTGAGTTGCGGGGCTTTCGCCCTGAAGTGCGCGCCCATGGCACGTTGCGCGAGCAGTTGCGAGCCATAGGCACAGAGTTCATTTTTCCTCGGCAATCCATGATCAATCGGCGTTGGCGCGACGACACGCGGTTACTCATCCTTGCCGTGGTGGGCTTGTCTCTGTCGGTGTTGCTTATGTTTCCCATAGGCGGCTATTTGGTGTTTTATGCCGTGTCGCTCTATTTCGCGGTGATATGGGGTATGTTTTTCTACTATTTCTTTCGCACGAGACAAGTCAAAATAGTTACCACCGCACAGCTGTTTTTTCTCACCCAACTCATCGTTTTTCTCATTTTCTCGGGACTTAACAGCCTCAATTTTTTCTATTTTTTCACCAAGATGCCTTTTCCAGCGAGTATCATTGGGTATGTGTTGGGCGTGGGTGTCACCGAGGAGTTTGTCAAAATGCTGCCCCTCTTGGTGCTTGTGCGTAGAGCCAAGGAACCGATACTTCCGCAGACGTTGGTGTACTATGGGTTAATGTCGGGCATAGCCTTTGGCGTTTTCGAGGGTGTGCAGTATCAGGTCACGGTCAACGCGCAGGCTGATTACACCTCGGCCTTCTTCTTGAACATAGCGCGTCTCACCTCGTTACCATTCTTACATGCGCTTTGGGGTGGTATATGCGGCTATTTCGTGGGCTTTGCCAATCTATACCCTCGCTATAAAAAGAGTCTCTATGTCTTGGCTTTGGCCATCCCTGCCGTGCTTCACGGACTTTACGACACATTTGCGTCGGTGATGTATGTGGTGTCGTTGGGCATAGCCTTTATTAGTGTTTTGGCACTGACCACCTATCTCAACAAGAGCAATTCTTTTCGTGAGCGTCTACGCCAATAGATTGGCGCGAGGATATCGCCATGCCCACGATAGGTGGATGGGTAGAATGTGATAGCGTAGTTGGAGCCATGAAAATATCCGACAAACACTCGCTTGTGCTTAGTGTTTTTGCAAGTGGCATAGTGGTCGGTCGCAAAAACGCGAAAATTGAAGGACCTTTTTAATCGGTTATGTATCAAAATCTTATGCACGTTGGAGCTTTTTTGTACCGAAAAAAGCGTTTCAGAGCCTTGTGATTGCTATTTAATCGCAGGCTGATTAGGCCTTAATGCCAATGCGATTGGAGCTTTAACGTCGCCGCTTTAGGCCTGAAACGCCGTGCCATTAGATACCATACGGCTGGTTACCCAAAAATATCGGCTGTTTCTTGCCTATGTTTTACGTTTTTTTTGCGTGTTTGTTTTCTAAAACGTCTGTTTGAAAAGATAGAAAAATAGCTCAGTTTTTTTTACATATCCTCTTATAGACGCATCTTCCCCAACCTTTTTTTTAAAAACGATAAGTATGTATCACGATTGTTATTTGATTGCAATGGTTGTGTAACGTTTATGAAACAATTAGTGTGTACTTTTGCCATCAAAATACACAATGTCGTGCTTTATGATATCGTTCGGCAAAATGGAGGAGGAAAAGAAGTTGCAGTGGGCGTTTGTTTAGCTCAGCTTTGACGAACTTTAAATAAAACAATCCAAAAATAATAAAGAATATAGATGATGAAAAAAACATTGGTGCTGATTGCGTTAATACAGATAGGCGTGAGTGTTGCAGCCCAAAACGCCATTTTTGAGATAGGTGGCAAGGTGGTGGACAGCAAGGGTCGTGGCATAGAAAATGTGGTGGTGAACGATGGCCTGCATTTTGTACAAACAGACAAGAATGGCGCGTGGCGTTTCTCCACCGACACCACTTATTGCAAATTTGTGAGTATATCTACGCCAGCGGCATACTTCCTGCCAGCGCGCGATGGTTTGGCAGTGTTTTATAAGCCCATGCGCGAAGTGGTGAAAAATGTGGAAAACACTTTCGTGCTGACCAAGCGTAAGAAACCATGCACGTCGTTCAGCTATATCGCCATATCAGACCCACAGGTGCTCAACGAGGAGGAGATGGGCAGGTGGCGCAACGAGACAGTGCGAGATATGCGTCAAGTGGCCGACTCTTTGAAAAGATACAGAGAGGTCATAGGCATGACCCTTGGTGACATGATGTTTGACAACCTGAGCCTGTATGGGGAGTTTGCTCAAACGTGCGACATGGTTGGTATCACCGTGTTTCAGACCATCGGCAACCATGACCATGACAAGAGATACCAAGATTTGCACAATATGCGCCTTGGATCGCCCGTATACGCGGAGCACCTGTATAACAAGTTTTTCGGGCCTACTGACTACTCTTTTAATATAGGCAATGTGCACGTGATAACAATGAAGAACATTAACTATGTGGGCCGACGTCAATACATAGAGGCCGTTACTGACCAACAATTGGCATGGCTGGCCAACGATTTGCAGTATGTGCCCAAGGGAAGTGTGGTTTTTGTAAATATGCACGCTGCCGGATGGAACAAAGAGGGTAGGGATGGCAACTTTCGTGGGGCCAAAGAAGTGGTAAACTTAATGAAAGACTATGACGTGCACTTCTTTTGTGGGCACACGCACTTTTTTCAAAACATAGAGGTCACTCCCCGTTTTTATCAGCACAATATTGGCGCTGCATGCGGCTCATGGTGGGCAGGCGACTACAGCGTGTGTGGCGCACCCAACGGCTACTTGGTGGTAGATGTGAATGGCAACGACGTGAAGTGGCATTTCAAACCCACCAAGGGTGACATATCAAACCAGTTTAGGGTTTACATACCAGGCCAATTCAGAAGTCAGCCAGCCGCGGTGGTGGCCAATGTGTGGGATTACGACCCCCATTGCAAAGTGGAATATTATGAGGATGGCAAATGCAAAGGTGCGATGGAGCAGTTTGTGGATATTGACGAGGCTTACATAGTGCAACAAGCCAAGTTGGGAAAGAAGGCCGATGATCTGACCAGACACTTGTTTCGATTCAAACCTTCGAAGGGAACCAAGGAGGTAAAGATAGTCTTTACCAATAGGTTTGGCGAGCAATACAGCCAAACTTGTAATTTGTAATGCGTGGCGCGAGTGATATACCCACACCCGCAAGTATCTCATCTTGCTCAATTACGATGGTACGCTGGTGGAATTTAAGAAAGACTCCGCAGTTGCATCACCATGCAAGATATCATACATGTGTTGCGAAAGCTGAACGATGACAAGCGAAACAAGGTGGTGGTGAACAGTGGACGAAACCATGCCACATTGGAACGATGGTTCGTCCGTAGACTTTGCGGCAGAGCACGGCGCATTTTATAAAGAGCACGGTGTGTGGCACGAAAACGCTCCAAGATGTGAGCGTATATCATAAATAATAGACATATTGCATGCTTTTCGCGTTCAATGAGAAGGTCATAGATATGACCCTTGAACGCGAAAAGTTAGGCTATTGCCAGACAATGGAATTTGGGAAATACGTGGCAAGGAACAACATCTTGTGTTGTAAAAAGTGATTTGTTTGGTGGCGTTGGACCGAGGAACTAAGATAGCCAATATGTTGCAAAATATGACAGGGCCAAATAGTGGCGCGAAGAGGCCGACATGGTACGAAAAGATGAACTGAGAAACGGTTGGAACGAAAAGTTGCAAACGTTCACGCAAACTTACGGAAATGAGGCTTTAGGCTCGTCGTTGCAGCTGATGGAGACTTATGGTTTTATCGGGGCCAATGACATGAGATATCAAAAGACGGTAAGAGCTGTCATAAAAGCCTTGTTACACAATGTTTTGATGTATCGTTATTAATGTGCCTGACGATTTCGGTCACCCTAAAGCGGCATTTACCATCTGTATGTTTTGGCTCATACGCCCGCTCTTTATGATCCATCCTAACTTCTTATGAACTTATGAAGCCATCTTTTCTCATGATTTGAAAGAAAAAATGTGCCACTTTGTCAGTTGCTTTCCTGTGGCATAACGTTTGTTTAATAATGGTCAAACAACAAATGACATAAAAAGATTAATAACAAATAAAAATTATAATACAATTATGGGAAAGATTATCGGAATAGATTTAGGAACTACAAACAGCTGCGTTGCCGTTTTTGAGGGCAATGAGCCAGTAGTGATAACCAACTCGGAGGGCAAGCGTACTACTCCTTCGGTGATTGGTTTTGTGAAAGATGGCGAGCGCAAGGTGGGCGACCCCGCCAAGCGTCAGGCCGTGACTAACCCCAAGAACACCGTTTACTCCATTAAACGTTTCATGGGTGAGACATACGAGCAGAGTAGGAAAGAGGCTGAGCGGATGCCTTACACCGTTATAAATGACAATGGTTTTCCAAAAGTTCAGATAGAGGGTGCTGCCCATCCATATACGCCGCAGGAAATATCGGCAATGATATTGCAAAAAATGAAGAAAACGGCTGAGGATTATTTGGGACAGGAGGTAACCGACGCTGTGATCACGGTGCCTGCTTATTTCTCTGATTCGCAGCGCCAAGCCACCAAGGAGGCAGGCCAAATAGCAGGCCTTAACGTACAGCGTATCGTGAATGAGCCAACAGCCGCGGCTCTTGCCTATGGCGTGGACAAGGCTAACAAAGATATGAAAATAGCCGTGTTCGACCTCGGTGGCGGTACGTTTGATATCTCTATCCTTGAGTTTGGTGGTGGTGTTTTCGAAGTGTTGTCTACCAATGGTGACACCCATCTTGGTGGTGACGACTTTGACCACGTGATTATTGACTGGTTGGCTGACAACTTTAAGAATGATGAGGGCATTGACCTGCGCAAAGACCCGATGGCTATGCAGCGCTTGAAAGAGGCTGCCGAGAAGGCCAAGATAGAATTGTCGTCAACGACAACGACCGAAATAAACTTGCCCTATATATCTGCTGAGGGAGGCGTGCCAAAACACTTGGTTAAAACATTGACCCGCGCGCAGTTTGAGCAATTGGCTCACGACCTGATCCAGAAGTGCCTCGTGCCATGCCAGCAAGCAATGAAAGACGCTGGACTTCAGACGTCGGAAATAGACGAGGTGATACTTGTGGGTGGTTCAACTCGTATACCCGCCGTGCAAACTCTTGTGAAAAACTATTTCGGCAAAGAGCCATCCAAGGGTGTGAATCCCGATGAGGTTGTGGCCGTGGGTGCGTCTATCCAAGGTGCTATTTTGAACAAGGAGAGTGGAGCAGGAAATATAGTGCTTCTGGATGTGACTCCATTGACGCTCGGTATCGAGACAATGGGTGGTGTGATGACAAAGCTCATCGATGCCAACAGTACCATTCCGTGCAAGAAGAGCGAGACATTCTCCACGGCAGTGGATAATCAGACAGCCGTGACGATCCATGTGCTGCAGGGCGAGCGCCCAATGGCGGCACAGAACAAGAGCATTGGACAGTTCAATCTTGAGGGCATAGCTCCCGCTCGCCGTGGTGTGCCACAGATAGAGGTGACCTTTGACATTGATGCCAATGGCATATTGAATGTCAGCGCCAAGGATAAGGCCACTGGCAAGGAGCAGCAGATACGCATCGAAGCTTCTTCTGGATTGAGCGACGCGGAAATAGAGCGCATGCGCAATGAGGCTAAGGCCAACGAGGAGGCTGATAAGAAGGAGCGCGAGAAAGTGGATAAACTTAATCAGGCAGACTCTTTGATTTTCACCACCGAAAACTTCTTGAAGGATAATGGCGATAAGGTTCCGGCCGATCAGAAGAGTGGTATTGAACAAGCTTTGCAGCAGCTCAAAGATGCTCACAAGGCTGCCGATGTAGCGGCTATCGACACTGCTATCAATAACCTCAACACTGTTATGCAGGCAGCCAGCGCCCAGATGTATCAAGGTGCGCAAGCCGGTCCTCAGCCGGGCGCAGACGCTGGTCAGCAGGCACAGCAGGAGCAGCCAAAGCAGGATGATACCATCCAAGACGCAGACTTTGAGGAAGTGAAGTAAAAGTGCTAATAAACGCTAATTAAAGATAGGTAAATCCCAGTAACATAATAAGTTGCTGGGATTTTTATTTCTTAATAATGATTAAATCTTATCGTTTTTAATCGTTTTTGTGCTTATATTTGTACCATATTTGTGCCGCGACTTAATGGGAGATAAAGTGCGACTTAATTGAAAAGATAAATTGATAATCAAATAGATACAAATAGTATGGCGAGTGCAAAATTTCAAATAGAGCGGAAATGCGAAATTTGCGGTAAATCTTTTATTGCAAAGACGCTTACCTCTAGATATTGCTCTAAGAACTGTTCTCAAGCTGCATACAAACAAAGAAAAAAGGAAGAACTGTTAGATGCATTGAAAAGAGAAAAGGCTGCGAGAGTTCCGAAGAATCAACCTTATCTCTCAATAGCTGATGCAACTGCATTATTTGATATTGGTCGCGACTCCCTTTATCGCTTAATCAGGAATAAGCAAGTTCGTTATTATAACCTCGGACGAAGGATGATACGTATTTGCAAAGCTGATTTACAAGAACGCTTTAATCTACGTCCTTACGATGAAAGAAGAAAAGAAAAACAATCAGAAGTAAAGACTTATCGGCTTGAGCCTGAAGATTGTTATACGATTGGAGAAATAGCCAAGAAGTTTGGCATCCATGATAGTACTGTATATCTGCATATTCGCAAATATTCTATTCCAACAAGGCAGATTGGTAATTACGTCTATGCGCCAAAATCAGAGATAGACAATTTGTATAAACCCTAACCCACGACATACAATGAGAAAGGAACTTGATAATACAAAGGCAACAGTACGATTGCGAAAGAGTGCTTATCGAAAAGAATGGTACATGTATATAGAAAGCTATCCTGTGAGAGTAGCTGGAAAAGATTCTCCGCAAAGAGTGCGTGAGTATCTAAACCGAACAATCACTACTCCTATTTGGGACAAAAGCAGAACAGCTCGTACAACCGAAGCAACCCAAACATTCAAACCTAAACGAGGTTTGAATGGAATTATCTTGTGTAAAAGTGAGATAGACCAAGAGGCCTGTATTTATGCAGATAGTGTTAGAAAACTACGGCAGCGTGAATATGATAATGCAAGCTTGTATAGTGACACAGAAACCGCACAAGCAGAACAGAAAGAACGATTACAACAAAATTTCATTAAGTACTTTGATAAGGTGGCAGATAAGCGACACCGTAATAGTTCCCTTTCAATTCAAACAAACTGGGAGCGAGTACATGTTTTGTTAAAAATGTTTGCTGGAGACACGCTTCTTTTTTCACAAATAGACAACCGATTAGCTGAAGATTTCAAGTTTTTCTTGTTATCTGCTCCTTGTGGTGGAAGTAAAAAAGGGACAATATCACGAAACACAGCTTCTACATATTTTTCTATTTTTAAGGCTGCACTCAAACAAGCATTCATAGACGGATATTTGACCATAGATTTATCTGCAAAAATCAAAGGCATACAGGAACAAGAATCCCGAAGGGAATACTTAACCCTTGATGAACTGAATAAGTTAGCTAATACCCCCTGTGAACGTGATGTACTTAAACGTGCAGCACTATTCTCAGCTCTGACAGGACTGAGACATTGCGATATTCAAAAACTAAAATGGAATGAAATAGCCATCGAAGGAAACCAAACCAAACTTCTCTTTACTCAGAAAAAGACAAAAGGGGTAGAGTATATGCCTATCTCGGAACAGGCGTTTAAGCTTTGCGGAGAGCCAAGACAACCAGAACAACTCGTTTTTGAAGGGTTACCAAATCCTTCTTGGATTTCTCGTCCATTAAGGGCATGGATTGAAAAAGCTGGTATTCAGAAGCACCTCAGCTTTCATTGTTTTAGGCACACATTTGCTACCCTTCAACTTGCAAACGGCACAGACATCTATACTGTAAGCAAGATGCTTGGGCATACAAATGTCAAAACAACTCAAGTATATGCAAAGGTTGTCGATGAAAAGAAAAATAAAGCAGCCAATGCTATTCAAATAGATATTGAAAATGATAAAACTTAATTCGACAGCATAATATGAATACCAAATATTTTGAACATATTGTAGTATATCTGTCCGTTCTTGTTGTTTGTGTCATCATTGCGTTGTTCGCAAGAGTGGTTGCCTTACGTTTAGGGATTGATGAATTTACTGCACAAATAGTCTTTTGGAGTGTTGTTGCCATAGGCATCATCATTTATTCTATATTGTCTATTTTGGTAGAGGGACTATTTACGGCATTAGTCAAGTTTTTCTTTCCAAAGAAACAAGAAGATAAAACAAATGATAATACATCCGACATTGAGGCAGGACAAGTAGTAGACGGTGTTGATAGTCCATCTGTCGCACAACAGCAACAATTAATGGACTTTGACTCAATTCGGCAACAGCAACAAAAGTTAATGGACAAGAAAGTACAAGATAAACGTGCTATAGCTATTAAATATACTCAACAGCAATTCGCACCTTATGTTTCAGATAAAGATTTGCTCAAGCTTTGTGAATATATAGAGTTGTACTCCGCTAAGCTTCCCTTATCACACGTTGAACCAATTAATATCAAAGGTTTAGTTGCCTTAGACCTGTTTCATTTTGGTTGGAATATATGGAATCATTTTAGAGTTGGCAAACAAGATGAAATTTCGCAGTTCCTTAAGCAGGTTTTTGCCACCACATTCAAAGATGTAGAAGTTGGAAGTATAAAAAGTCATCTCCGTGATGACGAGAAGAAAGGCACTATACCCATTGTACAAAGCCTTTCTGACCACCAAATAACAGAATAACACACAAACCTATTGTGTTTTTATAGTGTTTCTTCAGTGTCTTAGGACACAGAGGAAACACTTTTTTCATTTGCACCGTAAAAATCAATAACAAGTATTATGGTACAAAATGAAATCACTTTTGAGAACTTGCCAAAGGCAGTTGCTCACTTAGTCAGCGAAGTTGCTGAAATCAAGAATTTAGTATGTAAAGGACAACCCCCTATTGTTCCTCCCAAACGTATTCCTATTGGAATAGATGATGCGTGTAAACTTATAGGGAAAGCCAAACCCACGGTTTACACCTTAGTACGTAAACGCTTACTACCTTGTTATAAGAATGGTAAGCATCTCTATTTTTTTGAAGATGAGTTGTTGGCATGGATTGAAGGAGGTAAGAAAAAGACTGTTGCCGAAATCAACGAGGAGGCAAAAGCTTTTATTTCTGAGAAACATTCTGATTCTTCCCTTTTATAAATATATGCATTATGGAAAAGGAAAGAACTGAAGGGCGAGCCAAGCAATCTAAGAATGAACGCATAGAACAATTCTTGAAAGAACATTATGCTTTTCGTTTTAATACAGTTAAAAGTAGAACAGAGTTTCGAGAACAAGATCCTAATACTTCATTCCGTCCTCTTACTAAATATGATATTAATTCTATGCGGCGGCTGGTAGATGGGACTTTGGGAATATATACTCCAGCAGATAATATTCGAGCAATATTGGAGAGCGACTTTTGCAATAAAGTTAACCCGATTCGTGAGTATTTGTTGAATCTTCCAAAGCCTAAAGGTGAAGATGAATCTGAAATCATAAGGTTGGCAAATTGTGTTGTGGTGAGAAATCCTGATAAATGGAAACACTACTTTGTAAAATGGTTGGTTGCTGTCGTAGCCAATGCTATGGATGATTTACAGTGTCGTAATCATACATGTTTAGTTCTTACAGGTGAACAAGGAAAATTCAAAACAACTTTCCTTGATTTACTCTGTCCAGAAGAACTGAAGAGTTATCTTTTCACAGGAAAGATTGACCCACAAGGAAAAGATGTACAAACACTGATTGCGGAATACCTTTTTATCAATATTGACGACCAGCTAAAAGCACTCAATAAAAGGGATGAGAATGAATTGAAGAATCTGATAACGACACCAAGAGTAAAATATCGTAGACCATACGACACTTACATCGAGGAGTATCCTCACTTAGCAAGCTTTATGGCATCAGTTAATGGTAATGATTTTCTAACAGATCCGACAGGAAGTCGTCGCTTTCTACCTTTTGAAGTTGAACATATTGATATTGATGCAGCTAAAGAGGTTAATATCAATAAGGTGTACTCCGAAGCAGTTGAATTGTGGAGAGTTGACTATCATTATTGGTTCAATGAAGAGGAAATAGCTGAACTGCATCAAGAGAGCGAAGGTTTTCAAGTGCAGACTGTTGAGTATGAAATGCTTCTTAAAGGCATGGAAAAACCAGCAGCAACCGAAGAGAGTTATATGACCACTTCTGAAATCCTAAACTATTTGCGTGGATATACAACGCTTAACCTAAGTGAAAGGAGAATGGGAGAAGCCTTGAAAAAGGCTGGCTTCTTGCGGAAATCCAAAAGGATAGGTGGCAATCCAATGTATGTCTACCATATACGCAAGATTGTTCCCAATCCCTTTATTCAAAGTTACAATACTAATTATTAATACTACTTTACTACAAAGAGAGATAAAGCATTGAAAGAAAAAAGATTAGACCGTAGTAAACTATTAGATAGGGTGTTACTACCTCATTACTACCAGTCTACCATATACACATGCAATGATTACTACAAAGATAGTTAGTACTACATGTTTTTCTTTCATTGTCAATGACTTACAAGAATATCACATTGTAGTAAGTAATAAACTTAAAAGTTACAAGTATGACAATAGATGAAATTAAAGCAATATCAATTAAAGATTACTTAGGTAGTATGTCTATATACCCTATAAAGAATTATGGCTATTACGGAATGTATAAAAGTCCATTCCGAAATGAACATACTCCAAGTTTCAAAGTTGATTATAACCAAAATCTATGGTATGACTTTGCACTTGATGAAGGTGGGAGTCTTATAGATTTAGTTATGAAATTACATAATTGCAGTTTAGTACAAGCTATAGAGTTGTTTAATGGCAAACAAAATAACCTGCCGAAATTATCCATAGCTAATAGTAAAACAAATTCTCCAAGCCAATCATGTATAGAGATTATCAGCTCTACCAACTTATGTCATCCGAATCTCATGGAATATTTCACACATAGAGGAATCAATCTGAACATTGCGAAAAAATATTGTAGGGAAATCCATTATAGAATTGGTGATAGGAGTTTTTACGCAATAGGATTTCCAAACAATTCTTATGGGTATGCGTTGCGCAATCCATACTTCAAAGGGTGTTTGTCTCCTTCCAATTTGTCGTATATTCCCAGTCCTTCAGAACAAATCAATCTTTTTGAAGGTTTTATGTATTATCTTAGTCTGCTTACGATGAGTCCAGAGGAAGAGAAGAAAGCTGCACTGATACTTAACTCGATTAATAATATCAAAAAGTCAAGATTTTTTCTTTCAAAGCACAAGCTCATCTATTCATATTTAGATAATGATGAAGGAGGAAAGCGAACTTTAGAACAACTCAAAAGAGACGGTTTTGATGTTCAAGACTGCTCTTCCGTCTTCCAGAATTATAAAGACCTAAATGAGTACTTATGTGCTGAATTCAAGCATTCAGAGAAAGCAGAAAATAAGAAAAACAAAGGGATTAAGCTATGATTGTAGAATTTGCTTTGTATAATCTGTTTGTCGGGAAGCAAGTTTATGTTTTGGGCATACCAAAACTACTTGCTCCACCTCCTAACAGCCGTTGCAGAGGATTATCCCGCAGGTCTCCATCAAATCAAATAAAAGAAACAAGTATGATAAAAACAGAATATAAAAAAGGTGGTCGTCCAACCAAGGGCGCAGCCGAAAAGAAGAAATACCGTATCACGGTGAAACTGAATACGCAGGATTACTATACGCTCAAAGGCAAAGCCAAAAGCGCAGGAGTAACCATGAGTGAGTTTGTAAGAAAAGTTCTTGCAAAAGGAAATGTCATTGAACGACTGACCATAGAGCAAGCAGACTTCATCCGCAAGCTGTGTGGCATGGCAAATAATCTCAATCAGTTGGCACATCGTGCCAATGCGGAAGGGTTTCATGCCGTTGCTCCTTTCCATAAAGACATTGTTATCAAGATTGACGAAATCCTAAATCTGATACGAAGATGATTGCAAAGATAATGAAAGGTTCGGGCTTCAAGGGTGTAATCAATTACATCCTTGACCCGAAGAAAGGAACGGAGCTTATAGATAGTTCCGGAGTGCGGACAGACAGTATTAGTCATATTGCCCAAAGTTTCATCGCCCAAACAGAACTTAATCCACGAGTGGGTAAGGTTGTAGGGCATATTTCCCTAAGTTTCTCTGTACAGGATTCTTCCAAATTAAGTAACAAGTTCATGGCACAAATGGCTCGTGAGTATATGGAGAAGATGGGGATAAAAGATACACAGTACATTATCGGTCGCCACTTTGACAAAGAGCACCCTCATGTGCATATAGCTTTTAACCGAATAGATAACAACGGCAAGACCATTTCTGATCGTAACGACAGATTCAGAAGTGAGAAGATTTGCAAGGAACTGACCGCTAAATATAGCTTGTACTTCGCTGGTGGTAAGGAGAATGTCAAGGAACATCGCTTAAAAGAACCTGACAAGACCAAGTATGAAATCTATCAGACGTTGAAAGCAGAGATTGCTCAGTGCAGGAATTGGAAAGACCTTCTTGCTCACTTGAAAAAGCAAGATATTGATGTCCGCTTTAAGTTCAAAAGCAACTCACAGGAGGTGCAGGGTATCATCTTTGAAAAGAACGGTTATCGTTTCAACGGTTCAAAGGTGGATAGGGGTTTCAGTTATTCCAAGATAGACTTTGCCCTGCAACAAAATAACAGGGAACACGAACAGCAGATGCAAGGAACGATAAATCTTATATCCAATGTTGCAAGTGTTACGAGCGAAATAGCCAACGAGCTCATCGAAGGAGGATTGGATTTATTTCAAACTCATGGTACTGTCCCTGCGGAGGTTTACAACACACTTGATAAAAAGAAGAAAAAGAAAAAACGTAAAATACATTTATAACTATGGCTGATAATAATACATTTGTCCTCTTTGAGGAAATCAAAAACAAACTGGAGACAATTTACAGGGAGCTAAAGGAGTTGAAAGAAAAGGAGAACGGTTCTGTTTCCCTCCCTGTTCAATCTACACCAGCACAAAGTGATGAGCAGAAAGAACAGGAATTGCTCAATCAGTATGAACAGCGTACAAAAGACGTGATTAACAAGTATATTGGAGTACAAGTACGCATCAAGGATGAGGAGGCTAAGTCCATGGACAAATTGGTGGCAAGCGTCTTGACCATGTTGCACGAATGGCAGGAACAGAAAGAACATCCACAACCGCAGGAACTGCTTCACAGGCATAGCTTTGACATCAAGTCGTCAAGAGTCTTTACTACTGTGGTGGCTGTGTCTATCATCTGTTTTATTTCTTTGGTCGGTAACTACTTCTTGTGGCAAAGCAAACAGCAATACAAAGACGATGCCTTGAAATTCCGTATCATCAGAGTATGGAGAGGATGTGGTCCAAAGGAAATCCTATGGCTCAATGATGTGTTCGATATTCATCGCAATACTGCAACAATTAAAAGGATCAAAAAACATACAGATGATTATAATGTGGGACTGAAAGCAAAAGCAGATAGTCTAATGCAGAATAATCTACAAAATAAGAAAGGCAAATAGAATTGTAGATATAAGACTTTTGAAGGAGGAGAAAATATCTCCTCTTTTTTATTTCTTATGCAAGAAAATTTACTATATTTGCAAACAATCATATAATATTTATGGAAAGTCCAACTAATAGAATTAAAGAGGTGCTTATCGAGAAAGGGATTAAGCAAACATGGCTTGCAGAGAAACTCGGTAAGAGTTTCACTATCGTAAACTCCTACGTTTGCAATCGTCGACAGCCAAGCCTAGAATTGCTATTTCAGATAGCAGAGATTTTGCAGGTTAATCCAAAGGAATTGATTAACACCCCAGATGAGTAATAAGAAGTTTTTCGGTTTACATCAAGAATAAAGTTCTGACATAATAAAAAAGAATCATGGCAAAACAAAATACAGCTGATATTGGATTTGAAAAGGAAATATGGAAAGCAGCAGATTTGCTTCGTGGCAATCTTGATGCTTCCGAATACAAATCGGTAGTATTGGGATTGATTTTTCTAAAATACATCTCCGATAAGTTTGAAACCAAATATCAAGAATTAGTCAATAATAATGAAGGATTCGAGGAAGACCGCGATGAATATATGGCGGATAATATTTTCTTTGTCCCACAAGAAGCACGTTGGAGTGTAGTAGCAAAAGCAGCCCATACACCAGAAATAGGTACGATAATCGACAATGCCATGCGTCTTATTGAAAAGGAGAATCTCCGTTTGAAAGGTATTCTGCCCAAAAATTTCGCCCGACCAGAATTAGACAAAAGGCGTTTGGGCGATGTGGTAGATTTATTTACCAATATTCAAATGAAAGAACATGGAGATTCCAAAGATATATTGGGACGCACATATGAATATTGTCTTTCTAAATTTGCAGAAGCAGAAGGGAAATTAGCAGGAGAATTTTATACACCTGCTTGTATTGTTCAAACACTTGTCGAAGTACTGAAACCTTATCACGGACGAGTATATGACCCTGCATGCGGATCTGGTGGTATGTTCGTACAGTCTGCCAAATTCATAGAAAGGCATCAAGGCAACATCAAAGATATTTCTGTATATGGTCAAGACAGCAATCCAACGACATGGAAGATGGCTCAGATGAATCTTGCCATTCGAGGCATTGAGGCTGATCTGGGTAAGTTTAATGCAGATACATTCTTTGACGACCAGCATCCAACGTTGAAAGCCGATTTTATTTTGGCTAATCCACCATTCAACCTTAGCGATTGGGGAGCAGACAAGTTGCAAGACGACGTGCGTTGGAAATTTGGCATTCCACCATCTGGCAATGCCAACTTTGCATGGTTGCAACACATGATACATCATTTATCCCCCCAAGGGAAAATAGGTATGGTATTGGCAAATGGTTCTTTATCTTCACAGACAGGAGGTGAAGGAACTATTCGTGAGAATATCATCAAGGCCGATTTGATAGAAGGTATTGTTGCACTACCCTCACAGTTATTTTATACAACAGGTATTCCTGTTTCTCTATGGTTCCTCAATCGTGAGAAGAAGCAGAAAGATAAAATTCTGTTTGTAGATGCAAGAAACATGGGAACAATGGTTACCCGCAAACTTCGTGAGCTCCAAGAGGCAGACATTAAAAAAATTGCAGACACTTTTGATAAATATAATGATGGTAAACTTGAGAATGAAAAAGGCTTCTGTGCAGTTGTAGCCCTTGACGATGTAGCAAAACAAGATCATATTCTTACGCCAGGACGCTATGTTGGCATAGCAGAACAGGAAGACGATGGTATTCCTTTTCAAGAGAAGATGGATAAACTCACAACCGAATTGTCCGATTTATTTGCTCAATCTCATGATTTGGAGGACGAGATACGAAAACAGTTGGCAAGCATAGGCTTCACAATCAAGTAAATGACTGCATGTTCTTCCATATTATCAATTCATTAATATAGAAGAATATGAAAGAAAAATTGATTTTAGAAATTAGCAATGCAATGGCAGGTATATTAAGTGTAGAACAAATGGCACAGCTCAATGGTGTACTACTGCAAGTAATCAGTAACTACACTATTTCGGCAGACGATGAGCAGATGCAAGAGAATAATGCATCTAACGAACGTCTGTTAGAGATATTCTTGTCAGCTAAACAAGTTGAAGGTTGCACCACACCTACCATAAAATATTATGGTTCGACCATCAATCAGCTTTTCAAGAAAATGCCTAAAAAAGTTACGAACTATACAACAGAGGATATTCGTGCTTATTTGGCTGTATTTCAACAGAAACACAAATCGAGTAAAGTTACAATAGACAATATCCGTCGTATCTTTTCATCTTTCTTTTCATGGTTAGAGGATGAGGATTACATCATTAAAAGTCCTGTACGTAGAATACACAAGGTTAAGACAGGAACACAGATTAAGGAAGTCCTTACTGACGAAAATTTGGAACAACTGCGCGATAACTGTACAAGGGTACGAGATTTAGCCATGATAGACCTCTTGGCTTCTACTGGTATGCGTGTTGGAGAACTTGTAAAGCTCAATCGTGAGGATATAAACTTCAATGAGCGTGAGTGTATCGTTTTCGGTAAAGGCAACAAGGAACGTATCGTGTATTTCAATGCTCGTGCAAAGATACATCTACAGCAATACCTCGCAGAGCGGAAAGACAGAAACAAAGCATTGTTCGTGTCTCTCGCCAAACCACACAATCGACTGCAAATATCAGGGGTTGAGACAAGATTAAGAAAGATTGGGAAGCTTTCAAAGATTGTCCGTGTCCATCCACACAAGTTCCGTCGGACACTTGCGACTATGGCTATAGATAAAGGTATGCCCGTGGAGCAAGTGCAAAAACTCCTTGGGCATGTTAAAATTGACACAACCATGCACTATGCAATGGTTAATCAAACAAACGTCAAACTCTCTCACCGCAAATTCATCAGTTAAATCAAAATGCAAACAGCATATCACACATATAGCTCATATCAATCGCTATTTCATAAAAATAGGCGGATAAATGATAATTTAGAGCAACAGGCTCAGGCGTTGTTCAACGAAATGTTTCCCCATGTTACTGAAGGAGAAAATATGATAGGGGATCTAATTATGCCTAAACGCGGAAAAGGACTCCTTTCCAAGAATGCAATAAAAGGAGATATACCAGTAGTCGCTGGGGGTATAGAACCTGCAACATACCATAACCAAGCCAATACGACTGCTCCTGTTTTGACAATAGCAGCATCAGGAGCTAATGCTGGGTATATAAATTTATGGCATATTCCTGTTTGGGCCTCAGATTCTTCTTACATTGATGATTCGATAACTCCAAATGTATATTTTTGGTATATCATGCTAAAGAAAAGACAAAAGGAAATATTTGATGCACAAGTAGGTTCTGCGCAGCCACATATTTATCCTAAACATATAGCAGAACTGCCCATGAATGTTGTCTTTGTTGAAAAAATAGCAGAATATAATGAGATTGTAACACCTATATTCGAGAAAAAAGGACAACTTTTTCTCGAAAGTAAGCGCTTAACATCACTTCGTGATACGCTTCTTCCCAAACTGATGTCTGGCGAGCTGAAAATTAATGATATAAACAACTAAATTCCCATTTATAAAATAATATGAAATTATTTTCAGAAAGATACAATTACATAAAGGTAGCAGATGTGATTATAAGAGAAAAAATCACACCTGAGATTCAAAATGCAATCTGTTCATGCTATGATAAATTGAAAGAGGTCTTCATAGAAGCCGGGACATGCTATAGTGATACGCCCTATATTGAGATGGAGAAATATCTGTGGACCTATTTTCTTAATCAACGTGAGGGAAACTTTTATGAAGGAAGAAGGTATCATATTGTTGCAACGCAATTTGTAGAGGATGAGAATAACCCTTGGTATAGAAAGTTGGACTTAATAGAATTCACCGCCAAATATTTGCATACTCTTGATACAAAATACGATAGGCGTATGTTTGTTTTCCATTCGTTTGTTGAGCAACTAAACTTCGAATTTAAACGATTAAATTTTGCATATAGGGTTGTTAATACAGAAATAGTCGAAATTACTTCGGATGAAGAACTTGCAGCCGTAGAATCTTCTATGAAGGATTCTCCACACAATATAAGAATGCATTTGAGCAAAGCTTTGGAATTGTATGCTCAACGACCTACTGGGGATTATCGAAATTCTATTAAAGAATCTATTTCTGCCGTTGAAGCGTATTGCCGTGAGGTTACAGGAGAGAAGACATTAGGCGAGGCTCTTAATAAAATTAATGGTAAAGGGTTGGTCATACCTCAAATTTTGAAAGTTGCATTTGAAAAGTTGTATGCATATACGAATCAACCTAATACAGGAATCCGACACGCTTTGATGGATGAGACGGGCACTTATACTCCAGCTTCAGAAGAAGCATTGTTTATGTTGGTGTCATGCAGTTCTTTTATTAATTATCTAAATAAAAAACTGAAATAATTTCATATGGAAGAATACGATAGAATGGAAATACAGCATATTTGCTCTAATATATGTAGTGGCGGAACTCCTAAAAGTACCGTTGAAGAATATTATGGTGGGATTATTCCTTGGCTAAACACCAAAGAGATTAACTTTAATCGTATCTATAAAACAGAAAAGACAATAACAGACGAAGGGTTAAATAATTCATCTGCCAAATGGATTCCTGCAAAATCTGTAATTGTCGCAATGTATGGAGCAACAGCGGGGAAAACCGCTATTACTCAAATTCCTTTGACAACTAACCAAGCATGCTGTAATCTTACTATTGATTCTACAAAAGCGGATTATAGGTTTGTTTTTTATGCTTTATGTAATGATTACGCTTATCTGGCATCGCTTGCAAATGGTGGAGCACAGCAAAATCTGAATGCACAGCAAATAAGAGAATTTGAGATGCCTTATCCTTCTCTTGAAGAGCAGGAATGTATTGCTGACATCCTTTCTTCTATAGACAATAAAATCGATCTGAACCGCCGGATAAATGATAATTTAGAGCAACAGGCTCAGGCATTGTTCAATTATTATTTTATAGATACCCCAGAACTTTTAGGTGAGTTCTCTGTCGGGTCGTTGGCAGATGCCGCTAATTATGTGAATGGACTTGCGATGCAGAAGTATCGTCCAATTAATGGCGAGAAGGGGTTACCAGTATTAAAAATAAAAGAATTGGGACAGGGCAGAATAGATTCTTCGTCCGATTTTTGTTCAAATGAAATTGATTCGTATTACAAGGTATATGATGGTGATGTTATATTCTCATGGTCAGGTACTCTTATGGTGAAAATATGGTGTGGGGGAAAATGTGGACTTAACCAACATCTTTTCAAGGTTAGTTCAAAAACAACACCTAAATGGTTTTACTATTTTTGGACAAAACATCATTTAGATAATTTTATTAGAATTGCAAAGGATAAGGCTGTCACTATGGGGCATATTAAACGAGGAGAACTGGAAAAAGCAGAAGTTCTGTTCCCCAATAATAGTGTAATGAAGAAATTAGATACTTTAATGGCTCCATTTCTAGACCAGATTATTGAAAAAGAGTGCGAAATTAGAAAACTAGCTCTATTGCGTGATACACTCCTTCCCAAGTTAATATCTGGTGAGCTGGTAATTAATGATATAAACAACTAAATTCCCATTTATGGAAGAGAAGAAAGAACAACATAAGAAATCAATTCGCTTCTTCAACGACCGTGAAGTACGTGCCGTATGGGATGAAGAAAATAATTGTTGGTGGTTTTCTGCGACAGACATTGTGCGTGCCATTAATGATGAGCCAGACTACACCAAAGCAGGTAACTATTGGCGTTGGCTAAAACGTAAGTTAAAACAAGAAGGCATTGAACCCGTGAGTACTACTCACAGGTTTAAATTTGAAGCACCAGATGGCAAGATGCGTATTGCAGATGTCCTTGATAGTGAAGGAGTGACTTTATTAGCAAAGCACTATCCTAACAATCGAGCAAATGAGTTCCTTGATTGGTTTACATATAGTGATAATACATTAGATGGTCAAAGTCGAAAGAAAGCATATCTGTTATATGAAAGTGGTTTGCTGAAAAGTCTTGAGCCAGGCAGCATACAATGTTTACAACAGATTCATGCTTATCTCTTTGGAGGATTGTATGACTTTGCTGGACAAACCCGCACGAAGAATATCTCAAAAGGAGGTTTTACCTTTGCTAATTGTATGCACTTCCCCGAAACTCTGCAAACAATAGAACGAATGCCCGAAACTACCTTTGATGAGATTATGGATAAGTATGTAGAGATGAACGTAGCCCATCCTTTTATGGAGGGTAATGGTCGTAGCACTCGCATTTGGCTGGACCTAATGCTGAAGCGTTCTCTCAAAAGATGTGTGGATTGGAGTCAGATAGATAAAAATGATTATCTCAATGCCATGCGTGAGAGTGTATCTGACAGCACGCACATCAAATCTTTGGTATTGCCAGCTCTCACCACAAAGATTGACGACAGAGAAATGTTTATGAAGGGCATTGATTATTCATATTATTACGAACAAAACGATTAACGCTCATTATGGAAGAATGGAAAGAATATAGATTAGGAGAAGTTGTTAATATCTTAGACTATAAAAGAATTCCTTTATCTTCAGCAGAAAGGAAAACACGAGAAGGGGGATTTCCTTATTATGGTGCACAAGGTATTATTGATTATATTGATGATTATATCTTCGATGGAACATATTTACTTATAGCAGAAGATGGAGAAAATCTCAAATCCAAAAAGCAAGATATAGCTCAATTAGCTCATGGAAAATATTGGGTTAATAATCATGCTCATATAGTAGAGAGTAATGGAATATGTGACATTAGATACTTGTGTTCATTAGTGTCCCGTTAAAATAGGGACCAGTTAAATATTAATCAAATAACCCCGGAAAGAGGGGACAATCGAGTTCTTTGACATTATTGAAATCAG
>NZ_QENY01000023.1 GCF_003096815.1 Hallella colorans
GGGTCCCACCTCTTCCCATTCCGAACAGAGAAGTTAAGCCCGCTTGCGCCGATGGTACTGCAATGCAATGCGGGAGAGTAGGTAGCCGCCTTTTTCAACAAAGCCCTCAGGATATTATGTCCTGAGGGCTTTTTTTTGATATCGTTATTATAATAAATTATTATTTTATTTGTTAGAGATATATGAATATTTTTCAAGTCGCCTGGAAGAGAATTAAAAGATATTTCATACGTATGTTTCGAATACCATCTACAATGGGGTTTGGAGTACAATCTCCTCAAGCCTATCATTTTATTCGAGATGTAGTTCGAGATAAAAATAGATTTTATTTATTTGAAAACAATAAGCTTTCTGGCTCAAAGTATTCACGAAATCAACGTAAAAGCATTCTGTTATATTACAGAATAGTAAAATCATCAGATTTAAAAAATATATGTATTTGTGTGGAACATCCCATTGTTATAATAGAAAATCTTCAATCTATTTTGGGTGATTTGTCATTTATCAATCTTGAAAACGTTTTAGATCAAATACCGATTAGTTATTCCATCCAATCAAATTTTCATGATTTTGAATATAGTTTTGATAAAATACCGAACATACCCTCACAATCTTCTGTTGCTGCCGTGTTGAATAATTGTGATTTGCTTATCATGGATTTATCGGATTATTGGCAAGTCGTTTTTAATATTTTTGTACGTCAGGCGTCTCGTAGTAGCATTTTAATAGTTCAAGATATTTATTCCACGCCACAATCATTAAAAGATTGGAAAACAATATGTACAGATAATCGAACGGGAGTAACATTTGACCTGTATGACTGTGGAATTGTTTTTTTCGATCTGAACATGTACAAACAACATTATAAAGTAAATCTGTGATCTTGCCTTTTTATTTGTTCTTAAAATTATATTTATTTTATGCTAAAGTGAAATAAAATAGTAATTTATTTGGAAATTCAAATTATTTGGTTATTTTTGCGCCACAAAAACTTACATGTAATAATTATCGCTATGTATTGGACATTGGATTTGGCTTCGAAATTGGAAGATGCTCCTTGGCCTGCAACTAAGGAAGAATTGATTGATTATGCTATACGTTCAGGTGCTCCGGCTGAGGTGCTGGAAAACTTACAGGAGATAGAAGATGAGGGTGATGTCTATGAAAGTATCGAGGATATTTGGCCCGATTATCCTACAAAGGATGATTTTCTATGGAATGAGGACGAATATTAATTTCAAAGTTAACAAGTGGCCGTTCTTTAATTACTAAGAACGGCCTATTTTGTACAATAAACTAAGATCTTAATCGTTATCACAATGTGATTATTCGACATTGGATATTATTATTAGCATTTACTGTTGGGGTGACCAACGTACGGGCGCAGTATGATCCATCGTTCAGTCATTACTTCGACATGGAGACCGCCTATAATCCTGCCGCTGTGGGGAAGCAATCCCAACTGAACGTAACGGCTGGTTATGCACTTGATTTAGCAGGATTTGAACATAACCCGCAAACAGCGTATGCTGCAGTTGACATGCCCTTCTATGCTTTGAAAACTTATCATGGCTGTGGGGTGCAGTTTATGAATGATAAATTAGGGCTTTTTACTCATCAAAGATTTGCGTTGCAATATGCATTAAAATTTCGTCTTTTTACTGGTCAAATAAGTGCTGGCATTCAAGCCGGAATGATAAGTGAGAATTTTGATGGGTCCAAAGTTGATGTTGAAGATGCAAATGATCCAGCTTTTGCTACTACAAAACTTTCTGGCAATATTTTGGATCTCGGTGCTGGTTTGCGCTATACCAACCATAGTTGGTATGTAGGTATGTCAGTGATGCACCTCACCTCACCGTTGGTTAGTCTTGGTGAAAGACACGAATTACAAATAGATCGAACTTATTATTTGACGGGTGGAGGCAATATTAAACTACGTCATCCGTTTTTAACAATAAAGCCCTCTTTCTTGATGCGAACAGACATGGTAACTTTTCGATCAGATATTACGGCAAGATTAATCTATTCAAATGATGGAAAAATCATGTATGGTGGATTAAGTTATAGCCCATCTAATTCCGTTACAGCATTGGTTGGAGGCAGCATTCATGGTGTGCTTGTCGGTTATAGTTATGAGGTTTACACTTCAGCTATTAATCCGGGAAATGGCAGTCATGAGATTTTCATTGGCTATCAACACGAAATTAATCTTGCGAAAAAAGGCAAGGCCTTGCACAAAAGTGTTCGTATTCTTTAATGAAACAAGCAGGGCTTTTCAAAAAACAGAAGGTAAAACACTTATATGAAAAAAAAATTAATCATAACTTTGTGCCTTATGTCACTCATTTCGGCCGTTTCGTCATGTTTCAGTGCGAAGTCTGCGTCTGCTTTGGGAAAAGGCGGCGAAGTCGTGGGTGTTACGGGTAAGACTTTCAATGAGCCTACCCCTTATGGCATGGTGCGTATCAATCGTGGCTATTTGAAGATGGGACTTGACGGGAAGGATAGTCTTTGGGGCAAAAAAACGCCACAGCGAGACATATCCGTCGATGGTTTTTGGATGGATGAGACAGAAATAACCAACTCGCAATATAAACAGTTTGTCATGTGGGTACGCGACAGTATTCTTCGTACTCGATTAGCCGACCCTTCCTATGGTGGTGATGAGACCTACATGATAACAGAAGATAAGAATGGTGATCCTGTCACGCCACATCTCAATTGGAAAAAGCGTTTGCCTCGAAAACCTAACGAAGACGAAGAGCGCGCCATAGAGAGCCTATATGTCACAAATCCCGTCACGGGAGAAAAGCTGCTCGATTATCGTCAAATGAATTATAAGTTTGAAGTATATGATTATGCTGCGGCAGCTTTACGGCGCAATCGCTTAAACCCCGAAGAGCGCAATCTCAACACAGATGTTACCGTTGATCCTAACGAGTCTGTCATCATCAGTAAAGACACGGCATACATTGATGATGAAGGACGCATCGTCAGTGAGACTATCAATCGACCTTTGTCAGGACCGTGGGACTTCCTTAATACTTATATTGTCAATATCTATCCTGATACCACAGTATGGGTTAACGATTTTCAAAATTCTGATAACGAGACCTATCTACGTAATTATTTTTCCAATGCTGCCTATAACGACTATCCAGTGGTGGGCGTAACTTGGGAGCAAGCCAACGCATTTTGCGCTTGGCGCACAGACTACCTTCTCAAGGGGCTTGGTGCCGAGGCTCGTTATATTCAACGCTACCGCTTGCCCACCGAGGCAGAATGGGAGTATGCGGCGCGTGGCAAGGAGCAAAATGAGTTTCCGTGGAACCACGAGATGGTTGTAAACGGAGATGGCTGTTTTTATGCCAATTTCAAGCCAGACCGTGGCAACTATACCAAAGATGGCAATCTTATCTCCAGTAAGGTAGCTGCTTATTCGCCCAATAGTAATGGCCTTTACGATATGGCAGGTAATGTGGCGGAATGGACCAGTACCATCTACACTGAGGCTGGAGTCAATGCGATGAATGACCTTAATCCACAACTTAAGTATAATGCGGCGATAGAGGATCCTTATAGGCTTAAAAAGAAGAGCGTGCGAGGTGGCTCTTGGAAAGATCCAGAGAGTTTCATCAGGTCAGCTTGGCGCACATGGGAGTACCAAAACCAACCGCGTTCCTATATTGGCTTTCGCTGCGTCCGTTCGTTTGCCAACTCAATCACTACAAAACAAAAAAAGAAATAAACGCCATGTCTAACTATAGTAAATACAATATGGTATACCGTCTGCAAAAGTGGATGGACACCGTTCCCGGGCAAACATTCCTCAATTATGCCTATAGTTGGGGTGCTTCCGTAGTTATTTTAGGTGCTCTCTTCAAGCTCACCCACCTGCCGGGAGCAAATATCATGTTATTTATAGGCATGGGTACAGAGGTGGTGGTATTTTTTATTTCAGCTTTTGATCGTCCGTTTGACAAAACTGCCGATGGCCGTGAGATACCTACTCGTCTTACAGAGGA
The DNA here is from genome assembly GCF_003096815.1 of Hallella colorans. GTDB lineage: Bacteria > Bacteroidota > Bacteroidia > Bacteroidales > Bacteroidaceae > Prevotella > Prevotella colorans. Next base: position 4,029 of record NZ_QENY01000023.1, read on the forward strand.
ATATCTTTCACAAGGTATTGTGAGCTATTCCAAAGATCATCAATCTGAAAATATGGTTCAATCACAGCCTGTTGAGAAGTTTAACGAAAATGCTTCCCTACCGATTAGCCCTTCTGCTCGTGGGCATAAAGCATCCCCCCATGCGCATCAAGAAGATTCGTTGAAAGACACTTCTAATCTCATGGAAGAGAAGACAATGTCTCCTAATTTCGTTCCACAAATGTCCGCAGAGGATGCCGAGGCTCTCAACGAGGCTCAAGCCAACTACGTGGAAGAATTGAAAAAACTTGTGGGTACGCTTGAAAAAGTTAATCAACAGAGTGCTCGCCTCACGCGTGATAGCGAAGAGATGGAAAATCTCAACCGCACGCTCACGGGCATCAGCAAGGTTTACGAGATGCAACTCAAGGGAGCCAGTCAGCAGATTGGTACGATAGATCAGATAAACGACCAAAGTCGCAAAATGGCTCAGCAGATAGAGCAGCTCAATCACATTTACACCCGTATGATAGAAGCCATGACGGTCAATATGCATGCCGCTACAACAAATCCCTCCGCCACATCAAATGACAGCAGCGTGTAACCCATCTCTCATTTATTGTCATTTTTGTGAACCCACAAATGTGACCCTCTGATAATAATAAAAAATATACATGGCAATCAAGAAAAGACCGGTATCGCCTCGCCAAAAGATGATAAACCTCATGTACATCGTCTTGTTGGCAATGCTCGCGTTGAACATCTCCACAGAGGTGCTCAATGGTTTTGCCGTTGTTGAAGAAAGTTTAAGCAGAACTACCAATAACGCGACCATCGAAAATGACGCCGTATATGGTGATTTCAAAAAACAGATGGCGGCCAATCCCGCGAAGGTTAGGGCATGGTTTGAGAAAGCTACCGAGGTGAAAAACATGAGCGACTCGCTCTATAATCTTGCCCAAGAACTCAAATTAGCCATCGTACAAGAAGCCGAAGGCAAGGATGCCACACTTGCGGATGCTGAAAACAATGACAATATTGATGCCGCAGGAACCGTTATGCTGGCTCCAATCACAGGTAGAGGCGCAGAACTTTACAAGGCTATCAATTCATTTCGCACACGTATACTCACATATTTGCCTGATCCTAAACGGCGGCAGCTTGTCAATAATAGTTTGTCCACCAGCGTGCCACGAAAGGCCAATACCCTTGGAAAAAATTGGCAAGAATACATGTTTGAGAACATGCCAGTTGCCGCTGCGGTCACGCTTCTCTCCAAATTGCAAAACGATGTGCGTCATGCGGAGGGAGAGGCATTACATACATTGGTATCAAATGTAGACATCAAAGATGTTCGTGTCAATAAGCTTTCGGCATTTGTGGTGCCTGAAAAGACCACGCTTTATCCCGGTGAGCGTTTCTCGGCCCAAATTATAATGGCGGCGATAGATACCACCAAGCAACCCGAGATTTATGTCAATGGCAGCAGGGTAGCCACCTCCAGTGGCCAGTATGGTTTTACGGCAGGCGGTGTTGGCGAACACCAGTTTGGAGGATATATCTTGATGCGCAATGCCAATGGAGATGTTTTACGTCGAAATTTCACGCAGAAATACAGTGTTATCCCCGTGCCGGGAGGTGCCACAGTGGCAGCTGATCTTATGAACGTGCTCTATGCTGGATTTAAAAATCCTATTAGCGTCAGTGTTCCGGGAGTTCCCCAAAACGCGGTTTCCATATCCATGAATGGTGGGCGGCTCTCCACATTGGGCCCTGGACGGTATGTCGCTGTTCCGTCAGCAGTTGGTCGTGATGTTACATTCAAGGTCTCGGCTCGTGATGGCGGCAAGATACGTTCGTTCCCCCCGTTCACGTTTAAGGTGCGTAAACTGCCAGACCCCACGCCTTATATTGCCTTGGGCACAGATAGATACAAGGGTGGAAATCTTTCCAAGGCATCCCTTATGCAGGCCAAGCGTCTCAGTGCTGCTATAGATGATGGCATTCTTGACATACAGTTCAGGGTTGCAAGTTTCTCCGTGGTGTTCTATGATAATATGGGCAATGCCGTTCAGATGGCTTCCGCGGGTGATAGTTTCACCGATCGTATGGTTAGTCAGTTCCGTAGATTGTCACGTGGCCGACGCTTCTATATCACCGAAGTCAAGGCTATTGGCCCCGATGGCATTGCCAGAACGTTGCCCGGAGCTATGGAGATTAAGCTTAGATAGAAACATTATTTCCTTACGTGGGCATTTGCTTTAGTGTTGGTTGATAAATAAAATTCATTTGTTAGAAGGCTATATAGATCATGAGAAAAATATTTTTAACGTTGATCATTGTTTTTGTTGCCACTGTTGCTATAGCGCAACCGCGTGCACGTCGCGAGCAACAAGTCGTCGAGGCACGACAGTCCAATAGAAATAATATGACCGTTCGTGCTCAGATATCATTTCCCACAGAGCCCAAGATGAACGAGTCGGTAGTTTGGCGACGTGATGTTTACCGTGAACTTGACCTCAAAGACGATTCCAATGCCGGTCTTTATTATCCTGTGGAGCCTTTGGGTACGCAGATGAACCTTTTCACCTATATGTTCAAACTCATCATGGCCGGACCCCGTCACGGTGGTATTGCCGCTTACGCCTATGATGTCAATACTGGCAATGAGCGTTTTGATGAGTCGCTACGCATTAACCCTTTGAAGTTCTTGGACGACTATCACATTTTTTACGAGCGCACGGATCGTGGCGTTCATATTAGCGACAGTGATATACCATCGGCAGAGGTCAAAGGCTATTTTATCAAGGAGAGCGCTTATTATGACCAGTCCACGGCCACGTTCCACAAACAGGTGCAAGCCATCTGCCCCGTGATGTACCGTGAAGACGATTTTGGCGATGGCACTACAAAATACCCACTCTTTTGGGTCAAGTATGAAGATTTGGCTCCTTTCTTGGCCAAACAGACCATTATGACCAGCAATCTCAACAATGCCGCCACCATGAGTCTTGATGATTATTTCACGATCAATGCTTACAAAGGAAAAATTTATAAAACAACCAATATGCTCGGACAAACACTTGCGCAGGAGGTCGGTGGCGATTCCGTCAAGTTATCGCGTGAACAGCTGCGTATTGATAACGAGATTAAAGAGTTCGAGCAACGTATTTGGGGTGATCCCGCTGTTAAAGATTCGCTCGACTCCATTGCGAAATTAGACCAAAAAACGCTCAAATCTGTTCGAAAAAAACATCGGTCTGGAAGTAGCCGAAGTTCGTTTAAGAAAAAAGATAGTACTTCTTCTTCCGTTTCTAAGGGAACCTCTGCACGTGTCACAGTTCGTCGGCAGAGACATTAATATGTGTCTATAATATTCATACATTTTAAAATATAACATTTTTATGAAAAAACTTTCAATTACATTGTTCTTTCTCATTGCTTTATTGTTTTCTAATCAGGCTAACGCACAAGTAAAGTTTGGTGTTAAAGGCGGTGTCAATGTGTCCAAGATCAGTTTTAGTGAATCTACGTTCAGCAGCAAAAATCGCACAGGGTTTTTCATTGGCCCTACTGTCAAGTTCACATTGCCAATTGTCGGCCTTGGCCTTGACGCTTCCGCGTTGTTTGACCAGCGCACCACCGAGATAGCCAGTGGGTCGGCCGCCAACGGTGAAACCACGGTGAAACAGCGTTCTGTTGTTTTGCCCATCAATTTACGTTATGGTTGGGGACTTAGCAGTTTGGCTAATGTTTTTGTTTTCGCTGGACCTGAATTTGCTTTCAATGTAGGCGATAGTAATTTCGAGTGGACTGATGCCAAAACCTATAAAAACGTTTTCCAACTCAAGAAGTCGACTACCAATATCAATCTTGGAGCTGGTTTTACGCTTTTCGATCACTTACAGATTACGGGCAATTATAATGTCGCTATAGGCAAAACTGGTGAGATAAAGATGCACAAGCTTGATCAACAAGTAGCTGATGCCATTGATACAGGCCATACTAACACTTGGCAGCTCTCTGCTACTTATTTCTTTTAATTGTAGTTAGACTACTGTTTGCAAGATTTTTTTCGTATATAAACTTATTTAAAATGGCATGGTTAGGCACAAGTGACAGCCTTAGCCATGCCTTTTTTTTCTTTTATTGTAAAAAGACTTAAATTAAACGTTACGGTTCATGTTTAGTTTGCGGATAACACATTTTGGCATTATCTTTGTAGCTATTCATTTGATTTACAATAAGCAACATGAAGATTATAAAAGACAATAAGTTTGGAGGGGAGCGTCCCCTCTTCGGATTAAAAAACGCTTCTATTGATAATATTGAGATAACAGATGGAGAGTCGGGCATAAAGTGCTGCGAGAACCTCACTTGCAACAATTCTCGTTTCTATGGCAAATATCCGTGGTGGCATGTCAATCATAGCGTCATCACCAACTGTTATTTTGCCGAGGGCAGTCGATCTGCTATATGGTACAGCGATGACATGGTGATGAAAGATTGCGTTATTGATGGACCCAAGTTCTTCCGAGAGATGAAAAAGCTTAGCTTGGAGAATGTTAAAATCAACGATGCCGATGAAACTTTCTGGAAAATAGATGGCCTGTCCATAAAGAATGTGGAGCTTCATCAAGGTACATATCCTTTCATGTTTTGTCGCGATATTTTCGTAGACGGACTTGTGAGCGATGCCAAATATGTGTTCCAGTACTGTGAGAACGTTGAGATCCATCATGCCAAGATCATTACCAAAGATTCGTTTTGGGAGTGTAAAAATGTGGTAGTGTACGATTCTGTTCTCGATGGCGAATATCTCGCATGGCATTCTTCCAATATCAAATTTGTGCGTTGTCACATCAGTGGCGAGCAACCTTTGTGTTATATGGACAACGTCGTGCTCGAAGATTGCACTTTCGATTCCGCTTGCGACCGTGCTTTTGAAGACTGCACCAATATCAACGCCGACATAAGGGGTGCTATCACCAATGTCAAGAATCCAGTTTCTGGCCGTATAGTGGCCGACGCTATGGGGTCTGTTACTTATGACGAGTTTGCTAAAGGCCATGATTGTGTTATCGAGACACGTCGGTAGCGTTTATTTTCCGACGTTATTTTCTTTGTGTTAGAATACCATTCGTTGTGCCATATATCCATTTTCTCATATCCTAAACACTTGTTCCAATGTTCAATTTCGATACCCCTGTCAATCGCCGTCATACCGGCTCATTAAAGTGGGATACCATACCCGCCGACGTTCTTCCATTATGGGTAGCCGATATGGATTTTCCAGTCGCTCCTGCCATACAGCAAGCGCTCGTCGATCGAGTGTCTCATGGCATATTTGGATACGCCAATGTAGACCACACTTACTACGATGCCATCATCTCATGGTTTGGCCGTCGGCACGATTGGTCTATCCAGCGCGAATGGATACGCTACACCACGGGAGTTGTGCCCGCCATCAGTTGTTGCCTCAAGGCGCTCACGCTGCCGGGTGAGCGAGTGCTCGTGCAAACTCCAGTGTATAATTGTTTCTTCTCGTCCATTCGCAATCAAGGGTGCGACATTGTGGAGAATGAGCTTGTGCGCCATGATGATACATACGTTATTGATTGGGACGATTTCGAGTCGAAATGCGCCGACGAGAAAGTCACGGTATTCTTGCTTTGCAACCCCCACAATCCAGCCGGCCGAGTATGGACAGCCGAAGAGTTGAGACGTATGGGTCAAATCTGCCGTCGTCACGGCGTGCGCGTCATCAGCGACGAGATACATTGCGAGCTTGTCATGCCGGGTTACACCTATACGCCCTTTGCCGCAGTCAATGATACCAACCTCACCAACAGTGTTACTCTCAACTCGCCGTCCAAGAGCTTCAATATCGCCGGCTTGCAAATAGCCAATATCGTATGCCCCGACGCAGATGTGCGCCGGCGCGTGGATCGTGTCATCAATATTTACGAAGTATGTGATGTCAATCCCTTTGGCCCCATCGCCTTAAAGGCTGCCTACAATGAGAGTGAGCGATGGTTGGACGAGCTTATACCGTATATACACGGTAATTACCAGTTCCTCAAATCATACCTTGCCGAGCACCTTCCCTCTGTGGATGTCGTTCGGCTTGAGGGCACCTATTTGGCATGGGTTTCCATCCGCTCGTTGGGTATCAATGGCGATGAGGCGACTCGTCTTTTATTAAAAGATGGCAAGGTGTTCCTTTGCAGTGGCATGCTCTATGGCAAGCGTGCAGGGCGCGATTATCTCCGTGTCAACCTTGCTTGTCCTCGCGATTTGCTGCGCGCGGCCATGTCTCGTGTGGTTACGACACTGTCCGCGATATAAGCGTTCCACAAGCGCTTGGTCCCATGTCTGTCAATGGGTCGACGCTTTCATGAAAAAACCAATGCCGACGCGATTGGCTAATCGCGTCGGCATTGGTTTTTTTCTTTTTGTCTTGCCGCTTCACACATTTATGCTTTCCATGATGCGTCTCATCGCGCCAGCCTTTCCTTTCACGTATTCTTGTGCTTGTCTGCCGCTCCGAGCGCGAAAATCTGTGTCGCGCATGAGCCTGCTCATCACCGTGTCAAATGTTCGCAGGTCTGTTATCTCTAATCCGCCTTGTGCCTCGATCAACTCTTGTGCTTCCTGAAAATGCTTGTTCTCAGGGCCAAAAATAACCGGGATGCCCCATACGGCCGCTTCCAGCACGTTATGGATGCCAGCGCCAAATCCACCCCCCACGTAGGCCACGGTGCCGTAGTGGTATATGCTCGAGAGCAATCCGAAGCAGTCCACGATCAAACATTCGGCCGCACTTGCGCTTTCAGCCGAGGCTGTGGAATATCGTATGGTTTTTCGGTTCAGTTTTTCCTCGATGCTCCGCAGGTGGTCTTCGCTCACCACATGAGGCGCGATGATCAGCTTCCATTCCTTGTGTTGGTTAAAATAGGGTATGAAAACATCCTCGTCAGGCTCCCACGACGACCCGGCCACAAAAACGCCTTGCGTTCCCTCTACAAAAGCCTCCACGATGGGCAGTCTTTTGCTGGCCTCTTTAATCTGTAGCACTCGGTCAAAACGTGTGTCGCCCACCACGCTCACGCAGCCAATATTCAGCTGTCTCAATAGTTCTCGGCTCTTCTCGTTTTGCACGAAAAAATGGCTAAAACAGTACAGCACCTTTCGATAACTCCTGCCATACCATTTAAAAAATATTTGGTCAGGGCGGAAAATACTCGATACGCTATACGTTGGCACGCCTCTGTGTTTCAATATGTGCAGGTAGTTGTACCAGAACTCGTATTTTATGAAAAACGCCATTTCAGGCCTCACCATCCGCAAAAAACGCCGTGCGTTGCTTATGGTGTCTATGGGCAGGTAGCAGCAAATGTCCGCTCCTTTATAATCTTTCCTTACCTCGTAGCCAGAGGGTGAGAAAAAGGTCAGAAGCACTTTGTATTCTGGCCACTCTTTCCTGATATGCTCTATGAGCGGCCTGCCCTGCTCAAACTCGCCTAACGACGCGGCGTGAAACCATACGTATCGTGCCGATGGGTCTACCTTTTCCTCCAAAATGTGGTAAGCGTCATGCTCGCCCACCCACATTTTCCTTATTTTCTCACTGAACAGGCTGCCCACCCATACACCGATTTGGTATAACCAAATAAAGATTTGATACATGTTTTAAGTTAGCGTTCCATGTCTCGACACTCGGCCGAATCTATGTTACTCGCCCGAGGGAAGTACCTCAATGGCTTTTCTCAATCGTTTGATAGTTTCTTCTTTTCCTAAAAAAGCGGATATGTCAAACATGCCAGGTCCTTTACCCACACCCACCAATGTCAATCTGAAAGCGTTCATGATGTCGCCCATCTTGTATCCATTGTCAGCTATCCATTGTTCCACGACGGGTTCTTGCCCCTCCACGGAGAAGTCGTCTATACCCTTCAGCACCTCAATCAGCTCTGTCATTTGCTGCGTTGAGTAGGGTTTCCAGCGTTTTTTCACGGTTTTCTCATCGTAAGAAGTTGGTGCGATGAAGAAGAAGGAGCATAGCGGCCACAGTTCTTTTACAAAGTTCACCCGGTCTTTCATCATGTGCACCACCTCTTTCACTCGTTCAAACGTTTCCTCCACGCCGTTGCCAGCCACGATAGCCGCGAAGTCGCGTGCGATTTCATCGTCGCTCTTGCGCAAGATGTACTCATGGTTAAACCATACGCCTTTTTGGTAGTCGAAACGGGCACCGCTTTTCGAGCATTTCTCAATGTCGAAAGTGTTCACCAGCTCTTCCATGGAGAATATTTCTTGCTCTGTGCCTGGGTTCCATCCCAACAGCGCCAAGAAATTGATCACGGCCTCCGGGAAATAGCCACTTTCGCGATAACCCGCACTCACGTCGCCAGTCTTGGGATCATGCCATTCCAATGGGAATACCGGAAATCCCAACCGGTCGCCGTCGCGTTTGGACAGTTTGCCTTTGCCCTCTGGCTTCAGCAGTAGCGGCAAGTGCGCGAAACTTGGCATGCTATCTCTCCATCCCAACGCCTCGTAAAGCAGTACGTGCAATGGCGCCGACGGCAGCCATTCCTCGCCGCGAATTACGTGGCTCACCTCCATCAAGTGGTCGTCCACGATATTTGCCAAGTGGTAGGTGGGCAGTTCGTCCGCGCTTTTGTAGAGCACCTTGTCGTCTAATATGTCACTTTTCACGTGTATCTTGCCGCGTATCAGGTCGTCCACCACAATGTCTTGTCCTACCTCAACCTTGAAACGCACGGTATATTGCGTGCCATCCACGATAAGCTGCTCCCATTCCGTGCGATCCATCACCAGCGAGTTTCGCATCTCCATGCGCGTGGTGGCGTCGTATTGGAAGTTAGGCACTTCCTTACGCTTGCGCTCCAGTTCCTCGGGCGTGTCAAAAGCATAGTATGCCTTGCCTTCCTCCACCAACTGATCAACATATTTCCGATATATCTCCCGGCGCTCACTTTGGCGGTAGGGACCGTAGTTGCCACCTATGCCCACACCCTCGTCAAATGTTATTCCTAACCATTCGAAAGCCTTAATGATATATTCCTCCGCTCCGCTTACAAATCGGTTGGAGTCGGTGTCTTCTATGCGGAGTATCAAATCGCCGCCGTGCTGGCGCGCAAAGAGATAGTTAAAAAGCGCGGTGCGCACGCCGCCAATGTGTAAAGGGCCTGTTGGGCTGGGTGCGAAACGAACCCGTACTCTTCTTGCTGACATGATATAAATCTTATAATTTTTTGCAAAATTAATATATTTTTTCGATTATGCCGTATTAATTTAGTATTTTCGCAGAACAATACAATAAATGAAGCGTACATGAGTATCATTGAAACCCATTATAAAAAGGAGCAACGACATTGGCGCAAAAATGCCATACGTGTAGCCCTTGTCTTTCTTACCACGGCTCTTATCGTCTGGTTTTTGCCACGTCGAGAGGGTAAGCAGTACGCTTACGAGGTGGGTGAGCCGTGGCGTTATGGCACCGTCATAGCCAAATACGATTTTCCTATTTACAAGACAGATGAGGCTATCAACTATGAAAAAGACTCGTTGCTCAGCCAGTTTCAGCCTTATTTCATTTACGACCACAATGTGGAAGGAGAGGTTTTGGCCAAGTTCAAGCAAGATTTCAAGAACGGCATGCCCGGTTTGCCCGCCGCTTACCGCAATGTGGTGATTGACAGGCTGCACCGGTTGTATCAATCTGGTATCATGGAGAAACCCAATTATGACCAGATTATGCGCGGTGACACGGCCAAGTTGGTGCGTGTTATCTTTGGCAAGAGCACAGAGAGCTTGGTCATCAGCTGTCTCTACTCCACGATGTCGGCCTACGAGAGTTTGCTCAACGACAAGACGCTTGCACCCGAGCGCGCCGCTTTGCAAAAGCTCGATCTCACCGATTATATAGAGCCTAACCTCTTTTTCGACAAGGAGCGCACGGAGACGGCCAAGAACGATTTGCTCAGTGGCGTGTCGCCAGCGAGTGGCATGATGATGAGCGGACAGAAAATCATTGGCGTGGGCGATATGGTCAACGATTACAACTATCGCGTGCTGTCCTCGTGGGAGAGAGAGATGGAGCGGCGTAGCGCCTCCAAATCACAACTCACCAATATCTTCATAGGAAATTTCATCTACGTTTTCATCTTGGTGGCTTGCTTCACTTGCTATTTAGTGCTCTTTCGCAAAGATTATTTCAACAAGCCGCGTAGCATTGCCATGCTCTATTCTTTCATTGTGTTGTACCCCATATTGGTGTCGCTCATGATGAAACATGTCTATTTCAATCTCAGTGTGTACATCATACCCTTCGCCCTCATCCCCATCTTCGTCAGGGTTTTCATGGATGCTCGCACGGCATTTTTAACGCATACGATCACGGTTCTCATATCCGCCATCGCCGTGCGCTACCAGTTTGATTTCATCATCATACAGATAGTGTCGGGATTGGTGGCCATCTTCTCGCTGCGAGAGATGTCCTCGCGCGCGCAGGTTTTCAAGACAGCGCTTTTCGTTGCCCTTGCCATGAGCGCCACCTACATGGCCATCAAGCTTGCGCAGAGTGGCGACGACTTCAACATGGACACCAACATGCTCTACCATTTCCTTATCAATGGCGTACTTGTCCTACCCGCTTACCCCATGATGTACCTTGTGGAGAAGACCTTCGGGTTTATCTCAAACATTACCCTCATAGAGCTTTCCAACACCAACAAGGGGTTGTTGCGCAATCTTAGCGAGGTGGCTCCTGGCACGTTCCAGCACTCCATCACCGTTGGAAACCTTGCCGCCGAGATAGCCAACAAGGTGGGAGGCAACAGCACCCTTGTGCGTACCGGTGCCCTTTACCATGACATTGGCAAGATGGTCAATCCCGCGTTCTTTACCGAGAACCAGCAGGGAGGTGTCAATCCGCATGACAATCTAACCGACAAGGAGAGCGCGCGGGTCATCATTGAGCACGTGGCCAATGGTGTCAAGATAGCCGAGGAGTCTAACCTCCCCGTCGCCATTATCGACTTTATACGTACACATCATGGGCGCAACGTTGCCAGGTATTTCTATGTGAAGTATCAAAACGAGCATCCCGACGAGGTGGTCGACAAGGAACTGTTCACCTATCCCGGCCCCAACCCATACACTCTCGAGCAGGCTATTCTCATGATGGCCGACACCTGTGAGGCCGCCTCGCACTCGTTGCGCGAGTACAGCGAGGAGACGTTGGCCGCGTTGGTCAACAAACTTATAGACCAATTGGTTGCCGACGGCTGTTTCAGGGAGTGCAAAATCACGTTTTACGATATCGCCACGGCCAAGCTCGTGCTCATAGATAAGCTCAAGGCCATCTACCATACCCGCGTGAAATACCCGTCCCGAATAGTCAATAGGGATGACGGCGTGGCCCAATAGCCGTCAAGTCGCGTGCGGATGATGGGTGCGGGCATGCGGCTCGGCCGTGGCTTGGAGGTCATCTCTACGTGTCTTTTCTATAATAAACTGTCAGAAAAATATCACAAATTTTGGGCTCCGCAAATCATCTGTTTTAGCTGTACCCAACTTCTTTTTTTTATCATAAAGTAGGGCTCTTGATGGCTCCGTGATGTTATCCTCATGCCATTGGTACCTGTTCGTGTCGTGTTTCGTGCCCAATCCAAATGCGATACGATGCCATTGGCAAGCTGTTTAGTGCTTTATCGTGCCACGTATAGTGCCTAAACGTGACGGCGCAAGAAAACTTTTTTCATGTCAATCGGCAAATGCAGACGTATCAGTCTGATTTATAGGCGATAAATGAAAACCCTCCATTCTTGCGTATTTTCGACCAAAGACTTCGTCGTTTGCAAATACGCTCATTTCCAGTAGCCTTTTGTTCTGTTTTTTTATGCCTCGAAAGCTGCTGCAAGCGCATCAAGACAACGACCGTGCGGTGATGCGTCTGTATGGCTTTGGGCTCAAGATGACAGAGGCGGAGTGCGTGGTCGAGCTGTTCAGGCTGTACGAGCGCATGGTATAGCGACACGTGGGGGTATGACAATGTTTGAGGGACGGGCTTTTGGCGCTCGCCTGATACGTGGCGTGCAGGTTCATGGTGAGCGACGCGCTCGCCTGTTGTCGGTAATCCTTGATGCCTTGTTATAAATGTTACAAGGCCTCGGTGGCCTTGCGCAGCCATGCTCTCTCACCCTTGTCGAGGTGTGGCGAGAGCGTGTCGCGCACCTGTTGGTGGTAGTCGTTGAGCCATGCCACCTCCTCGGCGAGCATCATCTCTCGAACGATGGGGGTGGTGTCTATGGGGCAAAGTGTGAGCGACTCGAATTGCAAGAACTGCCCAAACTCTGTCTCCTTGTAGGGTGTGATGAGCAACGTGTTCTCTATGCGCACACCGAAACGCCCCGCAAGGTACAGCCCGGGCTCGTCGGTCACCGTCATGCCGGCCTTGAGCGGTGCGGGCACGTACTCCATGCGTATCTGGTGCGGCCCCTCGTGCACGTTGAGATAGGAGCCCACGCCGTGCCCGGTGCCATGCATATAGTTCATGCCCTCGCGCCACATGGCACTCCGGGTGAGTATGTCCAATTGGGTTCCCGAGGCTCCGCACGGAAACTTGCAAAGCTCAAGCTGGATGTGCCCCTTGAGAACGAGCGTGTAGACACGCCGCTCTTCGTCTGTGAGCGGGCCGAGCGGTATGGTGCGGGTGATATCGGTGGTGCCGTCTTCGTATTGCGCGCCACTGTCCAACAGCAGGAAGCCCCGTGGCTGCAGCGCCGCGTCGGTGTCGGGCGTGGCCTCGTAGTGCACGATGGCCCCATGCTCGGCGTAGCCCGCGATGGTGTCGAAACTGATGTCGCGAAACAACGGTTGCTCGGCGCGCAGGTCGGTGAGCTTCTGGCTGACGGACATCTCTGTCTGCCCGCCCGCCTCGACGGCTGGCTTGAGCCACCGCAAAAACTTGACCATGGCTATGCCGTCCTTGAGCATGGCGTGGCGAAATCCCGCTATCTCCGTGTCGTTTTTCACGGCTTTCATGGCCGGTATGGGCGATGCTTGCCGCACCACTTCCTTGGTATTCACTAATTTGGCCAGTGTGTAGCTCGTCTCCTTGGGGTCCAATAGAATGTTGTACTCAAAATAATCTTTCAGTCCTTTTCGCACATCGGCGTATTGGGCGGTCGCCACTCCTTGGTCGTTGAGGTAACTTGTCACGTCGGCGGAGAGCTTCTCCTTGTCGCAATATAGCGTGGCGTGGTCGCTGTCGATGAGCAGGTAGGCCACGAACACGGGGTTGCAGTGTACGTCTGTGCCTCGCAAGTTGAGCGTCCATGCCACGTCGTCCAACGCCGACACCAACATGCCGTCAGCGTGAAGCTCGCGCAACGCCTGCCTGACACGCGCCAGTTTGCTCTTGGCGGTCTCACCGGCATAAGTCATAGGGTGCACTGTCACCTTGTTGGTGGGTATGGCTGGGCGGTCTGTCCATATATTATTGAGAATGTCAAGGTTGGTGCGCACCGTGATGCCTCCCTCGCGTCGAAGGTCGGCGATGAGGCTCTCGGTGTCGTCAAGCGTGTTGACCATGCCGTCAACGCCCACCGAGGTGCCGCCAAACGCTCGCAATTCGTCACCTATCCATTGGGCGATGGTGGGCGTGCCAGGCATTCTGAGCTTCATCAATTGAAACTCGGTGCCCTCCAATTGCTTGGTCGCCGACAAGAAATAACGGCTGTCTGTCCATAACGCCGCCGACCGAAGGGTCACCACGGCCGTTCCGGCGGAGCCGTCGAAACCGCTAATCCACTGTCGGCCTTTCCATCGATCGGGCACATACTCGCTGTGATGGGGGTCGGTACTTGGAAAAATAAAAGCGTCGAGTTTTTCTCGTCGCATCTCCTCTCTTAGAGCCGATAAACGTTGTTGAATTTTCATAAGATGATTAATTTGCGAAATGGACATGGCAAAGATAGTGCTTTTTAAGAATAAACAACAAATTAAATGGAAAATAAATACCGAATGAACTCGTTTTTTAGTATCTTTGCATTTAATCAACAAGGACTACCTTCATGCCATGTTAAATGGCTGAACAGGCTACCTAACGCTTGGAATACTTCAACTAAATAAACAATAATATTTATGAAATTTTTAACAAACGAAAAACTTGTTATCGTCGGTGCCGGCGGTATGATTGGTTCTAACATGGTACAGAGCGCTTTGATGCTCGGCCTAACGCCTAACATTTGCTTGTACGACATTTACGAGCCGGGTGTGCATGGTGTGTTCAACGAGATGCAACAGTGCGCTTTTCCGGGTGCTAATATCACTTATACGGTTGATCCCGCAGAAGCTTTCACGGGTGCCAAATACATTATATCGTCTGGTGGTGCTCCCCGTAAAGAGGGTATGACGCGCGAGGACCTGCTCAAGGGCAATTGCAAGATTGCTGCTGAGTTTGGCGAGAACATCAAAAAATACTGCCCAGAGGTTAAGTTTGTAGTGGTAATCTTCAACCCTGCCGATGTAACCGCGCTGACCGCGCTGATTCACTCTGGATTGAAACCTAACAAGCTGTCTTCTTTGGCTGGTTTGGACTCCACCCGTTTGCAGCAGGCTTTGGCCTTGGAGTTTGGCGTTCAGCAAGACAAGGTTACTGGCGCTCACACCTATGGTGGCCACGGCGAGCAGATGGCCGTGTTTGCTTCGCAAGTTAAGGTGGACGGTAAGCCATTGTCCGAGATGGGCCTTTCTGACGCTCGTTGGGAAGAAATCAAGCACGACACCGTGCAGGGTGGATCCAAGATTATCAAGCTACGTGGCCGCAGCTCATTCCAAAGCCCCGCTTATCTCGCCGTGAAGATGACAGAGGCCGCTATGGGTGGCGAGAAGTTCACCCTGCCCGCTGGTTGCTATGTTAACGACGAGAAATTAGGTTTCAAGAACGTTATGATGGCCATGCCAACCACTATCGATACTGATGGCGTGCATTATACGGCACCTAAGGGTACGAATGACGAGATGGCTTCGTTGCAAGCATCTTATGAACACCTCTGCAAGATGCGTGACGAGATAGTAAGTCTCAACATCGTTCCTGCTGTAGAGGAATGGAAGAAAGACAACGCCAACCTCTAATGACAGGGTTACGGCATTGCCGTAGACTGATATAAAATGGCCCGGCCAACCGCGAACGCGCGATTGGCCGGGTGTTTTTTGTGCTAGCCGCATGGCTGGCAAGTAACGATCGTGGTATGCGCTAAGCTGATGTCTTGACTATAAAGGTAACATGATAGCCTGCTACGGGGCGTTCTGCCAGTTGCAAGTCGCCCCCGGATACGACCATGAGTTGGCGCGAGAGTGATAGGCCGATGCCTGTTCCGGTGGTCTTGGTGGTGAAAAAAGGCACGAAGATGTCTTTGGCCACGTCGGCCGCGATGGGTGCGCCGTCATTGCTCACCCACAGGGCGCCGTCCCATCTTGCGTCGATTGTGCCGGCTCCTGCCTCCACGGCGTTTTTGACAAGGTTGAGCAGCACTTGTCTCAGCATATTTCCATCGGTGTGGACGATTGTCTCCGCTGGTATGCCAATATGCCACTTGAGATTGCCGAAGAGCGTTCTCAATGAGTTTAGAAGCTCCAACAGGTTTATGTCTGTTGGCACGGCTTCCTGCAATCGGGTGAGCTTGCGGTAACTGTCCACGAAGGCGCACAAGCCGTCGCAAGTGTCGTGGATGGCCCTGATGCCCTCCTCGTAGGGCGAGCCCTTGATGCCCGGGTGGGCGAGATAGGCTTGGCTGATGCTGCTGATGGGCGTTGTGGCGTTCATAATCTCGTGCGTAAGGACGCGCGTGAGGCGTTGCCAAGACTCCACCTCGTGTCTGGCCACAAGCCGGGCGATGTCTTGCCCGAGATCGTTGAGAGTCTCTTGCAATGCTCGCTCGCCCCTGAAGAGCCCTTTGGTAGGTAGCCGGAACATGAAATCATGGTTTAGGATGGCCTCGCGCATCAATTGGGCGCGTCGCGCCAACAGCTTTTGGTGATACAAAAACCATGTGCCAACAGCCAGCGTCGTCACAACTATCACCCCCACAATCCATTCCCAGTTCATCATTTTTCCAACTGTTAGTTTTCCTTAATCCCCTTATGCGCGCGCAGCTTGTACTCATTTGCGCAACTTGGCGTATAGCGTTTGCCGGGTGATGCCCAGCAACTCGGCCGCCTTGCTGATGTTGCCGTGGCAGGTTTCCACCACCTTGCGCACGTGCTCCGCCTCTATCTTGTCGAGCGGTTCCACTCGTTTGTTGCGGTCCACGGCATCTTTCAGTGTACGCACCAACTCATCGTTGTCCCATGGCTTGGTCACGAAATCGGCCGCCCCCGCTTTCAGTCCCTTCACGGCCAACTGCACGTCGGCGTAGGCGGTCATCAGCACCACGGGCGTGTTGGCATGTCGCTTGATGATGGCGTTGAGCCAAACCAGCCCCTCCCTGCCGGAGTTGACACCCATTCCGAAATTCATGTCGAGCAGCACCACGTCCACTTGCTCGCTCGCCAAGGTGGGCAAAATGTCGTCCGGGTGGCTCAGGGCTATGGTCTTGCCAAAGACACCATCGAGGCATATCTTCACGGCGGTGAGCACGCCGGGATTGTCATCCACCACCAATATTGTTCCATACGAAGCCATACGCTATCCGTTTGTGATTGTTTGTGATTGCAGGGAGATCAGGTTGGGGAATTAACGTTACCTATATAATATATAGGAGGTGAGCGGCGCGAGCGTGCCTCTCAACATGCCGCGGCTGACGAAGAACGTGTCTTGGTGAACCTTGTCTTTGTATTTGCCGTTGCGGAGCGAGGTTCTCAGGTTGACAACTTGTGGCTTATGGGAAATGTTGATGATCGCCGCGCCTTTCTTTCCGCGTGTCACCATGATGGCTTGACCGTCGTTTGCGTATGAGACGCTCTCCGGTTGCCCGTGCATGGCCTTTCGGAACATGTTGACAGCCACCACCTCCAGGTGCCTGAAGGCGTCGTTGCCTTTTTTTCCCACAATGTTGTTTCCCCATGTGTTTTGGGGTGAGCTGCCGTCCGGACGACTGTAAAAGAGGGGCGTGCCAAATTGCCGCGCGGTGATAAACACCCAGCCCATGCGTATTTGGTCGTCGGTCAGCGCCGCGCTCTCGTGGCCGTTGCAGTACGTGTCGTGCGACTCGACCCATGTCACCAATCGGCTGGGGGCTGCCGGATGGCAGTATTTGGCTATTTCGTTTGCCTTCCATTCGTGGCCCTCCAGCGCGTGCCTTATGCACCAACCCAGCGCGCTGGCCGTCACGCAGCCTATAGCGTCAGCGTATTCTTTCTCCTTTACATTGGTGTCTTGCAGCACCTCCCCGTATATGAAGAGGCTGTCCGCGGGGATTGCCAATCGCAGGCCCTTGACGGCTTTGCGCCCCGTCGCGACATCCCAAAAGTCGTTTTGGGGTGATTTGGGGTCTTTCGGGTCGCTCGGCAGGCCTATGTGTTTGGCCGTGTCGTAGCGAAAACCGCGCACGCCACACGCCAAGAGATCATTGACATAGGTGAGATAATAATGCTGAAAATCAGGATTCTCGGTGTTTACGTCTGGCAGCCCTCCCATTTGGCCGGTGGTGCATTGCAACCGGTCGCTATAATCTTTTATCTCCGTGAACCCATTGGCGTGGTAAAGGTTGGCGTGCCCTCCGACAGCCGCGTCGAGGTCGGCCTCCACTTGGCAGTCGTTGATGGCGGTGTGGTTGGGCAGCACATCGACTATCACTCGCACGCCATAGCGTTTGGCCTCCTTGCAGAGGGCTATGAGATCGTCTCTGGTGCCCATTTGGTAATTTCCTATTTTCCAGTCAGTGGGCTGGTATTGGTAATACCACTTGCCATGCCCGAACAGCTGATTGCCGCCGCCCTTGTCACGGCTCACCTCAGTGACGCAGCGCTGCGCGGGCGATGTTTGCACGATGGTGTAGCCCGCCTTGGCGATGGCTGCCATGTTCTCGCGTATGGTGTTGAACGACCAGCACCACGCATGCAGTATCACGTCGTCGTTGGACGCTGGCTTGAACGCGTAGCCCTGACGCGATAATAGAAGGGCCAAGGCGAATAATAAGAGCAATTTCTTCATTCTTGTATTGTTAGGATTGGTCACGTATAGTTATTCCAATAGCAAAGATAAGACTATTTCATTGAACATTGGCAAATAGGAATGGCTAATTTTATATGTCATGGTCGAAAAAGCCGCGCGCGCTGCGCTTTTGTCTTTTAAAATTATTTTATTTCTCGCGCCTTTGTGTATGACTTTCATACAAACAGGTGTATGATATTCATACAAACCTCTTCTTGACGCCACAAAATCTTTGTACGGGTGAGCTTGTATTCCTAAATTTGCGGTATAAAACTTGAATGATGAAACGAATAAGTGTAATTCTATCTATGTTGGCGATGTTTTGCGTCCATGTCCATGCCCATGAGGTGTGGTCGGTGGATCGTTGCATGAGGTATGCCGTGGCCCATAGCCATGGGGTGAGGCAACAACAGCTCGCGCTCGATGACAACGAGAGCGACCGCATGAGGGCTTGGGGCGCTTTCTTGCCATCTGTGGAGGCGGGCGTAGGTGGGCAGTTTAACTTCGGCCGCACCATCGACCCGGAGACCAATACCTATACCAACGTGAACACCTTTTATAACAACTACAGCCTCTCGGCCTCGCTGCCGCTCTTTGATGGCATGCGCCGCTACCACGCATTGCGTTTGGCCAAGGTGAACACGCTGCTGGGCAGACAAGCCTTGCGCGCCAAGCAGGACGAGACCGCCATGCAAGTTTACAAAGCGTACGTGAATGTGTGCTACGGCCGCGGGGCGCTCGCCATCGCCACGGACAAGCGCGACGAGAGCGCGGAGCTGCTGCGACGCACGCGTCTCATGGAGCGGGTGGGCACCAAGGGCGGCGCCGATGTGGCCCAAATGGAAGCCACGTTGGCCGCCGACGAGTGTGAGGTGACACGTTGCCAAAACTCGCTCAGCAACGCCACGCTCGCGTTGAAGTCAGCCATGAACTATCCCGCCGATTCCACGTTGACGCTCGACACCTTGGGCGTGAAGCCTATAGCGACACCCATTGCCAGCGCCGCCGATATTTACGCGCGCGCCAAAGCCGTAAACCCCACGCTCAGACAGGCGGAATATGGTGTGGCCGCGGCTCGGCAGTCGCTTGCCATCGCACGTGGAGCATTGTTGCCAACGTTGAGTGTGGGTGGAGGATTGGGGACCACCTATTTTAAGAACCTGCACCAATCGGGAGGCGCGAGTCTTGGAGACCAGTTGCGTAACAACATGGGCAAATATGTTTATGCCACGCTCTCCATTCCCCTTTTCAACCGGTTGGCCACTGTGTCGAGCATACGTCGGGAGCGCAACAGCCTGCGCAAGGCCCGCGAGCGGTTGGACTATGAGCGCTCGGAGCTACGCCGGCTTGTAACCGAGGCGTGGACTGACCTGCAAGACGCATGGGCCGAGCAAGCCAAAACACGGAGCGTGGTTGTGGCGGACAGCATAGCGGCGCGCGTCAGCGTTCGCAAGTATGAGGAGGGAATAGCCTCTCCATTGGATGTGCGAGCCACGGCGGTGGCCCTCGCCCGGAGTCGCGCGCGATATTTGCAAAGCCAACTGAACTGTATGTACAGACAACGAATACTCAACTATTATCAAGGAGACGCATTATGGACAGACCTATAACACACAAGACGGCACTACGCCGCAAGCACTTACCTTTCATCGCCGCCGGTATCGGCGTGTTGGCCCTCGTGGCTTGGATTGTTCTCGGCAACCATGACAGCGCTGTCAGCGTGGACGCGTCGCAGCTCACCATTAGCACCGTCACGCGGGGCCAATTTAACGACTATGTGCGTCTCAACGGCCAAGTAGCGCCCATACAAGTGGTGCAAATATCGCCCGAGGAGGGTGGGATAGTGCGTGAGAAAGTGGTAGAGGAGGGTGCGATGGTACACAAGGGCGACGTGATATTGCGCTTGAGCAACAGCGACCTTGACCTTCAAATCCTCAACGCCGAGGCCGAGTTGGCCGAGAAGCAAAACCTACTGCGCAACACGCAGATTGCCATGCAGCAAGACAATCTTAACAATGAGACCGAGCGCGCCACGCTCGACATGGGCGTGGAGCGCGGTAAGCGCGCCTACCAACAGAACAAACGGCTATATGACGACCACTTGGTGAGTAGAGAGGCCTATGAGCAAAGCAGGGAAGATTACGAGCTGGCATGCCGGAAACAAGCGCTCATACGCAAACGCATAGGTAGGGACGCGGCTTACCGCAAGGCGCAGATGGCGCAGATGGCGGACAATCTCGCCAACATGCGACGCAATGTCTTGCTCGTGCGTGAGCGCAAGAGCAAGCTCGAGGTGCGCTCGGCCATTGACGGAGAACTGGGCTTGCTCGACGTGGAGTTGGGGCAAAGCATCACCCCCGGACAGCGCGTAGGGCAGATAAACGACCTTAGCGACTTCAAAATCACCGCCCTCATAGATGAGCATTACATAGACCGTGTGCGCGCCTCGCTGCCCGCCACTTTTGAGCGTGACGGCAAGACGTTCAAACTGACGGTGCGCAAGGTGTACCCAGAGGTGCGCGACGGCAAGTTTCGCATAGACTTCGCGTTTGTCGGAGCGCGCCCACACAACATAAGGAGCGGCCAAACTTATTACATCAACCTTGAGTTGGGCAAGCCCGAACCGGCAGTGCTCATTCCACGCGGCACGTTTTTCTATACCACGGGCGGTAACTGGATTTTCGTGCTCGACAACAACGGCAAGGCACACCGGCGTAAAATCAGCATAGGCAGGCAGAACCCACAGTATTACGAGGTGACAGAGGGCTTGGCGCCCAACGAGCGTGTTGTGACAAGTGGTTACGAGGCTTTCAAGGACAATGACGTGTTGGAATTAAAATAACAAATAAATAAAACTGCTATGATTAAGATTGAGAACCTGACAAAAATTTTCCGAACGGAAGAAGTGGAGACCGTGGCACTGAACGGCGTGAATATGCAAGTGGGCGACGGAGAGTTTGTAGCCATTATGGGACCGAGCGGATGTGGCAAGTCCACGCTACTCAATATCCTTGGCTTGCTTGACAATCCCACCGAGGGACAATATTTTCTCGATGGCGAGGAAGTGGGACGTTTGAGAGAGAGAAACCGCACGAAATACCGCAAGGGACGCATAGGCTTTGTGTTTCAGAGCTTCAATCTCATCGACGAGCTTACCGTGGAGGAGAACGTGGAGTTGCAACTCAAGTACCTTGACGTGCCTCGGAAGGAGCGCCGTGAGCGCGTGTTGGAGATACTGCGCAAGGTGAACCTGTCCCAACGCGCTCGCCATTATCCGCAACAGTTGTCCGGAGGACAGCAGCAACGTGTGGCCATCGCCCGTGCCGTGGTGGGCCACCCCAAGCTCATTTTGGCCGATGAACCAACGGGAAACCTCGATTCAAAAAACGGCTTGGAGGTGATGCAATTATTGTCCAAACTCAACGCGGAGGGTACCACCATCGTCATGGTGACCCACTCGAGGCATGACGCTACCTATGCCAACCGTGTGGTGAACCTGTTTGACGGACAAATCGTGGAGAGTATGGATGGAATGTTATAAAAAGCGCTATGAAATCATTTTTTCGCTTTCTTCTTCGCAATCCTCTTTATACATTCATTAATATAGTCGGATTAGCAGTCTCGTTAATGTTTGTCATTCTTTTTGGGGATTATACATGGCGGCAATGCACTGTTGACAGCCAACATGACAATGCTGACAGGATAGTTGTTTTGGGCAATCAGAGCAACCTTTACACTTGGCATGGCCCTACGCAAGATTTGGGCAAGATATTGCCGGAGGTGGAAAACACTTGTTGTGTGCTGGCACATAGTGGCAACGTTATGGTCGAGGGCAAGAAAATAGACAGAGGGAGTAACGCCGATGGGCAGAACGCAGCTAATATATTATTGGTCGATTCTTCTTTTTTCAACATCTTTGATTATGATATAGTGGATGGAGACCATCGGTCACCGCTACGCGTCTCGGACAATTGTGTCATCACAGAATCGCTTGCCCATCGTCTTTTTCCTGACGGAAAAGCGATAGGCAAAGGAATAGAGATAGTGGGAGATAGAGACATTTGCATTGCCAACGACAACCCATACGACAGTACGCTTGTCTATACGGTGTCGGCAGTGATGAAAGATTTTGACAAGACTATCTTCCCTAACAGTATCGAGATTGTGGTCCACATGAGTCGACAACCTCAAATATGTGGCTTCACGGCTTCTCCCAATGCGTACGCTTACACGGGCAATGGATATACGAGGTCGTTTTTACTGTTACGCCCGGGAGCCGACTTGTCCTCAAAACGTGACATGATAAAAAAATACATGAATACGAACATTCCTGCCTTGGGGTTCAGCCCGTGGAAGGAAACAACTTTAACGCCTTTGAGAGAACTCATGTTCAGCCCACTCAATGATGGTTGCGGACTCCAAAAGGGAGACCGTGGTCGAATGGGCGTCTTGTTGGCGGTGGTTGTCGCCATCTTTCTTTTCGCTGTCACAAACTATATCAACCTTACCATGGCCAATATGGGATTTAGGTTCAAGGAAATGGCCACCCGTATGCTGTTGGGTAGTGAAAAGATACAAATATCCATGCAACTCATCGCCGAATCGGCGTTTATCGTGTCAATTTCGTTTGGGCTTGGCCTGTTGTTGGCTTTCGCTTTCCAAAACAAAGTGAGCATGTTGTTCAAAGGGCATATCATGTTGCAGCATGACATCAACGTTCTCTCAATTACAATTTGTATAGTGTTTATAGTGGCATTAAGCATATTGTCAGGCATCTTTCCCATTTTGCAAATGGCCAAGTACAAGCCTGTTGACGTGATAAAAGGCTCGTTTCGTTATCATTCCAAGATGTTTTTGGGACGTTTGTTCATCATGTTGCAAAGTATGGTTATGGTCATGATGCTCACGGCCACACTCGTCATATATCTTCAAGTGCGGCATTTGGTCAACGCTCCGTTGGGATTTAATTACGAGAATGTGTTCATGGTGGCTGCCAACAATACTCAGGCCATGCGTGAAGAGTTGGACAAAATGCCTTTCGTTCAGCGAGTGGGATGTTTTGAGGGAACCAGCTTGACCGGTAATAACACAAATATGATTACAATTCATCGGCCTGATAATGATGCCACACAAGACGTCTCGTTCTATACATTGAACATGGACAGTGTGGCACTTGGGATTTATGGCTTAAAACTTTCTGTAGACTATGGCCCTTCCGAAGGCTCATACTATCTAAATGAGAGGGGAGCGCGTTTGCTTGGCCTGCGCGACAATGATCGCGTGTTGACATTGAATGACGGCAAACATCAGTTGTCGGGTATATTTAAAGATTTTCATTTCTGCAATATTTTGATGGAGGCGCAGCCTTTTATCATTCGGATATTAGATCCAGCGGACATGAAAAACATGTTTTTTTTAGTAAAGACCGATGGCTCGCTTCAAGCTGAACAAAGGCTTAAAGAGGCTGTGGCCAGAGTGGATAAAACCAAAGAAGACTTGGAATGGAAAGTTGATAACTTTAAAGAAGATATCAACGCAGCTTTTGAAGACAACAACAACACGTTGCTCATCGTGGTACTGTTTGGTGTAGTGGCATTGTTTATCTCAACGCTGGGGTATATCGGAACGTCTGTCTTTTTCATACGTCAACACAAAAAAGAGGTTGGTATTCGAAAAATAATGGGATGTTCTACAGAATTGGTCCTGTGCAATCTGTTGCGCCGTTTTCTCTCGCCCCTGCTTCTCTCTTATATAATAGCCACTCCTTTGGCATGGTATGTTTTGAGTGAGTGGTTGCGAAATTTCCCATATCGCATCTCGCTTACGCCGTGGATGATGCTGCTGCCAGTGGCTGTTTCGTTTGCCCTGGCACTGTCCTCAGTCTTTCTCCAAACCTTGAGGGCAGCTTGCACAAATCCTGTCAAAACCATTAAAACAGAATGACAATGAAATCATTATTATATTTATTTCGCCGATACAAGTTGGCCGCCACGCTCAACCTGCTCGGGTTGAGCATAGCCATCGCGGCCGCTTACTTGTTCCTGACCCAGGCCCATTACAACAGTTATTACAATCATGGGTTGCCCAATTACGAACGTACGTATCGATTCGAGATTCTCAACGAGGAGGACGGCGGTGGGTGGTCAGACTTTGTGATGCGCCCTTTTGAGGTGGCGTTTGCCACGGTGCCCCACGTGGAGGCCGTGCAGAGCGTTGATATAACCTCGCACGAGTTTGCGGTCAATGTGGGCGATCGTGAGTTTGAGACCACCGTTCTTGCCATGGGACGGCCTGGCCTGCGCTTCTTCGGGGCGAAAATGCTGTATGGCAGTGACAAGGATTGGCAGCACAACGAGCTTGCCGCCATCGTATGCCGCAGCGAGGCCGTCAGACTTTTTGGCACCGAGCGGGCCGTGGGCCGGCAGTTTGTTGACAAGCAGCGCGCCCAAACCTATACGGTGGAGGGTGTGTGCGAAGACTTTCCCGAGAACTGCATGATGCCCAATGGTGTTTACACATGCTATGGCGACCGTTTTTTGGACGACCGCTCGGAGTGGAGTTACGTTGTCTACCTGCGGCTTGACAACGCCGACAATCGTGCCATCGTGGAGAAAGCCCTCAAGCATAAGGTTATGGAACTGTTTGGTATCACAGACGAGCGTAGCTTCGACAGGGAGAGTGGCTTCAAGCTGAGGCTTACATCGATGGCGGACACCTACTTCTCCGGGGTGGGATTGGCCGACAAGGGCAGTCGCAACCTTGTGGGCGTGCTGTATGGCGCCGCTCTCTTCGTGCTCATCGTGGCGCTGCTCAATCTGGTCAACTTCACGTTGGCGCAGGCTCCCATGCGCATGCGCGGCGTCAACACGCGCAGGGTTATGGGTGCGTCTGTGGCGGCATTGCGCTGGCGCGTCATCATCGAAAATCTTGTAATCACGTTGATAGCCATTTTGTTAGCGTCGTTGTGGGTATGGCTTTTCGTCTCGAGCCCCACCTGCATGCGCCTAATTTCGGGCAGTGGATTGCGGTGGTCATTGGCATTTATCACGGCTGTTGGCGCCTTGATGGTCGGTGTGGCGTCGGCCCTTTTCCCCGCGTGGTATGTCACGTCGTTTGCTCCCGCCTTGGCTCTCAAGGGCGCTTTCGGGCTTACGCTGCGTGGACGCAAGTTGCGCTCACTCATGCTCTTCGTGCAGTTTGTTATCGCTTTCGCGTTGGTGGCCTATGTAGGTGTCATGGCATCGCAGTCGCATTACATATTTAACACCGACTATGGCTTTGACAAGGACGAGGTGCTTTTCGCCCAATTGTCACGCGAAGGCATGCACAAGAAAGCCGCCATCGCCAATGAGCTGCGCAAATTGCCATGCGTGGCGAGCACCGCCTATGGCGCGTCTGAGCTTGGTGACGGTGACCTTTTTATGATGTGGGGGCGTGGCGACGACACGCATCGCATGAACTACAATGTCGTGCCGGTGGACAAAGACTACTTGCGCACCATGGGAATACGCATAGTGGAAGGTCGCGACTTCAACGACGCCGACGCCCGGGGGGCTTATATCATCAACCGTAACATGGCCAAGCAGTACGGTTGGCTGCGCGTGGGAAGTCCTATCTCTATCTCCACCAGCGCGTGGGGAGAGGGCGCTTACGATGTGGTGGGCGTTTGCGAGAATTTCAAGCTTACCTCCATGCGCCACGATGACAGCGCCGCGCCAGTGGCGTTCATCATCATGGGCGACGACTACAAAGAGTGGGGTGACCGCTGTGGAATGTTGTTCGTGCGTATCGCGGCCGGTTTTGACAAGAGGGAGGCCAAGCGTCAACTCACTGGCATGTTGCAGAAACTCGACCCATCGCAAGTTTACGAGTTCAGTTTTCTTGACGAAGAACTGCAGCATACCTATCAGGACGAGTTTCGCTTCATATCCCAAGTGCGCACCTTCGCATTGGTATGCCTGCTCGTCACGCTCGTGGGCGTATTCAGCCTGACCATGTTTGAGAGTGAATATCGCCGAAAGGAGATAGCCTTGCGCCGTGTTATGGGAAGCTCCGTGTACCAAGTGTTGCTACTGTTTGTCCGGCGATACCTGCCGTTGCTCATCTTGGCGTTCGTGGTGTCGGTGCCCATAGCATGGTATCTGTCCGACCAATGGCTGCGCAATTTTGCCTCTCACGCACCCATTTGCTGGTGGGTGTTCCCACTGTCGCTCATCGTGGTTTCCGTGCTGGTGACGCTCACGGTGGCTGTACAGAGTTGGCGGGTGGCCACCACCAATCCGGTGCAAAGCATCCGCACCGAGTAGACGACAGACACAAACAGGCCTATCTATCACGCTTCTCGCCATTGTTTGACAGGAAAAAACAGTGGACGAGGAGCGTCTCGTGTTAAAAAAAGTGGACAGGAAACATGCTCCGACTGGTTGTTTTTTTGTATTTTTGCAGAGATAAGTTATTTTTCTCACGTGCTTCAGCTATATGACAAGCGTCATTGACTAAGCGAAAAATCCCTTTATTTTATGCGATCACATTACCAGAGGGCACTTAAAAACCATCTCGCCATACCCTTTGTCAGGTTCATCAATCAAGAGCGATCGGGTGGTATCGTGCTTGCCTTGGCGGTGATAGCGGCCCTCGCCTTGGCTAATTCGCCGCTACGTGACGAATATAATCGTTTTTTCGATTATCACTTTGGTTTTATGTTTAATGGCAAGCCGTTCCTCAATTTCAGCGTGGCCCATTGGATAAACGATGGCTTCATGTCCATGTTCTTCTTCGTGGTTGGCCTTGAGCTAAAGTCTGAGTTTATAGGCGGCGAGCTTCGCGACATTCGCAAGGTCACCTTACCTGTGGCGGCGGCCTTGTTGGGCATGGTGGTCCCCGCCGTTTTATACCTACTTCTCAATGGTTCCGCTCCTGCTGCCAACGGCTGGGGCATCCCCATGGCCACCGACATAGCTTTTGCTTTGGCCGTGGTCTATATGCTTGGCGACCGCGTGCCCATATCGGCCAAGGTGTTTCTCACCACGCTTGCCATTGTGGACGATATAGGAGCCGTTCTCGTCATTGCGCTGTTTTACACCTCTGAGATCTCCTTTGCCAATTTGGCCGTGGGCTTTGCCGTGTTAGGGGTGATGTTTTTGGCCAATAGGTTAGGTGTGAAAAACGTGGTGTTTTATGGGTTGCTGGGAATTGGGGGCGTATGGCTGGCCTTTCTGATGTCAGGTATACACGCCACCATCGCAGCCGTGCTTGCGGCGATGGTAATACCTGCCGACTCGCGTATACCGGAGACGGCTTTCATAGCGCGTATCAAACGCCATGTGCGCTTGTTTGAGAACATGGAGGGCAACGATGTGCGCACCTTGGAACCCGGGCAAGTGGATATTCTCTCCAAGGTATCAGCCGACACCATCCACGCCGTGCCGCCCTTGCAACGGCTGGAGCATGGGTTGCACCCTTGGGTGTCGTTTGTGGTCATGCCCATGTTTGCTTTGGCCAATGCCGGCGTGTCTTTCGTCGACATGGACATGAGTGCCATTACCGGCAGCCATGTTGCGGCTGGTGTGTTGGTGGGCCTTTTGGTTGGCAAGCCGTTGGGCATCGCTGCCGCCGTGTGGCTGACAGAGAAGACGGGGCTTGGGACTCGCTCTCGCTCGCTCACATGGCGTAGAGTAGTTGGGTTAAGTTTTTTGGCATCCATCGGTTTCACCATGTCGATGTTTGTCACGATGTTGGCATTCGATGACATGGCGTTTCAGGTGCAAGCCAAGGTTGGAATCTTTGCCGCTTCAATATTAGGCGGCGTGACAGGTTATCTCATCTTGAGGAAATAAAGTCGCGAGCTCATTGCGTGCGTGCCCATCATCTTGCGTCTTCGTATGGTGATGGGCATGTTTCGTTATTAGCGATGACGAGCCCTTCATCGGGTTTTGGGTGGCGAGCTGTTATTGAACCCTCAGCCCATGCCTGTGCGTGGCAAACGCTGTAATTTATAGGGTGTTCTTATGATTTACCGTGCTCTCGTGACTTTTTGCTTTTATGTATTTGAACGGGAATTATTAAGTGATTGAGCCAAAAGCAGTATTGATATATAAGTAGGTGATAATTGAGGCACTTGTAGCAAGCCATCGTATGATTATCTTTTCATGTTGCTGCCATGAACGCTTGATGCTTTGTGCCTATCCAACGATAAAAAAGGATGTGGTGGTGAGGATTTCCCGTTTTTTTTCTTATATTTGCATGTGCGGTTAATATTGAGCGAAATCGGAACTCCACTTGTCATATTTTATAACATAGTTTGGATGTTGACCGAAGAAACATGACGCATGTGGCCTGTGGCCTGCAACGTGATATAGTCTTTGACCGCAATCTTTATACCCTAAAAAATACGCACTGATGAAAAAGATGAAAGAAATGATTTCTGTATTGTTTTTGGCAACTATTTTAAGTATGGTTCCATGTGCTTTACATGCTGCTGTTGTCAACATTATTCCCATGCCCGTCAAACTGTCTCTGCAACGCGGGGAGTTTCGTTTGCCATCGCGTGTGAGTATAGGTTGCAACTCTGGCGAGAGCCGGATAGTGGGCGACTACCTTGCAAAAAAAATAAAAACCTCGACCGGGTACGTAGTGACAGTATCTAATAAGAAAGGTGTCATCAATATAAATATAGACCCACGTATGCAAATTGACGCCGAGGGTTATAAACTGAAAGTTGGGCCCAAGCGTATTTTGATCAATGCTAAAACCGGCCAAGGAGCCTTCCACGGCGTGCAAACATTGCTACAACTGTTGCCAGCGGAGATAGAAAGCGACTACAAGGTAGACGGCGTGGCATGGGTGGCTCAATGTTGCGACGTAGAGGATTATCCACGGTTTGGTTATCGTGGACTCATGCTTGACCCTTGTCGTCATTTTATCACTGTGGAAAATGTCAAGAAGCAGATAGACGTGATAGCCGCTTTGAAGATGAACACACTGCATCTCCACCTTACGGACGACCAGGGATGGCGGGTGGAAATTAAGAAATACCCTAAGCTCACTACTATTGGTAGCACACGCCATGAAGCAGACGGCACAACATACGGAAACTATTATTATACGCAGGATCAGTTGCGAGAGATTGTTGATTACGCGGCGCAACGCTTTGTCACGGTCATTCCTGAGATAGACCTTCCTGGACATTTCATGGCGGCAATCGCCGCTTATCCAGAATTGTCGTGTACCGGTATTAAGACCACGCCACGTATCGTTTGGGGTATAGAAGATATCGTAATGTGTCCCGGTAAGGAGGATATGTTTGAATTTTTGGAGGAAATATTTCGAGAATTAGCGCCTTTGTTTCCCGGGAAATATTTTCATATAGGTGGTGACGAGTGCCCCAAAAAGATGTGGAAGACTTGCCCGGCTTGTCAAAAGCGTATCAAAGACGAGGGACTTCAGGGGGATGAGAAACGCACGTCCGAGGATAAACTTCAGAGCTACGTGGTGAAACGCGTGGCGAAAATGTTAGAAAAACATGGCAAGACACCCATTGGATGGGACGAAGTTTTGGAAGGAGGGATAAGTGGAAACGTAACGGTGATGTCGTGGCGTGGCATAAAAGGCGGTGTCGAAGCAGCCCAATTAGGCCATGATGTCATTATGAGTCCGGGTTCTAATGGCATGTATCTTGATCATTATCAGGGAGATAGCAAAGTGGAGCCTATAACTATACCCAGTCCGACAAGATCGCTTGAGCTGACCTATAGTTTTGACCCGGTACCAGATGTTATAAAAAAAGCGGGACTCGATAAGCACATAATAGGTGTGCAGTGTAATTATTGGGCAGAGTACATGTATTCTAACGCCAAAATGGAATATATGATGTATCCGCGTGTTCTGGCAGCGGCAGAGGTGGGATGGTCGCCATTGGAGAAAAAAAACTTTGAAGATTTCTGCAAAAGAGTAGATGCCTTTTGCGTGCGTCTTGACAATCGTCAGGTGAATTATCACATACCACTACCTGAGCAACCTTATGGATCGTGCGACAGGGTTGTGATTACAAAAGATACAACGGTGACATTCAAGACTTCGCGCCCAATGCGAATGGTATATACATTGGATGGTACTGCTCCTACCGCAAACTCAACCACATATACCGAACCTATCAGAGTGAGCCATGATTGCGTGATCAGCATTGCTACGATTACGCCGTATGGTAAAATGAGTAAGGTGAGAAACGTACAAGTGGTAAGAAAAAAATACACGCCGGCTGTTGATGTGAAAAATGTAAAACCCGGTTTAAAAATGAAACGTACGATGGGATATTTCCAAAATTTGAATGAGTTGGAATGGTCTGAGACTACATGGGAGATATCTGTAATCAGCGCTCTGGAGGACATGAAGATAAAGCAGGATGATGATTACCTCGTATTGCGTGGCGAAAAATGTTATGCCGCAATTGCCGAAGGTTATGTCAATGTGCCTGAGGATGGAGTGTATTATGTTTCGTCAAGGGTGGACCAAGTGTGGATGGATGGCAAACTGTTGATAGACAACACTGGTGAAGTGAAAGCGCTGTCGCGTCATGACAACAGCGTGGCATTATCCAAAGGACTTCATCCAGTCAAGTTTGTTTTTATAGCAAATATCACGGGAGGATGGCCATCGTGGTGGAACAATCTAAACATGCAAATGCGCAAGGACAGCGCCAAGAAATTTATAAATGTTAGTAATGACCAATTTTTTTATGAAGATTAGGTGTAGGTGGGTTATGTAAAATGCTTTTGACAAGTTAGAATTGACATGTGATATACAAGTTGATATGCAAGCTAAAATGAATGACTAACCCTGTATACCATTGATGGCGCAAATAAACAGACTATTGGTTAAATTGAAAAAAAATCGATAAATAATAAGTGTGACGATGCTAATCTGTAAAAATGGTCACATAATAATATACTGAGCAAATAAATATCAGATAAAGAAGGGAATATTCTTCGGTCTAAAAGAAAAAGAGTTAAACATTTGGATAATAGAAAAATAAGCAGTAATTTTGCACTCGCATTTTGTGGCATTGCCTCATTTTGTTATGTTTTACATTTAAAAATCAAAACCAAAACAACATGATTATTGTACCAGTTAAGGATGGTGAGAACATCGAAAGAGCTCTTAAAAAATTCAAGAGAAAGTTTGAAAGGACAGGCGTTATAAGGGAGCTTCGCGCTCGTCAGCAATATGATAAGCCATCTGTCTTGAAACGTCTCCAGAAAGAGCGCGCCATCTACGTACAGAAGCTTCGTCAGGAAGAAGAGTAAAAAACTTCTTGAAAATTTTGGTAGTTCCAATAATTTTCCATATATTCGTTGCCAGAAATATCGTGAAAACGAAACGCGACACCACTTGACAATGATAGAAGAATTTTTGAACTATCTGCGGTATGAGCAGCGACGCTCGTCACTGACGATAAAAAGTTATTCGGAGGATTTATACGCTTTTGAATTATTTTTCAAGAATTTGAACGATCAACTCTCGTGGGAGTCGTTAGACTCGGATGTCATTCGCGATTGGATGGAGAGCATGATGGATAAGGGAAACAATGCTGCAAGTGTGAATAGACGGTTGTCTGCTTTGCGTTCCTTTTATCGTTTTGCATTTGCTCGGAAATTAGTGAGTAAAGATCCGGTACACCACGTTGCTGGCCCCAAAAAGCGCAAGCCGCTGCCACAGTTCTTGAAAGAGAGCGATATGGACAGGCTTTTGGATGACACAGAATGGGGAAACGGATATGAGGACGTGCGTGCTCGTACGGTCATCATGATGTTTTACGAGACGGGAATGCGCCTTTCGGAATTGATTGCGCTCAATGACGATGCTGTGGACATGAGCGTTGGGCAACTCAAAGTGACAGGCAAGGGTAACAAACAGCGCTTTATTCCGTTTGGGGAAGAGCTGTGTAGGACGATTGCTCATTACATTGCGGTGAGAAATAGTGAGGTAAATGCGTTAGACGAGGCATTGTTTCTGACGAAAGAAGGTCGGCGCATGAAGCCAGCTCAGGTGCGTAATGAGGTGAAAAAAAATCTTGCGAGGTTTTGCACTTTGAAGAAATTGTCCCCTCATGTGCTTAGGCATACTTTTGCTACTTCGATGCTCAATCACGGTGCATGTATAGAGAGTATAAAACTGTTGTTGGGGCATGAAAGCGTCTCCACCACGGAGATCTACACGCATACCACGTTCGAGCAACTTAAACGAGTATATGAAGAAGCCCATCCGCGGGCATGAGTTTAACCTTTAAAATAGTAGGTAACTATGGAAATTAGGATTCAGTCGATTCGCTTCGACGCTACCGAGAAGTTGCAGGCGTTCATCGAAAAGAAGGTCGCCAAGTTGGAAAAAACATTTGAAGATATTCAGAAGGTAGATGTGCAATTAAAAGTTGTGAAACCCTCGACATCATTAAATAAAGAAACAAGTATTACGGTGTCTGTCCCAGGTGGCAGTCCGCTTTTTGTGGCAAAAACTTGTGACACCTTTGAAGAGGGTGTGGATCAATGTGTAGACGCGTTGAAAGTGCAACTTGAGAAATTCAAGGAAAAGTTAAGAAGACATTGAAAAAATCATCAAAAAGTTTTGAAGATTAAAAAATAAACAGTATCTTTGCAGCCGTTTTACAACAAATCCTTTGCGAGTGTCGCGTAGACCGGCTGCTGGGATATATGCCTCTTTAGCTCAGTTGGCCAGAGCACGTGATTTGTAATCTCGGGGTCGTTGGTTCGAATCCGACAAGAGGCTCTCCCGAAAACTTTTGGATAGGACTGTAGGGAAATATTGCGGGTGGTTACCAGAGTGGCCAAATGGGGCAGACTGTAAATCTGCTGGCTCTTGCCTACGGTGGTTCGAATCCATCACCACCCACTTCTTCGATCAGGAGATAAACGCGGAAATAGCTCAGTTGATAGAGCACTAGCCTTCCAAGCTGGGGGTCGCGGGTTTGAGCCCCGTTTTCCGCTCATGGATTTCTTCGCTGTAATAGCTCAGTGGTAGAGCACTTCCTTGGTAAGGAAGAGGTCCCGAGTTCAACTCTCGGTTACAGCTCGAGACAGTGACCTGAGTAGAAGAATGTATAGATAGATTTAATTTATTATAATAAAAAAGTAAAGCTATGGCTAAAGAGACGTACGTGCGCACGAAACCGCATGTTAACATTGGTACAATTGGTCACGTAGACCACGGTAAAACTACTCTGACCGCAGCAATTTCTAAGACTTTGCATGAGCGTTTGGGTACGGGTGAGGATGTTAAATCTTTCGATCAGATTGACAATGCTCCCGAGGAGAAAGAGCGTGGTATTACCATCAACTCTTCTCACATTGAGTATGAAACAGAAAAGCGTCACTACGCACACGTAGACTGCCCGGGCCACGCTGACTATGTGAAGAACATGGTTACTGGTGCCGCTCAGATGGATGGTGCTATTCTTGTATGCGCTGCTACGGATGGTCCTATGCCTCAGACACGTGAGCACGTGTTGCTCGCTCGTCAGGTGAATGTGCCCCGATTGGTTGTTTTCTTGAACAAATGTGATGACCCTGAAGTTGACGAGGAAATGATAGACCTCGTTAAGATGGATGTTCAGGATCTTTTGACTTCTTATGGTTATGAGGAAGATACTCCTATCATTTGTGGCTCAGCTCTTGGTGCACTGAATGGTGTTGAGAAATGGCAAAATTCTATTATGGAATTGATGGATGCTGTGGACACCTGGATTGAGGAACCTGAGCGCATGGTGGACAAACCTTTCCTGATGCCAGTTGAGGACGTTTTCTCTATCACTGGTCGTGGTACTGTTGCAACAGGTCGTATCGAAACAGGTCGTTGCAAGATAGGTGACGAGGTTCAGCTGCTCGGTTTGGGCGAGGACAAGAAATCTACGATTACTGGTGTTGAGATGTTCCGCAAGATTCTTGAGGAAGGTGAAGCTGGTGATAATGTAGGTCTGTTACTTCGTGGTATTGAGAAAAACGAGGTTAAACGTGGTATGGTGGTTGTGCACCCGGGTGCCATCACTCCTCACGATCACTTCAAGGCTTCGGTTTATGTGCTGAAGAAAGAAGAGGGTGGACGTCACACCCCATTTGGTAACAAATATCGTCCTCAGTTCTATCTTCGTACAATGGACTGTACTGGTGAAATTACTCTTCCAGAAGGCGTAGACATGGTAATGCCTGGTGACAACGTTGAGATCGAGGTAACTTTGATATATCGTGTTGCATTGAATGAAGGTCTCCGTTTCGCTATCCGTGAAGGTGGCCGCACAGTAGGCTCTGGCCAGATTACAGAGATACTTCCCGATGTAAAAGAAGCATAAATTGCTATTCTTTTCATAGATAATATAAAAGTCTCCGCAACTGCGGTTACGGAGACTTTTTCTTACGGGTTTAGCTCAGTTGGTAGAGCACTGGTCTCCAAAACCAGGTGTCGAGAGTTCGAGTCTTTCAACCCGTGCAAATAAAAAGATAATATGTTTAAAAAAATAGTAAAGAAAATAGTAGACTATTGCAAGGCATGTTACGATGAGCTTGCGCATAAAACTACTTGGCCAACACGTGCTGAACTTACCCATAGTGCAGTGATTGTATTATCTGCTTCCCTTGTCATTGCTATTGTGGTGTTCGCAATGGATCTCGTGTTTAAGAACCTAATGGGTGTAATTTATCCAGGTTAATCAATTAAGAAGATGGCTGTAACAGGAAAAAATTGGTATGTATTGCGTGTTGTTAGTGGAAAAGAGGCTAAATTGAAAGATTATATTGAGGCCGAAATGAAACACAACAAGCTACTTGCTGATAATGTTTTTCAGGTGTTAATTCCTATGGAGAAACATGCTACTGTGCGTAACGGCAAACGTGTGGAGAGAGAGAAGACCTCTCTTCCTGGTTATATCTTCGTAGAAGCTGTGCTAATAGGTGATGTGGCTGCTACATTGCGGTTTATGCCTAATTGCTTAGGCTTTATTGGTGGTT
This sequence comes from Hallella colorans, assembly GCF_003096815.1. Lineage (GTDB taxonomy): Bacteria > Bacteroidota > Bacteroidia > Bacteroidales > Bacteroidaceae > Prevotella > Prevotella colorans. The sequence continues at coordinate 39,207 of NZ_QENY01000023.1, forward strand.
TGGATAATCCTAATCCGGTTCCTCAATCGCAAATCAATCGAATGATTGGTGCCGCTGAAGAGACAGACATTGATAACGAGGTATCGATTCCTTATGTTCTCGATGAGACGGTAAAGGTGACAGACGGTCCATTTTCAGGTTTTGAGGGAGTGATCGAGGAGATCAATTCTGAAAAACATAAATTGAAGGTGATGGTAAAGATCTTTGGACGTAAAACTCCATTAGAGCTTGGTTTTATGCAAGTTGAAAAGGTTGCGGAATAGTTGTTACGGACTAAACTGCGACTTTATATATTTCAATTTTTTAATTAGAAAGAAATGGCTAAAGAAGTTGCTGGATTAATCAAATTACAGATTAAAGGTGGCGCTGCTAATCCTTCCCCTCCCGTAGGACCTGCTTTAGGTTCTAAAGGTATTAATATCATGGGATTTTGTAAGGAGTTCAACGCCCGCACCCAGGATAAAGCTGGCAAGATATTACCAGTTGTTATCACATACTATACTGACAAGTCATTCAGTTTTGTGATCAAAACTCCTCCCGCTGCTGTTCAGCTCAGAGAAGTTGCGAAAGTAAAATCTGGATCAAGCCAGCCAAATCGTAAAAAAGTCGCTTCTGTTACTTGGGATCAGGTGAGAGCTATTGCCCAAGACAAGATGACAGATCTGAACTGCTTCACGATACAGAGTGCTATGAGACTCGTTGCTGGTACTGCACGTAGTATGGGTATAACTGTAAAAGGGGACTTCCCTGAAGAATAATTGAACTTCAATTAAATTAAGTAAAATGAGTAAACTGACAAAAAATCAGAAATCAGTAGCTGATAAGGTTGAAGTGGGGAAGGCATACACATTGAAAGAGGCTTCAGAGTTGGTCAAAGTCGTTACGACTACCAAGTTTGACGCATCTATTGATATGGATGTTCGTTTGGGAGTAGATCCTCGTAAAGCAAACCAAATGGTTCGCGGCGTGGTGACGCTTCCTAATGGAACTGGAAAAACGGTTCGCGTTCTCTGTTTGTGCACACCTGATCAGGAAGAGGCTGCTAAGGCGGCTGGTGCTGATTATGTTGGTCTCGATGAATATATCGACAAGATCAAGGGTGGATGGCTTGATATCGATGTCATTATTACGATGCCTTCTTGTATGGGTAAAATAGGTCCGTTGGGTCGTTTTCTCGGTCCTCGTGGCTTGATGCCTAACCCTAAGAGTGGAACAGTAACCATGGACGTTGCAAAAGCTGTCGCCGAAGTTAAGCAAGGTAAGATAGATTTCAAAGTTGATAAGGCTGGTATTATCCATTCATCTATTGGCAAGAGTTCAATGACTGCTGAACAGATTTATGGTAATGCAAAAGAGTTTATCAATACGATAGTGCGTTTGAAACCTGCTGCCACAAAGGGTACGTATCTGAAGAGTATCTATATTTCGAGTACTATGAGCCAAGGGATCAAGATAGATCCTAAATCAGTTGAATAACTCTAAAAGTATGGTAAGATGAAGAAAGAAATAAAAGATACTATTATTGTTAAACTTGGCGAGAAGTTGAAGGAATATCCTCATTTCTACTTGGTAGATGTTACTGGGTTGGATGCTGAGGCTACAAGCTCTCTTCGTCGCAAGTGTTTTGAGAAGAAGATTAAGATGGTTGTTGTGAAGAATAATCTTCTTCACAAGGCTTTCGAGGCTTCTGAGATCGATTTTTCTGAACTTTATGGAGTGCTTAAAGGTACAACCGCAGTGATGTTTTGTGAAACTGCCAATGTTCCTGCAAAACTCTTGAAAGACAAAAAAATCGTAAAAGATGGAATTCCTGCTTTTAAGGCTGCTTATGCTGAGGAAGGTTTCTATGTTGGAACCGACAAGGTTGATGAGTTGTCTGCATTGAAGAGTAAAAATGAAGTTATCGCAGATATTGTGGCATTGTTACAATCACCTGCAAAGAATGTTATTTCTGCTCTTCAGTCAGGAAGTAATACAATACATGGCGTGCTGAAGACTTTAGGCGAACGTCCAGAGTAAAGAATATAAAGTCGAAAACATAATTTTAACGAAAATAATAAAATTTAGAATAAAATGGCAGATGTTAAAGCTATCGCAGAAGAGTTAGTAAACCTTACTGTTAAGGAAGTTAATGAGTTGGCTACAGTCCTGAAGGACGAGTATGGTATTGAGCCTGCTGCTGCAGCGGTTGCTGTTGCCGCTAACGCTGGTGGTGCTGCCGCTGGTGAGGCTGCTGAGGAGAAAACTTCATTTGATGTGGTTTTGACCGATATTGGCTCTACAAAACTTCAGGTTGTTAAGGCCGTTAAGGAAGCTTGTGGTCTTGGTCTGAAGGATGCTAAGGACCTTGTAGAAAGCGCACCCGCTACCATCAAGGAGGGCTTGTCTAAGGAAGAGGCTGAGAGCTTGAAGAAAGCTATCGAAGAAGCTGGTGCTAAGGTTGATTTGAAGTAATTAACTTTCAATCGACTAATACTTAGCTTATTTAAAACGAGCTACAGTATTATCAGCAATCGTACTAAATATGGTTAGGATTTGCCCAGTCGGTAAGTCCTAACCTTTTTGTGTCTCACTCGACATTTTCTCTTTAAATCCAAAAGGATTAATAGGTATTATAACTAATTTTTATTTATGTCAAACGTTATTAATAATCGAGAAAATTTTGTCAGCGTTCATAATCCGTATCCGTATCCGGATTTTCTCGACATCCAGTTGAAGTCGTTTCGGGACTTCTTGCAATTAGATACACCGCCAGAAGAACGCAAGAATGACGGTTTATATAAAGTGTTTGCAGAGAATTTTCCAATTACTGACACGCGCAATAATTTTGTTCTTGAATTTTTAGACTACTATATTGACCCGCCTCGTTACTCTACAGGTGAGTGCTTGGAACGTGGGCTAACATATAGTGTGCCTTTGAAAGCTAAGATGAAGCTTTATTGTACAGATCCTGACCATGAGGATTTCGGTACTTTTATTCAAGATGTTTTTCTCGGTACAATTCCTTACATGACAGACAACGGCACCTTTATTATTAATGGTGCTGAACGTGTCGTGGTTTCTCAGCTACACCGTTCGCCAGGTGTTTTCTTCGGTCAAGGAGTTCATGCCAACGGCACTGTATTGTATAGTGCGCGTATCATTCCTTTTAAGGGCTCTTGGATTGAGTTTGCGACCGATATTAATAACGTTATGTATGCGTACATCGACCGCAAGAAAAAACTTCCTGTCACTACCTTACTTCGTGCTATTGGTTATGAGAGCGATAAGGATATTTTGCAGATATTTGACCTAGCTGAAGAGATTAAGGTTCTCAAACGCAATCGTAAGGAGCTTATTGGTCGTCAGTTAGCTGCTCGTGTCTTAAAGAGCTGGAATGAGGATTTTGTAGATGAGGATACGGGCGAGGTTGTTACTGTGGAGCGCAACGAGGTGATATTGGAGCGTGAGACAGAAATTACTGCTGACAATTTCGACGAAATACTTGAAAGTGGTGTTTCCACAGTACTCGTTCACAAGAATGCTGAGGTTGCCAGTAAGTTTGACATTATATTTGAGACACTTAAGAAAGATACGAGCAATTCTGGTAGAGAGGCCGTAAATTATATTTACCGACAACTAAGAAATGCTGACCCTGCTGACGACGCCAGCGCTCGCGAGGTGTTTCAAAATCTATTTTTCTCTGACAAGAGATATGATTTAGGCGAGGTTGGACGGTATCGCATTAACAAGAAACTTGGCGAGGACATTAGTATGGAAACTCGTGTGCTTACCAAGGAGGATATTATCGAGATTATCAAATATCTGATAAAACTTATCCACTCTAACGCCGTGGTTGATGACATAGACCACTTGTCTAATCGTCGTGTACGTACGGTAGGTGAGCAGTTGGCAAATCAGTTTTCTATTGGCTTGGCTCGTATGAGCAGGACGATCCGTGAGCGCATGAACGTTCGTGACAATGAGGTATTTACGCCTACGGATTTGATAAATGCCAAAACTATTTCCAGTGTTATCAATTCTTTCTTTGGCACTAATCCATTGAGCCAGTTCATGGACCAGACAAACCCTCTTGCTGAGGTTACGCACAAACGCCGCCTTTCCGCTCTTGGTCCTGGTGGTCTTTCGCGTGAGCGCGCCGGCTTTGAGGTGCGTGACGTTCATTATACTCACTACGGTCGTCTTTGTCCTATTGAGTCGCCAGAAGGTCCGAACATCGGCTTGATATCCTCACTCTGCGTTTATGCTACAATTAATGAGCTTGGTTTTATAGAAACACCATATCGCAAGGTTGAGAATAAAAAGGTGGATATGAACAATGACGATGTCACCTATATGACCGCAGAAGAAGAGGAGGGACAATATGTTGCTCAAGGTAATGCCCCGTTGAATACAGACGGAACGTTCATCCGTGATTTTGTTCATTGTCGTTATGCCGCGGATTTCCCAGTTGTGAATCCAGAGGAAGTTACTTTAATGGACGTTTCGCCCCAGCAGATAGCGTCAGTAAGCGCGGCTCTGATACCTTTCCTTGAACATGATGATGGTCACCGTGCGCTGATGGGATGTAATATGATGCGCCAAGCGGTTCCTTTGCTTCACAATGACGCGCCAATAGTTGGTACCGGTCTTGAAAAACAGGTATGTGAAGACAGTCGTACAATGATAATGGCCGAAGGTGACGGTGTTGTAGAATATGTAGACGCCACGACGATTAGAATACTCTATGATCGCACGGAGGAGGATGAGTTTGTAAGTTTTGAGCCTGCTATTAAAGAATATAGCATTCCTAAATTCCGCAGAACCAACCAAAATATGACAATAGACCTTCGTCCTATATGCACGAAAGGTCAGCGTGTCCAGAAAGGTGACATTCTCACCGAAGGCTATGCCACGGAGAATGGAGAATTAGCTTTGGGTCGGAACCTTTTGGTTGCTTACATGCCATGGAAAGGTTACAACTATGAAGACGCGGTTGTTATTTCTGAACGTATGGTGCGCGAGGATGTGCTCACTTCGGTTCATGTAGATGAATATTCTTTAGACGTGCGTGAGACCAAACGTGGCGTTGAGGTGCTTACGAATGATATACCTAATGTCAGTGAGGAAGCCACTAAGGACTTGGACGAGAATGGCGTTGTTCGTATAGGCAGTCGCATAGAGCCAGGCGATATTATGATTGGTAAAATTTCGCCTAAGGGTGAAAGCGATCCATCGCCAGAAGAGAAGCTGTTGCGGGCCATTTTTGGAGATAAGGCCGGAGACGTGAAAGACTCCTCGCTCAAGGCCAACCCATCTTTGAGTGGAGTTGTAATTGACAAGAAGTTGTTCTCTCGCGCGGAGAAAACACGTGAGTCTAAGAAGAAAGACAAACTGTTGCTTCAAAAAATAGACGAAGAGTATGAGGCAAAAGGCGAAGAGTTGAAGAATATGCTTGTTGACAAGTTGATGACCCTGACGGAGAATAAGACATCACAAGGCGTTAAAGATTACACCGATGCCGAAATCATCACCAAGGGCAGCAAATTTACCATTGCGTCACTGAAAAACCTCGAATATGATGGAGTACAGAGTAATGGATGGACGGACGATGAGCATACTAATAGCCTTATTCGAAGACTTATAGTGAACTATATCCATAAGTACAAGCAGCTCGCCGCAGAGCAAAACCGTCGTAAATTTGCGATTACTATTGGCGACGAGCTTCCTTCGGGCGTGCTCAAAATGGCCAAGGTTTACATTGCCAAGAAGCGTAAGATCCAAGTTGGTGATAAATTGGCTGGTCGTCATGGTAACAAGGGTATTGTCTCTAAGATCGTGCGCATGGAAGACATGCCTTTCCTCGAGGACGGACGGCCTGTAGACTTGGTTCTTAATCCTATGGGCGTTCCCTCACGTATGAACCTTGGTCAAATATTCGAGGCAATCTTGGGAGCTGCTGGAAAGAAGTTAGGCAAGAAGTTCGCTACTCCCATTTTCGATGGCGCCAAGCTTGATGACCTTAGGGAATGGACAGAGAAGGCTGGTCTGCCTAATCTGTGCTCTACCTATATATATGATGGAGAGACTGGTGAACGTTTCGACCAACCTGCTACTGTAGGTATCACTTACTTCTTGAAATTGGGACACATGGTAGAGGATAAAATGCACGCACGTTCCATAGGTCCGTACTCACTTATCACCCAACAGCCGCTTGGTGGTAAGGCTCAATTTGGTGGACAGCGATTTGGAGAGATGGAGGTTTGGGCCCTCGAGGGATTTGGGGCCAGCCATGTGCTTCAAGAGATGCTTACCATTAAGAGCGACGATGTCACAGGACGTTCTAAATCTTACGAGGCAATTGTCAAAGGTGACCCAATGCCAACTCCTGGTATCCCAGAGTCTTTGAACGTGCTCTTGCATGAGCTACGGGGTCTTGGCTTAAGCGTTAAGATGGATTAATAAGAATACTGAAAAGTTAGAAATATGGCTTTCAAAAAAGATACAAAGGTAAAAACTAATTTTACGAAGATAACCATTGGCCTTGCCTCGCCCGAGGAGGTCAAGGAAAATTCGTATGGTGAGGTCACCAAGCCTGAAACCATCAATTATCGTACGTATAAACCCGAGAGAGACGGTCTCTTTTGTGAAAAGATATTTGGTCCTACAAAAGATTACGAATGTGCTTGCGGAAAATACAAGCGTATCCGTTACAAAGGTATCGTCTGCGATCGTTGTGGTGTAGAGGTAACCGAGAAAAAAGTACGCCGTGAGCGAAGCGGGCATATTGAGCTGGTTGTGCCTGTGGCTCATATTTGGTATTTCCGTTCGTTGCCCAATAAGATAGGTTACTTGTTGGGACTACCTACAAAGAAATTAGACTCGGTCATTTATTACGAGAAATATATAGTTATCAAACCGGGAGCATTGGCAGGCGCCAAGGATGCCGAGGGAGTGGAAGAACTCAACGGTTCTCACCAGTTTGACTTGATTTCCGAAGATGAATATCTTGACATAATTGACAACAGGCTTGACCCTAACAATGATTACTTGGACGATGAGGATCCTAACAAGTTCATTGCCAAGATGGGTGCGGAGGCTGTGCTTGATCTATTGCGCGACCTTGACTTAGACTCTTTGAGCTACGAACTTCGTGACCGTGCTAACAATGACACAAGTCAGATGCGCAAGACAGAGGCGTTAAAACGCCTTCAGGTTGTTGAGGCTTTTCGTGGCTCCAAGAATATCAACAAACCCGAATGGATGATTCTAAAGATCATCCCCGTTATACCGCCAGAACTTCGTCCGTTGGTTCCGTTGGATGGTGGCCGTTTTGCTACCTCTGACCTGAACGATCTTTATCGCCGTGTCATCATTCGCAACAATCGTTTGAAGAGACTCATGGAGATTAAGGCTCCAGAGGTGATACTTCGTAACGAGAAGCGTATGTTGCAAGAGGCCGTAGACTCTTTGTTTGATAACAGTCGTAAGGCCAGCGCGGTCAAGAGTGAGTCCAACCGTCCTCTTAAATCGCTTTCAGACTCTCTGAAAGGCAAACAGGGACGTTTCCGCCAAAATCTTCTTGGAAAACGTGTTGACTATTCCGCCCGCTCGGTTATCGTTGTGGGTCCAGAGCTTAAGATAGGCGAGTGTGGTTTGCCCAAGTTGATGGCGGCCGAGCTTTACAAGCCGTTTATTATACGCAAACTCATAGAGCGCGGTATCGTTAAGACTGTTAAGAGCGCCAAAAAAATCGTGGATCGTCGCGAGCCCGTCATTTGGGACATCCTTGAGAATGTGATGAAGGGGCATCCCGTACTTCTAAACCGCGCCCCTACGCTTCACCGTCTGTCGGTAATGGCGTTCCAACCCAAACTTATCGAGGGCAAGGCCATACAGCTTCACCCATTGGCTTGTACGCCGTTCAACGCCGACTTTGATGGTGACCAGATGGCCGTTCACCTTCCTTTGAGCAACGAGGCGGTTCTTGAAGCTCAGATACTCATGCTTCAGAGCCACAACATCCTCAACCCAGCCAATGGCGCACCTGTCACCGTTCCGTCACAGGACATGGTGTTGGGTCTGTATTATATCACCAAGGCTCGTCCTGGTGCCAAAGGTGAGGGGCTCACATTCTATGATACGGAAGAGGCGATTATCGCTCACAACGAGGGACGATGCGACGAACACGCTCTTGTTAATTGCTACGTAGACGATGTCGTGGACGGAGAACCTGTTCGTAGAATGGTTGAGACTACTGTTGGTCGTATTATCATTAATGAAATCATCCCGAAAGAGATAGGTTTCTTCAATGGCATTATATCCAAGAAATCATTACGCGGTCTTATAGCCGACGTTATCACTACCGTGGGCATGGCACGTGCTTGCGCGTTCCTTGATGGTGTGAAAGATTTAGGTTATCGCATGTCATACGTGGCAGGTCTCTCGTTTAACCTTGATGACATTATTGTTCCCGCGGAGAAGAAAGAGTTAGTCAAGAAAGGCCAAGACGAGGTTGACGAGGTAACCGCCAATTTCGACATGGGTCTTATTACAGACAAGGAGCGTTACAATCAAGTTATCGACGCATGGACCCATGTCAATGATAATTTGAAGAAAGCCGTGATGAAACACATGACGGAAGACGACCAAGGGTTCAATGCCGTGTACATGATGCTCGACTCCGGAGCTCGTGGTTCCGCGGACCAAATTGCGCAGCTTGCCGGTATGCGTGGTCTTATGGCCAAGCCACAAAAAGCTGGAGCAGAGGGCAACTCTATCATAGAAAACCCTATCCTGAACAACTTGAAAGAAGGTATGTCCGTGCAAGAGTACTTCATTGCTTCGCACGGCGCCCGCAAAGGTCTTGCCGACACCGCTATGAAGACTGCCGACGCCGGTTATCTCACCCGTAGATTGGTAGACGTGTCCCATGATGTTATTATCAACGAGGAAGACTGTGGTACGCTTCGTGGTTTGGAGTGTCGGGCCCTTAAAGATGGAGATGAGGTTATCTCCACATTGTCTGAGCGCATCTTGGGTCGCGTGTCTGTTCACGATGTTGTCAACCCTCATACCAACGAGGTTATTGTCGAGGCCGGTGAGGAAATCACCGAGTACAAGGCCAAAGCCATAGAGGCAGCGCAGGTTGAGATGGTCGAGATACGCTCCGTTCTTACTTGCGAGAGCAAGAAAGGCGTATGCCGAAAGTGTTACGGTCGCAACTTGGCATCTTCTCGTATGGTCCAGATTGGCGAGGCCGTGGGCGTCATTGCCGCACAGGCTATTGGCGAGCCGGGCACGCAGCTCACCCTTCGTACCTTCCACTCTGGAGGTGTGGCCGAGAACGCTGCGGCCAATGCCAACATGAAGTCCAAGTATGATGCCAAACTCAAATTTGACGGCTTGCGTACAGTTCCTTTCGTAGACAAGACAGGCGACACCGAGAGAGAGTGCCAGATGGTTGTAAGCCGTTTGGCCGAGGTGCAATTTGTCGACCAGAACACGGATATTGTTCTTGCCGTGCTCAACGTTCCTTATGGTAGCTCGCTGTTCTTCAAGAACGGAGACACAGTCAAGAAAGGCGACATTATTTGTAAGTGGGACCCCTTCAACGCTGTTATAGTCAGTGAATATGCTGGTACGTTGCGTTTCCGCAACGTCATTGAGGGCGTGACCTATAAAGCTGAGACCGACGAGACCTCTGGCATGACCGAGCGCATTATCATAGAGTCGCGTGAGCACAATATGGTTCCAATGGTAGACGTTCTCAATTCCGATGGAGATGTCCTTGGCACGTATTCCTTCCCTGTAGGCGGTCACATTGCCAATATAGAAGATGGGCAGACCATCTCCACGGGTGTCACCCTTGTGCGTATATCACGTTCAGTGTTTAGCGCGGGTGGTATCACTGGTGGCTTGCCACGTGTTACCGAGCTTTTCGAGGCGCGAAACCCCTCCAACCCTGCCGTTGTTTCAGAGATTGATGGCGAGGTCACCATGGGCAAGCTCAAACGAGGAAACCGCGAGGTTATAGTGACGTCCAAGACTGGTGAGCAGCGCAAGTATCTCGTGCCTCTGTCACGTCAGATCTTGGTGCAAGAGCACGATGCTGTCCGCGCTGGCACGGCGCTCTCCGATGGTGAGATTACGCCGAATGACATTCTTGCCATCAAGGGTCCCACGGCGGTGCAAGAGTATATCGTCAACGAGGTGCAAAACGTTTATCGATTGCAGGGAGTGAAGATCAATGATAAGCATTTCGAGATAATTGTACGTCAGATGATGCGCAAGGTACGCATTGACGATCCCGGCGACACCACGTTCTTGGAGCAGGAACTTGTAGACAAACTTGACTTTGCCGAGGAGAACGATCGTATCTGGGGAAAGAAAGTTGTCATAGACGCTGGCGATTCTGACAATATGAAGAAAGGCCAAATCATCACCGCTCGCAAACTTCGTGACGAGAACTCCAGTCTTAAGCGTCGAGACCTTCGCCCCGTGCAAGTTAGAGAGGCCGTGCCTGCCACCTCCACCCAAATCCTTCAGGGCATCACGCGTGCCGCTTTGGGTACGAAGAGTTTCATGAGCGCCGCTTCTTTCCAAGAGACCACCAAGGTTCTCAACGAGGCAGCCATTCGCGGAAAGGTAGACGCTTTGGAGGGCATGAAAGAAAATGTGATATGCGGTCACCTCATCCCTGCCGGCACTGGTATGCGCGCTTGGGACAAGATCATCGTAGGGTCCAAGGAGGAGTACGAGCGCATGGAGGCTAACAAGAAGAACGTGCTCGACTATGCCGATCAGGTAAACGCGGAGTAAATACATTCCACCAATCATCATAAGAAGGTCGTAAGCTAAGTTTCTTAGTTTTACGACCTTCTTTGGTTTTTGCCATAAAGCGACGTTGCCGCCATGCTGTCTTTCCATGTCACCCCAGCCACGTGTGTAGTTACATCTATAGGTTCTCTATACGTAAGAGGTTGTTTGCTAATCGAGCAGGAGTAATCTTACCTTGAGAATTGCGAAATATTACTGTCCGCTAAACATAGAAATCCTCATTCCAACTCATTGAGACACAATAGTTCGGATGACAGCATGTTAGTGACAAGCCCCCTTGTTCATTTTCTGTTACCTCCGGTGGCGATTCAGCCGCTGCTTCAAGCATGAGTTTCATGTCGGCATCCGGCATGTTGAAGAAATTATTCATGTTGAGGTATTCCATAAGTACAATGCGCACCATAGTAGCCAGCCCTGAGAAACTCCACCGCCTCTGCAATGAGCTTTGCATCAGTGACAGTAATAGATTGGCAATGAGTGTAACCCAAATCTGTATCTTGATGGCGTTGGCACTCTCGCCATAGAAGTATCTAAGCGGGAAGTTCTGTTTTATCTGCCACCTCCTGCGGTAGATGGCTACGATAGTCTCCATGGACATGTCAAAGTCGTTGGTAAGCAAGGACACCAACTTTGGCATCTTTCCCTTCTTGATATCCACATAGGTGATGATACGCGCT
>NZ_QENY01000024.1 GCF_003096815.1 Hallella colorans
CTTTTGCCCATGTTATCTGAGTTTGGGAACAAAAGCAAAGATAACAAAAAGGGCTGATACCTCGTGAGAAGTGTCAGCCCTAAATTTGTATCTTACCCAAAAGTTTAGCGGACAGTAATATAAATAAACACATTATTTATTTGTACCTTTGGAAATTAAATATTAATTTTGCAAAAAATATGCCTGACAACAGCCATTTGACAATATGAAGAAATTTTTAATCTCATTCCTTTTTATAACAACGGCCCTGCTTCTTGGCAGTTGTTCAAGCAGCAAACATGTTGCTTATTTCAAAAACATCGACACCATCAGCTTAGCCGCGTCAAGAGGTTTGTATGATGCTCACATCATGCCCAAAGACCAACTCACCATCACCGTGATGACCACCAATCCCGAAGCCTCGGCCCCTTTCAATCTCACGGTGGGAAGCACTGTAAGCACTGGTGGGCAGCTTGCCTCCTCTTCACAATCATTACAAGGCTATCTTGTCGACAATGAGGGCAACATCAACTTCCCCATCATTGGCGAATTGCATGTGGCTGGCAAGACCAAGACAGAATGTGAGGATATGATTAAAGAAAAAATCAGGCCATACCTGAATGAGAAAGAAAATCCCATCGTAACCGTTCGGATGGCCAGTTATCGCGTCACCGTTATCGGCGAAGTTGGCTCACCCAAAGTCATCCCTGTCACAACAGAGAAGATGAGTATCATCGAGGCGCTCGCGTCGGCTGGTGACCTTAGCATATACGGCAAGCGAAACAACGTGCTTTTGATACGCGAAGACGCCACGGGAGAAAAACATGCCACCCGCATCAATCTCAACGATGGCAACATTTTCAATTCGCCGTATTATTATCTCCAGCAAAACGACATTATCTATGTTGAGCCAAACTCCACCAAAGCCAAAAACTCCAGCATCGGCTCAAGCACCACACTATGGTTCTCTGTGGTTGGCTTGATAACTTCCACCGCCTCGTTATTGTTCAACATATTGAGATAATTAAAAACTTGGATAAAATTATTAATCCTGAATATATGAAAAATGGAATATTAATCATTACGTCCGCGTAATCATTAATATTCCATTTTTCATATATTTCCACCGCGATTGTAGGTTTCTGCGACAGCCTACCACCCAAACATGCACCCCTACATGTCCGCAAGCACAACAACAAACAGTCTAAAAAAAGAAAATAAGCGACAAGATGAAGAACGTTACTTTAGTATTATCAGACGGAACAAAGTTTCATGGTCAATCCTTCGGCTATGACGCGCCCGTTGCCGGCGAAGTAGTTTTCAACACGGCCATGATGGGCTATCCAGAGTCGCTCACCGACCCATCATATGCCGGACAGTTAATGACCCTTACCTTTCCATTGGTAGGCAACTATGGCGTTCCACCCTTCACCACAGAGGCTAACGGCCTGCCCACGTTCATGGAGAGCGACAAGATCCATGCTTCGGCTATCATTGTGGCCGACTATTGCGAGGCATACAGCCATTGGAACGCCGTGGAGAGCTTAGGCGATTGGCTCAAACGAGAGCACGTGCCCGGCATCACAGGCATAGACACACGCCAGCTCACCAAAGTGCTGCGCGATCATGGCGTGATGATGGGGCAGATTATATTCGATGATGAACCTGACAACATTCCGCAAGCAGATTATGAGGGAGTGAACTTCGTGGACCAAGTGTCATGCAAAGAGGTTGTCAAATACAATGAGGGAGCTGGCAAAAAAGTGGTTCTCGTGGATTGTGGCGTCAAGGCCAACATCATTCGAAGCCTTGTCAAACGTGGCGTGGAAGTCATCAGGGTGCCTTGGAACTACGACTATACAGCCATGAGCTATGACGGACTCTTCTTAGCCAACGGTCCCGGCGACCCCGATACTTGTCAAGCCGCCGTGGATATCATTCGCAAGCACATGAGCATCAGCTCTAAACCCATCTGTGGCATCTGTATGGGCAACCAGCTCTTGGGCAAGGCAGCGGGAGCCAATATCTACAAACTCAAATACGGACATCGCAGTCACAACCAGCCCGTGCGCATGGTGGGCACGGAGAGATGCTATATAACATCCCAAAATCATGGCTACGCTGTCGACACGTCAACGCTTGATGACGATTGGCAGGAACTTTTCGTAAACATGAACGATGGGTCAAACGAAGGCATACGCCACAAGACCAACCCTTGGTTCACCAGCCAATTCCACCCGGAGGCTTGCGCCGGGCCAGTAGACACCATGTTCATGTTCGACAAATTCATTGAAACTTTAAAGTAAAACACAAGATGAAAGATACAGCTATCAAGAAAGTGTTGTTGTTGGGTTCGGGCGCGCTGAAGATTGGCGAGGCTGGCGAATTTGACTATTCTGGCTCACAAGCGCTCAAGGCTTTGCGCGAGGAGGGTATAGAGACCGTGCTCATCAATCCAAATATCGCCACCGTCCAAACTTCAGAAGGCGTGGCCGACCAAATATATTTCTTGCCCGTTCAGCCTTATTTCGTGGAGCGCGTCATTGAGAAAGAGCGTCCCGATGGCATCCTGCTCAGTTTTGGCGGGCAAACAGCGCTCAACTGTGGCGTGCAGCTATACGAGAGTGGCGTGTTGGAAAAATATCATGTCAAGGTGCTTGGCACGCCCGTGCGCGCCATCATGGACACCGAGGACAGAGAGTTGTTCGTGGAGAAACTGAACCAAATCAAAGTAAAGACCATCAAGAGCGAGGCTTGTGAGAATATGTCAGAGTCGCTCCAAGCGGCCCACGACCTTGGCTATCCAGTCATCGTTCGCGCCGCCTACGCTTTGGGAGGACTTGGCTCTGGCTTTGCCAACAACGATGACGAACTGCGCAAGATCTGTGAGAAAGCATTTGCTTTCTCGCCCCAAGTGCTTGTGGAGAAAAGCCTGAAGGGATGGAAAGAAATAGAATACGAGGTGGTGCGCGACCGTTACGACAACTGCATCACGGTGTGTAACATGGAGAATTTTGACCCGCTCGGCATTCACACCGGCGAGTCTATCGTTATCGCTCCGTCACAGACACTTTCCAACAGCGAGTACCATAAGTTGCGCGAATTGAGCATCAAGATAGTGCGCCACATCGGCATTGTAGGCGAGTGTAACGTGCAGTACGCGTTCGACCCGGCCAGTGAGGATTATCGTGTCATCGAGGTGAACGCCCGATTGAGCCGCAGCTCGGCCTTGGCCTCCAAAGCCACAGGCTATCCTTTGGCCTTTGTAGCCGCCAAGTTGGGCATGGGGTACGGGCTTTTCGAGCTGAAAAACTCGGTTACCAAGACCACGAGCGCGTTTTTCGAGCCTGCCTTGGACTATGTGGTTTGCAAGATACCGCGGTGGGACCTCTCCAAGTTCAAAGGCGTGGACCGTGAGCTTGGCTCAAGCATGAAAAGCGTGGGCGAAGTGATGGCCATAGGGCGCAACTTCGAGGAGGCCATCCAGAAAGGCTTGCGCATGATCGGTCAAGGCATGCACGGCTTCGTGGAGAACAAAGAGTTGGAGATTGACGATATCGAGGCGGCTCTCCAAGAACCCACTGACAAACGCATTTTCGTAATCTCCAAAGCCATGCACAGAGGTTATTCCATCGACCAAATACACGACTTGACAAAAATAGACAAATGGTTCTTGTACAAACTCAAGCATATTATCGACATTGACGAGACACTTGGAAAGGCCAATATTAACACCCTCGGCGCTGAGCTTCTGCGCGAGGCCAAGGTGTATGGGTTCACCGATTTCCAAGTTGCGCGCGCCATCGGGTTGGAACAAGAGATGAACATGCACCAAGCCGTGCTTGTGGTACGCCGCCTGCGCAAGCAATATGGCATCGTTCCCGTGGTAAAACAGATAGACACTTTGGCCGCGGAGTATCCCGCGCAGACCAACTACCTGTATTTGACCTATGCTGGCGTGGCCAATGACGTGACCTTCTCCAACGACAAACGCTCCATCATTGTGCTTGGCTCGGGCGCCTATCGTATCGGCAGCTCGGTGGAGTTCGACTGGTGTGGGGTACAAGCGTTAAACACCATACGCAAGCAGGGTTACCGCAGCATAATGATTAATTACAATCCCGAGACCGTATCGACCGACTATGACATGTGCGATCGGCTCTACTTTGATGAGTTGACCTTCGAGCGAGTCATGGACATCATCGAGGCCGAAAACCCGCACGGCGTCATCGTGTCCACGGGCGGGCAGATTCCTAACAACCTGGCCATGTATTTGGACGCGGAGAACGTGCCCATCCTCGGAACATCGGCCAAGGATATTGACAACGCAGAAGACCGCGCCAAGTTCTCAAGTATGCTCACCCGCAACGGCATAAATCAGCCCGAATGGAGCGCGCTGACTTCGATGGCCGACATTGAGCAATTCGTGGACCGCGTGGGCTTTCCTGTCTTGGTACGCCCAAGCTACGTACTTTCGGGCGCTGCCATGAACGTATGCTCCAACAAAGAAGAATTGGTGCGTTTCCTCAAATTGGCGGCCAACGTGAGCGAGGACCATCCCGTGGTGGTGTCCAAGTTTATCGAGCACGCCAAGGAGATAGAGATGGACGCCGTCGCCAAGGATGGCGAGATACTGGCATACGCCATCTCTGAGCACATCGAGTTTGCCGGCGTGCACTCCGGCGACGCCACCATCCAGTTTCCACCACAGAAGCTATACATTGAGACCGTGCGCCGAATTAAACGCATCAGCCGCCAAATAGCCAAGGAATTGCATATCTCCGGACCTTTCAACATACAATACATGGCACGCGAGAACGACATCCTTGTCATCGAGTGCAACCTGCGCGCGAGCCGCTCGTTCCCCTTCGTGTCTAAAGTGCTGAAACTAAATCTCATCGATTTGGCCACCAAGGTGATGCTCGGCGTGCCTGTCGAGAAACCCAACAAAAACCTCTTTGACCTTGACTACGTGGGCATCAAAGCCAGCCAGTTCTCGTTTAACCGTTTGCAGAAAGCCGACCCCGTGCTTGGTGTCGACATGAGTTCCACTGGCGAGGTGGGCTGTCTCGGCGACGACACCAACCAAGCGTTGCTCAAAAGCATGCTCTCCGTGGGGCAGCGCATACCCAAACACACCGTCCTGCTCTCAACGGGTGGAGCCAAGCAGAAAGCCGAGATGCTCGACGCGGCCAAGATGCTGATAGACCACGGCTATGAGCTGTACGCCACAAGCGGAACCTCCAAGTATCTCGAGGAAAATGGCATACCAAACACCTTGGTGTATTGGCCATCTGACGAGGACAAGGAGCCGCAGGCTTTGACACTGCTCCACGAAAAAAAGATAGACATGGTGGTCAACATTCCAAAAGACTTGACCACCCACGAACTGACCAACGGTTACAAAATCAGGCGCGCGGCCATCGACCTCAACGTGCCGGTTATCACTAACAGCCGTTTAGCCGGGGCATATATCACCGCTTTTTGCACCTTGGAGCCAAAAGACATTGACATCAAGGCGTGGGGCGAATACTAAGCAGGTTGGGTGGAGAGCACTTGAAAGCAATGACACGGAACTCTCCCACCCCACCCCTTTGAGCCACAAGCACTTGTTGGGAGTTTGGATCTTTTAAGCCATGTCTTGTCCCAACAAACCCTCCTAAAGAGCGATTGGCGGTCAACTTGCCATTCGCTCTTTTTGTGAAAAGACAGTGCGCATGCGCGATCAATACACATGCGCGCTATCAAAGAATATGATGAAAATATATGACAAAAGGTCTCAAATGCTGGGCGTATTTGCAAACGGCATGTATCAAGGTCACAAATACGCCAAGCATTTGAGTTTTTCGCAAACCGCTTATACTCATAATATTATAAGCGTCGCAACGTGTTTTCTGGGAAAAAGTTTTATCAACGTTTTGCCATTCAATACTAATGGCGGCTCGTTCAGGGCTTAAAGGCAAGGTCATTAAGACCAAAACGCAGCGTCATCAAGGCCTAAACGAAACACGATAAGGCACTCATCGCACACTGCTGACAAAAATATAAGCGCAAAAAGGGCATCTTGCGTAACACAAGACGGTGGCTGCCGTTCCAAAACGAGACTATCGCAAGCATCGTTTTTCGTGACTAATATCTTACAATACAAATGCTTGTGTACATTCCAAGGTGGTCAATATAACGAGACCAAAATATACCGAAGGCACGCCAAGCTGCGTCTCTCGCTATCGATATGGGTAAAAATGGCCGCCCCAAGACAACCTGCGTCTACCGAGCGCCATATTGAGCCAGCTGCGCTTTAGCCTTGGAAACCAGAAGTTTGTTCTGCCCATCATCTTTCAGCCGTACAGCCTTTGAGAGAAAAAGTTGTAGGTATAGCTTGGCTTTCAAATCGTTTTTTGAGGCTATGTACATCTGTGCCGCATTGTAGTAGTTGACGGGTGTGTCTTCGTCATCGTACAAAAGACTTAGTTCGAAAGCGCGCCCAGCGGCCTCGTATTGGCTGTGCTGAAAATGTAAATCAGCCATCTTTTTGTATATGTCGCACATCCTTGCCCTCGGCGTGGCGGTCTCGATGGCACGATTGAAATGCTCCAGCGCCAAGGAGTCCATGTAAAGCTCTTTCTCAACCAATGCCAAACGGTAGAAACACGTGGCGTTATTATCTTTGAACTTGGAGGCTCGGGTTAGATGGTAGTGTGCTTTGGGATAGTTGGCATACTGGGAAAAATGCTCATAACAAAGACCAAGTACGAAGTTGGAAATAAAATTGTCATAGCCTTGAGCTATCAACTTATTGTACACAGGAATAGCCTCATCGTACCTGAACTGCAAATATAACGAATAGGCGTAGGCTTTGTTCACGTACAGATTGGTGGAGTCGCATTGGGTGATATAGCTTTTTGCCACAGCCTCCGCCTTGCCCGGCATGTTGTTGTCATTGTAATAAGTGGCAAGCGAGCCAACAATCTCGCTGTCGTATGGGTATGTAGCCACGATACGGTCGCCCCAATAAGCCGTTTTGTCCTTGTCGCCCATATCTAACATGCAGTAATAGTACATACGCATATCCTTGTGGTTCACACTATCCCGCGGTATATTGTCGAGGCATGACACGCAAGCCATATTGTCGGCAGATTGGCGGTAACACGAAGCCAACTGCCTGCGCACATCCACATTCGAAGGATTGAGCGCAATGCTTTGTTGGTAATATTGCGTGGCATGGAACACGTCATACGCGCGCATGCAACTATCGCCCTTATGTTTGAATATAGCCCAATCATTATCAGCATGCGCGAAAAGTGGAGCCATGAGGCTGAAAAATGTGATTAATAAAAAGGATTTCATTGGCGATTTAAATTAACAGATTCTTTTGCGAAGGAAATAAAAAGTTGATACTGACAAAGACAAAGTTAACGAGAAAAAATGATAAAGAACAATTTTTAGAAAAAAAACATGTTTACAAAACAACTTTATTGGTTAAAAATAGCAATGGACAGGATAGCTTGAGGACTGTTGCAAACCGTGCCAAAAAAGCGAAAATAGACGACCGACCATTCTCAACGTGATTGTCCACCAATATAGTTTCATCAAAAAAAACTTGCAATACCATGCTACACCCTCGTTCCGGATTGATGTCTGAACAAGATTTTTCTGCTGCCGTAAAATCGCTTATTATAAACATTGTGGAGTTTATCGCACTGAAAGTCAAACAAAAAAGGGGAGAAAATACAAACGTATAAGTGATGATTTGCCTTATAAAAGTAACAGATTAAAAATAAGGTTGCCGTTAAATAAAACTTAACGGCAACCTTATCTATACACGACATCTAACGCTTATTGTTTGTTGACGGTCTCGATAAGCTCGTCCGCAGTCAACAACAACTGTTCTCCCGTAGCCATATTCTTTAGCGTAACCTTGCCCTCCGCCATCTCATTATCACCGGCCAAAGCCACATACGCTATATTTTTGGTATTGGCATAAGTCATCTGTTTTTTCATTTTGGCCTTGTCTGGATAAATTTCCGTGCGTATTCCGGCAGCTCTCGCCTTGGCCACCAAAGGCATGCAATAAGCCGTTTCCTTGTCACCAAAATTGATAAAAAGCAATTGCGTGGTTGCCACGGCATCCTTGGGATAAAGGTCAAGCGTGTTGAGCACGTCATAAATGCGGTCGGCACCAAACGATATGCCTACACCGGAAAGGCCCGGCATGCCAAATATACCGGTGAGATTGTCGTATCGGCCACCACCAGTGATAGAGCCCATAGGCGTGTCAAGGGCTTTAACCTCAAAGATAGCACCCGTGTAATAATTCAACCCGCGAGCCAAGGTGAGGTCCAACTGTATTTCGTTGTGAAGGCCAACTGCCTGTAATGTGTTCAGGATAAAACGAGATTCTTCCACCCCCTTCAGTCCTGTTTCCGATGTTTTAAGAACTTCCGCGATGGTATCCAATTTCTCATTGTTGCTTCCTTGGAACGCAATGATAGGCTGAAGGCGTGCGATAGCATCCTCGGCTATACCGGCATTACGCAATTCCTCATTGACATTGTCAATACCAATCTTGTCCAATTTATCTATAGCAACAGTGATATCGATGATTTTCTCGGACTCGCCAATAACCTCTGCAATGCCGGTAAGTATCTTCCTGTTGTTGATTTTGATTTGTACGTTGACGCCAAATTTTTGGAAAACAGTATCGACAATCTGCATCAACTCCACTTCATTGAGCAGAGAGTCGGAGCCAACGATATCCGCGTCACATTGGTAAAATTCGCGATACCGTCCTTTTTGTGGTCGGTCAGCGCGCCAAACAGGTTGGATTTGATAACGCTTGAATGGCATTTGGAGTTCTTCACGATGCATCACCACGTATCTGGCGAAAGGAACCGTGAGGTCGTATCGCAAGCCCTTTTCGCACAATTTGGTCTGAAGATACAGCGTGTTACGCTCTTGAAGCTCCTCGTCCGTGATACCTTTAAAATAGTCACCAGAGTTCAACACTTTGAAAAGTAGCCTGTCACCTTCCTCTCCATATTTGCCCATGAGGGTGCGAAGCGTCTCCATAGCCGGTGTCTCTATTTGTTGAAAACCGTATAGAGCATAGACTTCTTTGATGGTGTCGAAGATATAATTGCGTTTGGCCATCTCGTCAGGGCCAAAATCTCGGGTGCCCTTAGGGATGGATGGTTTGTTGTTTCCCATTCTCTTTGTTATTTCCTTATGATGGTTTGACTTCTATCCGGACCTATGGAGACGATGGTTATAGGTGTCTCCAATTGATCCTCGATAAACTTGATATAATTATTGAACGCTTTGGGGAACTCTTCTTCGCTCGTGAACCTGGTCATGTCGGTCTTCCAACCCTCCAGCTCTTCGTAGACAGGTTTAACGTTGTTAATGTCGTATGGGAAATCAGGGGTGGTGCTGCCATCAGGCAATTCGTAAGCCACGCAAGCCTTGATGGTGTCAAAATCATCAAGCACATCACTCTTCATCATAATCAACTGGGTTACGCCAT
Source organism: Hallella colorans (assembly GCF_003096815.1). Lineage (GTDB taxonomy): Bacteria > Bacteroidota > Bacteroidia > Bacteroidales > Bacteroidaceae > Prevotella > Prevotella colorans. Next base: position 9,503 of record NZ_QENY01000024.1, read on the forward strand.
TCACCATGATGCTATATCTTAGTTGCACGAGGTCTACCCATCCACAACGGCGTTCACGCCCCGTCACCGCTCCATACTCATGGCCAAGGTCACGGATGCGCTTTCCGGTATCATCGAAAAGCTCTGTCGGGAACGGTCCTGAACCTACGCGTGTACAGTAAGCTTTCATAATACCGAGAACGTTTCCGACCTTGTTCGGACCAATTCCCAAACCCGTACAGGCTCCGGCACAAATGGTGTTACTTGAGGTTACAAAGGGATAGCTACCAAAATCAACATCGAGCATGGTGCCTTGCGCTCCCTCGCAAAGAATGGATTTACCATCTTTGAGAGTCCTGTTCACCTCGTGCTCACTATCGACTATCTTGAAACGGCGAAGAAACTCGACACCCTCCATCCATGTTTTCTCAGTCTCCTCAAATCCGTCAAAATCAGTCCAGCCCATAGAAGAGAGCATTTTCATGTGACGTTCTTTATGCGCCGCATACTTCTCTTCGAAACCTTCTAATATGTCTCCTACGCGCAATCCGTTGCGACTGACCTTGTCTGTGTAGGTCGGACCTATGCCTTTGCCGGTTGTGCCCACCTTGGCCTTGCCTTTCGCGACTTCCAACGCGCGATCCAATATGCGATGGGTAGGCATGATGAGATGCGCCTTGGATGAAATGTGCAGACGAGATTGCAACTCATGGCCACTCTTTTCCAAGTCTTTGGCCTCGTTCATAAACAAGTCTGGAGCCAGCACCACACCATTGCCAATGATATTGATCTTGCCTCCTTGAAACACGCCAGAGGGGATGCTGCGTAAAACATACTTCTGCCCTTCGAACTCTAAGGTGTGCCCAGCGTTGGGTCCTCCCTGAAAACGAGCTACCACATCATACTTCGGAGTAAGCACGTCTACAACTTTACCCTTACCCTCATCACCCCACTGCAAACCCAGCAGGACATCCACTTTCCCGGTATTCATAAGCTATCTATATAATTATTTGTTGTCCGATTTAGTTTTATTTCTGATGGTTCTACGTCGAGTCAACCGTGATTGACAACTACTGCAAATACCATAAATATAGAGCGTGAAGCCCTCTTTTCTGAAACGACGCAAGCGAGCGTCTCTAATGCTATCCTCCACGTCAGGCAATGTCACCTCGTTCACTTTGCCACACATAGTGCAAATCTGATGACTGTGCGAGTCGTTCCTTAACGCAGCTTCATATTTTGTTTTGTCAATGAGCTTGTGACGCACCACAAGGTGTATCATTTGAAACAGTTTTAAGGTGTTGTAAAGCGTGGCTCTACTCACCACAAACTTTTCATTAGAGAGTCGGTCGTTTAGCTCCTCAACCGTGAAATGCCCATCAATATCATAGATGGCTTCCAAGATGGCATATCGCTCCGGCGTTTTTCTTCCAGCTGTGACATCTAAAAAATCGTCCAATATCTTTCGAGCGTTACTGAACATCTTGTTTTTTACCATCGTCTCAATAGACCCTTGGCCCAAATATATAGGTTCCAACTCTTACCATCGTAGACCTGCATCTCACCGCTACCCTATAATCTTGGCTCATGCCCCACGACCGTTCACGAAAATAATCAGCGTCAGCGAAATAATCACGCTTTACCTCATCAAAAAAATCTGCAGCTTGGTTCATCTCTGCCGCGATTTGGTTTTCATCGTCCACATTGCTTGCCATCATCATTAAGCCGCATATCCGAACGTTAGTTAACTGTTTCCATTCACCCGCTTTCAGCATGTTTCGACAGTCGTCTATGGAGAAACCATATTTTGTCGCCTCCTCCGCGATATGCAACTCAAGCAGCACGTCTATGACGCGTCCACATTTGGCAGCCTGTTTGTTGATCTCCTTCAAAAGTTTAAGGGTATCCACAGCCTCAATCATTGAAATGTAAGGAGCGACATATTTCACCTTGTTGGTTTGCAAATGTCCAATGAAATGCCACAAGATATCCTTAGGCAGCTCCTCCACTTTAACTCGCAACTCCTGCTCATGGCTCTCACCAAATATGCGCTGTCCAGCTTGATAGGCAGCCTCTATATATTCTTTCGGATGAAATTTGCTCACGGCAACCAGACTAACGCCTTCAGGAAGCTGCTCAAGTACTTTACTTAAGTTTTTAGCAACATCAACCTTCATCACTCCGTTCCTTTCTCTTCTTGTGACTGCGCTTCGTATTCTGGAACGTCGTTGGCCTCCCCTTTCGCCATATTGTCGGTATGCAAGAACACATCCATAAACGATGTCTCAGCTATCGAGGCTATCACATAGTCGATCATCGTTCCACCCATAACCTCTTCTATGCTTTTCACCGCTCCCGGCAAAGAAGCGGCCTGAACCAAATAGTTCACCGTGGAACGCTTTTCTTTTTCCGTTTTTTCATCAATGGTGATAAATGACAACTTGGCTCTATACCACTTGTCAGCCGAGGCACTGTCACTGAAAAATATCTCATGGTAAGGCGCAGGCTTTATTCCGGCAATCTTAAAATCGCCACTGATATAAGCCGACATCTCTTCAATGAGCGTGCTCTCCGCCTCCGTGAAACTAAGGGCGTCTACAACATACTGCTCCACTACGGATTTTTGCGACCCATCCTCCTGTGTCTTGTCATATTTTATTTTGGTCTCAAACCAATCTGATGTTCTGGATTTCATGTTGTATTCTATAAACAAAATAATATTATATAGTAAAATTAATCTACACTCCTCTAAACAAGTTGTCTAACACACGATATGTGTAAGCTGCCCTGTCGTGAATGGTCAAGTCGCTACGCAACCTGTTTCTCAAATCAACCAACTTCGAGACAGCTCCCTGATAGTTTTCTGGCGTAACTCGCTCACTCATCTTTTTAGCCACTGCCACCTCAAATCCAAAATATCGCATCAACATGTCTGAGAACTGATTGCGCTGCATTTCCGTGATGTCTTTAAGTTGGTGATTAAGCTTATTTTTAGCCCTGAAAATAGTAAACACCAACTCGTCAGGCTCTCCACCACGTTGCCCATGATTGTAACGTTTCTCGTAATCGAAGTAACAATCACAAAAACCATTCTCCGCAAGAGACTGCAACTCTTCCTTGGCAGGATTCAACACGCGCCTCGTGAAGTCGCTGAATTTATTGTAATTGTTTTCCAGTCGTAGCATTTTCCTGAAATCCAACGTTTTTATTCTTGTTCCACCTTTGTCAAGCCAACTTTCTATAAACATGTATATTCGCTGTGTGTACCGATTACGACACGCAAACACAATCTGTTTTCCCAGCCTATGGTACCCCAAATCGAGCGACACCAAACGCTGAGCCACGGTGCGATCTATTTTCAATAGCGCATACTTTTCATACAGCCCAGTGTCTTTAGGAATATACACATCGCACAAGTTAGTCACTTTAAGGTAGCTGCGCCCGTCCGTGGTTTTATAAGGTATCTCCACCGGAATGGCTGCGAGCATTTTCAAACTTTGACGCAATTGAGGGTAATGGTTTGGGTCTACGCCCAATGTTTTAAACAGCGTCTTGATTTCAAGCCGGCCATCATTGTCAAGTTCCACATCCGAAAAAATGCCTGGCTCCATCTTCTCTTTATTAAGAATCTTATGAAGCTTGTTCTGCATGAATTCAACGATCGTGACGAGTATTCTGATCTGTATCAGCGAATAATCGTGCCGCATCATGGTTACCGCTATGGGTTGAAGCAGCCATGTCTCTTCCTCCACAGGTATAAGCTCCGTGGGGATATTGCGTTTAACCTCGCGCTTTTTACCCTTACCGACACCGACCACAGCCTTTGTCGTCTTGGTTGTCCTTTTAGTTGCCGGTATTACTGTCGATATTTCTTCTGCCATCAAATAGATATTTTTTTAGCGGCTTTCCCTTTTGTGATGCTTACAAAGTTAAGATTATTTTTCGGTTCTACCAAAAGTTGCGATAAATAAAAAACGAAAACACAACCAAGTGTTTCCGCCACTTTTCTCCATTAACAATTGTGCGCCAAGTCTCCCACCGCACACATGATCTCGCATCGCTCGCACGGCAGCCTTATCAAAGCTGACATTGCGTGCCAACTGAAAACGCAACAAGGCAAAAAACCTCGTTGCGTTTGTTTTTTTTAAGGATAGTTTTAAAAATCAAACATGCCAAATTATGAGTTTGTTTTCAAGCTAAATATATTCCGTAAGATTGTAAGCGTAGCAAGCCACGTGACAAAACGAACCTACGTTTTGAATTTAAGAAAACACAAAGATAACAAGACATAATTGAAATTTCTCACATTATTATATATGTTTGTAATTTTCTGAGCTGTCCTTAAATGACATTCCCAAACACTTAGCTGTGTTTGGGAATGCAAGATAGTATTACGTCGTACGGCTTTATTCTGCCGCAGCGCCCTCTGTTTCAGTCTTAGCGCCCTCTGCTTCTGCCTGTGCAGCAGACTCCTCGGCAGCCTTAGCCTCAGCTTCTGCTTTAGCGGCGGCCTCAGCCTCAGCTTTTGCGGCAGCTTCGGCAGCTTTCTTGTCTGCTATTTTCTTGGCAATAGCCTCGTTCACACTCTTCTCTTGTTCCAATGCTTTCGCAGCCAAGTCTTGACGACTCTTAGCATTTGCGTTGCGAGCCTCTGTCAACTTTTGATCTTTGCTCGCTTTCCATGCGTCAAACTTTTGCTGACATGCGGCCTCGTCAAAAGCACCCTTTTTCACACCGCCCTTAAGGTGTTTCATCATATACACACCCTCTTGTCTAAGAATGTTACGTACGGTGTCAGTAGGCTGTGCACCCGTTTCTACCCAATAAAGAGCGCGCTCGAAATTCAAATCTACGGTTGAAGGATTGGTGTTGGGATTGTAAGTACCAATCTTCTCTGTAATTTTACCATCGCGTGGAGCTCTTACATCTGCGATAACGATTCTGTAGAACGCATAGTTCTTACGACCGCCTCGTTGCAATCTGATTTTTGTTGCCATTTTGTTTTTAAATCTTTTATATAAGGTTTGAATTATGCCTCCATCTCGTGGAAGCGACTGCAAAGTTACTACTTTTAGTTCATTGCCAACCTCATATTGCCATTTTTTCTCCACTTAATTAAGGAATATTAAGAAAATGCTTTCAGCCTCATCACGCCACTCCAATCTACACCAATCGTAGAAAATTATGTTAAATCTATCCAAAAACCATCTTTTACAAAATTATATATCTAAATTTACGCGGTTTTTCAGTATAAACATCATAATCAAATATGAAAACAAGACATTTAACATTGGCCACATGCCTCATGGCTGGCATCTTCTTTACGACCTCTTGCGTGGGCACATTCTCCATGTTCAACAAGTTGGCGTCATGGAACAGAAACGCCACAGACAACAAATTTCTTAACGAAATTATCTTCATCGTCATCTCTCCAGCCTATGCAATAGCTGGAATGGCAGACATGCTCATTCTCAACACCATTGAGTTTTGGACTGGGGACAATCCCATGGCCATGAAAGTGGGTACTGTCAAACAGGTGATGGGCCAAGATGGAAAATACTATGCGGTAACCTACAAAGCCGACGGCTACGACATCATGCTCCCCACCGGAGAAACTATCTCTTTCGTTTACGACAAGAAAACAGACGCTTGGTCGCAAATTCAAAAAGGCAAGAAAACCGAGATATTTCGTTTCAACAGTGATGGCACCATCCAAGCCAACCTCCCTGACGGCACAAAACTGAACGTCACACCCGACGAGGCCGGGCTGTACCAAGTGCGCATGGCCATGAATGACGGGAGGTTCTTCGCCGCAAGATAAATCTAAAAGGGCGGCATATACCATTCTACGGTACACCCAGCAAGGCTTTAAACGACCTTCATGTTGCCCAGAAACGACATTTATTGCAAAAAGACATCCCAAAACACTTTGGTTCGTATGGGATGTTTTTTACCTTTATTCCCACTTTTTACACGGTGCTCGACACGTACCAAGACACCCACCGTGCTACCACGCATCCGCGTTGAAAAGAAAAAAACTCCAACAAACATAACAAAGCACCCCCGAAACAGTTTATGAGCGAGAACAAGATGAGAAAAGAAATCAGCCTCGGGTTCGTGGCCGTATTAGTCTTTACAGGTATCATGGTTAGCTCTATGATCAGCCACTCCGCTCAAATCAGAGAGCGTGACCGCATCAACGCCATGCGCTATCAAGCTGAGTACGACTCAATTATGGCACAAGCACTCAGAGATGCCGAAGCCGAACGAGCTTTGAAAGACAGCCTTCGAGGCACCGTGACCGACACCACCGGCACCGCAATGCCCGGCGTTGTGGTAAGCGACAGCTACAGTTGCACCGTGACCGACTCTGCCGGGCACTATGCGTTGCACCGCAACCCCAAGGCCAGGTTCGTCTATTACACCGTGCCCGATTATTGCGAGGTTCCCACGCACGCCCCCAACGACCATACGGCATGTTTCTACAAGGCCATCAACGCCAACGACTCCATCTATGATTTCACGCTCACAAGGCTCAAGAACGGCAAGGAGGTTGACCATCGCATGATAATTATTGGCGACCCACAAGCCACCAATGTCATCAATCCCTACTACACAGGACCTAACGACAATTTGGTGGAGAAATCGGACGTGGCACGCTTCACCGACGAGACGATAGCCGACATCAGGCACACCATCGACTCGCTGCCGGCCGAGACACCCATTTATGGCATGTCCATGGGCGACGACGTGCAGTATTACGGCGGATACAACGACTCGCTCGAGCTACAGGTGCGCCAAGCACTCGGCTCCACCAAGATGACCGTTTTTTCTGTCATCGGCAACCACGACCAAGATGGCAAGCGTATCTATACCGAGAAATGGGAACAAAACTGGGGGCCCACCGATTATTCTTTCGACCGAGGAGACGTGCATTATGTGTGTTTCAATGATTGCAACTTCTATCATGGCGCACTCTATTACTCACCGGGCGAGCCCACCGATGAGCAGATGGAATGGATAGCCCAAGACCTTGCCTTAGCCGACACCAGCAAAAAAGTGGTGCTCTGCTACCACATTCCGCTAACGTTTGGAAACAGTCCCAGCAGCACTGCCGTGCCTTTGCAAGCCCCCACCGAGCGTGGACATTTTTACTCCTCACGCCTCAAAACGCTGCTTTCGTTGCTTGAGCGGTTCAAGGGGGGGTACGAGTTATTCTGTGGACACACGCATTTCGCGCTCAATCACGAGATCGACCTCGATGGGCATCACGTGCTTGAGCACTGCCACGCTGCCGCTTGCGGAGCCATCTGGCAATCAAATATCAATATCTGTGGCACGCCAAATGGCTATTATATCTATCAATTCAAATCGAGCAGCCTGGCAAATTGCAGGTACAAAGCCACGCTATTGTCGCCGGCATTGCAGATGACTCTCTTCAGGGCAGACGCCAATTATAACAAAGAGAGCTATGCCAAAGACTGGAAACTGCCTACAGACAGCGGCGTGGTGGTGGCCAACGTGTTCAACGCCGACTCGCGATGGAAGATTTTAGCCATCGAGAATGGCGTAGAACACCCCATGACCCGTATCAACAGCAAAGGGCAAGATGCTTTCGCCACAGGCTACCATCACCAGTACAGCCAGTCTGTCAGTTATTGGTTTGTCAGCAAGCACAATGGCTATCTCATCATGAACCACCTCTACTATTACAAGCCCAAGTCACGACGCAATGGCATTATCATCGAGGCCACCGACCCATATGGCAATGTGTACACCGCAAGAAGCGCTGACATCATCCAAGAACCGTTCTACAATTTTGCACACTATTACAAGAAAAGAAAGTAAACCCTATCCGCCCAAGACATTCACGTCGCAACCGTGCCAACAAATTTGGCGTGGCCCTCTCGTCTCAACCATGTATTCTCAACATATCCTTGCACTTACCATAGGAAAGTAGTGAGATATTAGCATATCGTGATCTTGCAAAACAATATAGAGGTTAGTGCTCAAAATCAACTTTATCAGCTTTTGAGTTGACATAATAAAAACAGCCACGACGTAAATAGTAGGGTTACAATTTGTCACGATTCACCATTACGACATATTATTAAACAATATCATTTATGTCGTTGTCAAATTGTGAATTGCAACGAAGAGGAACACGCACGGCCGAGGGAGCGTAACATGATAAATCAAGCCCCAACCGTGCGATGTACTGTGCACACGTACATATAGCGACGGTGAAACAACAAATTAAAAATATGATGAAATAATTCAACAACACCTATTGTCACACCTTATTAACGCCCAAAGCCACAAGATTCTTCTGAAAAACACGAAAAAAGATGCTTAACATAATATCTTGTAATTCAGGAAAATACAACGAGTCTTAAATTCACGAGAAACCACGCATGCTTCTATCCCTTGCCATTAAGGCTTAATCGTCGTGCAATTAAGTATTAATGAGCACATGATCAGCACGCATTGACGAACTCATTGATACCTAATTGTCACACGATTAGGCACTAATTGCCATGTCACCCACTCAACAACACAGGTTCCACAAGCAATTGACAACCAGAAATCATTTTTTTTCGAATGTTTCCACTCGCTTTGAAAAAATAATCTTTGACAAATATTTTAACAAGTCATGGAGTTCTTGGCAATTCATTAACAGCGCTTCTCATTTTTGCTATTGACATTTATGATTTGTTATTGGAAATGTATGTCTTGTCTCCCACCTGCCTTGACTTTCCAGTATAGAAGAGTGAGTTATATTTTATGATTGGTTGAATAAGGCTTTTTAAGTACCCCATTTTTCGTTATCTATCTTGCTCTCCACCTCGTTTTCTATATTGTCAGGCAGGTTGCAGAAGAAATCTATGCCCGTTCTTCGTTCCAACTCATCTATGGTGATGTATTCTGTCACGCTGTTCTCCTCGTGTGGGGACCATATGCCTATGGCCGAATAACTGTTAGAAGACTTGCTGTAATAAAGCAGCGCCATATAGAAATATTTGGGTACGATAAGTTCTGTCTTGGTATATCCTTTGATGTTTCCCGGATCAATTGTGGCCGCTTTTACAACGTATAAAGTGTCTTTGGAATCTTTTCCCTGTGGCGCCCACGTGCTCCTTACCTTGTTTTCCAAATTACCCCACACGCCTCCATTATGCGCCTGGATTTGTGGTTGCATATTAGACATGTAGAATGTCTGTGAGTTTTGTTCTTTTGAGCAAAGTCGATCTCCTGATGGACACAAGTGCCCACGGCTGTAGCCAGAGCCACTATATTCATTAGGAGAAACATTATAGACAGATGGTATCTTGGGGTCTTCTATAAAAGCATTCTGTCTTTTCACGTTTTTTAGCATGTTACCGGCATACATTTGATAGCACGACCATCTGTTAGCGCGCCGTTTGCCATCCCACTCTATCGAATAAGTGATACCATAATTGGGCGTGGAGTGAGTTACTTCAAAAGTAATGTCAGAACCTTGGTACAATTTTGGAAACTCCAATCGCCAAGCCTCTGGGTTTTTCTGTAAGTCTATTTCGTTATTTTTATTGACATTGGTGCCGTCGGGAATAATTGAGGGTTGGTTGCTCCAAAAAACGACATGGTGTATCTGGGAGTAAAGAAAATCTACCGAGCCTTCTCTCTTTGTGTATATTTTGATACCCAACGAGTCGCCACTTGGCGTGAAAATCACTCGCACACTGTCTTGCGCATCCTTGTCATAGTTGAAAGCGACACCAGTTTTTAGCGTCACGCTCTTAACCATTTTGTCAGATTGAGCAGTGGCGTTGAAAGCTATAAATATGGCGAATAAAAAAAGCAATTGTCTTTTCATGTGTTCAATATAATAATAGGTGGTATGAACAAAAACTATTTTATGTATTTTTTTCCGTTAAAGATATAAATGCCCTTCGACATTTTTGCGGGCGAAACACGTCGTCCTGTAATGTCGTATATGATGGCATGGCTCTGCTTATTGTTAACAAGTGCGCCAATCCCTGTCGTGACTTTGCTTATGGGCGAGAACTTCGCGGCAACATCTGCTGATGGGTTGCCTTGTCTCGCCGAAGCCTCATTGTACACCAAACTGAGTTCGTCGATACCATTCGTTGTGGCGTTTGCGATGCCCGAAAGGTTGTATGTGCAGCTGGCCTCCAAGGCGTCAATAGGGGTTATATTAAAGGTATTTGCGACATTTACATTCCCGGTACCATCGTTTCCTATGTTTGCGTCCTGCATTTTCACATCTTTGATAGTAACCCAATCGGCGTAATGCTTAGACCAGTCTGCGGACTTAATGACTGTTGGCTCGACGTTTAACTCGGTCACAGGTTTGGCGATGGCAAGTAGATTGGTATTGGTTTTGTCTGTTGCTACCATGACAGGCATATTGCCCACCATCATTTTTTTACCAGTTATGTAGCCCGCCACATGGTCGTTATATGCCATTGTGGGTGTCTTGTCAAACTGATAGAAGCATATGGCGCCCGTTTTGTCACGCAAATAGGCAGTGGAGCCATGTACGTATGTCACACGAGCGTTCATGTCATTGCTTAAATAGAGCGTTCCTTCCTTGCCATTAGGTAAAGCTACAAATTCCGCGATACTATTAACCTTGGCTATCTTTTCTTCTGCGGGAGGATTTATCGTACCACCGCCTTCGGTATATACTATTTGGATAGACTTGATATAGATGGCTTTTGAGGATTGTTGCTGAAAGAGAAGCGTAATCTTTCCAGAAGCGTTATCGGTGAATGATGCCGATGATGGAGAAGCCGTGAGTTTGTATGGCGTGCCAAACGTCGTGTCTCCTACTGTCACGGAGAGTGTGGCGTCGATACCTTTCGCGCCGCTTGTGTTTACTATTATCTTCGATACTGAGCCTTTAATGTCTGATGTGGAAAGCGTAATGGTCTTTGCTGGTTTATTGGCACTACCTATTTGTTGACCTTTGAGCTCTTGGTATCCCCAATAGCCGGCGCCTGTAGCGATGATTTCCCAGTTCACGTGGCTTAATTCAACCACGCCGTCGCCGTTAAGTGTCGCGGCATCGAACACATGTCTGTATTCGTTTGCCAACGCCGCCGTCGAAATGAATGCTAATAGCGATAAGATTGTTAGTCGTAAGTTTTTAATCATGTTTGTTTGTGTCGTTAAATTATTAGTGATATTACATCAAAACGGAAATTAAGTGTGCAAATATACGCATTAAATATGATTTATGTGTAGAAAAAAATGGCATTTTCGTGTATATATTTTGGTTACAATATTGTTTTGCCGTTTTCTTATCGTTAAGTAAGATAGGTTAATACGTAAGGAGAGTATGTTTCATGTACCTGATGAGTTTCAAAATTTTTCTGATTTGACAACCAACTTGTTTTTCTGAGATTTCCACTTCGTATGCTATTTATAGGCATTTCATACCGTTTAGTTTGTTCACCAAGATAATTTGTCCGCATCTTTTAGGCAGATTTTCAATGCTTTCCAGAGAGGCTGACTGCTTTGTGAATTTGTTACGGGCTTCGCTGTCTGAAATGGCGGCGTCAAAGTCTTGTAGCAGATTGCAGACAATATCTATATTTTTGCACTGCAGGCAGTCAAAAAAAACATTGACATCCATGATGCAAACGCAACCCTTTGGTGCCTGCGGAGTGGTTTGGTATAAATAGACAAAACTATCCTGAATGCCATTTCCTGCCTGCTCGACGCCGTTGTCAAGGTGGTACGTGGTACAAAGACACAGCGGATGATAATATTTTTTCAATGAGAGATCTAAATTTATGCTATTTGATTGTAAGCGTAAAATTAAGTATTTTTTTTGAATAACATTTGATGTGGCGTGTGCTAAACCTCTACATGATCTATGTTTTCCAAACAAAGCCATCTTGTCATCTCAGGGAAGCCTACAACAGCATGTTTGCTTGATACATAGGATATGGGAAGATGAACACAATGTGATAATGGTATAACAAAATCATTATGATTTTCATAAAAACATTAAACAAATCTTAGAAAAATATATTAAAAATGTTGGAAAATAAATTTAACTTTATTATCTTTGCGATATGTTCTTACTAACGATTCAAAATCCTTAAGTCATGGCAAAGTATAACATAACGGAAATAAAAGAAAAAGAGGCCTCGTATAGGACTTTGGTAAGTCCACAGATGATGGATGAACTCGAAGCGCGCATCAACGATGTTATCATTATCCAAAAAAAATATCGTGACAAGAACTATTCTGCCAAACGTCTTGCTGAGGATTTGGGTACCAACACTCGGTATATCTCGGCCGTCGTGAACGTAAGGTTCCACATGAATTATACTTCTTTGGTCAATTATTATCGCATCAGGGAGGCTATGACGCTATTGGTAGATAAGCGCTACAAGGATTTGACCATGGAAGAAATTTCCGACACCGTGGGCTTTTCCAATAGACAATCATTTTATGCTTCATTCTTCAAAAACACCGGAATGACGCCACGCGAATACAAAATGAAGCAAATGGAGTGTCACCCAGTGCTTCAAGATAAACCCAAAAAGCGTGGTCGAAAGCCAGGTTCCAAGAATAAAAACAGATAGAGCTTGGGTTAAGTGTAAATAGTAACGCAAGCATGTTAAATGTTTTTTTGTTTGAAAAAACATCACAAAACGTTTGGTGATACCAAATAAATCTGTTACCTTTGCAACCGCATTTCAAGAATGCAGTGAGGTTGACAAACCCTCCGGAATGGAAGTTTGGGTGAGTGGCTGAAACCAGCAGTTTGCTAAACTGCCGTGCGCGTTAGCGTACCGGGGGTTCGAATCCCCCAGCTTCCGCGGAGATCACAACTTCAAATGGTCGATTCATCTAATGGTTAGGATACAAGATTCTCAATCTTGGCATAGGGGTTCGATTCCCCTATCGACTACAAAATAAAATGATTAAACCTTGGATAGTTTGTCCAAGGTTTTTTTTGTGCACTGCGGTCACTTTTGTCTCGCAACCTTATAAATTCCGTCATTGGGCGAATAGATGATCTCAAAAATCTTAAACTTTTATTTTTCAAAATAGATTTTTTGCCAACATTTTGTCTAAATTTGGCCTTTATGCGCAATTTTGTCAGTGTATTTCTTTTGTTTTTATTCGATTTTTACATCTAACTTTTGTATTTTTGCACAACTATATGATATTTAGTATGTGAACAAATGAGAAGATTTTCCATATATTTGTTGATGGTTGTCACCATGTGTTTCGCTATGGAGGCAATGGCACAGTCTGGCCAATGGCGAGATATGTATAAAGCGAAAAAGAAGGATACCATCTTCGGCATTGCCAAAAAGTATAGTATATCCATACCAGAGCTGATGAATGCCAACCCTGAAATGAAAAGCGAGGGCTATGAACTAAAAAAAGGTGACATGGTGTTCATTCCATATAGCAGGCCCACGGTTCAATCCACCCCCAAAACGAATGCCTTGAAAGTGGGTGTAATGCTGCCCCTACACAATGTGGATGGTGACGGAAGGCGCATGGTGGAATATTATCGTGGCTTTCTCATGGCATGCGATGACTTGCGAGCAGCTGGTTTTTCCATTGATGTTCATGCATGGAATGTAAACATTGACGCGGACATATCCCATTTAACCAAGGAGGCTGAGGCTGCCCAATGCGATATTATTTTCGGGCCGCTCTATAGTCATCAGGTACATGGATTGGCCGAATTTTGCAAGGCGCGCAATATCAAGATGGTGATACCGTTCTCTATTAATGGCGACGATGTGGCAAGGTATCCACAGATTTTCCAAGTTTGGGAGTCGGCAGACAAACTCAATAATGGTGCGATCGATGCTTTTATGCGTCATTTTCCTAATACCAACGTTGTTTTTATAGACTGTAACGATGCTACTTCTCAAAAAGGGATTTTTACGTTTGCCCTACGCAATAGGTTGGAAAATAAAAACATACACTATAAAATTACTAACTTGAACAATAGCGAAACCATGTTTGCCAAGGCATTTAGCATGACCCAGCCCAATGTTGTCATTCTCAACACAGGGCGCTCGCCCGAGTTGAATGTGGCAATAGCCAAGTTAGAATCTCTAAAAAATGCCAATCCGAGGTTAAAGATTTCACTTTTCGGTTATACTGAATGGCTGATGTATACGGAAAACAACACAGAGCGTTTCCACCGTTTCGACACCTATATTCCCACACATTTTTACTACAATCCGTTGGATGGCAGAACACGTCGTTTAGAGCAAAACTATCGTCGATGGTTCAGGCAAGACATGCAGACAGCTTTGCCACGGTTTGCTATCATGGGCTATGATCAAGCGCAGTTCTTCTTGCGTGGCATGAAAAGATATGGTAGGAGCTTCGTGGGGAGTAAGGAGCAAAATTCTTACACAGCTTTACAAAATCCGTTAATTTTTAAACAAGTAGGGGCTGCTGGTATGCAAAATGATTTTCTCCAGCTCATACATTTTGTCCCCGGAGGCGGTATAGAATCTATCGTTTATTAACTCATGACCAAGCATCTCATCATCACACTGCTATTTTTAACGCCACTCGCTGTTTTAGCACAAGTGGGCGAGCACCGCAACACCTTTTCGGTGGGTGTGAATGGAGGCTATAACCTTTCCACCATTCGGTTCACGCCAAAAGTTGTACAGAAGATGAAAGGTGGTTTGTCTGGTGGCCTTTCAATGCGCTATACGGTTGAAAAGTATTTTGCCACCATCGCTTCTGTAGCTGTAGAGGTCAATTATGGGCAGATGGGTTGGAGCGAGGACATCCGTGACAAGAATGATCAGCCTGTTATCAACGAAACGACAGGCCAACCCGAAGAGTACAGTCGCACCATTAATTATGTGCAAGTTCCTTTCTTGGCGCATTTGGCATGGGGCAGAGAAGAACGTGGTTTCAATTTCTTTTTGAATGCCGGACCACAGTTCGGATGGTATCTGAACGAGAGCACTAAGAGCAATTTTGAATGGGCAACTCGCAACATGGCCGATAGAGCTAATACCATCGTGGCGCAAGACACCATGGCTGTGGAGAACAAATTTGACTATGGCATTACTGCTGGCTTGGGTTTGGAATACAGCCATCCGCGCATAGGACACTTCTTACTTGAAGCGCGTTATTACTATGGATTGGCAAATATTTATGGCGATTCCAAGCGCGACTATTTCGGGTCGAGCAATTTTGGGACAATCATGCTCAAGTTATCCTATCTCTTTGATATTACTCGATACAGGGGCACTCATAGCAATCAGTTATCCCGGCACTAACCATTGAATGATATATTAAGATTATAAACCTTTAAAATTAAATCAAGTATGTTTGAAAATCAACCCAAGGGCCTTTTTGCCTTGGCCCTCGCCAACACTGGCGAGCGATTTGGTTATTACACCATGATCGCCATTTTTACGCTTTTCTTACAGGCGAAGTTTGGTTTCGATGAGGGGCAAGCCTCCGGCATCTATTCCGCATTCCTCGCCGGCATCTACTTCCTTCCACTTATCGGTGGTATCTTGGCAGACAAGTTTGGTTACGGCAAGATGGTCGTTACAGGCTTAGCCGTTATGTTTATAGGCTACTTGCTGTTGGCCATACCTGCCAATGATAATGTGGCTTATTGGAGCATGATAGGTGCATTGGCACTTATTTCTTTAGGCACCGGCTTGTTCAAAGGTAACTTACAAGTGATGGTGGGTAACCTGTATGATGATAAGCGTTATGCGAGCAAGCGCGATACAGCTTTCTCGTTATTCTATATGGCTATCAATATCGGTGCCATGTTTGCTCCGACCGCTGCCACGGCCATGACCAATTGGATGATGGGGCGCGATGGTTTTGTCTATGATGGCCGCATACCGTCCATCGCACACCAAATCATTGATGGTACAGCTTCGCAGGCCAACACAGATTTGGTACAGGGACTCATCAAAAGCGGGGCCATCGCCACTAACTATACAGGCGATTTGGTAACCTTCGCACACCAGTACATAGAAAGTTTGTCAAGGTCATACAACTATGGATTTGGCATTGCCTGCTTGTCGCTCATACTTTCTGCTGTAATCTATTTCTCATGCCGCCGCCTTTTCAAACATGTTGAGGGCAACTCCAAGCAGATGGTAGAAGATGCCAAGGCTGCTAATAATGCCAACGTGATAGAGGAAGAATTAACTCCGCAAGAGACTCGTCAGCGCGTAACGGCCCTTATATTGGTATTTATTGTGGTTATATTCTTCTGGATGGCATTCCACCAAAACGGTTTGACGCTCACCTATTTTGCACGCGATTATACCGCAAGCACTGTGACAGGTGCTACCCGAATGGGCTTCAATGTATGGATATTGGCATTTTTTGCTATTCTTATTTACTCACTATTCTCGTTTTTCCAGTCAAAGACGAGCAAGAGCAAGACTATCGCTGGTGTTGTAGCTGCACTGAGTTTGGTGGGTGCTGGCAGCATCTATTTTGAATTACCCGATAGTTTCACCATCCTACCTCAACAGTTCCAGCAGTTCAATCCTTTCTTCGTGGTAGCGCTTACACCTTTCTCTCTGCTGTTGTTCTCAGCCTTGGGTCGTAGTGGTAAAGAGCCAACAGCCCCTCGCAAGATCGCATACGGCATGCTGATAGCCGCTTTGGCTTACTGTTTGCTCTCTGTTGGCAGTATGGGCATGCCTACACCCGCCGCACTGAGTGCAGATGCCAACTTGCTTACTAATCCCGCATCGCCCAACCTGCTCATAGGTACCTACCTTGTGCTCACGTTTGCTGAACTTCTGCTTAGCCCCATGGGCATCTCGTTTGTCAGCAAGGTGGCTCCTCCAAAACTCAAGGGAGCTATGATGGGCGGATGGTTTGCTGCCACAGCCATTGGCAATTATGCGGTGCAAATCACAGGTCGTCTCTGGGGAGATCTGCCGCTTACGGCCATCTGGGGCATTCTCATTGGCCTTTGCTTGCTTGCCGCAGTTTTCATGTTCTCTATGATGAAGAGGCTCGAGAAAGTTTGCTAAGCACATGCCATGATCTTTTTCATGGATGCAACCTACTTTTTTCATCCCATGTCCAATCACCTATTTGGGCATGGGATGATAAATTAGATATTCAAAAATATTGCTGTCCGGTAAAACTTAAAAGGACATAATGATCTTGCTCGAAGCCCTTTATAATCGGAATTCGAGCTTTCTTTTTCAAAAAGTAAGCCCCCCCCTAATCAAACAAGGGTAGTTGCGGTGGTGCTTTTTGTTGCTCTTTGGCAAGGATATTTTGCCCGGATTTTCCAAAAATCTGATAATATTAATGTAAGACATTAATGTAAGACACACCATAGTTATGACATGTGAGAATGCACGATTTCTTTTGATGCTTCTTGCGAGGACGGTGATGAGCAAATTGGCAATTGTCAAAGTTATTGGTCTGTTAAACTACCGGTTTCTTGTCTTCGTAAAAGATTTCCACCCGCCATGCCTCATGGGTAAGTTCTTCTCCGGTAAAGTGCACTTTCTGGTCGATGTGTATTACAAGTCCTTTATTATTGATGTATGTTATCGATTTAAGTACCTCATACTTGAGCTTCTTCTTCATTTTGGTAACATAGCACACATCCTCCTCTGCAAGTCATTGAAACTGTACAATGTCTATGTATGCCCTGTCTATTGTCAAAGTGGCATCTTTGGGCAGTTGCGCCTCTTTAAGTAGGTAATGGTCATATTTGCCAGCAGATGTGAACTGAACTACCATCGGCCCCCAAACATGATATTTCATCAAGGTATGCACCTTCTTTCCACCTTTATTCTTGCCGTATTTAGAGTGTCTGCCTATGTCTTTAAGAATGTTATCAAAGGGGGAGATCATGGTTGAGTCTATCACATAAAGCAGCTTTTCCCAGTCTTTGGGCTCATGTGTCTGTCACTTATAACTCTTGTAAGGCTGACTGTCCGCTAAAAACTTGGCATACTTCTCCAAAAGATAGAAATAGGCTCCTGCAAAGAACGCTTAGGGACGGAGGATGTTTGCCTCCGCAAGCGTACGTCGTCTGACGATACTATATATTCCAATCCGAAGTGGCAGAGTTAGTGCGCTTCCGCTTTCATGCCTATCTCGTGCTCACGAAGGGGATCAAAGTGTTTCAAGACTCCATCAGCATTGCTACAAAATGCGTATAGCCGTCAAAACACTTCACATAAAACTCACTTCCTTGTATTTCACAATTAATTTAAAGAATTTAATATTTATCAACCAACTTTAAGACCTGACTATAGACCAATTGTCCGGAAAAATGACTAACTTTGTTCACGGTTATAATTTTTTTTATAAAATCAAAGATAACTAAAAGGGCTGATACCTCGTGAGAAGTGTCAGCCCTAATTTTAGAAAATAATAAAAGTTTTACCGGACTGCAATATTTTTTTATTGAAAAAAAATCTCTGATTGTACCCATGATGAGGCATTCGGGGGTATGCAAAGGCACAAAAAATATATCACACTGACAAACAACCAGCTATGGCTTTTATAGGATATCCACAGTTAACGTTGTTTTCATTACTGCACACAAACTGCCTATTGGACGATTAATGGCAAAGGACACCACTAATTCTTCTAACCCACATAGGCATCAAGTACTTTTGTAAAGCCATCCTTATTATCAGGAATAATTTCGTAATTTGCCACAGTGGCAGGTATAAATGCGCTATAGCCTTCTTTTAATTGTACCGCCTCCGTTGCACCATGAACCACAATACGGCAATCGCCTTTGAGACACATCACGATGACAAAGCTATCTTCTTCCAACAAATTGAAATGATAGGGCGAAGTCATTTCTGTTATTCTCACTGTAAAAAAAGTATTATCCACCAGAACATTGGGACGCTCTGGCTCATAGCTGTACTGTGTACGATAATCGTCTTCGACCCTAAAATCCAAAGCCTCGGCTGCCAGCTCTGTATGCAACTCGCGAGGTTTGCCATCAATGCCCAGTCGGTTATAATCAAAGATACGATAAGTAACGTCGCTACTTTGCTGTATCTCAGCCAGCAATATGCCACCACATATGGCATGCACTCGGCCTGCGGGCAGATAAAACACGTCGCCAGCTTTCACTTCGTGCTTGGCCAACGTATCAACAATAGTACCATCGGCAACTCTCCTGCGATACGCGTTGATCACCGTTTCACGATTATTACTCACATCTCCATTGCCATTTGACACCAATGATTTAGCAAATCCGGCATAGAGAAAAGCACCCGGGGCCGCATCCAAGACATACCACATCTCACTCTTGCCTCTTTTATGGTGTAATCTTTGCGCCATTTCGTCATTAGGATGCACTTGAATAGACAGGTCACGGCGAGCGTCGATAAATTTCACCAACAAAGGCAATTGGTTGTGATACTGCCGTGCCACATGAGAACCGAGAATTTCTTCAGGATTTGAGTCTATAAAAGCGACTAAATCCTTTCCCCGATATTCGCCATTTGAAATAATGTTAACACTTGATGGAACGGCACTAACCTCCCATGACTCACCTATGGGTTTTTCGTTCGCGGGAAGGCCTTTCCACTTAGTAATCGTGTCACCACCCCATATCACAGTATGGAGATTTGGCTCAAAAAGCAATGGATAATATTTTGAAAACATTTTAAACCTATTCCTTTGAATATTCTTTTATCAATTGCTCGTTATGCAACGAGCAAACCAACAGCCTGCCATTACGCAGAGCCACGATGTAATCGGTCAAACCTTGCACCACAACTTGTTGAGCGTCTTGTGCATGAACCACACAGTTTTTGCTATCATACAACCGCACTTTGTCACCAACATGCGCATTGCCCTCATCATCCTTATCAAGTAAAGTGTGCAAAGAGCCCCAACTGCCAAGGTCACTCCATCCAAAATTGGCAGGCAGAGTGTAGATACGGTCCGATTTCTCCATCACGGCATAATCTATACTTATCTTTTCGCATGTAGGAAAAATGCGAGCCAATGTGGCTTGTTCTCGTTCTGTATAGAAATCTTTAGCCATATCCTTCATTTTCTCGGCCAAACTTGGGCAAAACTTATTGATAGCCGCTGTAATGGTTTTAACATTCCACACGAAGATGCCAGCGTTCCAAAAATAGTTTCCATCAGCCAAATATTTTTTTGCTGTTTCGAGGTTAGGCTTCTCCTTAAACGCCTCTACCTTGTATATTTCGCTATCCTCCAA
The DNA here is from genome assembly GCF_003096815.1 of Hallella colorans. Lineage (GTDB taxonomy): Bacteria > Bacteroidota > Bacteroidia > Bacteroidales > Bacteroidaceae > Prevotella > Prevotella colorans. The sequence continues at coordinate 29,709 of NZ_QENY01000024.1, forward strand.
TTGGTGGGCAGCGGCAATATATCCATACCCTGTTTCAGGACGAGTAGGCTGTATGCCAACAGTCATAATGTTATCACTGTCAGCCGTAAACCGCAAAGCTACCTTGATAACACGACGGTATTCTGCTATATCTATAACCAATGCGTCCGATGGCGTAACCACAATATTGGCGTCAGGAAACTTGGTTTTTATTTTCCAACAAGCGTATGCGATACATGGAGCTGTGTTGCGAGCAACAGGTTCGGCCAATATATTTTGATCAGGAATATCAGGAAGCTGGTCTTTGACAATATTGACATAATCGTGTCCTGTCACTATCCAAAAATTATTCATAGGCGCAAGAGGTGCCAATCGCTCAACAGTGAGTTGGATTAACGATTTGCCTACGCCCATCACATCAATAAATTGCTTGGGATATTGTGGCGTACTCATAGGCCAAAACCGGCTTCCTATGCCTCCCGCCATGATTACCACATGATTGTTGTTTGCCATAATAGAATATTGTTACGTTATCTTAGCGATTTTTATACATGTCGTCATAATACTTGAGATAGTCGCCAGATGTCACATTATCCAACCACTCTTGATTGTCAAGATACCATTTCACGGTACGCTCTATACCCTCCTCGAATTGCAAACTCGGCTCCCATCCTAATTCGCGCTGCAATTTACGACTATCTATGGCATAGCGAGCGTCGTGTCCTGGCCTATCAGTGACATATGTAATCAAATCGTCGTCCGCACCCTCAGGGCGGCCCAACAACCGATCAGCAGTCTTGATGATCAGCTTGATAATATCTATATTTTTCCATTCATTAAAGCCGCCTATGTTGTAAGTCTCCGCGTCAGCTCCTTTGTGAAATATCAAGTCGATAGCTCTCGCATGGTCTTCTACGTATAACCAATCCCTCACATTCTCGCCTTTACCATAAACAGGCAATGGTTTGCGATGGCGAATATTGTTGATAAACAGGGGTATCAACTTTTCCGGAAACTGGTATGGCCCGTAATTATTAGAACAATTGGTCACGACAACAGGCATTCCGTAGGTGTCATGAAAAGCTCGTACAAAATGATCGCTACTGGCCTTCGACGCAGAATAAGGGCTGTGTGGTTGGTATTTTTTATCCTCTGTGAAGAAGTCCGAGCCGTATGCGTGATGATGTCCCGATGATGCCTTGGTAGTGAAAGGAGACTCAATGCCCTCTGGGTTGGTTAGCCTCAGTGCACCATAAACTTCATCTGTAGATATGTGATAGAAGCGTTTTCCATCATAGCCCTCGGGCAAACTTTCCCAATAAAGCCTCGCTGCCTGTAACAAAGTTAGCGTACCCATCACATTGGTCTGTGCGAATGAGAATGGGTCTTTAATACTTCTGTCCACATGACTTTCAGCAGCCAAGTGAATTATGCCATCCACTTGGTAACGTGTCATCAGCTCGCACATTTTGTCAAAATCACAGATATCAGCTTTTACAAAAGTGTAATTCGGTTTATCCTCTATGTCTTTTAGCGTCGCTAAATTGCCTGCATAAGTCAACTTATCCACATTGATGATATGATAATCTGGATACTTGTTTGTCAAAAGTCTGACCACATGGCTCCCTATGAAGCCTGCGCCACCTGTCACGATAATATGTCTTGCGTTATTCATAATATGATGTTTTTTGCAAAGATAAAAAAATTAAATAATAACGTCGTATAATTCGTACTCTATTTTTTAAATTATGGTATGGCAAAAATCGTTTGAGAACCATCCGTAGCGTATGACTCTGAGTTCATTTATTCTGACATTTACTTGCTTATTACCGTTTTTTTGTGTAAATTTGTACTATTAACATCAAAAAAATACAACAATGGAAATAGGAGACAAACTGCCTGAGGTATTAGGCAAAGACCAAGATGGACAACTAATTAAACTGAGTGACTTCAAAGGCAAGAAGTTGGTGCTGTACACATATCCCAAGGATATGACATCTGGATGCACCAATGAGGCATGTAATTTACGTGATAACTACCAGCGATTTCTTGATAAAGACTATGCCGTGGTAGGCGTAAGTATCCAAGATGAGAAGTCGCACAAGAAATTCATCGACAAACATCAACTACCATTTCCACTCATAGCCGACACCGATAAAAAATTAGTGGAAGAATTAGGTGTTTATGGCGAGAAGAAAATGTACGGCCGAACCTATATGGGAACATTCCGGACCACATTCGTCACAGATGAAAACGGTGTCATAGAAAAGATCTTCACACCCAAGCAGATCAAAGTGAAGGAGCACGCAGAGCAAATATTAGGCGAATAGTGGACGACAAGATCATCTAATGCCGCCCTTTGAAACGAAAAAATATTTTTTGCTTATTTAAAATTTTTCGGTTGTCATGCCACCTTAAACAATAAGGCAATATTATCTTCCTTAATAGGCTGGGGCTAAAAATTACCCCTGCATAAAGTATAAAAAAAAGACATGATTAACATCCTGTCACATTCTGTTTCTTTCCAATTCAGAAATAAACTCAAAACCGACACGTCTATTTTTTAGAACCAGCCTATTATCATCGTCAAAAACTTCTCTATTACTTACGTAAGTTACGAAAACAGGATACTAATCGTTTCTTAGTTCATGCCATGTATATACCATTTTGTTAGGAACGAGATAAATAATTTATAGTTTTTTGTTTACGCATGCTGTCAGTTTGTCAACATTTCCGTTGCACATCACAATTATTATTATTATTTTTGCATCCAAGTTTTGCTTCGGCCCTGTTTGTCTCAGGGGTGGCATCACATTACTAAAGTTTTGATAAACCAATGAAAGTATTGAAGTTTGGCGGAACATCAGTAGGTTCCGTGGAGAGTATTCACAGTTTAAAACGCATTGTAGAGAAAGAGGCGCGACACCAACCTGTTATCGTCGTTGTAAGCGCACTCGGCGGAATAACCGATAAACTCATATCCACCTCTCAACTGGCTGTTGAGGGTGATGAAAACTGGAAAAAAGAGTACGAGCAAATGGTGGAGCGCCATCATAAAATTATCGATACTATCATCACCAACACCAAAGATCGCGAGCTATTATTTAATAAGGTAGACACATTGTTTACTGAGCTCCACTCCATCTATTACGGAGTATATCTCATACACGACCTTAGCAAGAAAACCTTAGATACCATCGTGAGTTATGGAGAGCGCTTAAGCTCAAACATAGTGAGCACATTTGTTCGGGGCTCAAAACTCTATGATGCGCGCGAATTTATCAAGACAGAGGTCTTAAATGGTAAAAACACACTTGACAGTGAGCTGACAACCAAATTAGTTATAGACTCTTTTAAAGAGTTGCCACGTATTGCTCTTGTGCCGGGTTTTATCGCCACAGATAAAAATTCGGGCGACACCACCAATCTTGGGCGTGGAGGTTCTGATTACACGGCATCTATTATTGCCGCCACATTAGATGCAGAAACTTTAGAAATATGGACAGATGTAGACGGTTTTATGACTGCCGACCCCAAGGTTATACGGTCAGCTTATACTATTGACGAACTGAGTTATCTGGAAGCTATGGAGCTTTGCAACTTCGGCGCAAAGGTTATCTATCCTCCTACGATATATCCTGTATGTATTAAAAACATTCCGATACATGTCAAGAACACTTTTAATCCTGAAAACAGGGGTACGGTTATTAAGAGCAAAATAGAGAATAACAGCAAGGCTATCCGTGGAATTTCAAGTATTAAGGGTACTACACTTATCACCGTGTCCGGTCTGTCGATGGTGGGTGTGATAGGTGTGAACAGACGAATATTCACCGCACTCGCCGACAAAGGCATTAGCGTGTTTCTCGTCGCGCAAGCATCATCAGAAAACTCCACATCCATAGGCGTGCGAGACGAGGATGCGGCAGCGGCCGTAAAAGTACTCAATAAAGAGTTTAAGGCCGAGATTGACGATGGTGCGATGGTGCCAATGCAAGCGGAAAGCAATTTGGCCACCATTGCCATAGTGGGCGAGAACATGAAGCACACGCCCGGAATAGCTGGAAAACTATTTGGAACATTAGGCCGAAGCGGCATTTCCGTCTTAGCTTTTGCGCAAGGTGCCTCAGAAACCAACATTTCATTTGTGGTTGACACGAAGTATCTACGCAAATCACTCAATGTTATTCACGACTCCTTTTTCCTGTCAGAGTATAACGTTCTCAACCTTTTCATCTGTGGTGTAGGTACTGTTGGTGGCAAACTTATTGAGCAAATCCGTACTCAATACGAGGAGTTGAAAGAACATTCCAAACTGAAACTCAATGTGGTGGGTATCGCAAGTTCCAAAAATGCTATATTCGACCGTGAGGGTTTAGACCTTAACAACTATCGCGAATTACTGAAAGCGTCTGTGCCAAGTACCCCGGAGAAGTTGCGCGAGCATATTCTCGATATGAATATCTTTAACTCCGTGTTCGTGGATTGCACCGCATCCAAAGACATCGCGACACTGTATCAATCTTTTTTAAGCCATAATATCAGTGTGGTGACAGCCAACAAGATAGCTGCCAGTTCCAAATACGAGAATTATAGACTTTTGAAAGACACTGCCTTGGAACGTGGAGTAAAATTCCTTTATGAAACAAATGTGGGCGCTGGCCTGCCCATTATCGGGACTATTAACGACTTGAGAAACTCCGGTGACCGCATCTTGAAGATCGAGGCGGTGCTTAGTGGCACGCTCAACTTTATATTCAACGAGTTGTCAGCAACCGTACCGTTCTCTGAAACCGTGAAGAGAGCAAGGCAGCAAGGCTATGCCGAGCCAGACCCAAGAATAGATCTGAGCGGCATAGACGTTATAAGAAAATTGGTGATTTTGACTCGCGAGGCAGGTTATCAAGTGGAACAGACCGACGTGAAAAAATCGCTATTTGTACCCGACGAATATTTTGAGGGCTCGGTGGAAGATTTTTGGCAAAGGCTGCCACAGCTTGACGCAGATTTTGAAAAGAAGCGCAGCAAACTCGAGGCTGAGCACAAACGCTGGCGATTTGTGGCCACAATGGAGGGGGGCGAAACGCGAGTCGCTTTGCAAGCAGTGGACCGTAACCACCCTTTCTATCGTTTGGAAGGAAGCAATAATATCGTCATGCTCACCACTGAACGATATAAAGAATATCCCATGCAAATCCAAGGCTATGGCGCCGGAGCGAGCGTTACAGCGGCTGGCGTATTCGCCAATATCATGAGCATTGCCAACGTGTAAGCCCTATATGCCTTTTTATGTGTCCTATCCGAAAGAAAATGTAAATAGAATTGTGACAAAACGATTCTTCTCTTTTGCAGAAAGTGATATGGTCATATAAATAAACTCAAGGTCGTCATGTGCGAATAACTTAAAAAAAGGATATTTTTTTGGTGCAAATGACAAGCAAATCTTGATGATAGCATAATGGCGATATATCTTTCACTATGCAACTTCAGAACAAATAAGAAACGAATAGACTGGCGTAGAGAAGTACCCACAACTATCAATATGCCACATTATAATGCGTCCAATATATTGAACGCATTATTTTTTTTCCAAAAAAGATTAGAATATTGACATTTTTTTATGATTAATATCTATTTATCTCAAAACTTTTTCTTAAGTTTGCAGACATAGAAAAATCACAGAGCATTGCACATCATTATCCTCATGTCAGAGGTTTAGACGGGCAACAATCTTAAATCTGATACGAATTTGCATTGGCATAATATTGACACTGCATTTAAAATTGAGAAAACAAAAACCATAATACTACAATAACCTTGAATAAAAAAACCTGTCTTTATGAGCGTCACGCCGATATGGGTGCACTCATCCAATCTTTTGGGGGCTTCGACATGCCCATCCAGTATTCATCCATCATAGAAGAGCACAACGCTGTACGCCAGCATTGTGGTGTCTTTGACGTTTCCCACATGGGCGAACTCTTTATAAAAGGTAAAGATGCTGAGCGTTTTGTCAACCACATCTATACCAATGACGTGTCCAACGCACCCATCTACCAAATTTTTTACGGCATGATGCTTTATCCCAATGGTGGCACCGTGGACGATGTTTTGGTATACAAACTGGGCAAAGAAGAGTTTCTCATCGTTATGAATGCAGCCAACATTGACAAGGATGTGGAATGGGTTACCAAGAACGCAAATGGTTTCGACGTACAAATTGACAACGCGTCTGACCGTTACGGGCAATTGGCCGTACAAGGCCCTGAGGCTGAACAAGTGATGAAAGAGGTACTTGGGATAGATTGCCAAGACCTGAAATTCTATACCGCAAAGACCATTGATGACAATGATGGCGAGGTTATTGTCAGCCGAACGGGTTACACCGGCGAGGATGGATTTGAAATTTACGGCTCGCACAAGTTCATCGTCGACCAATGGGACAAGCTCATGGCAAGCAAACGCTGTGTGCCATGTGGATTAGGATGTCGTGACACCTTACGCTTTGAGGTTGGATTGCCACTTTATGGCAACGAGCTTTCAGACACCATCACACCGGTGATGGCTGGCTTAAGCATGTTCTGCAAGTTTGACAAACCTGAGTTTATCGGCAAGGAAGCGTTACTTCAGCAGAAAGCAGAAGGCCCCGCCAAACGCCAACGCGGCATCGAATTGGAAGGGCACGCTATTCCACGTCATGGCTACAAAGTGTTCAAAGGCGACCGTGAAGTGGGCGAAGTAACCACCGGCTATCGGCTCATCTCCACAGACAAGAGCTGCGCGGTGGCCATGGTTGATCCTGAATTCAAACTTGGCGACACCTTGGAGATACAGATTAGAAAGAAAAAGGTGCCTGGAACGATTGTTAAAAAGAAATTCTACGAGAAGCATTACAAAAAATAAAACAACCTAAAAATATTATTTTATGACTTATTTCTGTGAATCACATGAATATGTTCGCGTAGAGGGCGAATTTGGTTACATCGGCATTACAGACTATGCCCAGAAAGCATTAGGTAACATTGTCTACGTGGATATGCCCGACGTGGACGACGAACTTTCGGCTGGAGACGACTTTGGAGCCGTTGAGAGCGTAAAGGCTGCCAGCGATTTGACCGCTCCGGTAAGCGGTGTCGTTGTTGAGGTGAACGAGGCTTTGGAAGACGAGCCGGCACTCATCAACAAAGATGCCAACGCTAACTGGATCATCAAAGTTAAACTCACCGACCCCTCAGAACTTGAAAACCTGATGAGCGAAGAGGATTATCTCGCATCTGTTCAATAAGCCAGACTTAACAACTATATGTTCAAATATTTTCCACATACTCCCGATGACATTCAGCACATGCTCGATGTCATCGGGAAAAAGTCTTTGGACGATTTGTACGCAGACGTACCAAAAGACGTGCGCATTAAGGGAGACTACGACATCCCAAGCGCCAAGAGTGAGATTGAGATACGTAAATTTTTCCAAAAATTAGGCGAAAAGAACCAGCAAACCATTTGCTTTGCTGGTGCGGGAGCATACGACCATTATGTGCCAGCGGTAATACCACAAATCACCTCGCGCTCAGAGTATCTCACAAGTTATACGCCATATCAGGCTGAAGTGTCACAAGGTACACTCCATTACATCTTCGAATACCAGACCATGATGGCCCGTCTCACGGGCATGGAGGTTTCAAACGCTTCCATGTACGATGGTTCCACCGCCACGGCGGAAGCCGCGATGATGGCGTGCGCCTCCGTGAGGAAATCCAACAGAGTGCTCATATCAGAGACTGTAGATCCCAAAGTGGTTGAGGTGGTGAAGACCTACGCCCATTTCCAAGGCATTGACATCGAGATGATACCACAGAAAAACGGCGTAACCGACTTCGGCGCACTCCCAGACGCTTTGGCAAAGGGTGGCGTGGCCGGTGTCATCGCACAGCAACCCAACTATTATGGTAACATCGAAGACTTCTCGGGCATAGCCGACACATGCCATGCCAAGAAAGCGTTGCTTATCATCAACAGCGTCGCCGCCGACCTTGCCTTGCTCAAATCGCCGGGCGAATGGGGAGCCGACATTGCCGTTGGAGAGGCTCAGAGCTTAGGCATACCTATGGCATGGGGCGGTCCATACCTTGGATATATGTGCACCACGCAAAAACACATGCGCAAAATGCCGGGACGTATCGTAGGCCAAACCGTCGACCAAGATGGGCGCAGGGTCTTCGTGCTAACCCTTCAGGCACGCGAACAACACATTCGTCGTGAGAAAGCCACGTCCAACATTTGCTCCAACCAAGGATTGATGACGCTTTGGGTTACGCTCTATATGTCTCTGCTGGGCAAGAAGGGACTGCAAGAGGTGACACAAAGAGGATGTGACGGAGCGCATTATCTGCACGACGCACTCGTGGCCACGGGGCATTTCAAAGACGCATTTCCCGGGCAAGAGTTTCTCAATGAGTTCTGTGTCAAGTACGATGGAGATCTCGATGCCTTGCAACAATTATGGCTCGAAAACGGATTTTTCGGTGGCATCAAGGTTTCTGACGACACACTGATGCTCGCCGTGACGGAGCAACGAACCAAGGACGAGATAGACACATTGGTGAGTTTGATTAAATAAGGAGGAGCAACGACTATGAATAACAAATTATATGGGCATCTCATTTTTGAGCTTAGCCACCCCGGACGACAAGGGTACAGCCTGCCCAAGAGCGAATTTCCACAACACGATTTGCCCAAAGGCTCGTTAAGAGAAAAGCAAGCCGACCTGCCCGAATGTGACGAGCTCACCGTAGTGAGACATTATACCAACCATAGCGGCAACAACTTCGGTGTGGATAACGGTTGTTATCCCTTGGGCTCTTGTACCATGAAATACAATCCTAAGATAAACGACGAGATAGCTGCAAGTGCCGCTTTCCAAAACCTTCACCCACTTCAGCCCGAATCTACCACTCAAGGAGCAGAAGAGGCAGTGTGCACCTTGCGTAAAGTTTTGGCTTCCATTACCGGCATGGCCGACTTCACGTTGAAACCATGCGCAGGCGCTCACGGCGAGCTTACAGGCCTGATGATTATCAAGGCCTACCATGAGAGCCGCGGCGACAGCAAGCGTGTCAAGGTTATCGTTCCAGACTCCGCGCACGGCACCAACCCCGCTTCCGCGGCAGTATGTGGACTTGAGGTTGTCGAAGTTAAAAGCAAACAGGACGGCACCGTGGATATCGACGACTTGCGGAGCAAGCTCGATGACAACGTGGCAGCCATGATGATGACCAATCCCAACACCTTGGGACTGTTCGAGCACGATATTGAGGATATTGTCAAGATGGTTCACGACCGTGGCGGATTGATGTATTACGACGGCGCCAACCTCAACCCCCTACTCGGCGTATGCCGGCCTGGCGATATGGGATTTGACGTGGTTCACCTAAACCTGCACAAGACATTCTCCACCCCCCATGGTGGCGGCGGTCCTGGCAGCGGTCCCGTGGGTGTTCGCGAGGGCTTGCAAGAGTTCTTCCCCATGGTAAACCCATACCATGGCAATTTCCTTGTGGAACTGCGCGCGCTTACTTACATCCTAACCCTCGGCAAAGAGAACATCAAGCAGGTTGGACCATTGGCCACACTCAACGCCACCTATATCAAATCTCGTCTCAAAGATGTATACGACTTGCCTATCGAGGCATTGTCCAAACATGAGTTTGTCTTTGATGGCCTGCGTGACAAGTCAACCGGCGTCACAACCATGGATGTGGCCAAACGCCTACTCGACTTTGGCTTCCACGCGCCCACCATCTACTTCCCGCTCCTTTTCCACGAGGCCATGATGATAGAACCCACCGAAAATGAAAGCTTGGAAACGCTTGACAGTTTCGTTGACGTGATGCGACGCATCGCGAAAGAAGCCGCCGAACAGCCAGAAATTGTCAAGGGCGCGCCACAACACACGCCCATTTCAAGAGTGGATGACGTAATGGCAGCACGCAATCCCATCTTAATTTTCCCGGAGAACGCGCAATGAAAACAGATCTAATCATTATCGGTAGCGGTCCCGGTGGATACGAGACCGCCGCTTATGCCGCCTCGCAAGGGCTGCAAGTGGTCATCGTCGAAGAGAAATACGCTGGTGGCACATGCCTCAACTGTGGTTGCATACCCACCAAATCTCTTGTGCATGACGCGGAGAAAGTTTTAGGGCGCGAAAACGGCGAGGAACTTTTCCGTGCAGCCATCGCTCGCAAAGACGCAGTCGTGGCTGGCCTTAGGCAGGGTGTGGAAGCCTTGATGAAGCAACCCGGCATAACCTTTATGCAGGGGCACGCTTCTTTCAAGACAGCCAAATCCATTGTCGTGAACGGCGAAGAGATAGAGGCTAAAAACATCATTATCGCCACAGGGTCCACCGCCAAGTTGCCCCCCGTGCCAGGGTTGGGGGCTGACGGACAACCCGTGAGCCCATATTTCGTAACCTCTGAGGGACTGCTCAGCCGAGAGGAATTGCCATCATCACTTTGTATCGTTGGCGCAGGTGTAATCGGCATGGAGATGGCGTCCATATTCGCGGCATTCGGAACACAGGTCACCGTGGTGGAGTTCTTAAAAGAATGTCTACCCACGATGGATGCCGAGATAGCGCGCCGCCTACGCAAAATCATGGAAAAACGGGGCATCAAGTTCCATCTCGCCACCGCCATGCAGCGCATAGATGGCAACAAAGTAGTCATTAAAGACACCAAAAAGGGAACTGAGAGTTGTGTTGAGGCCGACGCCATACTCGTTGCCACGGGCAGGAAGCCACGCACGGAGGATCTTAATTTGGAAGGCATTGGCATTGAGACAAGTCGGATGGGTATCGTGACCAACGACAACATGCAAACCAATCTGCCACACATCTACGCCATTGGCGACGTGAATGGTCGGCAGATGCTGGCTCACGCGGCTACGTTCCAAGGTAGGCGCGCCGTGAACCACATACTTGGTGTAACTGACAACATACGTTTGGACATCATGCCAGCGGCCGTGTTCACCTATCCAGAGGCAGCCTCCGTAGGGCCGACCGACGATTTTTGCAAAAACAACAGCATAGCTTTCACCACACGCAAGGTGCTTTGTCGCGCCAACGGCAGAGCGCAAGCTATGGAGCAAACAGACGGTTTTGTTAAGCTGCTCTTCGACGAGGCAAATCACGTTATCGCCTGCCACGCTTTCGGAGCTGGTGCTTCGAGCATCGTGCAAGAGGTGGCCTCACTCATGAATTTCGGCGTTACACGCGAGCAATTGGTAGATATCGTCCATATCCACCCAACGCTCAATGAGCTTCTTTTAGATGCCGCCAAGGCGTAACGTCATTTCATTGGCAAACCTATAAAAGAGAAGACGAGTGTCCATTTCGCGACGCTCGTCTCTTTTTTTATTACACGAAAAAAATATTTTAAAACGTGCGTCAACTATCATCGCGTCCCCAACGGATGACCATGCCCACGCCCCCCAACCCACAAAGGGCACGTCGCTCTTAAACCTTATGACAGGGGCGACACGCTAACCCACCATGACGGGAAATGTATACGCAAGTGAAAATACATGACAAAACCCCTCTTGAAACTCGCATATTTACAAACAACAAGCATGGCAGCCACAAATACGCCCAAAATGAACCTGTTTCATAAATGCCTTAACATGAACGCTTTATGCCCAAAAACGAGACATTGGCAAACAATATCCATATTTTTCCCGTTGCCTTTAGTGCCTCATCGTGGCGCGATTAGATGCCAAACGCGTTGCCAATAAGCTCCAAAGACAAAGCGTTTAGGCACCAAACCACACGTGATTGAGCCTTAATCATGAAAGTATTATTATTTTAGCGCATTACACAGAGAGTGCCATGTTTAAAAAGATGGCCCTTTTTCACGCTAAAACACACGTGTGGCAAGACACTATTTTATTGATTTTTTTTACACAAAAAACATCATTCCATCCGTGCGCCAGCGAATATTAATTACTGTTAAATAGATGCTGTCGCTTGCATTTCATACAAATAGTACCTATCTTTGTAAAAATAAACAGAGTGTTCTGTCGAGGGGTGCAAACCCATTGGTTTGCTGAGATCATACCCGTTTAACCTGATGCAGATAATGCTGCCGTAGGGAATGTGAAACGACATCTGATTTTTCATGCGCACGTCCGGGCGCGCCTTCCTCACCACACTTCTTAGACTTGTGTGCATTATATTAAGGCAAGCATGAGATATATCACTACATTGACCATCGCTGGATCAGACAGCAGTGGTGGAGCAGGCGTTCAGGCCGACCTGAAAACCATGTCCGCGTTGGGTTGTTACGCAGCCTCGGTCATTACGTCCATAACGGCACAAAACACCCTTGGGGTCAAGGCCGTGCAGAATGTAAAACCCAGTATTATAGCCCAACAAATCAGAGCCGTCATGGACGACCTGTCGCCCGAGGCCGTGAAGATAGGCATGGTAAACGACCTTGACACGCTCAACGCAATATGCGACACGCTTTCCAGCCAATGGCCCGCTCTTTTGGTGGTTGACCCAGTAATGGTGGCAACCTCAGGCGACCGCTTGATGCAAGCCGACACGCTCAAAAAATATTGCGAGCGACTCGTGCCACGCGCCACGTTGCTTACACCTAACATACCGGAGGCGGAGATTTTGGCTGGCATGCCCATCAAGAACGAAGCCGACATGCGCCGCGCCGCCGAGACCATCACGCACATGGGATGCCACGCCACGCTCGTCAAGGGCGGGCATGCCAACGGCGAGGAGAAAACAGACTTGCTACTCACTGATGACGGTCAATGCATAAGGCTCACGTCGCCAACCGTGCGGACAAATAACACACATGGCACGGGCTGCACGCTTTCGTCTGCCATCACGGCTTTCTTGGCCCAAGGAGAGAACCTGCCAACCGCTGTCAGAAAGGCGAAAGCATACGTTGGCGAGGCGTTGCGCCATGGCGCGGACGTGGCAATAGGACATGGACACGGCCCCGTGAACCATTTTTTTAATCCTCAAAAACTCATCAAGCGATGACACCATTGCAATTTATCACGCACACCAACGAGCGTGTAAGCTACACGGAGGGAGCCCAAGCCGCCCTGCGTGGCGGCTGCAAATGGATACAACTGCGCATGAAAGACGCGAGCGACACTGAGTTCGCGGAAACCGCCAGACAATTGTTACCACACTGCAGACAAATCGGTGGCACACTCATTCTTGACGACCGAGCGCTTCTGGTGCGCGAGGTTGGGGCACAAGGCGTGCACTTGGGCAAAAACGACATGCCCGTGGCAGAGGCTCGAAAGTTGCTGCCCAAAGGCGAATACATCATCGGCGGCACCGCTAACACCATAGAGGACATTCGTCGATTGGCGGCCGAGGGGGTGGACTATATTGGTTGCGGACCTTTTCGCTTTACCCACACCAAAAAACGCTTGGCTCCAATCATTGGCGTTGATGGCTATAAGAAAATCATCGACACCATGCGCCGGGAACGCATAGACATCCCATTGGTGGCCATAGGTGGCATCACCTTGGCGGACATCAAGACATTGCGACAAGTTGGCGTCCAAGCCGTAGCCATCAGTGGAGCCATTCTCCAAGCGGAAAATCCCACAGCGGAAACTCAGCGTTTCATGGCCGCGCTTGATGGGAACGCCAACCATCAAACAGCGATAAACAACGACTAACAAACCCCAAACATGGAAAATAACATCAAAATATCCTATCCAGACTCGGAGAAAGTGTATCTTCATGGTAAAATCTACCCTGACATACGTGTCGGCGTACGTCGTATCAACCTCACTCCCACGATAAAAATGGAGAAAGGCAAACGCGTCGAGAAACCCAACGAACCACTGCTTGTTTATGACACCAGCGGCCCTTACAGCGACCCAGAAATAGACATTGACTTGCGCCGTGGCATTCCACGCATGCGTGAGTCATGGATAGAGGGGCGCGAGGGCACCCAAATGTTTTACGCCAAACAGGGAATCGTTACGCCGGAAATGGAATATGTGGCCATCAGGGAAACCATGGATTGCAAGCAACGGGGCATCGACACCTACATCACGCCAGAGTTCGTGCGGCAGGAAGTGGCCGCGGGCCGCGCCGTCATACCGGCCAACCGCCGGCATCCCGAGTCGGAACCCATGATTATCGGGCCACGCTTCCGTGTAAAAATTAACACCAACATTGGCAACTCAGCCAACAATTCCAACATCGAAGAAGAAGTGGAGAAAGCCGTATGGAGTTGTAAATGGGGCGGAGATACCATCATGGACCTGTCCACTGGAGCGGACATCCACGATACTCGCGAGTGGATATTGCGCAATTGCCCCGTGCCACTGGGCACCGTGCCAATGTATCAGGCATTTGAAAAAGTGGACGGAAAGGCGGAGAAACTCACTTGGGAGATCTTTCGCGACACGCTAATAGAGCAGTGCGAGCAGGGCGTAGACTATTTCACCATACATTGCGGCATCCGCCTGCAAAACATCCACTTGGCCAACAGCCGTCTCACGGGCATGGTAAGCCGGGGCGGAAGCATCATCTCCAAATGGTGCCAAGTGCACCAAAAAGAAAGTTTCCTATACGAGCATTTTGATGACATCTGCGAGATTTGCCGCCAATACGACGTGGCAATATCCTTGGGCGACGGATTGCGCCCGGGCTCCACGCACGATGCCAACGACGCGGCGCAGTTCGCCGAGCTTGACACTATGGGCGAATTGGTGGAACGGGCATGGGCACACGACGTACAAGCCTTTATAGAAGGACCGGGACATGTGCCCATGCACAAGATAAAAGAAAACATGGAGCGCCAAATAGAGAAGTGCCACGGAGCGCCTTTTTACACGCTTGGCCCATTGGTTATAGACATCGCTCCGGGCTACGACCACATCACGTCGGCCATCGGGGCAGCCATGATAGGATGGATGGGAACGGCCATGCTGTGTTATGTCACACCCAAGGAGCACCTTGGTCTGCCCGACAAGGATGACGTGCGCACTGGGGTGATAGCCTACAAGATAGCCGCGCACGCCGCCGACATAGCCAAAGGCTTTCCGGGAGCCACGCTGCGTGACGACGCACTAAGCAAGGCGCGCTATGAGTTTAGGTGGAAAGACCAGTTCAACCTGTCGCTCGACCCTGACCGAGCTTTGGAATATTACAAGCAATCTAACGACGTGGGCGGTCGTTATTGCACCATGTGCGGGCCTCATTTCTGTGCCATGCGCATCAGTCAGACAATAGAGAAATGTGACGAACAATGATAAGTTTAACATCATAAAACCTAAAAAAATGATTGAAACAAAAGTATCCAAAGGTATCATCAGTACCTATTTTGACAAACTTGAAAAGTGCTTGGAACTTGACGTGGCCATTGTCGGCGGAGGCCCCAGTGGCATTGTGGCCGCCTATTATATGGCGCAAGCAGGCCTAAAAGTGGCTCTTTTTGACCGTAAACTGTCTCCCGGCGGTGGCATGTGGGGCGGCGCCATGATGTTCAACCAAGTGGTGATACAACAGGAAGCCATGGATATCATCAAGGAGTTTGGCATCAACTACGAGAAATACGAGGATGGCCTCTACACCATCGACTCTATCGAGAGTACCTCGGCCATTCTCTACAAGGCCGTGCACGCAGGCGCCAAACTTTTCAACTGCTACTCGGTGGAAGACGTGGTTTTCAAGGATAAGAAAGTGAGCGGCGTAGTAGTGAACTGGACTCCAGTGCTGCGCGAGGGCTTGCACGTGGACCCTTTGAACATCATGGCGCGCTGCGTCATTGATGGAACAGGGCACGACAGCGAGGTATGCAAGGTTGTGGCGCGTAAGAACGGAGCTGAGTTGCGCACGCCCACAGGCCAAGTAGTTGGCGAGGGGTCGCTCAATGTTGATGAGGGCGAGCGCCTTGTGGTCGAGGGCACCAAGGAGATTTACCCCGGGCTGTATGTGTGCGGCATGGCCGTGTCGGCCGTGTCAGGAACTCCGCGCATGGGCCCGATATTCGGTGGCATGTTGCTGTCTGGCAAAAAGGTGGCCAACCTCATCATCAAGGAGCTGGCAAAAAAATAGTCACATGCAAATCATTATTGTCACTTCCCCCGACTGCAAAGCGGGGGAAGCTCGTATTATCGAGGAAATGCTACAGCAAGGGGTTGACTATGCGCATTTGCGAAAACCCAAATACACCGCTGGACAGATGCGAGAGTTGATAGCGAGCATTTCAGCTCGATGGCACGACCGATTGGTGCTGCACGACCATTTTGAGCTAACCAAGGAATTTCAGATAGGGGGACTGCACCTCAATGGCCGTCACCCCACTCCATGTCCGGGCTTCAAAGGACGATTGTCGCGCTCATGTCATTCCTTACAAGAGGTGGAAGAACACAAAGACGGCATGCGATACGTGTTTTTAAGTCCTATTTTTGACTATTGCTGTCCGGTAAAACTCAAAAGAGCATAAATATCCTCCCCGAAGCCCAGTAAAATTGGACTTCGGGGTTTATTTTTTCAAAAGTAAGCCCC
>NZ_QENY01000025.1 GCF_003096815.1 Hallella colorans
GAAGTATGCGAACGGCTGTATATCAGCCCTCGTACCTTGCAGGACTATCGGGACAGGAAAGTTATCCCCTACACGCAATTCGCAGGGAAAATACTATACAAGGCTTCGGATTTGGAGAAGTTATTAGAAGAAAATTCCATTGCGTAGATGTTATGAAATATTTAAGGGAAAGATACAGCCTTAATTATAGAAATATTTTGTAACATAATGTTTGGGTCAGGAGGTATTTCTCCTTGACCTTTTCTTTTTTTTATAGGAATGAAACACAGTGCCATCAAACGCATTAACAAACTTCTTTCTTCGTAATTCTGTTTATATGTACCTAAAACGCAGTATTTTTCTCAGAAATCATACTAAAAACTTGGAAATGTCACACAAATTCCCTAAATTTACACCGTCTAATTTAGTATAAACCCTTTTAATAAAGAACTTCACTACTGTCCGGTTAAATTTCACCAAAGCGAAAGTTGGCGGTCATTTTCCGAATTTTGATTAGTAATTGTTTTATCAAATAGTTCATTCAACGGAGTCCTCTCAAAGAGAACTTGTCCGATGACGTTAGAGAATATGTAAAGATTTTGCTTAATATGATACATCTTCAAAGCAATAATAAGAAGCAGATAATCGCAGATAGCTATCCATATTTGCGTAAAGACTGCATTCTGTGTTGTTCCATAGAACGACTTGATATGCAAGTGCTGCTTGATCCATTTGAAGAACGTCTCGATAGTCCAACGCTCTCGGTAGAGTTCTGCAATGGTAATTGCTGGAAGGATGAAGTCATTAGTCAGGAATCGATACACAACGTTCTGAGCATAGTCTTCATATGTAACCAATCGCAATACGTCTGGATATTTCTTGGCAGTAAGCAGACCCGTGAGACTGATTGTTTCATCAGAGATAACACCAGTCTGTCTATCAACCTCTCTTGTCTCGAAAACATTGTACTTCATATTATCCTTTGCTCGGGTAACAAAGTATGCATGTTGCTGTTGAAAGATTCGGAACAGCCGATCAAAATCGACATATCCTTTATCCATAAGGTAATAGGCGCCTGTTTCGATAGGCAGCATATCCATAGCTTGGCTATCATGTACATTGCCAGGAGTAAGGAGAACAAAGTTAGGTATACTGTTCTTAACATCAACCAAGGTATGCATTTTGAATGCTCCTTTATCATGATGGAACTTTGCCCAAGGACAAAGCTGCAGACAAATATTAATGGTACTACTGTCAAAAGCATAGACCATGTTGTCGATGTTCAGGCGGTAATAATCATCCTTATAAAGGGCCTTAGCTCTACCAGCAAGTATCATTGCATAGTCTTGATAAATACGCCAGTCTTTCTTTTCGTTCATATCAGCAAGAGTAGACTTTGGTATGATTTTCAACCCCGCATGGTACAATTTGGAGTTGAATGCAGTAAGTTGAGCTTCTATGCTTCGAAGACTTGCACTGCTAGTAAATTGAGCATAACTCATGACAAGAAACTGATCACGGCAAGTGCAACGTCTTGCGTGAAAATCCCCTCGATATCTGTCAACACATTTCCTGAGTTCGTAATCAGGGATGAGAGACATCAGTTGCGAGAGTACAGTGTTTCCTACATTCATATCCTGTGCTATCTTATATATGAGACAGTACAAAGATAAGGATTCAAATCGGAAAATTTTAAAATCGCTGTATATCATTGAAAATTAACGAACTAAATGACAGTCTGGAAAATTTAACCGGACACTAGTGAAAGAACTTATGAAAAAAGGTATTACTACATTGTTAATTTTATTTGCAACAACAGTTGCTGCTTTCTCACAAAGTGTGGAGAGCATTAGTTATTACGAGAAGAATCCAAGCTTAGGTGGCGATGTGAAGATTCTCAAGTGTACAAAATCAATTACAGAGGCTCAGACTTTCACCACCTTTGAAGTCGAAGCTCCAGTTTCGGGGCTTCATTATGCCAACTTCTGGGTGTTAGGGACGAAGAAAGCAGATGGCACACTATCTGTTTACAAAGTAATGGTAAACAACGAGTTGCAAGATGATGTCTTAGCCCCTGTGTCAAACGACTGGCAGGCGATAGGCTTGAAGAAGTCTTCAAAGGTGTTCCTGAGAAAAGGCAAGAACACCATCTCTATTGTTGGGACTGCTCCTGACGTTCCAGAGGTTGAATTTGTCAGACTTTCTAAGGATTTGGGAAATTCTACCATTTCGTCTCAAAATTACAATGACTATAAGGTAGAACTTAAGACCTTATCTCATGAGAATGCACTCAGTAATGCAGAACCGTCTTTGAATTTCTGTGGCAGAGACACATTGGCTATACCTTTGTTTGCAAAAGCAAGAAGTGTTTCCTACGACTCTCCTTTGTATGATTTTGAATACATTAGAAATTGCAAAATAAAGTACTCTTTTTTCAAGACAGTTTCTTTCCAGAGAGGACAGCAAATATTTATAGCGACAAACGGAATTGACAACTATGACCATGTTCTTGAGTTGTTCAGTGCAAACAATCCTGAGCGATACACATGGAATGCACATTCCAACAATCAATGCCTTGCTTCCTTGAATGTCAACATTCCTGAGACGGGACTTTACTACGTCAGAGTACGTTCATGGCTCAATGCCACAAGCGGACTTGCTAATGTCAATATCAACGGAGAAAATTATTACAGCAATGTCCCTTTGTTTAGTTTGGGAATAGTATGTAATCAAGGAACAGATCAAGTATATAACACTTTTGTATGCTCCAAGGGAGGTGATCCGATGGTTTGGATAGAATCTTACGGAAATCCATCTGGAATTATCGCTTACAATGATGATTATCAAGGGAATGGAGACTTTGATTGGGGAAGATGGGCGCGAATTAACAAAAAGTACTCAGTAGCAGGCAATGCCGTTTTGTTGTCGCAGTACAGCTCTTATCAGCCAGAAGTTCTTTGCAATGTTTACATAAAATGTAAAAAAAGCAGCGTAAATAACGTTACATATGCTGGCTCTTTTCCTTACTTGAAGGAAGACGATGCGATTATGTCCGCTCCCGAGTCTCGAACCTATAACTGTATAAGCTGGTCTGGAGGAATAACATCCTATTGGGAATGGCCTCCTTCGACGCATTCTAACTTCTACGACCCTGACCCGTTGAGGGCTTTTGACAAATTCTATGCGTCAAGAGGACTTACAAGGGTTGGTGCAAATGCTGAAAACGGGACAGTTGCTTTATGGGCTATCGTGCGGAATGGAAAAAGAGAATATACACATGCTTCTGTTCGGGATGGGGCTGATGGCAATTTGCATGGATATGACTGGGAAAGTAAGCCTGGTGCTTTGGCACGAACTTTCCATCCTAGAAACGGAGTGAGAGGTAATTCCTATGGGGAAATCGTAGAATATTACCGTAAAGACACTTCGTTGGGAACAAAACCACAGTTAAGTGCCGATGCAAAAGTAGCACAGGTTTCGTTTACCGATTTGGAGCAAGGTCTCATTGAAAGCAGAATTGCCTTGCTGCCTGCTGGAACAGAAAGCAAGTTCAAGAGTTTAGTTGCACTTTGGGATAAGGATATAAACCAATCTCCTTATAGCAGTTTTGAACAATTAGGAGAATATGACAGTTATCGTCAGCTTAAATCTTATTGCGCATCTGTTCCGTCCAGTCAATTCTTGGTATATAAGGAACTGGGAGAAGGCAACATCTTTATGACTAAACTGTTGGAAGATTTGGTACCACAAATTCCAACAATCAAAAAAGAGACAAAATTTGGGGCTAAGCCTGTGCTGACCGCTCCTGTGGTCATTACGGAAAGCGAGCTGGTTTCTCCTTATGCAAACACGATGCTATATGTGAAAGGATTGCTCAGCGGTATGGATTTAACTCCTGTGGTTCAAGAGGATTCAGCCAATCCTACAAAAAATGGCAGCAGCTTTGGTGTAGAAGTCTCAGGGAACACTCTTAGCATAAGCTACACCCTTGAGAATGATTGTCAATTCTCGATGACTATAACAGATGTTTATGGGCATGTTGTTACCTCTTATAAACAGAATAAGTACAAGGGTTCTTATTCATACAAGGCGACATTGCCTCATAGCGGTACATACGTTATAAGTTATAGTGAAAATAACAAGACAAAACAGCAAAAGATAATCGTTGAATAATTCTTTTTCTCCGCATACCAAGTTAACTTGGTATGCGGAGAATACTATAAACATAATCAATGTATAACGTTTTAGACTATCTCGTAACTGGAGGTGCATTTGTAAAAAACATAACAGTACCTACAGATAAGACTTTATCATCCTTGATGATTTATTCCACATCACTTTGTCAGTCACGGTGTAAACATTGCTCTATTTGGAAAAAGCCAATAGAGCATTTGTCATTATCGGACATCATTCGGATAATGTCGAGCAAGTGCGTAACAAAACGGACAACCGTCGGTCTGGAGGGGGGGGAATTTATTTTACATCCTGAAGCTGATGCAATACTGAACTGGTTTCACAACAACCATACAAACTACACCCTGCTATCAAATTGCCTTGCACCCTCTAAAGTTATCGAAGCTGTAAAGAAATACAAGCCCAAACATCTGTATATTTCCTTAGATGGGAACAAGGAAACATATAAAACTCTAAGAGGGCGTGACGGATATGACAAGGTCATTCAGGTGGTGGAAAGCTGTAAGGACTTTGTTCCCATATCGTTCATGTTCTGCCTTACTCCATGGAACACGTTTGAGGACATGGACTATGTTATTCAGCTTGCCAAACACTATAACATTGATGTCAGAATAGGCATTTACAATACGATGGATTTCTTTGATACCACCGAGGACCTAATGGAGGTCGGAAATGACTACATAAAAAAGATTCCGCAATCTATCCATAAAACACAGGAAAATTTTGACTTTGTGGCTCTGTACGATGAATGGAAAAAAGGAAATCTGCGCCTAAGATGCCACAGTATATACAATGAACTGGTAATCCATTCCAATGGGAATGTTCCCCTGTGCCAAAATCTGGATGTGATTCTCGGCAATGTTCACAACAATACTCTTGACGAAATCTTCAATTCACAAAGGACTGCTAAGATTCAATGTGAGTATTCCCATGACTGCAACAAATGCTGGATTAACTACCATCGTAAATTTGACATAATACTTCTCCGTGCAGCCGAGAGGTTTTTCCCTAAAAAACTTATCGAAGCGTTTTACGGGAAATATCAGTGGACTGCTGATGAAAAATGCACGTACCGCAAATATTTCAAAGGATTAATATAGCCTAAATGACAGACATTCAGAAAATCATCAGACTTTACAAGCGCAGAAGGGATAATAAATATCTCTCCGACTGTTATGAGAAGAACTATGCTATAATTGGTTTTGGAAACCACACCATCCACAACCTTTTCCCCGTCATCCAATTTCTACAAGTCAACGTGAAGTATGTGTGCTGTTCTTCCACGAAAAAGGCAGAACTGATAGGGAAAAAATTCAAGGGCATAATAGGGACAACATCTATAAAGGATATTCTCAATGACGAGACAGTCGCAGGAGTGTTTGTGTCAGCCACACCTGCGTCACATTTTGAAATTGCATCAGAAGTTATAAAATCGGGGAAATCTCTTTTTATAGAAAAACCTCCCTGTATGTGTTTAAAGGAACTAAACAGCCTTATTGACAAGCAAAGGTTATTTGGATTTAATACCACAGTTGTCGGAATGCAAAAAAGACATTCTCCGCTTGTTTCCAGATTGAGAAAGGAAATAAAAGGCAGGGAATTAAATAGTTACAGCCTACGTTACCAAACGGGATTGTACCCCGAAGGCAATGAGATATACGATTTGTTTATACACCCTATCGACTTGGTCGTTTTTCTTTTTGGAGGGGCTAAGATACTGGCGATGCATAAAGTCAAAAGTACAAAAAAAGGTGGTGTGACCTACCTGCTGATGCTGGAACATGACAATATTATTGGTACTTTGGAATTATCCACACTTTATTCTTGGAAAGATGCTAGTGAAAATGTCAGAGTGAACACGCAGGACGGAACGTATGAAATAGACCAGATGGAGCGACTGTCATTTGTGCCATCAGTATGTACCATAGGTGGAGTACCAATCGAAAAAGTGCTCCCCACCAAATTATCCAACGAGTGTCTTTTATCAAGAAACAACTTCAATCCCATTTTGGCAAACAATCAGATTTACACACAGGGATATTTTAACGAGATAAAGATGTTCGTGGAAATGACGGAAATGAAAAATGGTACAGCAGAAGAATATACGGATTTCATGACGCTGCGTTCCACATACGCTATATTAGAAGAATTAAACAATATAAGATAAAAAGATGAGACATTTATTTACATCGGAGTCCGTTTCAGAAGGACATCCCGATAAGATTTCAGACCAGATTTCAGATGCGTTGCTTGACTATTTCCTTGCTTATGACAGAAATGCTCACTGTGCAATAGAAACATTCGTAACGACGGGGCAGGTGGTCATTATGGGTGAAGTGCGTTCCAGTACATACATCGACCTTCAGAATGTTGCCCGCGAAACAATAAACAAGGCTGGTTACACAAAAGCTGAATATCAGTTTGACGGTGATTCATGCGGTATCCTCACGGCTATTCACGAGCAGAGCGATGATATAAACAGAGGCGTTTCCAATAAAGATACGGACGAACAGGGTGCAGGAGACCAAGGTATGATGTTCGGCTATGCTACCAATGAAACCGAAAATTATATGCCAGTTTCTCTTGATTTGGCACATCTCATTATGAGAACACTCTCCGACATACGCAAGGAGGGCAAGGAAATGACTTATTTACGCCCCGATGCAAAAAGTCAGGTAACAATAGAATACACCGAGAACAAAAAACCTCTGCGCATTGACACAATAGTGGTAAGTACTCAGCATGACGATTTTGACGTGGACGACAAGAAGATGCTGGACAAGATTAAGAACGATGTGATTAACATTCTTATGCCTCGTGTCATTTCCCAATGTGATTCCAAAATACAAAAGCTGTTCAACAGTAACATAAAGTATCTTGTAAATCCAACAGGAAAATTTGTTATAGGAGGTCCGCATGGGGATACGGGGCTTACTGGGCGAAAAATAATTGTGGATACATATGGGGGACGAGGAGCACATGGCGGAGGTGCTTTCTCTGGAAAGGATCCAAGCAAGGTAGATCGCAGTGCTGCTTATATGGCACGATATATTGCCAAAAATATGGTAGCAGCAGGGGTTGCGGATGAAATTCTTGTGCAGCTGGCTTATGCCATCGGTGTGGCTGCTCCTGTCAGCGTATCGGTTGATACATATGGACACAATAATGTCGGAATGTCGGACGGAGAAATTGCACAGAAGATTTTTGAAATGTTCGACCTGCGCCCTAAAGCCATTGAAAGGCAGCTTAAACTAAACCAGCCGATGTACACGGAAACGGCAGCCTATGGTCACATGGGACGGAAAAATGAAGTTGTGAACAAAACATTTACAAGCAGGTATCATGGAACAAAAAACATTCAGGTGGAATTGTTTACATGGGAGAAATTAGACATGGTGGATACGATAAAAGATAGTTTCCGCATAAAATAATTAGGGACGATGATAAGGACTAAGGGACTCTCTGTCATGTTGCTTATTTTGGAATTGCTTTTGGGACTCGTGGAATTTCTTTGTCTCTCCGGGTGTGGAAACGACAGGGAAGAATATGAGTACATCTATTACCCTGAAGGCACTTCATGGAAAGAAATAGTGACAGACCCTTTCCGTCCTTTTTTCTATCAGATTTATCTATATACTGTCAGGGAAGACACCATCATTAAGGGAGACGAATACAGGAAAGTTTATGTAAATGGCAAGAAAAATGCCGTTTTCTACCTCCACGAGCAGGGAAAACAAATTTTTTATTACGACAAGTTCATTCCCAAACCCTTACTTGTCTATGATTTTGAATGGAAAATAGGCAAGCCTGTTTCAGCATTTTTGGTTGATGACAGAAGTTTCCATATAATTGATACCATCAGGCAAATCAGCAGAGAAAAGTTGTCGCTTCATCAGGAATACAAATACATAGACACTCCGCTGGGCAGATATGTAAACTCTATAGGATTTGTTGACCAATCTCTCTTTCCGTATTCGATGTCCAAAGCAAGGGAAGGTTTCATTATTAAGACAATATATTTTGAGCGAGGGGAAAATGAGATGTTTAGTAACCATAATTACGACTATTTGTGGCAATAGAATTGTTGCCTTCAAGGAATATGCACGACAGCTAAGAAAAACCTTCTTGTATTTGTCAATCTTATCTACATAGCCATATCCGAAAGTTCACAATCCTCTCTCTCCGCTTTAGGTACTCTGAAATGAACATCAGAGAGAAATCTAAGAAAATCGTAAGTATCATAGCTACAAGTAGTTATGATACTTTTCTTTTATACCCATCCCAAATTTCAGAGTATGCACGGAGGGGGCAGAAACTCCCAAAATGCTCTAAAAAGGCTACAATCAGGCTACACATTTTCAAGGCAAAATAAAAATGTAGCCAAGAGTACATACAGAGTACATAAGGAGTATGCGTAAATTACTGCTATTCAAACAAATATGTTGAACTTTGCAGCGTGATTACAGAGGTGTTTTTGTTACCATACACCACTTCGGGCAACAATGTGTCCGACAAGCCACGGCTACAGATGGCAGGTGTTAGGACAAGACTTCTGTTCAGGCTACAACTAAAAGCAGTAAAATGTATGAAAGCTATTTTCAGAGCAGTCTTCTATCTCAGAAGCAATTATGTGAACAAGGAGGGCAAGACCCCCGTCATGCTGAGAATCTATCTCAACAACGAACGCCTTTCCATCGGCTCGACGGGCATTGCTGTCCAACAGTCCCAATGGGACAGGGAGAAGGAACGGTTGAAGGGAAGGACAACTGAAGCACTTTCCACCAACCTCGAACTTGACAACATTCAGAGCGGACTCCAGACCATCTTCAAGAAAGTCGAGATGACGGACGAGGTGTCCTTGGAGCGTATCAAGTCGGAGTATCTTGGTAAGAAGGAGGATGTGGACACCCTAATGAGCCTCTTCAACAAACACAACAGTGACGTTGCACGGCAGGTAGGCGTGTCGGTCGAAGCAGCAACCTTACAGAAATACAACGTCTGCAAGAAACACTTCTCAAATTTCCTTCGTGACAAATACGGTCGATCTGACATCCGCCTGTCCGAACTCGGCTATATCGTGATACACGACTTCGACATTTATCTTAGAACGGTTGTCGGGCAGAATCCCAACACCGCCACGAGGATGATGAAAACCTTCAAGACAATCACCATTCTGGGCAGGAAACTTGGTGTCCTGCACCATGATCCGTTCCTCAACATCCGTTTTCACATGGAACCGGTCAATCGTGGATTTCTCACAGACGAGGAAATCCTTAAAATTGCCAACAAGGATTTCGGCATCGGTCGTTTGGAACTTGTAAGGGACGTGTTCGTATTCTCGTGCTTCACGGGACTTGCGTACATAGACGTGTACAACCTCGCTCCAGAAAACATCGTCACGCTCAACGGCAAGCAGTGGATAATGACCAAGCGGCAGAAGACGAGCGTGGAGACCAACGTCCTTTTACTCGATATACCCAAGAGCATCATTGCAAAATATAGTGGCAAGACCTATCGTGACGGCAAACTTTTCCCCATGCTGACGAATCAAAAACTGAACAGTTATCTGAAAGAAATTGCCGATATTTGCGGTATCAAAAAGAACCTGACCTTCCACCTTGCCCGGCACACATTTGCCACGATGTCCCTATCCAAGGGAGTTCCCATCGAATCCGTAAGTAAGATGTTAGGACACACCAACATCAAGACAACGCAAATTTACGCCCGTATTACCAATAAGAAGATAGAACACGATATGGATGAACTGGCTGACAAGTTGGGTACTTTCAATACGGCATTAGGCATTTCCTCAAAATAATGTATATAATTCTAAAATTTTGAATTTATGACAACAACAAAGAAAGAACTTTCCTACTTCCGTCTGAAGTTGGAAGCGTATCTCGGAGAGCATTTCCCTGAGAGAGAGAATGACAATGCGTTTGTAACCGCTCGCGCAGACGAGGCATTGACGGCTTACTGCGATGCCGTGGCGCAAGGGTTCTCCTACCCCGAAGCAGAGACGATGGCAAGCGAGGTGCTGTACCACGACCTACACTTCTCAAAGTATGATACCATTGTTTCCGTACTGGAGCAGGAGTTTGAGAAGGAACTGCCAAGTCCGCTTCCCGAAAGGTTAGCACTAATCCTGCTGAAAAACAAGGCAATTCAAGCGGTATTTGCTAAGTACGAACTCACAGACAACTTTGCGGCAGGTACAGAATACGACAAACTGTACACCGAACTGACTGGTACAATCGTGCTGCTCATTGAGGTCAATGGTCTGCCGACGATAGGCGGTGAGAACATGGCTTGATACTTCACCATCGGGGGCTTTTGTAGTATCAAGAGCCAAGATAAACGCTCCACTCCACACGTCAAGAGTTTTGCAAACACTTGTCTTTGTGTCGTGTGCGCATCTTGTTATCGCTCTTGAAACTATTAAAAGCCTCGATTATGAATAATATAATCATCATGAATCAAGACATTCATCAGCCCGCCTTCATCAAGGCAGACGCATCGTATAAAACCGAGAAGAACAGGCAGCCACCGAGTTCTCCCAAGCAAGTCCGCCGCTTCGGTTGGACACGCTTCATCGAACTCGCTGTTCTGCTTTCCATCGTTATCGGTGCGGTTTACCTCATCTCGAAGATAGTTACGCCACAAGTCGTAACCGCCGTTTCGGTTATTCTCGGTTTCCTGATACTACGCTTCATTGTCAGAGTGATACTGCAAGTAACCTTTACAATCCTGCGTTGGCTGTTCTGGCTTGCCGTCATCTTGGCAATCCTGCTCTGTGTGCTCTAAGGCACAAGGAAAGATATTCTTCGATTCATTCTTCTTTATGGGTGGTTATCTCGATTGAGGTAGCCACCTTTTTCATTTTCCATACTGGCGTTGCACTTTCGCTTCTCACGTCCACATATTCCACTTTGATATGCCATAAGTCGGTGCTGATTTCTTTTTATTCGCAAAGGTAGTAAGGGGCTACGGCTTGCACAAGGTCAGTGCCTTTGGTTTGTACGGAAAATCTCCACACCTACATTTCATTTCGGGTAGTTTTTTCCTACAAAACCTTGTGCCGGCTGCGCCCCCTACCTTGTTCTTGCTACAAAAAGGAATCAGCATACTCCGATCTTTGGACGCATAAAAAAAATGTCATTATGGAACAGCAGAAAGTAAATATCACATCTTCGATGAAGAAAAAAGGATATAGCTCCTCCTCTCATTACCGCATAAGTTCGGTGGTTGATGAAAGTGAGCGTTTGGTGGCAACTAAGTTTGTGCAGTGGGATGTTGAGCCTTTGGAAACTTTGAGCCACAGCAAGGTTTATTTATTGCGTGTGAAACTCAATCGTGGGGAGCGAATGAGCCGTGAGGAAAAGAATTGGCTTGCCGAAGCGGTGAACACTAACACCTACTTCCGTACAGCCGTACCCCTTATGGGTTATCGGTTTGACTTTATGGACGTATTGAAGAAGTATTTGGTCAATCAATACGGACATTGGGCAGAGTATTACGCACCCGACAGAACAAGCCTAAGAGCCTACCTATATGGACGCATCAATCAAATAGTAGAAATTCCCAAATATTAAACGACTATGAAAGGAACAGAACATTTTACGAGAGCAATAGCCGAGTATCTCAATCAGCGTGCAGCGACAGACCCTTTGTTTGCGCCCAACTTGATGAAGCCTAACAAGAGCATCGAGGAGTGTGTAACCTACATCTTGAACCAAGTGCAGGCGAGTGGCTGCAATGGATTTGAGGACGATGAAATCTACTCAATGGCGGTACACTACTATGACGAGGATGAAATTGAAGTAGGAAAGGAAATCACTTGCAGAATGGCAGTAAATCATCTTGTAGAACTCACAGAGGAGGAGAAAGCCGAAGCAAGGCAAGAAGCCATCAAGCAGTACCAACGTGAGGAACTCGCCAAGATACAGAGCCGTAACGCAAGACCACAAAAGAAAGAAACGGCAGAGGTTGCACAACCTTCATTGTTTGACTTCTAAAAAGCAAAGACTATGGAACGATACGATTTAAGCGAAGCACGCATCTATGTAGGCACTTATGCCAAGTACAACGAAGGCTCACTAAGAGGTAAGTGGATAGACCTTTCTGATTGTTACGACCAAGACGAGTTTATGGAGGTATGCCACGAACTCCACCAAGACGAGGAAGAACCCGAATTGATGTTCCAAGATTGGGAGAACATACCCGAAGAACTCATTGACGAGGGGCATTTGGATAGCAACTTCTTTGAACTGAGGGACGAGGTGGAGAATTTGGACGGTATGAATGTGAGTGCCTTTTGGATATGGGTAGAGAATACCGGCAAGGATTTAACCGAGTCCGTCTATTACCTAATGAGACAATTCAATTCCGCTTTTGTAGGCAGATATGTGAACAAAGAAGAGTTTGCAAGGGAAATAGTAAGTATGGAACACGAACTATCCGAGTTTGCAGAACGATATTTCGATTATGACAAGTATGCGGACGAACTCTTTGACGAGGGGTATTGGTTTGAGAGTGGATATGTATTCCGCGACGAGTAAAACAAGGAGGACAGAAAATGAAACCAAGAAATAAATATGAGAAGGCAGTCCTTGCCGAGAGTAAGCACCTTCGCCCGATAACCAAGACACAGAGCAAATGGGCATTCCGTGAATGTATAGACCATTTCGCCTACCGACTGCCCAAAGGTCGCACAACGTGTATGGATTGTGGGCATAGTTGGACAATAGAAAAGCCTACGGACACTTGCACCTGCCCCCATTGCGGGGCAAGGTTGCAGGTCAAGGGAACCTTTCAACGCAAGATTAGGCAGAAGCAGTACTTTACGATACTTACCGCTTGCGGAGAGTACCAAGTACTAAGAATGTTTCTTCTTTCCGTGGAAATGGAGAAAGGTTGCAAGGCATCTTCATATACCTTTGAAATCGGTCAGTATTGGTGGAACGCACAAGGAAGAAAAACGATTATTGCCGTTCAACGAACATTAGGCAGATACATTGACACCTTTTCTTTCTGTTCGCCAATGGCAGTACGCAACGACAACGAAGCCTACCGCCATATATCGTACTCACCGATATATCCCAAGTTCAAGGTTACGGACACACTCCGCAGGAATGGTTTTGAGGACAACTTCCACAATATAGTGCCTACTGAACTCATACCAGCATTGCTTTCCGATAGCCGTGTAGAAACCTTGTTGAAGTCGGGACAAATCCCGCTACTCAAATTCTTCATGCACAATGGTCGAAGAAGCATTGATAGCTATTGGGCATCTATCCGCATCTGTTTGCGAAACGGCTACCATATAGAGGACGGAAGTCTATGGTGTGATATGGTGGATATGCTCAATCAATTAGGCAAGGATATTCACAATGCCAAGTATGTTTGCCCCACCGACCTAAGAGCAGCGCACGACCATTACCAAACCAAGCGCAGGGCAAGGCAGGAGCGTGAGAACATTATCAAGAAGCGCAAGGAAGCGATGGAAGCCGAACAAGCATACAAGCAACTCAAAGCAAAA
This sequence comes from Hallella colorans, assembly GCF_003096815.1. Classification (GTDB taxonomy): domain Bacteria; phylum Bacteroidota; class Bacteroidia; order Bacteroidales; family Bacteroidaceae; genus Prevotella; species Prevotella colorans. The sequence goes on from NZ_QENY01000025.1 coordinate 13,712, forward strand.
TTCTTTGGCATAGAGTTTACGGACGGCATTATCCGCATCCACGTTTTGGAGAGTGTGCAGGAGCATTTGGAGGAAGGCACGGCAATGCATCATTGCGTATATGACGCACACTATTACAGCAAACCGCAGTCGCTTATCTTCTCTGCAACAAAGGACGGCGAGCGCATCGAGACCATCGAGGTATCATTGGAAACAATGAAAGTGGTGCAAAGTCGTGGAGTGTACAACAAGAACACTGAGTACCACGAGCAGATACTCGCCTTGATGCAGAAGAATATGAGGATGATAGAGCAGAGAGCAACCGCATAACAATCCATTAAACAAGGGAATATGAAAGTACAGGTAGAAGGCATTATTTGTAATTGGGCAGATGAGATACCCAACGTCATCGTGAGAGTTATCAATGCCATAAGCATAGCCGAGAACAAGGAGGAGTTGCAGACCGCACTCCTCCAAATCTCCCAAGAAACGGAACTTGACAAGTTCTTTGTCTATGGTTACGGAGCGCATCACTTTTGGCTCACTCATCGCAGGTTATCGAATGGCGAGCCGATGGAACACAGATTACTCATTGCTGAATTTTGAAAATATGGAAAGAAAAGTTTACAGAGTACGCACCCAATACGTTTTTGAAGGTATGTTTGAGGTAGTAGCCACAAACCGAGAGGAAGCCGAGCGCAAAATCCTTGAAGATTGTGGTATGGTGATGGGCAGAGGAGTACATACCATCCTGTCCGATGAACAAATCAACTGGGCTTTTGAAACCCACCCCGAAGAACGGATAATTGAAACTATTGAAAAGTCCTAACACAATGAGCCACGCAACCTCAAAAATTGCGTGGCTTCTTTTCTTTCTCTTTGAACAAGCAGGCGACCAAAGAAAAGAAGCAAAAGAAAGTCGCAAGAGTTATTTTGCCAATATTATATATCACACAAAATAAAAGATGAACCAAATTAGATTTTAGATGGAGTCCCTTCCTATTTGGGATGCATCTCAATCTGCCCCACACGATAGTTTTCGTCTATCTTGTGGATACGGAAAATGAAGACTCGCTTATTGTCAGCAAGGAAGTTGATAAGCACTGTGTCGAACTTGTCAGCAGTGATGTAGTTCTCTTCTATATTGTAGTCAGCTAGCGCTCCAGTAACCACATCTGCGATACGGTTAAAATCATCAAAGAAAGGCTTCACCTTGTCGTCAGGAGTGGAGGTACAGAACTGAAACTGTTTACCACCAAGCATGTTGTGCTGATAGAATCTGAATATCGGCACAATTATATTATCCTTGCCTGAGATAACTTTGTCACGGTCGCTGAACCATCCGAATATCTCTATCGGCAATTTCTCAAGAACCTTCACCGATACATATGCCCCGAGAAATGCCGTAATCAAGATGTCGTTGAACAATTTAATGTCAGGATTCTTGCCGTTAAGCGTTGCGAGTTGCTGGTTTATTGTATTCACCACTTTCTCATAATGCTTTAGAATTTCTTTATTGCAAGCCGTTTTCTTCCATTCTTCATAGCAGTCGCATATCATTTGAAACGTTTCTTTGACTTTCTTCAAACATTGGCCGTACGTTCGAGCAAGGAAATGCTTTCTGTCGTTGAACACAAATGAGAATACCAACACGTTTTCGTTCTTCAAGTAAGACAGGAAGTCTTTGTCCACCGTGTTCGTCTTCTTGATGTCTGATGGTTGCATGTCGTGAATCTTCTGTTGCATTTCAGTGTACTTCGCTTCGTTCTCAAATGGCATAAGTACAAAAGTCATCACATCATTGGCTTTATTCTTGTCATCAAGGCAATAGTCACTGAACATCAGCCACTTGCTACAACTTGAGTTCTTGTGTTGATACTCAGCAATTACACCTTCCATCTCCGCATTGGCGAAAAACTCATCTAACAAAACATGTATAGGATGCTTGGGGATTTTACAATTATTCATAATCAAAAATATTTATTGTAAATATACTATAAAAAATCAAAAAGTCCAAATTATTGATGTTTTTTTTGCAGAATTAGGTATGCGTGTAACATCTTCCTAAGCAAAATCTCTACTTATTTGACAATTAGGGTATATAAAACAGGGCAAACTCCACATTTCGTCGTTTGACCAATCCATTCAAAACTTTTCCTTTGTACCTGCAGAACGAAACATACTCCCGATAAAAGTTCCTATCTCCTGCCTCTATCTTTCGTAGCAGCCTACTCTTGGGGTGCTTACCATAACCGAGCAATCGCCCTACACCCACATTGTAGGCAAGCAAGGTCAGCAGCAGCGCATCCTTACCATAGCCTTTGAAGTGTTCAAAGCATTTCCAAAGGTCGGCACGCAGCAGGGAGTCCGCCTGCCGTTCCGTCATATCCGCCGTGAAACGCTCTCCCCGTTGCAGCTGATGCCCATAGCCAACATACGGATAATTCTTCCAGCCGTGCAATCCCTCAAAGTATTTTACTACGACTACCGCACGCTCAAAAGGTGGCAAGTCTGCCAGCCGCACCCTGCGCTGGGCAAGGGTCGGCTGACAGAACAGGCAGAACACACAAAGTAAAATGAAAGAATTTATCGTTCGCATCAATTATGGTCTTAGTGGCGAGAAGATGCAGGCTTATCCTTGCCCTCTTCCCGCTCGTTGTTAAAACTAAAAGTCAGCTGCTGCACCTTACCGAAACTATCCTCCACATATACATCTATCGTCTGGCGGTCAGATGACAGCGAAGTGTAGTATAAGCGGAACACATCTTTTGTCAGCGGATAGCGGTCGTTTGGCTTGAATACCGTGCCATTGTCCATCCTTAGCAAGCCCTTGCCGTCAGACTGGAAGTAACGTATCGTATAGCGAGTGTCGGCAAACTCACCACCTCGTTTGAGCGTGCAGCGTATCTCAGCCGTCTGTCCCCTTATGATATCCTTCTGAACCGGCATTGTCTCCACCGTAAACGGATAAGACTGCTGAACATCCAAATCCCTATCACAAGCAGATAGGCAAAACACGGCAAGGGACAGCACACCCATTACCCAAATCGTATTCAATATCTTCTTCATCTTTTCTTCTACTTAAAAGTTAAACCTTAGTCCTGCTGAAACAGCCGGACGGAAACGATGTACGTCCGTTCCAAAGAGGAAACGTCCCTGTGCCCTTACAAGAAAGAGAACCCTGTCTGTTAAGAACACTTCCACCGAGCCATGCATGGCACCGCCATAGACAAAGTGGGAACGGTCGAGCAGTGTCGCCCCATCGGGCAGCAACTTCTTGTCCTCATTCAGCTGCTCATAGCCACCCAAGGCGGATATGCCACCATAAAGAAACACATTCTTACCTCTGTCGGAAAGAACAGGGTGCATATAACCCACCTGCAAGAGTGCATCCTTGAGTTTTACGTTATAACTTCTGTACGGCATATTCTGCTGTTCATACTCTGCCATAACAAAAGTATAATTCTCATGCCCCAAATATCGGGTGAGTGATGTTCCCATGCCGAAATTGTCAGCAGCAAGAAACTTTTCTCCCTTGATAAGCGGAACACTCCCTACGACCTCTATGCCCCTTTGCTTAGGTATCAGTCGCTGTGCCTGCGATGGCAGACTGAAAGCCATTGCCACCGCTGCACAAACCGATAAAATGATTTTCTTCTTCATAATGTCTACCACTTCAGTTTGAGGTTATCAATCTTCTTTGCCAATTGCAGGTCTTCTGCCGTTACATGGAAAGTCAGCGTACAACCGCCATTTCTTTCATAAAGCGTCACTTCAAGCTGCTTGTCCTCTGCAAGAGAAAACTGTTCGAGCGCAAACACAGTGTGTTCACTGCCCATACCACGCACCTGCATCACCTGATGATAGGCGCGAAGTGGCTGCAACACCTGTTCCTGTATAGCGGTACGCTTTGCCATCTTCTTATCAACTACCTTAAAGGTGATAAAATCCACCGAGTACGGCATGTTTGTACCGTTTTCCATTCGAGTGTGGAAATACAGCAAGCCGTTATGGGCGTACAAGCCACGAAGCAGGAACTTCATGCCGAACTGCTGTGCACCGATATGCTTAATGCTGCGTCTGTCATTCTGATAGATAGTCTGCATCATCAGCTTTACTAATACGGGCGACTCGTTACCAAGTTCCTTAAAGTAAATGTCAGAGCGATTGCTTGGCAGTCTACCTTCCGTCGTAGAGAGAAAGTCTTTCATCTCGATGCTTAACTTCTCCGGCTCATCGGCATACTTGACGTTGAAAGCATAGAAAGAGCCGTCCTCACAGATGACACTCATGCTAGTCTCCGTTTCAAAGTCCTTCACCGAAGCCTTTACACGCAGTACGTTCTCTGCATCCTCCGCCTTCCCCGCGATGATGTTCTGCGAACCTAAGTCTACATAACGAATAGCAGAAGGAAAGATAAGATGCACGGTCTTGTCAAAGGTAACGTCCAGACCATACGGCAGAACGACACGTCCCGTTGGTATGGCACGGCTCATACCTTGAAAGAGTTCGCCCGAAGTAAGCGGACGGCTCGGTGTCAGACCATCATTGTTTTCCTGTGCTGTGGCTGTTGCTCCCACCATGGCAAGCATAGCCATTGATAAAATAATTTTCTTCATTGTTCCTTTTTTATTTGATGTTATTTTTTACTTATCATTTTCGATTGTTTTATTTGGACTGAACCAAGAAAAGGCGGTAGCCACCCTTGAGCGTTACCTTGATGGTGCGCAGCTTCTTCTGAAGCAGCTGACTTGCACCCTGCATCACCCCACGGGCAGCCTCCGATATAATCTGGTCCTTGGCAGAGGAAGCGAAGGTAAAGGATGTTCCCATTGAACCGCCGATGTTCGCCCCGACTTCCTTAAGCGCATTGATGTCCTCCGAGCCTGGTATATACACGCCCTCCTGTCCGTCTGTGTCGTATGCCGAGAGCTTGACGGCTATGATATGCCCGTCTACCTCAATGCTTTTGATAAGCAGGTGCATACGGTTGCCTTCTATCTTGGCGACAGCTATCAAACGGCTCTGCCGTGGAATGTGCAACCCCTCTACCTTGGCACTTTCAAGCAGACGAAGGACCACATTGTCACCCTCCTTGAGCGTGCTCGTTCTGTCCACTACGACTTTCAGTGTATTGCGCATTGTAGGTACAGCCGTGCTTGCGAGCGAATGGAAACCCAAGTTGCGAGCCTTTTTGCCGTATTCCTCCATAAAGTACACATCGCTCATAGGCTGATCAAGTGAAGAAACTATCTGCCTACGCTCCGGCAGAACTTCCATTGCAGGCTTTTCATTCTGCATGGTCTTGCCCTTAGCGGCTTCAGAGCCACCAGCAGTGTCTTCCGTCTTCTCCTTTCCAGCCGTCAGACCATTATTGAAGGTAGGTGGAGTTGATGCTTTAGGGAGATACTTCGCTGCCATTTGATAGCTCTTTTCCATCAGTGCAAGCTGTCGTTTCTCTTCATTGTCCTCCTTACTGTCTTTGGCAGAGAGTTCCTTTTTAAGGTTATCTATTTCCGAGCGCAAGGCTTCACGCTCCTGCTCGTGTGGGTCAGGAGCGTAGAAGGAGTTCAAGAGGCGATTGTTCTCCTCATAGCGATGCATAGAACTTTCTATCTTTGCCGTAGATGCTGCTGTCTCTGCACGCTGCTCCTCTGATGGAGCAGTGTTCTGTGCAAAATAGTCCGATAGCCTGCCCATCTCCTCGCGGGTCTGTTCTTCCTCGTGCGCCTTGTCGCCTAATTCATAGGCTTTGAGCTTGTTCTCGGTTAGTTTTTCTGTCGTTGCCTGCGGGATGCTGTCATTGAGTCCCTGCTCCGCAGCGGTCTTATCCTTGCCCGAAGGTGCGAAGATAAACCACATCGAGAGGGCAAACAGTAGTCCTAATCCTCCGAAGACCAAGCCTTTCTTCATTTGTTCTTTCTGTTTATTATCCATTTTCTTTGATTGTTTGATGATGTTGTAGGTAAAAATTGCCGTGTAACTCTTGTAAAGTACTGTCTGTCCGTATCGGACTGTCCGTCAGCTTTCCCGTGGGAATGGGTAGTTTTTCCTTCTTTGGAGGAAGGAAGAACTGTGCTATCATCCAAAGCGAGCAGAGCAGATAGATGAAGCTCAGCCCATAGACGATTTCCTTTCTCTGCCTTATCGTAAGTCTTTCACACCGATGGCGGAGCCATAGGTGAAAGCGCAGATAGTGACGTGAGAGTAAAAAGTTTCTTTTCCTTGCCATAGCCTTATCGTTTATAAGTCTGTATGTCCCTGTTCTCCTTGACAAGGAAGTTCTCCATAAGAAAACCTTGCGGGTTATTGTCCGAACGGACAGAGTTCTGCAGCGTGCAGGTCGTAACAAGACTGCGCTCTGTAACGTTACTCTGACGGACGATAAACTCCCGTGCATAGGTTGTTACCGCATAAGGGTAAGTATTAAAGTTGCAGTGGATAGAGTCCACCTCTATGCGCTGATTGACATTGCCCGATATGGCACGGTTATAATAGCCTTTCTCTGCCAAGTCTTTGTAATAGTTGAAAGCCGACTTATCACACAGCACGAAGGCACGCTCCATGTTCTTCTCAATGGCATCCTTGTCAGGCGCAATGGTGAAGAACAGCTCATGGAAACGACGTACATGCTCCCTTGCCTCTACGGGACGATTACGACTTGCATCCTGACTGAGGGCAAGCATGAGCGACTTTCCCTGGTCAAGCACATAGATTTTCTCCCTCTGCTCCTTAGCGAAGCTGTACGAGGCATAGACGGAATAACCGCTTACTACCACGCAGACGATGGCAAAGACAAAGGCATAAAGTCTTATCTGCCTGAATGAGGTCTCGATATTACCAAGTGATTTGAATTCCATTTTTCTTTTATATCTGTTGATTAATTAAGCATAGTTGTTCGATTTCTATTTTCCTTTGAGCAGTGCACCCTTGATACGTCCACCGACATTTCCCACAGCAGCACCTGCGCCAGCCATAGCAGCCTTGCCACCAGTATATGCGCCTTGCGCACCATGCTGTGCTGTCTGGTTGACATTACGACCGTATGAGCCGATACCACCTCCAGCTTCGATAATCCAACCTGCCACGGTAGGTACACAGAAGTAGCCTACAATACCGATAAGGAAGAAGACGATGTAGTACCACGTTCCCGAATCAGGCAGGTAGTTAGGGTCACTGAGTGCTTCGATGTCCTTCTGTACCATCAGCACCTGTATTTTCGTAAGCAGTGCCGTAAGAATAGAGCTGACAGGCAGCCACAGGTAGACAGAGATATAGCGTGAGAACCATGCCGTAAGTGAGCCTGCAAGACCATCCCATACGGCAATGCCGAAGACTATCGGACCGAGAATGGCTAGAACGATGAGTATGAAGGTGCGTAGCGTGTCGATGATAAGCCCTGCAGCATGGAACAGAAGTTCTAAGAGGTCGTGTACCATCTTCATGATCCACTGCTTGGTCTGATAGGCAGCACGCTCGGCATACATACCCGCTATCGTCACGGCATCTTCAGGTCCGATGATACCCATTTCCTCTATCTTCTCATCGAATTTCTCGTTGGAAACAAGGTAGGCTGTTTCAGGATTCCTAAGGTAGGCTTCCTCCTGCAGCTTGTCCCGCTTGGCAGTAAGTTCTGCAAGGTTCCCTTCCTGCTGGTGTACCATCATCTCCGTTCCCTGCACTACGGGCGAGAGAACGGCATTCATCGTACCCAGTACGACTGTCGGAAAGAACATGATGCAAAAGCCCAGCACGAAGGGGCGGAGAAGTGGAAAAACATCTATCGCCTCGGCACGGGCAATGGAAGCCCATACCCGAAGAGCAATATAAAAGAGCGCACCCAAGCCCGCAATACCCTTGGCAATGCCCGTCATCTGGGCACAGAGTGGCATCATCTCGTCATAGGTTGAGCGTAGCAGCTCATGTAAACTGGCAAAATCCATAAGCAAAAGTGTTTTATGAAAGTTCTTTCAAGTTCTTTTTTGTCTGTGGATTTACCAATACCTGCTTGCCGTATTACCATAGAGCGCCTTAACAGAGGCAAGGTTGTTCTTCTCCCTTGCACGCACATAGCTTACGGAGATGTTTTTCCTTGTGTAGTATGATACAAGCGAGCGGTTTTCCCTCAGTGTGGTATAAATGCGGTCAATTGCCTGCATTCGTTCGTGGTCGTTCATCGAGAAGACATTACTCTTAACGATGGACTTTAGTTCCTTGAGACTCTCACCACTCTGCTCCAAAAGCTTGGCATAGCCCGAAGCCATTGCTGCGAGTTCCGAAGGGCGGAAGTTCTTGTCCGAGAGCATCTTCTTATACGAGGTAACGTAAATCTCCGAAATATCGCCCACCATCAGGATACACTCCTTGACCTTATAGGCATCCCCAATGAGGTTATTCACCTTCTTCAGGGCATCATAATACTTCTTGGTGTCGTTGTAGAGTTTTTCCACCTCCTTAAAACCGTCAAGGGTGTTCTTCACCGTCTTCGAAGCTGTTGCAATCTCCTTGACCGAATTGACGATGTTGCCGGCAAAATTGCCAGGGTCGGTTACTACCCACTGTGCGTGGGCTTTGGGAACAGAAAGGCTCAATCCTAAGAGAGCCATGAAAATGTACTTTTTCATTGTTACTATAGTTTTGATGGTTTGTACTTATTTCTTTTTATTGTTTCTTTTCTCTATGGCAAGCTGACGAATAGCTGTTTCGATATCACCACCGAGCTGTGCTGCCCTGTTCATCACCTCCACCTTCTCGGTTTCCTCTGTGGTGTAAGTCAGGTATTCCTCCATGCTCACTTCCGTAGCATAGACGGCACTCTGCATACCGCCCAAGCCTATCCATACCTCCTTGTAGAGTCGGTTGGGGTCATTGTTTTGATTGATGGAGAGAATCTGGCTCTTTTCCTTTTCAGACAAGCCGAGCATCGCCTGTATGCCGTCGAACTTGGTCATGTACTTGCGCTGGTCAAGCAGTATCTTACAGTCGGAGTTATTAATAATACTTTCCTTGACTATAGGAGACTGAATGATATCGTCCACCTCCTGCGTTACGACAATGGCTTCCCCGAAATACTTTCTCACCGTCTTATAAAGATACTTGATGTAGTCCGCCATGTTTGCCGAAGCAATGGCTTTCCACGCTTCTTCAATCAGTATCATCTTGCGGATACCCTTTAATCGGCGCATCTTGTTGATGAAGGCCTCCATGATGATAATCGTTACCACAGGGAAAAGGTCTTTGTTGTCCTTCACTTGGTCGATTTCAAAGACGATGAAGCGTTTAGAGAGCAGGTCAATGTTCTTGTCCGAGTTCAGCAGGAAATCATATCGACCACCACGATAGTATTGCTTCAATGTCGTTAAGAGGTTGTTAATATTGAAGTCTGAGAGCGTTACCTTGATATCACGCTTTTCCATATCCTTGCGGTACACGTCCCGCAGATACTCATAGAAAGTATTAAAACAGGGCGTAACGCTGTGGTCAGCACATATCAGCTCAATATAGGAGCTTACGGCTGAACCAAGTTCGCCAGCTTCGGTCTTAGTAATATGCTCATCAGCACTTTTCCAAAGTGTAAGTAATAACGTGCAGATACTCTCCCTTTTCTCTACATCGAAGAAGTAATCATCCGTATAAAAGGGGTTGAAAGATATCGGACTTTCATTGGTATAGGTGAAATACACGCCGTCTTCTCCCTTGGTCTTGCGGTGGATAAGTTCGCACAAGCCCTGATAGGAGTTACCCGTATCGACCAAGAGGACGTGTGCTCCCTGCTCGTAATACTGGCGTACCATGTGGTTGGTGAAAAAAGACTTGCCACTGCCCGAAGGTCCCAAGATAAACTTGTTACGGTTGGTGATGACTCCCTTTTTCATCGGCAAATCCGATATGTCCAAGTGGACGGGCTTTCCTGAAAGGCGGTCTGCCATCTTGATACCAAAGGGAGAGAGCGAATCCTTATAGTTCGTCTCTGCCGTAAAGAAGCAGAGGGCAGGCTCGATGAAAGTATAGAATGACTCTTCTGCTGGAAAGTCTGCCGCATTGCCAGGAATGCCCGCCCAGTAGAGCGTTGCCGCATCAATGGTGTTGTGGCGTGGGTGGCATTCCATAAGAGCAAGTGCAGAGCCCACGTCATTCTTAATCTGGCGAAGTTCTTCCTTATCGCTACTCCATGCCAATACGTTGAAGTGAGCACGGATGGAGGTCAGTCCCTGTGAATGGGCAATATTGAGATACTCCTGTATCCACTCCTCGTTGATTTGGTTGCTACGGCTGTAGCGTGCCAGCGAGTGCATGTTTCTTGCCTGCTTTTCGAAGCGTTCCAAGTTGGCGTCGCTATCCTCGATGAAGAGGTACTGGTTATAGATATGGTTGCAGGGTAGCATCAACCCTACGGGAGAGGCAAAGGAAAGACGGCAGTCGCTTCGGTCGGTCGATAATCGCTCATATCGGCTGTCTGTGCTGACCGTTGTAGGCAGGTCGTCCGTGTCGGAGAGCGTATGCAGACAAATCATATTGTCGCCCACACGTACAAGGTCTGCGCCCAAGCGGATGTCCTCCAACGAGGCGTGTCTTTCTTCCGAGAGGGAGAAATAACGGTCCAAGAGACCGCCTTTTTCCTTTGTACCAATCAATTCATCTTCAGTCATGCGGACAATCCTTATCTGCTCGGTATCGTTGATGATGCGTTCAAACTGGTCTACAGCTTCCATGAACTTCATCACTTCGTCCTTGTTGGTGATTTCCTTGGGAATGAGGTATCCACGGCAGAGCGAAGAAAAATTGCTCTGCTGTGCCATACGCTGCTTGTTGGTCTTGGTCAGGAAGAGATAGACTGAGTGGTGGAGATAGGGACGTTCATTAAAGTGCCGTTCAGAGGAACGGGCAAGGAAGCTCAGTCCGCCATCGGAGAGTTTTCCTTGATAGTCCTCCTTGATAAACCAGTCCTGCTTGTGTACGATGCTGTAATTGGGTAGCACTTTTATAGCCTTGTGCCAAGCAGAGTGCATTGCTTCGTATTCTATAGAAGTGACGGTAAAGAGTTCGGGCAGCTCCACACGGAAAGCCACTGTGATGTCTGCATCCTTGCTCACCATACAGCCTTGCTCAACGGAGAGCAGCGGGAACTTCGACTCCAAGGTGGTTATCTTGCTTTTATTTCTCATTGTTTCGCTTTCTTTGGTTGAAGGTTACGGATAAGGTGGCAGACCGTACGGCGGTTCACAAGGTAGCGTGGGTGCATACGCACTGCTCCTTTCTTCATCAGCCCATATTGCCCGTACTTTCTGTTCATGGTGAACGTTTGCCATACCACAAGGCTGGCACCCACTACACCTATGACAAGACAGGTAATTTGGCTGACTCCACAGAGATAGAGAATAACCACGAGAATAAAGACAGCCAGCAGCCCTCCTGCAAAGAGGAAGAGATACTGTGCCTTCAAGCCCTTGAACTCTACCGTCCGGCCTACACCTTTGTTGATTTCAAATGCTGCCATCGCCTTACAGGAAGAAACTTCTCAAGATAGTGGCAGCCACGATGAGGAAAATACACGCACCGAACCAAGAGGCTGCGGTCTTGCTCGTATCGGGGTCACCACTTGAGAACTTGTTATAGACTTTTATTCCTCCAATCAGACCTACTACGGCACCGATGGCATAGATGAGTTTTGTCCCTGGATCGAAGTAGGAGGTTACCATTTTTGTGGCTTCATTGATACCCGCCATGCCGTTGCCCTGTGCGTATGCTCCTGTGGCAGTGGCGGCTATCAGGAGTAGCATTGTGATTTTCTTTTTGTTGTTCATTGTTCTGTTTATTTTAAGTTGTTAAATGAATTGTTTTCTTTTGGGTAGAGATGGTAAGGGGTGGCTCGGTTTTATCGTATGACTGATATTGGTTGATTGTTTTACTTTTGAACCACCCCTGCATTCCTCCAAAATATGAAAATCAAGAAACCATTTTTACAGATAATAGGACAGCGGTCTGTCGTCAGCATCGCCCACCGCTGTGTCAGATATGCCAGAAACAGGAGGTGTTGGGTTTTGTGATGAAGGCATTGCTGGTTGAGCACTCTGTTCTTCCTTTTCTTCCGCCTTACGGATTTTCTCCAATAGCGAGGCTTGTTCACCCAGCATCTTGGCGATGTTTTCTTTGTACTTATCCAATAGGTCTGAGTCTTGAAGCCGCAGAACGGTCTCTTTGACTTCTTCCTCATCAGCCTCCTCACTGTTCTTTGCCCACTTTTGCAGGCGAACTAAGTCACGTGCGAGGACGGACTGCTCCGAAATTTCGGCTTCGCCCGATGTGGACTCGATGGATAGGTTTAATTCCTCACGGACAATCTCATCTTCGTCCACTCTCTCCATCTCGAAATCAACGTCCATTTCGTTGTCCTCTTTCATTTCTTTCTCCTTTTCGGAGTTCTGCGGTGCAAAATTATTATTATTCTGCTCCGAATTTTCAGATGATGAAACAGAGGGAATTTGTGGGATAATCGGGGAAGTGGAACGGCTTTTTCCAATCAGTACAAACTCGGCTTGCTCTATTGTTCCTTTTCCTTTCTGTCCGTCTTTTTTCTTCGTTGCTCCTTTCTTCTTGCTATCTTCATCGCTCTTTCCGTTTTTCTTGATAAGGATGCCATACGGAGATACATACCGCATATAGAAATACAGGATACCAAGCATCATCCAAATGATGATGAGTACCAATATAAAACTGAAAAGTATTGTTTCCATCATAGTGTTATTGTTGTCTTACGTCTTTGCTTTGCTGCTGCATTATTGAGCAATTCCTGATGTTCCCGCAGATGCTCCCGGAGGATATTATCAATATAGGAAGCAATAGATACCCTTTCTCCTAAGTCTTGTAGCACATTGCGCAGGTTCTGTAATGTCTCCAAATTGATGGAGAAAGCTGTCCGCATTTGCGAACGTACGGGATGAAAGTATAGGGAACGGTATTCCTCTATGGAAAGGGACGACCTGCCGGACTTTTCCATTCTTGGCTTCCTTTCTCTTTTCGGTTCCGTGTTCCCGATTTCCTCTCCTCCTGTTTCGTCTGTTCGTTCTTCTTTTGCCGTCTTCATTTCTTCCGAACTTTTGTCTTCCTCTCGTGATGTTGCGAGGGAAGGCTCGGTGTCCTCGGATGGATCGAAGGGGTTGGGAACCATGACAGGTTTCACCACGACATTGTCCTCTGCCATTTTCTTCAGCTTCTTTTCCAGTTGCTGTTTTCTTTCCTCAATCGTTGCCATTTTCTGTTTTCGTTTTTAGTTTGAGACGTTGAATTATCTCGGAGACGAGTTCATCCAGCCCCGTACCCGTTCGCAGTCCCTTTGCAGGAGGCTGATAGGTGGAACGGAACACACCACGCAGCCCGTATGTGGAGAGTTCGTGGGAGAAGCGGTGCGTAGCATATACATAGCCGGGCAGGAGCGTGAGCTCATGTCCTTGGATGAGCTTCGTGTATTCGTCAATGATGACGTTCCTCACCCTTCTGTCCACCTTGTTCCAGAAAAGGATAATGTCCTTTATTTGGGAGTCGGACATCGAAACTCCAATCTCCGTGATGGTCTTGGCGTATGCCATGCAGGAGACGAGCGACTGTATGTCGGCTTCAAGTGGAGATAGGATATAGTCCATCTGAAGGGACAGTTCCATCAGTTCGGTTGTTCCGGCATGTCCCGGGAAATCAAATATAACCAACTGGTACTTCTCGTTGCTGATTCCGTCGATTTTACTTCGTGCAGTCCTGACGGCTTCCTTGGGTGCAGACTTGTAAATTCTGTATGCTTTTTTGCCAAGGTGATGAAAGTACTCTTGCATGGATTTGGAAAGCTCTTCGCTCTCCTGAACGATACTTTTCTCACGTTCCCTCAGTTTGTAGAAAGAGTCTTGCGACAGGTCGCAGTCCATCACGAAGAGGTTGATGCCTTGTTCGTAGTACAATATGCTGCTTACGATTTCGGCAAGAGTACTTTTTCCCACTCCTCCCTTTTGCGAGGAGAACCCCAGAAAGATGGGGCGTTGTTGTTTGTTCTCCATAATGATAATTTCTTAGTTCATATTACTTGTCTATTTGATGTTTGGATGTGCTCTCATTCTTGAGAAGTATCAGCAGACAGTTTGTTCTGGCTGCGTATGGTTCGTGCGATAGTCTGAAAGGACGATTTATAGTTCTTGCTATCTGTTGTACTGACAATAGTTTGTCATGACAACAAATTGTTATGAATATGTTTCGTTCCTTCTTGTCATCTTTGGTGTAAGCCAACGGTAATACGATGTATCTTTTACTTGTATCATCATGCCATTGTTCGCTCGTTCTGACTGCAAAATAAATGATATTTTGGCTGATTATATGACACCAATGAAGTGCAGGGAAATGCGAGGAAAAAGAGTGAATACCATTGATAATGAGATATTTGAAAACTCGCCGTAACTTTGCAGGCGAGAATAATACATGGAGGTAATATCCCGAAGCAGACACCCCACAAGGGTGGATACTTCAATCGTATCAACTCTTGATATTGGCAAGGTGTGTCTTTGTAACACAAACTTACAGTTGTACCACAAAGACCCTTGCCCCGAAGGGGAGATGAATTACTCCAAAGTCGTAATTAAAGAAGAAAACAACAGTGAATAAGCAGACGGAAAAGGACAATGGGCGAAAATCCTCCGATAAGCCCCGATGGGACAACTGGCATGTGCGGTTACCTAACCCGAAAGACCAGCAGAGAGCGATTGATTTGTTTCAGCGTTCGGGCGCAGAAACCAAGTCGGATTTTGTGCGTGGTCGCATTCTTGGAGAGAGTTTCAAGGTGATAACGGTGGATAAATCCGCCGTGGGATACTACCGTAAACTCTCTGAACTGACGGCACAAATCCATAAAATTGGCGTGCTGTATAACCAAGCCGTGCGTGCCATCAACAGCTATCACAGCATAAAAACTGCACAGATACTGCTTGAAAAGTTGGAGCATTTATCGGCTCAAATCATTGCCTTACAGGATCAGACTATCCGTTTGACCATTGATTATAGGAAGAAAAGTGTTGAAAATTTAGTCCAAAAATGATAGCAAAGATTTCAAGTACGGAGAACCTTGGAGGAGCACTCGGTTATAACTTCAAAAAGGTGGAAAAAGAGGAAGCAAGCATTCTTCTTGCCCAAGGCTTGTATCAAAACAAAGAGGAAACATATACGATGGAAGAGGTGTTTGCTGATATGGAGGCTCTGATACCGAAGAAATGCCGAACGAAGAAAACGGTGTTCCATTGCTCGCTCAATCCGCATCCGGACGAAAAACTCACCGATGAGCAACTCGTACAGATTGCCAAGGAATATATGGAGGCACTCGGCTATGGCAAACAGCCCTACATCGTTTTTAAGCATAATGACATTGCCCGTGAGCATATTCACATCGTTTCGCTTCGAGTGGATAGTCAAGGCAGAAAAATCAATGACAGGTATGAGGGCAGGCGAAGCAAAAAGATTACTGATGCTCTGGAAAAGAAATATAACCTCATTCCAAGTTCAAAGGTCAGTGATAGAACAACAACAGAAACGCCAAAGGTCGATACAACGCAAGGAAATATCAAGGAACAAGTGGCAAATACTGTTCGTTCTGCGATGAAGCATTATGTCTTCTGTTCCTTGGGCGAACTCAATGCCATTTTGAGCAGATACAACCTTGCGGTAGAGGAGGTAAAGACCGAGTATAGGGGCAAGCGATATGATGGGCTGGTCTATGTGCCTACCGATGATAAAGGTAATAAGGTGAGCACGCCCATTCACGCCTCGGACATAGGTAGAGGTGTGGGCTATGCTGCCGTCCAAAATAAGATGCAGAAATCGAAGGAGGCGATTAAGCCCTTGATACCAACCATCAGAGGGAAGGTATTAGAAACGATGCGTACTTCTCCCGACACAGAAGAAAAACTCCGACAAAGATTGAAGGAACAAGGCTTGCGAGTGGTAATCCGGAAGAATGAGGGTGGACGCATCTATGGTATCACGTTCATTGATGATGACAGGGGCATTGCGCTCAATGGCTCTCGATTAGGTAAAGGATATGCTGCCAATAAATTTAACGAGTACTTCTCTAGCCCTGCTCACAATCCATTCTCGGATGAAACGCTTTATGGTAATCCGTCCGTTAGCCATGAACAGATAAATAACATGCGGTTATTACAACAAGACACAGAGGAAGGCGACAACCTTGTTGATGAACTTATCGACGATATGGTGGGAGAATCCTTCTCTTCATCGGGTAACGATGATTGGAAAGAAGCGGCATGGCAACGCAAACTCCGAAAACAAAGCAAGATAAAACTTAGACGCAGAAAACATTAAATAAACACATTCAATAAACGATTTTTTTTCCAACTCCCTTCCCTTCGGAGGGGTTGGGGGAGGCTACAAATACATTATTATGGCACAAGAAGACGATTTAAGGGCATTGGGTAAGGTCATGGACTTTATGCGGGGCATATCCGTGATATTCCTCCTGATTAACTGTTACTGGTTCTGCTACGAGACATTTCAATCGTGGCACTTCACACTCGGTATCATCAACAAGATACTGATGAACTTTCAACGCTCCACGGGATTATTTTCATCTATCTTATGGACGAAACTCTTTTGTGTGGTATTCCTCGCACTGTCCTGTCTTGGCACAAAAGGCGTGAAGGAGGAGAAAATCACATGGCCAAAGATTTGGACGGTGCTTTTCGCTGGTTTTGTGTTTTTCTTTCTGAATTGGTGGCTGTTGACATTGCCCATAGGTAAGGTGGGTGCTGCTTCGCTCTATATCTTCACACTCTCTGTGGGTTATATCTGTCTGCTGATGGCAGGTGTGTGGATGAGCCGACTGCTCAAAAATAACTTGATGGACGACGTGTTCAATACCGAAAATGAGAGTTTTATGCAGGAGACACGACTGATGGAAAATGAATACTCGGTCAATCTTCCTACACGCTTCTATTATAAGAAAAGATGGAACAACGGCTGGATTAATATTGTCAATCCGTTCCGTGCTTCAATGGTACTCGGTACTCCTGGTTCGGGTAAATCCTACGCCATCGTAAACAACTACATCAAGCAGCAGATAGAAAAAGGATTTGCAATGTATATCTACGACTACAAGTTCCCCGACCTTTCAGAAATCGCTTACAACCATTTGCTCAACCATCTTGATGCGTACCAAGTAAAGCCACAATTCTTTGTGATTAACTTTGACGATCCACGCAAGTCGCATCGATGCAATCCCATCAATCCGTCCTTTATGACGGATATTTCGGATGCCTATGAAAGTGCATATACCATTATGCTCAATCTCAACCGCTCGTGGATTCAGAAGCAGGGAGATTTCTTTGTGGAGTCGCCTATTATCCTTTTGGCGGCCATCATTTGGTTTCTGAAGATATATGAAAACGGTAAGTTCTGTACCTTTCCGCACGCCATCGAGTTTCTCAATCGTCCCTACGCACAGATATTCCCGATACTAACAGCTTACGATGAGCTTGCCAACTACCTTTCGCCCTTTATGGACGCGTGGGAAGGAGGAGCGCAGGATCAGTTGCAGGGACAGATTGCCAGTGCAAAGATACCGCTTTCACGCATGATTTCTCCTGCCCTCTATTGGGTGATGACGGGCAATGATTTCTCGCTCGATATCAATAATCCCAATGAGCCGAAAGTGCTTGTCGTGGGTAATAATCCTGACCGCCAGAATATCTACTCGGCAGCACTCGGACTTTACAATAGCCGTATTGTGAAACTCATCAACAAAAAGAAGCAACTGAAATCTTCTGTAATCATTGACGAGCTTCCAACTATCTACTTTCGCGGGCTTGATAATCTTATCGCTACTGCTCGAAGCAACAAGGTCGCTGTTTGCTTGGGCTTTCAAGACTTCTCGCAGCTTACCCGCGACTATGGCGATAAGGAGAGCAAGGTGATACAGAATACCGTGGGCAATGTTTTTAGTGGTCAGGTGGTAGGAGAAACAGCTAAGACTCTATCAGAACGTTTTGGCAAGGTGCTTCAACAACGGCAGTCTATGACCATCAATCGCAACGATAAATCCACGTCTATCTCCACACAGATGGATAGTCTTATCCCTGCATCAAAAATCAGCAATCTCACGCAAGGAATGTTCGTGGGAGCAGTGTCCGATAACTTTGATGAACGCATCGACCAGAAGATTTTCCACGCTGAAATTGTTGTGGATAGTGCAAAAGTCTCTGCCGAAATGAAGCAATACCAGTCCATTCCTGAAATCAATGCGTTTCAAAACGAAGATGGCTCCGATAATCTCAAAGAGACTATCGAAGCCAACTATAAATGTGTTAAGCGGGAAATAATTGTTTTGATTGAAAAAGAAATAAAAAGGATAAAAGAAGATCCTTCTCTTTGTCATCTTATAAAAGAATGAGACGCAATGTCTTTATGTCATTCAAAAACTATATTTCATCTTTGCCCATATTTCAGAGTTTCGGTCATACATCTGAAACTTGCCTTTGTCGGCATGGAAGAAATCGTATCCGGCAGTGAGTTCGATTTGGTCGTTCAAGGCGTAGGATGCAGAGAAACGGTTAAAAACGCCGCCATTGGCTACATCTATATAGGCGAATGTTGAAAGTTTCAGCATATTCCGCAGTAGTTCTTTCGATATTCTTGCCGTGGCAAGTCCGGCATTGCGATAAACGGAAAGACCGTCAAGGTTTCCTGCCGTATATTTATGGCAGTATTGCGCGCTGAAGTTCCAATCGTTGCCCGGATACCAGTCCACACCGGCAAGGATATTGTACGTATTTCGGCATACCACATCTTTTCCTACACCTCTGCTTTGCACCTCATCGAAATAGCAAGCAGCCTCCGTGCGAAGGACAAACTGCCCGACTGGCAGCGAACAATCGGCTCCGAGCATCGTCATCCGGCGGTATTCTCCCTTGACCTGAAGCTGCTTCCCGTCCTCAGAAAAGGCAAGCGAGAGGGCGGGCATCTTGTTCCATGTGCGCAGTGCGCTCAGGGAGAAATCAATCCCGCTGAGGCTGACCGTTATCCGTCCGCCGTACTCCATGTTGCGAAGTCTTTTCTCCGGTTTTCCACTTTCCATATCTATGGTATAAGGAAGAGTGGCTGACGGCAGGCTCAACGCCCACGGATTGCGCTGATCGGTGGGCAGGATGAAGAAGTCCGCCACGGGAATGCCTATCGCCTCGAATGTCACTGCGCGCCATGTGTATTTGGCACGCAGGGCATTGACGGGCATACGGATGTCGTCGTAGTCCTGCGCAAGGAACTCCGTATAGTCGAATGGCGACACGCAATCGGTCAGGCGCAATGCGTCTGCCACGCCCCACACCACAATCTGCCGCCCCAACCGAAGGTCAAGGTTTCCTTTGGCGTATGCAAGATATGCCTCGCGCAACTCCATTCCCGTGCGGTCTTTCAGTATAGCGTTGTAGGTGGCGTTCATGGAAACAAAAAGGGAAGCAACACCTTTTTCGAGTTTTACCTCTCCGCGTACACGGGTTCTCGAAGCCATCCAGTCGGCTTTTCCCTCTGTTCTGAAAGCATGGTAGGTGTCGAGAAAGCCCTTTGCCTGAACGCGCAGGGCGTTGTCCTCCGTTTCTTCCTCTTGCACATATTCCGCATCAACGGAATCGGTCTCCACCGCCGAGGTGTCAATCTGGGCAAATGCCTGTGCCGAGAGCATCGGCACAAGCAAGAGCGTCGTCCATAATCGCAGCATTCTCATGGTCAGAGTCCTTTCTCCAATTTGGAAACGGTGAAGAGATTGGGCGACACTCGCACATTGAACCGCTGGTTGTTCATACGAATGATGGTCTTGTGTCCTGTCTGCACGTTTTCCATCTGCATAAGGTGCATAGTCCAAAAGCCTTGCACTTTATCAATGTTGGAAATGGTAAGACGGCGGTGTAGCTTGTTCAGTTTATCGTAGTATTCAGCCTTGACAGCCATCAAACAGTCTTGTCTTATCCACGTTACTCGACGTGTATAGATTTCGTCCTTGTCATTGGGAATCGACTGTACCACCCAGCATCTATGTCCGCCTAAGTTTTCTTCTCGCAGGAGCTGGTGTTTTTCCTCGTCCACATTGCGCATACTCATGTCGTTGTAGGTAAAGTCGCTACCCATGAAGTAGTCGGTCTTCGACGACTTACCACTAATGCGTCTTGTCTTTTTCATGGCAGGCAGATAGAGCCACTTGTCGTCCACCTTGCGTGGATTGTCGTAGTCCCATGTGAGGAATCCTGTTCCCTTCACATCTCCGGGATAAGTGAAGAACATAATTTTCTTTGTGTCCTTGCCTACGTCCATAGCCCATGACTTGAGTTTTCTGATGCGTTTGTGTCCACTTCGCTGAATGAGCGTCATCTCTACGGTAGCGTAGCGTGTGTCGCCATCAGGTCGGTTCTTTACTTTTTGCATAATGTCCCTACCAGACAGCCCTGCTGCCTGTGCGCTGCCAATTGCCAACAGAGCGATGAGCAGTAATGTAAAATTTCTTGTTTTCATACTTTAGGGTTTAATTGTTATTTTGAATGTTGTTGTTAATGTTTGCTTTCTCTTGCTTGAATATGTGGAGATAGTCTATGAGGATAGGCGTGAGGAAGAGGTCAGCCAACAAAGCCGATACCATGCCAGCTACTGCCAGTATGCCCCAGTTGCTCATCTGTGTGGCATCGGAGAAGACGAAGCCCATGAATGTAGCCGAGATGACGACCGTGGACATCACAATGGCAAGTCCTTCGGTGCGGAAGGTGCGGTTGATGGCTGTTTCGTAGTTGCCGCATCTTTCGTATGCCACATGGCTGTGGTTGATGAAGTGAATGGTATCATCGACGGCTATACCCAGCACCATTGGTATGAGCGAGGCGGTCATCATGTCAAGTGGGTAGCCAAGCCAGCCCATCATTCCACCCACGATGATGGCAGGGGCAATGTTGGGTATCATACCTACGAGTCCCACTTTCCAGTTTCCAAAAATCAGAACGAGGATTATGCCGATCACCAATACCGACAGCATCATCGACCACATCTGTCCTCGCTCCACATACTGCTGCATGACGGTGAATTGCGGAATATTCCCCACCACCGAGACGTGTGCATCGGGGAAGAGACGGCGTGCCTCCGCCTGAAGGTTGTTCATTTCTTTTTCCGCCTCGTTGGAGTTGTAGTCTTTCAGTTCTATTTGTAGCCTTAGCCGTTTGTAGTTGTAGTCCATCCAGTATTCCGACTCCGTTCCTCCAGCATTTTCGTATAGTAACAGCAACTGTGCTACCATATCGGCATTGTTGGGAATAGTGTAAAATTGCTGCTTGTTTCCGTTTAGAGTGCAATTCATGTCTTTCACAATGTCAGTGATGGAGTTGTGACGTTTAGTTAGCTTGTAGCCATCAGCAATTTTTGATAATAGGTCGAGCTTCTGCAGATTTCTTGGTTTCTTGGCATCGTTGTCGTGCGGTAGCGTAATCATCAAATCGTAGGCATACATGGAGCCGAGTTCCGTTTCACAAAGGTTGAGGAATTTGTTGACGTAAGGCACTTTTCTCCCCATCGTCTTCTCAATGTCGAATGCTGGCTCGATGAAGAAGAGCCCGATGCCACAGAAAATTGTCAGCACCACCGACAAAGCGACAATGCCCCGATGATGGCATATCACAAAACTTCCGAATTGCTCAAACCGATTGCCAATATAGCCCTCGAAGCTCTTCGACATGTTGGCGGCTGGTTTTCTATCTTTGCCAAACGACAACAGAAGGGGAGTGATGAAAAGGCAGGTTAGCAATACGGCGAGCAGACTGATTGATGTATTGAGACCAATTGCTTGCATGGGTACGATGTTCATGGAAAGGAATGTCATCATGGCAGCCACGGTGGTGAGTGCCGAGAGCGATACGCCCCAACCAGTCTCGCCCATCGCATCGATGATGGATTGCCTGCGCCTACCTGTCTCTACGAAGCGCGTCTTGAAGAAGTTGTACAGGTGGATGTTGTAGGCAATGGAGCAAGCAAAGGTGAGAATGACGGCTATCATCATGGTTGTCATGTCGATATAGATGCCTGTCCAGCCGATGATGCCAAAGCTGATGAGCAGTCCTAAGACAGAGGTGAGCAACGGTGCTATTACTCCACGTAGCGAACGAGTTACAATGAGCATTACTACAATAGAGATGATAAATGCGAAGAGGAACAATCGTCCCATTTCGCCCTTAAGATAGACCACCTTCTCATAGCTCAGATAAGGCATTCCCGCAGCAGCGGGCGACAGTTCTGCATATTTCTCCTTGCCTATGATATGTCCAGCTTCCCTGCCAGTAATCATGTCGGGAGCCATGTCGCTCGTCTTCTTCCACACACTGTCGGCAGGGAAGGGACGCAGCTTTACCATGATCCATGTCATCTTTCCATCGGTCGATACCATTTTCTTTGCCAGATAGGGTTTGCTGTAAGCCTTGCGCTTGATTTCTTTCAGTCCCGCGGCATCCGATGGAATTTGCTCGGGTACAATCTGCTCAATGGTCATACCTTCTTCCGTACCAGAGGCAAACTCAAGGTCGGTGAGCGATGTTACCTTGTCGGCATACGACAAACTATCTTTCAGTTCGTTGCTCAGCTCACGAATGAGTGTGAGACTGCGGTTGGAGAAGATGTCCTTATTCTTTACCAATACTGCCACATAGTAGTCGTTTCCAAAGATAGACTTGAACTCGTTGGTCTTGAGCAGTATAGGGTCGTCGCTTAGGAAATAGTCATCGAATGAAGTTCTTACCACGATGCGCTTGGCTCCAACGAGCGAAAAGGCGATGACCACCGCAAACAGCACACCCACAACAAGCCGATGGCGCAAAATCCAGTTCGCCAGCTGCCTGAAAAGGTTGTTGATTTTTTCGATTTTCATGATTGTTTCCTTTTATTTTGTTTCTGTTTCTTTTTCTGATGAGATGTTTTTTGAAGTAGTTTCTTGTTGCAGTCTTACCATTTGTGCAAAAGTCCCATTGTGTGCCATTAGTTCATCGGGTGTACCCTGTTCCACGACTGTTCCGCCAGAGAGTACTATGATGTGGTCGGCACCCAATACGGTGCGCATGCGGTGCGCAATGATGATGACAGTCTTGTTGCGCACCAGTTCGGAGATACCAGCCTGAATCTTTGTCTCGTTCTCGGCATCAAGGCTGGCGGTTGCTTCGTCCAAGAGGATGACAGGAGCATCTTTTAAGAGTGCACGGGCTATGGAGATACGCTGCCGCTCCCCACCCGAAAGGGTTTCTCCATTTTCGCCTATCACCGTGTCGTAGCCTTGTGGCATACGACGGACGAATTCATCGCACTGTGCCAATCGCGCCACATGCCTTACTTCCTCATCGGTGGCGTCGCGCTTTCCTATGCGTATGTTGTCGGCAACAGAGGCATTGAAGAGCATCACGTCTTGGAACACTACGGCGTAATTTTTGAGCAACGTCTCTGGTTCTATGCCCGAGATGTCGTGTCCGCCCAGCGTTATCTTCCCACTATTGATATCCCAAAAACGTGCAGCGAGCTTGGCAGTGGTACTCTTACCACCACCAGATGGACCAACGAGTGCGGTTATCTCGCCTTGTCGGGCAGTGAATGAAACATTGTGAAGCACCTGCTTGTCTGTTTCGTAGGAAAAGCTGACGTTGTGGAACTCAATGTCATAGTTTGAAACTTCCACCTTGGTGTCGCCCGTCTGTATGGGCATTGCCTCCATCTCTTTCATTCGCTTGATACGCACATCGAGAAAAGTAAGAATGGCAAGGTGATTGCATACTTCAAGAATAGGATTATAAACCATTGCCGAAACAAGGAGGAACGCCAAATAGACGAACACCGATACGTCGCCACGCTGAAGCATCCATGCGCCTACAACGATGACGGTAGGCATGCCTAATTTAAGCAGTACAGCGGAGATGTTGACAAAAACACCTGCCAAGAGTTCAACGGCAACAAGTCCTTTTTCTAATGTTTTTAATCGCTGGTCGAACCGCTGGTTATATTCGTCCTCGCCATTGTACGACTTGATTTCCTGCACACATTCCAGTCCTTCCTGTATCTGTTCGCTCACTCCTCGTTTGATGTGGTAGATACGTGTAAAAGCCTTGTCCATTCGATTTCGTGAAACTAATAACACCACCAAGGCAAAAGGTACTACCCAAAACAGTGCGATAGCTAATCGCCAGTCGTAACAAAACATTCCCGCTGCGATAATGACAATGCTTACCCCTGAAGCAAATAGTTGGGGAATAGCGTGCGAGAACGTTGTTTCCAATTGTGTGCAGTCTTCCATAATAGTGGCAGTGAGGTCGGAGAGATTGCGCTCACCAAAAAAGGCGAGAGGCAAGCGGCGCAGTTTCTCGGCTAAAGAGATACGGCGTTGTGCACTCTCATTATATACAGTGGTATAGGTACTGTCGTATTGCCGACGAATCACGACGAGCATCACGACCATAAGCCCTGCTGCCATGAGGAGATAAAACCACAACGTATGAGGGGCATTCATTGGCATATTATCGAGATACTCCATCAGGAAGAAAAACAAATAAGTGGGAGGCAGCATCAGCACAAGGTTGAGCAGTGTCGAAAAGACGATGCCTTGGCGCAAGTCTTTTGCCCCTTTTTCCGTAAGAGCGAAACGGTTTTGAAAATATTTAATCATGACTTTATGACTTTATGACTTTTAATAGATGATAGTTTCCACGAAACAGATTGTTGATATTCATTCCACATACGGTGGTAATACTTTTCCTCACTCAATAGTTCCTTGTGCGTTCCCTGTTCGACAATCTCGCCGTTGTCCACAACTACGATACTATCGGCATCCTGCACAGTGGTAAGTCTATGGGCTATCATCAGCACTGTTTTTCCTTGGGTGAGATGTGCCAGTGCCTTACGGATAAGCTGTTCGTTTTCGGGGTCGGCAAAGGCGGTTGCCTCATCGAGCACCACGATAGGAGCGTCTTTCAGAATGGCACGAGCAAGGACAATACGCTGCTGCTCACCTCCCGAAAGATAAGTGCCTTCGGCACCGATAACGGTATCCAATCCCTGTGGCAGACGGTCGATAATCTCGCGACTTTGTGAGAGGTCGATGGCACGGTTGATCTGTTCAGTCGTTGCATCAGGATTGCCGTAACGTAGGTTTTCGATGAGCGAAGTTTTGAACAGACGGGTGTTTTGGAAGACGAACGACACGTTGCGCATCAGCTCGTCCTTGCGCATATCCCTCACGTCTATGCCTCCTATGGTAACGCTGCCATGACATACGTCCCAAAAACGGGGTATCAATCTTGCTATCGTGGTTTTTCCGCTGCCCGAGGCTCCTACAAGCGCAACCGTCTTGCCTTCGGGAATGGTAAGGTTGATATGACTCACTGCATCTTTCTCCGCTCCCTCATATCGGAACGAAACATCGTTAAAACGAATGTCGTACGCTTCTGCCCGTTTTGGCTCGTCATGCTGCGAGAGCGGTGCAATATCAGTGAGCTGCTCTAATCGTTCAACAGCCTCGTTTGCTAAGAAAAGGTCCTGGCTGAGATACATGGCTTTCATCACATTGGAAGCGATGAGCGGTGCAATCACCACATAAAGTATCACGTTGGCGATAATTGTGCTTGTATCTCCACCGTGTCCTATCAGGATAATAGCAGTAGGAACGAGGATGAAGGCAAAGGCATTGATAGCCAGTATATAAAATGACATTGGCGTGCGCCACACAAGCGTACACTTGATGACAAGGTCGCGGTAGCTGATAATGCTATCGTAGAAGCGTTTGAACGAGAAGACCGTTTGTTGGAACACCTTGACCACGGGAATACCTCTGACATATTCCACTGCCTCTGCCCCCATCTTTTCCTGCGCATCAAGGTAGAGTCTTTGGAATTGGTTGTTCTTCGGGTTCATCATATATCCCATAATGCCTATCGCGCCAACGAGAGGTATTATTGCAGCCGCACCCAACTGCCAATCCACAGCGAATAACAGTACGATAACACCTATCGGAGCAACGACACAGCTTGCCACATCGGGTAGCAGGTGTGCCACAAAAGTATGGGTCTCTCCCGAATCCTCATCTATGATTTTGCGCATACGCCCCGTGTTTTGTTCATCGAGATAGCCCAATGGTGCACGCATTAACCGTTGCATCGCCTTGCGCCTCATGTTGGTTTCGATACGGAATGCTGCGAGGTGAGAAAGCATCAGTGCCAAAAAGTAAAGCAACACGTTTGCCACCGATATGACAAAAGCCCATAGGGCATAGTCTATAAGGGGTGTGTTTGAGAGGTTGCCCTTGGTGATTAGTAGTGTGCGCACCACGAGCCACAAAAGTATGAATGGGACAAGCGACAGCAGTCCGTTGACTGCCGACAGCCCGACGGAGCATGGCAGCAACCACTTGCGCCCTCCCATGTAAGCTCCTAAACGTTTGAGAGTCTTGATCATATTTGTTATGTTTGAATGTTATGATATTACTGTTTCATGATGTTCCTACGAAAAAAGCATTATTGAGTACGGTTCGGGGGTACAATAATGAATGATGTTTCAATCTGTTCAAAAAAAAAGCGCACCGTCCAAGTAAAGAACGGTGCGCCTCGTGTATCGCAGTGTAGGGCATTAGCCCTTGATGACATTTCAATTTATACATACTTATCAATATTTACGATGCAAAGATACGAAGAGAGAAACGGAATGGCAATACCGAAAAATAGGTATTTTTACGCTGCAAAATAGGTATTTTATGGTTTCATCAACTCCTTCCACCCTGCCATGCCGTATGTCACATACTGTTGAAGTGCCAGTCTAATTTCCTCCTCGTTATATTCCTCATGCTCTACGAGCTCGCAAAACAGAGTCAGCCACGCAGAGCAGGTCAGGTGCAGGAAGAACGGCGACATGTTGATGTCAAGGTGCGGATAGCGTTCCTTCATCAGTCGGAGATATTCCACGCCCACCTGCATCTGGTGGTCGATGATTTTGTCCTTGTAGTTTGCCAGCGACGTACCCTCGGCATTGAAGAGCAACAGCCGCAGCTCGGGGCGGAACTGCTTGACAAGAGTGAGCATCGCCATGATGTGATTGATTTGCTGTTGCCGCAAATCGAACACGTCGAGCGAGAGAAATTCCTCATCATTATGCGAGAGGATATAGCGGTCGAGGGCACGGAGCAACGGGCGCATCACCTCGCAGAAAAGCTCGTCCTTGCTGCGGAAGTAGTGATAGACGTTGCCCACCGCCACTCCCGCTTGGGTTGCCACCGTGCGAATGGAGGTCTGCCTCACGCCGTTCCTGATAAATTCCCTGTGTGCCGCGTAAAGGATGCGCTGTCTAATGTCGGTCTTCAATGTCTGCATGGCATCATGTTTAGTGAGAGAAATCGCCTTCGTCTATATCAAAATTCCAGCTCCAGCCCTATCATCACCTCCTCGGGAGCAAAGCGAAGCCCGAAGCCATCGTTGCCTATCTCTTGTTCCTCACCGACGAAATAATTCTTGCGGTAGTCTGCAAAGCCCATGCGCATACAGAGGCATAGCCCAGCATCATGCCGCCGCCCACGTTTCGTTGAAACACTAGCCTACTTCGGGATAAAGCTGCAAAGTGGTGGCTTTGGTCTTCGTGTTGTTCCAATAAGTAAGGGCACCGCCTACGAACAGTCCGCCCTCGTGGTCGTCCTCATGGAAAGGCGAAGCCGTCTGCTCCTGCGCCCAACCGATGAAAGGAATAAGCGATAAAAAGAAAGTAAATATCTGTTTCTTCATTGTTTGGAAATACTGTTGATAAAAATTATAATATGAAATGTAAACTCAATGAGGGTATCTTCTATATATCTTCCAACCACTCCAAAGGCACCATAAGCAAGCCACGCCCATGAGAAAGATGTAAAATAGAGACGCCATGCCCAAAAAGGTAAAGATTCGCCCTGTGTGCACTTCTATGCAAACGTTGCGTAATGACATGGGCAGCGTTGTCATGCTGTCAGGCATACGAAGGCGAGAATTACCCTTCTTGTAATCCACCACCATGTCCTTACCGTCCAAGTCTGATGAAAATCCTGCAATGGCATGACTTCCAAAAGGATTCCCACTCACAGACTGCACCTTTTGACGCGTGAAATAGTCGGTGACGGACTGATGCGCTCTATCCCATACATACATGCCGCTGAACGAACCTACCAGCCATGTGTTCTGATGAGTGTGTTGCTCGACATTGATGCCCATAACGCTCATAGGAGGTTGCACCTTCTCTCTTTGCGGTGTGCTGCCCAAATGACGAAGAGAATAGAAACCGTCCGACGTACACAACAGCCAGTCGGCTTTATCCTTATCATACCGCAGTGAGCGCAGACAACCATTCCATGGGTTGTCGCTATCCATGGAAGAAAAAGGTATGGGCGGTATTTTGCCAGAGGCTATGGCTATGAGCGCAGGCGGACGTAGCATCCAGCCTGTAATGGTGAGCAGCAACAGAAAGAACATCGCACCTCGTCCCAACTTGTTGTGCCATGTTATCAGCCTTCGCTTCGTACGTGTTCCCAACAATGAATGGGAACGAGGCGCAAAGGAATAATATACGCCTGATAGGGAGAGAAACAAGAGGATTAGTCCCACCGCATCGACAAAGAGCTTGCCAGCCATACCAAACAGTCCGCCTCCATGAAGAAGCCATATCGTTCGGAAGAGCGAAACCTTCCCTTTGTCATTGTCTGTTTTCTTCAAGGTGATTTTTTGGAAGTCGTGGTAAGGATAACGAGACAGATAAACGTAAGACCGACCCGTGATGATGAGCGAGTCGCCCTTCTGTGTAATATCACTCAACTTTTCGTGCTTACCCTGAAGAATATCAACTTGTTCCCATACGCCATGGTTGTTCAACCGATACAAATGACGTTGGCTCATGGCATATAAACAGCCATTGGGCATGACCGTCATTCCACGAATGTTTCTCAGGTCGGCACCCTTGGGAAATCCGCGGTTAAAGTCGGTTATCGTGTCGGCATCCTTCTCTTTCGCCCAAATGCCAGCGTTGCCATATATCAACACCTTGTTTCTCCATTTCTGCGTACCACGAAACAATCCTTGGTTCCACTGGCTATATCGATATTCTGAGGGTAACAGTGTCCTGCTGATATCGATGCCTTGAAACAACTTGGTATGATTGAGTACTATTCCCGAGAGACAAAAGAGTATGACGAACGGAGCCAAGATAATTCCTAACCATTTATGCTGCCGTCTCCATGTTGTTTTCTTCATCCCAACTCCTTTCATCATTGCTCTGCTCTCTTTCGTTGTTTGCCTTTGAACCAAAGATAAACACCCAACAAAACAAACGCGATGAGGATGACAAGCATTTGCCACACGTGTTTTTCTGGCTCTACCCAAAACTCTTGGAAGAAGTTCATCCTTCCTAATATTTCCACAGGTGTCCAAAAGATGATGACAGTGGCAATCGCCATTCGTATGTTTGCGCCCCATGCAGCGATGTGCAATTGGTGGCGAAACATGAAGATAGACCCCGCGAGACACCCCACTCCAACAAGGAACGTTACAGGGTGATGATCACCGAGGAAAGTCTTGTCGTAGCAGAACATGAGCAGCAAGTACATTGCCCAAAGAATCATGTTCAGTTCCATGAACGTGACGATGCTCGTGTGGCGCGTCATGGGTTGCACCACCACAACCTTGCGTTTGCTTCTGAAACATACCTTTTGTATCCATGTAATCAGGTCGCAGCCGTTCTTTGTGCTGAACACATACATGGTCATCACCATCATCCACAAGCCAAACGAGGCAGGCATGATAAGGTATTCGGGCTTCGTCACCACCACGCCATTCTCTATCTCTGGTTGCACGCCATAGCGTCGGGCATAATACAGGAAGAGGAACTCCACCCAACCCGTCCAGAAAAGCAGTCCACCGAAGAGTCCCCACAGCGTCTGTCGGGTATCGCCCTTCACAAACACGCCGACGATAACGAGGACAAGCCCCACGAAACCCATCGCAAACCCTGCTACATGCATGGCGCCTTCGTTCATGAACTTCTCCATCAATATCATCAGCGCATGACCCAAGGGCATGGCAAAAAGCACCAATAAAAATGAGGCGATGGTGCGCCACCAGTAGTATTTTCTTACTTTTTTATCCATATTATTGAGATATGTTATGATTGACTGATACGATGTATGGCCTGCCGTATCATCGTGATGAGCTTTTGTGTTCCTAATCCGGACCGTTCTCCCGCCATCTTGATGGTAACCTTTTTCAGAATCAATTTTCCCAATGCTGTTTGCAACATTTTAAAAGGTGCGTATTGCTGAGCCAAGGCTTCCTTTAGACCAGGATATTGAGAAAAAAGATCTTTGAGCATAGTGTCTTCGGTAATCTCTGCTATCTGTTTGTCGTCATCTTTCTCTGCTTCCATAGCGTCTGTCATTGTAGAGGTGGGCGGTGTGGCATACTTCTCTTTTTCGTCTGCCCATGTGAGAAGCGTCTGCGACCCAGTGAGAGTACGAATGCGAG
>NZ_QENY01000026.1 GCF_003096815.1 Hallella colorans
GTTCGAGATGACGGTTACACCGGAATAATAAAAAAAAGTTCGGGTCGAAGAAACGAAAAATCCTTAAAGGTTGAGAATCGGGATGCCCAGAATAATAATAAACTTCAAAATACAAGATTATGTCAAACAACGAAATGATTTTAACTGCATTAGGTTTTTCTAATTGGGACAAGCAATTGGACGAGTTCAAAAACAATTTTGGTTTCGACTGGACAAATGAAGATTTAGATGAAGCAATTGAGGTCGCTGGCTGTAATACCTCTAATGTGAGAAATTGTCTCATGGAGATACTTTGGCTTAAGGTAGTCTATTACTTTGTTGATACAATGGAATGTTGTCGAGAGTTGTTTGATAGTTACATCAATGGGTCGCTTGATACTCATTTTTATTACAACGGGACAGAGGTTAAGTCTGAAGAAGAACTGTTGAAACTCGTCAACGAAGTATAAAGCTACCCACAAATCAATAACCATGTAAATAAGAAATAAAATGAAAACAAAGACAAACAGGTATTTTTTCAGAAAAGCAGGAAAAGGCTGGACTATAATGAAGCGTAGAATGGACAATTATATCATTGTCATACGTTGGGTGTCAAGCTGGCAAGAGGCACGGCAGCAAGTCTATAAGCTCAATGGATGGAACTGAACACCTTATACTAAATATAACGAACTCAATTTATAAACACTTTTATACAGAAGAAATGAAAACATTATCAATCCAAAAAAATAAGACGGTATCGGTATTTGAAGGTGCCAATAAATGGTGGAACACAAAAAACGCATTCTTCTCAATGCTTACAGGAGAAAAGTTTTCCAACAGAGAAGTAGTACTCACACATTTAATTCTTATGGCGTTTTGTGCTGGAATAGCATGTGCAGAGACACTCCCCTCCGTATCTATCCTTGCCATTGCTATAAGTGCAGTTTGTGTAAGATTTCTAAACCAAAAAGAAAATAATGCTAATATTACTGATTAGTTTCATTTTTTTATATCCTAAAATATTAACATTTGAGCAAAACGAGTCAGAGAATATTCATTGTTATTATAAGTTCCAAATATGTATTATTTGGAACTTATATATTGTTTCATTCTTTATTGAGCAATGAAAATTTCTCCCCTGAAGATTTTGAAAACGTTAATATAAGACTTTTATTTTTTTTATCCATCATTTTTACGGCAAGGTTTGTATCTTCGCCATCGTTAAATAAATATTTTTATGAAAATAAATCACCTATCACCAATGCTTGCATTGACAGTGTTTGTCTCCTTTTCATGTACGAGACATCCGTCATTCAAAACTTCTACCGAAGCGATAGAGGCTTGCAAAGAAAAATTGTCGGAAGTGAGATCCTGCAAGGATGCCGACATCGAGAAAGTAACAAAGTTTACGGCACAGTGGCAAGAACTACGGGACTCGTCGTACAGTGTCTTTTCAAAAGACTCTACCGTTAATTTGAAAAGTCCGATAGCTCTTGCATATTTTGTTATTTCCGATTCGATGAGAACGGAACTAACACGATTAGCATTCTCAAGACAACGTTCGCTTCAGGATGTAATGTACCTCAAACTCAATACGGCAGGGGAACGGGCAAAGATCGAAAGCTCCGATACCTATAAAAATGCTTCCGAATTTTATGCCAGCCTTGATAAAGTGCAAACTATTAACAGGTTACCACAAATATTGATTAGCTATAATAAACTACTGAACAGTACCCATGACTTTAAGCAGGAATCCCAGTTGCTTGCTTTTATCAGAGAGGAAGACAGGTGCTTTCGATCGCTTATGGAACATCTTAGTAATGTTCCCACGAATGAGATGCAGCAATTGACTCAAAAAACAACAAGACTCTTTGACCGCCTTTATTCTTCAGTTGGTCAAAAAGAAGATGAAGTGAATGACAGGACGATGCTGTATCTTACAATGCGCTTTAACAGGCGTATCATGCAAAATGCCATTGCATGCAGGGAAGATATATTAAACAATAAAAAACTCGACCAAGAGCAACGGATAAGCTACCGATGGATGCTCATTCAGCCCTATGTGTCGTTGGATAGTTATTCAACTGCAACTTTGACAAAAAAACAAAGGAAAGAACTAATGGAACTTTCCAAAGAACTCCCTGTGCTTTTAAACCGTCTGGATGAAAAAAGAAAAACAAAGGAAGAAGAGAACAAACTAATAACTACCTTGGCTGATTATTTCCTTAAATCCTATATTTCTGCAACTTTATAAATAAAAATCGTATGGAAAAAGCATTAGACTACAACAAACTTGAAGACGGAACTTACAAGCGTTCCATCCTCCTGCTTTATCAAAAGTTGATAAAGTTGCTCCCTCACTATTTTACGGAACAACAGATAGGCATTATCAAACACACTTATTTTACAGAGGTTGTTTTCAACATGGATGAACATAACATGTTAGAAAATGCAGTATCAGAATTGGTAGAGAAATTGCATATACACGTTCTTTATGCCTCGAGGGAAGAAAGCGGAAAGATATATAAGGTGGTAGCATACTCGACTCCTGTTGAAGATGAAATGTTTGTAATCTACCTTTCTTCGACCAACTATGGAATCATAGACTCAATGACAGTCTTCTTTTTTGATAGTTTGGAAACAATGTACTATCAGCTACTTTCTGAAAGAAAGCGGAAACCAAGGCTTCAAAAGGACATTCTGGAGCAAGAATCATACGCAGAAACATTGTCGAACTTTAATTGAAAGAAATATGGTGATGTTAATATTAAAATTGATACTTTTCGTTGTGTTGACGACCATTCCTTTCCTGTACCATTTTCTAATTAAGCCAAGAAGGGAAAGCGTGAAAAATTATAGGAATGTTTTTGCTGCAGCACAACCCCATATGTCGAAGATAAAGAAGTTGGCTTGGAGACTGGGTACCTATATTATCAACTTTTATGATAAGATGAAACATAGGGAAAAGCCAAGAAAATTCTTTACATTATTGATCTTATTATTTCTTCTCGGCATTCAAGGTGTGGACAATTTTGCATCTGGAGAAGTGGCTGCCACATATAAAACAATGGCAAAGGAAAAAAGACTGGAACAGCTTAGTATCAGCGGAAAGAAAACGGCAGCTCCTTTCATGCAACGAAAGATGAATAATTACCTATATCCTTTCCTCACACGTCCTGTTATTTATCTCCTGACTTTTGGAATAACATTGCTATTCTTCTCTTATAAATTAGCGAACAGAATATTCACGGAAATACATAACAGTAAAAAAATCCTGATAGCCATATCCTGCATAATAATATTGTTTTCTTTCTTCGATGAAGGAAGATATATATTGCTTTCAGAGGTGCTTTACGTCATCACAATGGCGGCATTATTTTATCCTAATTTCCAAGACTTCGAAGCCCCCAAAGGAAGAAAAACAATACCACAAAAATACATGGAAGAAAGAAAGGCAGCATGACCTTTATTTAATCATGATTTTTATATAAAAAAGTTAATGGGAAAAAGCCTGATTTTTACATCTAATATTTACAATAAAAAACGATAATGGTTAATGAAAAAATGATAGATAGAAAAACAGTTCAAACTGACAACAAAGAATATGATGTAAGGATGCCTTCCGCTTTGTTAGAATTTCTCTGTGGCGACTACACTTACAAGAACACAAGGCGTTTTTCTCGCCTACAAGCCTTTCGTGATCTCGTGGTGCGTCATTGTATATCCGAGAGAAAACAAGAGGATATGGCCGCAAACATAGAGTGCTTGTCAAAGTCTTGGGGATGGAGTCGTCCTTCTGTCATGAAGTTCATCCAAAATTTGGAAGCAATGGAGATTTTGGAAGTCTTCAATGTTGTCACGAGCAAAATGGTTAGACTTCAAAAAGACGTTGTTATTTTTGTACCCAAAAAAGAGACGAAGAAATGATGGTGAGAATCTTAATTCATTCGGAGAAATCTAAATTGACATTTCATTTTTAATGTTTACAGATGGAAAAGACAAAGTCTTTGTACATGCGCTTGCGCATGAGGAATCGTTTTGCAAACGAAATAAATTATTTTATATTGGGAGGTAGCCTAATACCCCCCAAATAGAAATTTGGAGGAATTGACACCCCAAAAGAGGGGGACTTCGTGCGGCAAGCCGTGTCAATATTAGGCTCTCCGAGGGTTTAGACGACGATTACCTCTAAAAATCCAAAATGGGTATACAAAATAGACGTTTGTAAACCATTGACCCCTATGAATATTACATTGACCCCACCGTTGACCCCTCTGAATGTTATAAAATGAAGCTGTTGACCCCTGTAAATGTTACAAAATGACAGTTCTAATAATAACCTTGTTTTTTATGGGTAAAATTTCTTGTTTAGAAAAGGGGTTGACCCCCTTAAAACTTTCATTTTGTTACATTGACCCCACCGTTGACCCCCTTGAAGTGACAAAATGTAACATTGACCCCACCGTTGACCCCTCAATGTGTAAGTTTAGAAAAATGGAAACGAAAGTTTTATAAATATTACCACTAATTGACCCCCATCGAAAAATATTAAAAAATAGAAATATATGGCAAAACAAGTAATGGATCTCATGCCCACAAAGGGCATTACTGTTGCTCAAAGTAATGAGCATCTGCGAAACTTCTCTGCGGAAGCCTACAAGAGAAAACTATCATATGCTTTTGATCCAACCCGTGAACATCTTAACTTTGAGGTTCGCAAGGGTGGGGTAATAACTCCTGTCGACAAAAAACTCTCAATCACACAAAGAATCAAAGATAATTTGAAGGCAAGGAATATAATAGACCCTAACCTCGGACTTCCGGAACCAAAGTATCGAACTGTTGCAAATTTCATCTTGGGCGGTTCAAGGGATCAGATGCACCGTTTGGCATTCGGCGAGCAACATGTAAGCCTGGACAAAGAAGCTGACAATTCAAAGATTACTCGTAATTCAGAAATAGAAAAATGGGCTGTTGATATGTACAAGTTTATGAGTAAAAAATATGGTGAAAAAAATATCGCAGCTTTTATAGTACATCTTGATGAAACAAATCCTCACATTCACTGTACAATTTTACCAATAACAGAGCGGAATAAATTCTCTTGGAAAATGGTCATGGCTGGACAGAATAAATTTGAATACAGTCAACGAATGACAGCCCTTCATAATGAGCTTTCGGAAGTCAACAAAAAGTATTCTCTTGATCGAGGTGATAGCATCGCTGAAACAGGACGTAAACATAGGTCGATGAAAGAATACTATGCACAAAAAAGAGAAGACCTAAAGAACGAAGTTGACAATTTGAAAGAGAATGTTGCTGATCAAAAACTACAAATTTCAAGGAATAAGGTTACACTGTCAGAACAAGAAAAAGCGATTAAGCATGGAGAAGCAAGATTGAAAGGTTTGAGTACTATGATAGCTAATCTTGAAAGTCATAAGAACGATTTATTAAAAGAAATTGAAAGATTAGAAAACGATGTCAAGGCTGGAAAAATTACCAAGGAACAGGCAGATGCTGAACGTGCGAGAATTATCGCTGATATTGAAAAAACAAAAGGAAAAATTATTGACAAACAAGAAAAACTTGCAGAAGCAGAAAGAAAGCTTAAATTGGTGAAAGGACTGACCGAGACCACCGAAGAACGATATAAGGAAATAAGGAGTGACATACACTCTATTGCACCGAACTTGAACACACAAGCCTTACATGAAATGCAAGCTGTTGGCTGGAATATGGCCTCGATAGAAGCACAAAAGTCTTATAGTAAATTTAATGCTTATCGTGAGTCTCTTCCGCAGGAACAGAGAGCTGCATTCGATAAAGCTACAGAAAACCTTTCAGAAGGGTCTGTCTTCGAACAGATGGCAGAAAATTCAAGCCAAGTCACGTTGGTTGCAACAGCCCTTTTTCTTGGATATCTCGATAAGGCAACGGCCATTTCGGAGAGTGCTGGAGGTGGGGCCGCCCCAAAAGGAGGCTGGGGAAAGAAACCCGACGAGGATGATATGGCTTTCCGGCAACGCTGTTTCCTTATGGGGATGCACATGTTGAAATCGGGTAAAAAACGAAATGTCAAGCGGTAACGCCACTACTTCCAAATCCGAAAACTTAGGAACAGGACCACAGCGTAGAATGTTACCATTTTCATTGACGAGATTTTCAGAGAATTGCTTGCATATCTCAAGTATTTTGACGAATTTTGTATAAAGGTTGTACATACAATGGTTTGAACTTAACGTTTTGAACATTAATAAGTTACTAAAAATCAACAATATGTGGAACTTTTTATTCATGTTTATCAACTTAAATTAATTCCGCCAACGGGTTTATAATGTGAAGTAATATGGATAATAAGAATTTTACAAATCAACAGCACAAACATGCGCAATCCAAACAGGATGCTCAATGGTCTCAAGTACAAAGTTTTGTGGATGGTTATAGACAAGCAGTCTTGGACTTCAAAGCTATTCTCCAAGAGCAAGAAGGAAAAGGTTACAAAACTCTTAAAGACCATCTGTGGAATAAGGTTAACGAAGACTTTGTGACTATCGAGACTGTTAAGAACTATGAGAATAGTCAACGGGTACCCGATAATAAAACTCAAATGTATCATGTTAGGTTTGTATATGATCCAACGGGAACTCATCAACTTTACTTTGATAAGGATATGCCTTTTATTCCTGTAGTGGGGCAAAAGTTCTATTGGAAAGATTGGAACGACTTAGATTCCGCCTTTATCATAGAAGAAGTGCATTTGGCTTTTAAGGATGACGGATTGCACAATTTTGATGGAATTTGGTGCTGGTGTGATTAGGCAACAGTAAAATATATGCAGTTAAAATGAACAAGCAGGAAATTTTAGATACACTGGAAGAATATAAGCGTTTGGGCTTCCAAGAACAGATAGACTATGAAAAATTCTATCTCTATTCTATCATAACGCATTCAACGGCTATCGAGGGATCTACGATGACCGAGATAGAGAACCAACTGCTTTTTGATGAAGGTCTTTCTGCCAAAGGTAAAAGCATTGAAGAGCAAAACATGAACCTTGACCTAAAGGCTGCCTACGAAAGAAGCATGGACATGGTAAGGAAACATACGCCTTTCTCCATTGACATGCTAAAAGAGCTATCATCAATAGTCATGAGAAGAACTGGGACAGCATACAGTACGCTTGGAGGAACATTTGACTCCTCAAAAGGAGATTTGCGACTGGTAAACGTAACAGCTGGGGCAGGTGGAAAATCATATATGAACCACCTGAAAGTACCACAGAGACTAAAAGATTTCTGTGAGGAAATGAACGAAAGACGGGAACAATTATTAAAAAATCCAGATATATACGAGCAATACCAGTTGAGCTTTGACGCACATCTGAAGCTCGTGACGATTCATCCATGGGTAGACGGTAATGGCAGGATGTCGAGGTTGATAATGAATCATATTCAGAATGAGTTTGGGCTGGTTCCCAGTAAGGTTTTGAAAGAGGACAAAGCCGAATACATCGAAGCGTTGGTTGAATCAAGAGAGAAAGATTCATGTTTGCCGTTCCAAGATTTTATGTTCAAAGAACATGCCAGGAATCTTCAACAGGAAATCGATAATTACAAGTTATCTATGGAAGAGGAGGAAGGGGAAGAAGAACAGAAACCCCGTCGCCATTTCAGAAGATAAAATTAATTAAGGGTCATTTAGGACTTTATCATCCAAGTGACCCTTAATCATTCTGTTGAAAAAGAAAGAAGCCATCATTGTTTGGGAGGTGTTCTGTTACTCTTTTTATGTGTCGTTTGAGAGCCTCCCTCCTTTTTGAACTCCGTCTGGATAATCTTTATCATCTCTTTTACTTCATTCTTAATCCGATCAAAGTTGGCTTGTAGGATGCGTGCCTTTGAGTCTTCAGAATCGAAGTGATAGAATTTCGGAATGGGATAATTTTCATAATCGTTTTCTTCTGCCTTAATCTGCTCCATGTCAAAAGAGGTCTTGCAAAAGAACTTGGTTGTCTTGAATTCTTCGGCAGTTTGAATATCCATAGAGTCCCGCCTGCCAGTTTTCGTGACGACAAAATCGCCAGCTGTCTGGCCACATAACCATCCTGGTCTCATATCGGCTATTTTTGATGCTGGCAACAGGCTGTCCATGTTCTCATTGAGATTGATGGATGTCCTGTCCCTGTCAATGGTAATGCCCTTTTTGAGCTGTACTACCTTGCCGAAAATATCGCCTGACAACCAGTCGAGCGTCTCTTTTGCTCGAGCAGAACCGGAAACAACATTACCTACGGTGGTTATAATCTTATCCTTTCCCACCTTGCCATAATCTGCCTCGAGCTGTGGAAGTTCCTGGAAGCCTAACGTGACGGCGACCTTGTTGCTTCTGGCTGTTCCTATCAGGCGGTCTATCTTGTGGAAATATAGAGTCGGCAGCTCATCAACGATGATACTTACTGGGACATTCTTTCCCATTCCACTGTTGACACGGGTAACAAGACGGTTCAGAATCAATGCGTTCAATGCACCGTTAATGCTTTCCATTTCTGGGTCATTGGCAATGAGCAGGTAACTCGGATGTCTTGGATCAGATACCTTCAGGTCGAAGTCATCCCCACTGAACACCCAGTATGACTCATGGGTAGCCAAACGGGAAGTCTGTACACGTAGCGTTCCTATCATACCTTCGAGCTGTTCCATGGCTCCATTTTCATAGGCTGTCATGAAAGGACCCAGTAGAGGATAAACTTCGGGGTTGGTTGTCAACACTTCAAAGATCTCATCATAGGAGTGATTTAGTAATGCGAGTACATGTGGCATATCAGAATACTGTCCTTTCCAATAAGACGGCTGCACTTGGTAATCCTTGTTACCTATATGTTTTTTGTCTCGGAAGACTCTTCCTGTCAAACGCTTATGATGAGTTTCATTATCCTCACCATACTCTGGGAAAAGTTCATTTCCATTCTCATCGAAAGGTTTTTTATTGTAGTTTACAAAAAAGAAAATACAGGCTGCAAGAAAGTTGGTTGCGGAAGTCTGAAAGAATTGGTCAGAACCACCTCCAGAGGCTTTCTGCCCTTTTTGAAGTGACTCTATTAGTGTCTCTGCTGTTTCTTGTGCAGCTGCCAAATTTGTTATGTATTTCTGCTGAATAGGATTGACACGTGCGCTATATTCTATATTGACAAAGTTGATGATGTTGAAGTTGCAATCCTTGGGTAGGTTTCCTTGTAATTGGTTTATTCTATAATGGTAATATAGCTTTTGGGCAAGAGTCGGAAACTTGTAGTCGTAGACCACCATTGCAAAACCTTTTTTCGAATGTTGGCGGATGTACGGTTCGATGACAGAGAACGTCTTACCAGAACCAGGAGTGCCGACAACCCATGTACCACGGAATGGATTGACAATATTGATCCATCCTTTCCTGAACTTTCCCTTATAATAGTAACGCATGGGAATGTTGACGGAATACTTGTTTTCTACAAGGTTCGTTATTTGTTTAAAACTTTCGTTCTCAAAATTGAACGGATCCTTG
Organism: Hallella colorans; assembly: GCF_003096815.1. Taxonomy (GTDB): domain Bacteria; phylum Bacteroidota; class Bacteroidia; order Bacteroidales; family Bacteroidaceae; genus Prevotella; species Prevotella colorans. The sequence goes on from NZ_QENY01000026.1 coordinate 9,523, forward strand.
AGCATACCGTCCCTGAAATACTTCGACACGTTGTCAAGAGCAACATGGACGAGTACCGTTCCTACGACAGACAGAACGATATAGATCCACATGTTGGATTTCAAGATCCATAACCTGACGTGCCAGTCGAAGTTATAGACAAATACCGATGCCGCTACAAGGACAAGCCCGAAGGCAAGGGGGTAGAATACCATTTTTCGAGCATCGAACTCTATTTGCTTCTTGTTCTTGGTACCTATGCAAGTGATGATTACCAACATGAGCGTAACCATCTTCGAATATGGCAGGAACTGATACATGGATAATACACCAAGTCGGTGATGGAAAGTGTTGACGATTCCACCTAACCCATGTAGGGCGATAGGATCCAGGGCATACATGAAGAACTCTAAAAGGAGCGATACGTATATGGCTGTCCTGAAAATACTATATGTGCCTTGTATTTCTTTGCTTTCTTCCATTGTTTTTAATATTTTACGCTTTGTGCATGTTTCTTCCAAGTCTGTAGGCAGTCCTTTGTTACAGCTGCCATTTTACGTGGCTGGTATTCCTTTCCTGTACCTTTTAGGTCGTACCATGAGTCCATTATTGTAGTGTAATGAACCAAACGGCTTAATGTTCGGAGCTTCCGGTTGAGTGTCCGCAAATTAACACGTATTTTATCCATCACTTTGAGCCGTTCGTATTGTGTCATCTTTGCATTTTTGTCCTTGTTCTTCTTCAGTGGAAGAACCTGCTTGACATCGGCTGCGAGTTTCAATCCTTCTTCAATAAGATCGGTGTAAATTTTATTCTTTGACCTTGATAGGGCAACCGCCAAAACGTTAGCAGGCTGTCGCACAACTATCCCTTGGACAACCTTCAGATTCTTCCGTGCTTCATCGACCTCCATGTAAATACCATAGATGTTGGCAGCCACAGTCAGGATGTCATCAAACTGGTTCAAATAATTATTGAACTGTCGTTGGAAGTTCGTTGTAGCAGCCACTTCTTCGCTCAGATATTTATGCCCCGTGAGGTTCGCACACAACAAGGCATCCTGTGCCATTAAAGCCTTTTTCGCTTGTTTGGCATTATCATAAAACATTGTCGCCCTGACAGGATCAGGGCCACTCTGCGCAAATAGGCTTGGTGTAAAAAGAATAGCTACAACGATGCCTATGAACTTGAAATAAACGCTCTTTATTGTCCCCATGGCTTATGTGTTTGTCTGTATTTATAGAATTTAGCAACATTACTGATGGCTCTGCGCATTCGCTTGGATGAATCTTCGGCCAACATTTTATTGCTCTTGTTGATTTTTCCGCTAATTGCTCTGTTCCACACGTCATCAAAAGAATGCACGGTTATACTCACCGACAGTCTTCGGAGCTTTCTGTTTAACCGCTCTAAATTATCATTCAAGTTCCACACGAGCTGTGTCCTTTCTGCTCCGTTGAGCATGTTGCCTTCTCCTCCCTTGGCAAGTATGTTTTTCAAAATCCTGTATGTTCGGATAAACTCCGCTGCCGTTTCCATATAGAGATTATTCATCGATACAGAAGCAGCTATACCTTGCGGATTGATTCTGCAAGCTGTGTGGACTTCCCATAGTGCGGTAAGCGTCTGTAATCCATCCGCATAGAGCGTAGTGGCGGCTTTTATGGCTGAAGCATAACCTGACACAGTCTTCAAATAAGAATTGTATTTACTTTCCCATTCTTTCATCTTAGTATTGGCACGTGTCATGGCTCCCTGCTCTATGGCAATGGCTGCCATAGCTCTTGATTGTTTCTTTATCTGACTGGCAAGACGTTCCTCGCCTCCAGCAATAGCTGCGTATTCAAGCGGATTGGATTGCGTTAATCCCTGTCCTGATGCTGTTATAGCTCCTAAAAGAAGAAACATAAAAATTGATATGCGCTTAAAGCCTATTTGTAATTTCATAAATACCCTTTCTTTTCTTATTAAATTCGACTCGTTGACGTATCTCATCGACAATATTCATCCTTGCCTTAATACCTATCATATCCAGCTGTGGATTGTTTCTGTCTCCAGAATAGATGGTGATGGTCTTCAGTCCAAACAGTTGCTGGGGCAACGACTGATGCTGCCGATAGTCGACAACACGATAAAGCTCAATATAGTCCGTTGAGTGCGAAAACAGACCATGAAGCGTGATTAACTGTTCTCCTGTCAGGACATATTCGATCCTTGCCATATAAACCACTTGGAAAAACAGATAGAAAACAAGAAACAATGCTGGCCATATGAAAAACTCATGGAAACGAAACTCCATAAATTTGCTTATCCAAAAACTTGCCAGGCACAGCAATATCCCAGGCTGCTCATTGATACAGAACTGCCCCCAGTGGGGACGAATTGTTACCGTTTGGAAAGGCATAAATTCATGATTGAGCATATAACGAACGTTGTTAGTGGTTAAATACCCATACCTCTGCCTTCAGATGGCCCTCTTCTAAGCTGCTCATTCTCTGACTCGTAAAGAGCCGCAGAAACCGCCTCGGGAGAGACAACACCGGGCTTGGAAAATACGTTTCGGCTCGTATAAATTTCAGGGCGGAAACGTGGCTCTGCCATAACAGAACCAACAACATCCATTCCCACGGAGACGGCAGCAAGGATAGCAGCTCCCAAGTTAAAGCCGTGTCCCGCTTTTGTCTTCATCTCCACTTCTGGGAAAATTTTATCGAAGAGCTTCATTCGCTGGGTGTCATTGATGGCACGGAACTTATCAAAATCTTTTTGAGTAATCTCGTGGGAAAAGACATTGCCGTCTATGACGGCGGTCATCTTGTACTTCCCTTCTATTACCTTGCCTTCTGCATCACGCAGACGCTCCACGGCTATATCTCCGACTTCGGTTGCCCTTCCATGTCCACCGCTCCTGACCCATTCCTTGTTTGGTTTCAGATTCTCCAAGGACTCACCGTTTACGTTAGCCTCTCCGTTAAGGGCAATCCTTACGCTTTGACGCAACTCAGTCAATGTGGGTTGGTTCTTGCCTTCGGCTACCAAAATTCTTTCGTTCTTGGAAACGATTTTTTCATCCGACTCTGATAGGGCTGTGGCTTTGATATGTTCCGTATCTTTGAAAATCGTTCTGTTCAGAGCATCTGCCATACGTTCGTTGTACTTCTTTTCTACCTCGGTGTCCAGCGAATCTTTTATATCAACATTCTCGGAATAGGAAGATGTGCGTTTCTCTGTAGTAGAAAGAGGCTGCTGAACTTCCTTGACAACTGACAGGGGTTGTTTTTTCTCATCAGTTATAGGAATGATGGTGGAAAGTAGTTTCGCCTTTCCCGCATCATCCGCATTCTTGAAAGCAAGATACTGCTCTTCGGTGATTTTGTATGACCACATGCCAATATCTTTACTCTCACGCATATTCAGCATATACTCGCCGGAAATCTTGTCCTTGTAAGCCATTGCTCCCATAATGGCGGCAGTGATGTTGTCATTAACAAGGTTGTAACGACCGCCCAATACGGCAACACCGTTGGCTTCTTCAATCCTTCCAGAACGCACAGGGTCCTCCAAAGTACCATTGGAAGAACTCTTTATCTTTACTTCATCAAATACTTTGTCGAACAGCTTCAGACGGTACTCGTCATTATAGTTGATGAACTTAATGTAGTCCTCTTTGGATATGTCATGTGCCATGACTTGATTGTTGATTACGGCGGTCATACGAAACGTGGTTGCTCCCTTGCCATCATTGACAGGTGACACTTGAATCTCACCGACAGAAACAGCACGTCCGTCCTTTACTGGAAGATAAAAACCTTCATTTGGATTAAGGACACGCCCATCAACGACACCGATAGAGTTCCAGCTGTCTATAAAGCCGCTTCGGTAGTCCTCACGCATGTCTTTCATATCTATGATATCAAGTTTGGATGCCATATATTGATTGGCTACCTCCTGATGAACCCCTAATTCTTTCTCCACTTCTGGCTTCAGTTTGATGTCTACATAATCCTTGCTGTTCAGCATCTCTATGGTTATCCTGTCGGCAAAGTCTTTCCCTATGACGGCATTTAATATGGCGAGGCGTTCATTCACGGACACACCGTCCTTGTTGTGTACGCCCTTCTTATCGCTGTACTTAAATTTCTCATTCATAAGTTTCTTAGTCTCATCGAGATTTAACTTATATTCGAGATTGGTAGGAACGGAGGCGGACTTGATGGTCAGCAAGTTATTTTTTTCGTCTATGACAACTCCGTGTGAAGACAATACTTGTTGGAATTTCTGGGCTGACATATAAACTGGCGAACTGATGGAGTCAAGGGGTACAGCCTGTCCCTTCGGTCTTTCAACCTTGGGCTTCTGCTGTTCACTGATACTCATGGACTGAAGAACGTCCTGTTTCTGCTTCACACCTTTGTCATAGAAACCATAGGCACCAGTTTTCATCTCTCCGGGACGCAAACGTCCGTCAGGACGGTCTATAACAACAGGTGCGCTGCTGGCATAGAAGGGTCTGTCATCTATACGCCTGATACGTCCACCGTGGACAAGTCCTATCAAGCCATCTATAATATTGTCAAAACGTCCGTATCTCGGTCCTTCAAAGGGGAAGAAGAAATGTGGTTCTCTGTAACCATATTCTCCATGAGCAAGACGGTGTCCGTCAAGTCCCATGTTGATAGGGCTGTTAGCATTGCGAGCAGCAACAAACGATCCAGGAATGTAATAATCCTCCTTAACGATGTCAACAAAAGTATTGTAGGCTTTCTTATCCCAGGCATTTGTCCCACTGTTCATCAGGTTCTCAACCTGCTGCTGGTTGAGAGGATAGCGTCTTGGTTCTGATGAATTATGCGACAGAGTGACAAGCTCATAGTCTCCTGTCTGTGTCATGGCGATGTGCGCTTGCATACCGTTGGCGTTGAGAGTGTCTTGAAGACGCTGTGATATATCTGTAACGCCATAGTTGATGTTTTTTCTTAAAATAGCCATATTCTTTTGTTTTAGTACTTCTTATTTTTGTCTATAAAGGATAACACAGGTGTGACGGTTGGCAGTATAAGGCTTGTAAAGATTGATACCACCTCTGCTTGCTCCCGTCATTCTCGACTTAGGCACTCCAGCGTTTAGTAGCAGTTTGGCAATATAACGGCAGCGTTTGATGGCCAATCTTCTGTTGTGCCTTGGTGAACCAGTCTTGCTGTCTGCAGCACCGACAATACGTACGTCCAAGTTATACTCCTTAACGGCAGCGGCGATCTCTGGAATATTAACTAACTGTTGCCTGTCGACAAGTTGCGTGGTATTGCGTTTGAAGAAAAACAAAATAGGAGCATCAAACATGGCAATGTTCTCATCAACAGTTTCTTTTGTACTATCTGTATTGCCTGCGGCAATTCTTTCCTGAAGGGATTTAAGACCGCTGTAATTGTTGCGTGGATAGGTTAACGGAAACCGTGACGATTCATCATTTACAGCTATCAATCTTTTATTCTTAGCTTTCCAGCCCAAATGACCAATGCCTATGGTAAGCCCGATACTCCCTGAAAGAAGGTTGTCACCAAAACGCCCCTTCTCGCCATATCCATCAAAATTCTGGCTGGCTGTTATTCCGTCAAAGGAAGCGGACAAACTGATACGTTCAGTTAAATTGTAACTTCCCAAAATACCGTATGAAAAAGCAAAGGAGTTTTCCTTCAGGTTATTGTGCCTTATAAGTCCCGCACCTATATAAGGACTTATATTCCATTTTGCAGGTTTCTCGAAGGAGGGTCGGAAGAATGAGGATATATTCAGAAGGAGATCGGCATGATAGCTGCTAAAAGGCTGGGATGTTCGTTGGCTATCAACGAACCTAATACCTTGATAAGCGATTCTCGTGCCGAAGTATGGCGAGTGCCATTTACCTATAGAAAAATGCAAACCGAACTTGGTTCTTCCGTAAAAATCCGTGTGTGAGACAGGATTACCCAAAAATGATATAAAACCACCATGAGCGGAGACAAACCAATTGTCTCCCAATCCTGACAGTTCATATTTCACATGGCTGTCTATCGGATTGGGCAGGGTTGCGGAAGAACTCACATAGTTTGCAGAAACTTCGTACTGGGATTTTACATAGATTTGTTCATTATTACCGTACACTACTTGTGCATGGGTGTCGTGACCTACAAGTGTAAGGACTGACAACAAAATGAGATACTTGTTCATCATATATTTTATTCTTTGCTTATATTTATATTCTATTACAGTCTCTCGGCCGCTGCATCATAGAGATAGAGCTTATGTTTCATGATAATGCGCTCGCATCTTTGTACATAATCTCTTGCCGTGGCATACCCAGCGGCTTTAATGGAAACAAGCCAGTTATGAAAATCTTTAGAGCTATATTTTCTGCACCGCTTGTAACGTTCGCTTAACAATAGTCTTGAATGATATTCCATGCTGGCTTCTGGAGAAGCGAAATTGCAAAACTTTTCGTTGGGACGATCATCATCATGGAGGCTATATGGCAGTCCACTTTCCAGCCAATCTTTATTGGCTTTGATACCGAAGTAGTTGAATCCTGCTTGGGCAAGACTGCTTTTCCCCCAACGGCTTTCAAGTGCCATCTGGGCGAGGATGACAGAAGAAGGGATGCCGTATTTCTGCTGCTGTCTCATGGCGGCATGCGCATACTTCTTGAAAAAATCATCAGGAGTGAGAATGTCTTTTTCATTGACGTGAAGTGCTGTGATACATTGCAACTTTACATCCCGGATATAGGTCAGGAGGTTGTAGGGGTCTTCTAAATTTCCTCTTAACCTGCTGGTGATATGGAGGTGTGCGCCTGTCGATCGACCAGAAGAACCGCTGACACCAACAGGGTCACCTGCATAGATTCGTTCTCCTTTCTTCACCCAAATTTGAGATAAGTGACAGTAGCTCACGGCGTAGTCACCGTGCTTCATGATAATGTAATTGCCGCTACCAGAATCATAGCCAGTGTTCATGACATAACCATCAAACATGGCAAGTACATTTTCATAGCGTGCCTTTAAGTCCAAACCGCAATGTTCCTTTGTCTTACCAGTAAACGGATCTTTGCGTATGCCGAAAGCAGAATTTACCTCGATACTTTGCAAAGGAAAACTGACACTGAAGTATTTGTCTATCCAATAGTCTTGAAGGCTGTTATCTACAGTCTGCTTTTGTGCAAGGACAAAGAGACAAGATGCGCTCAAAACTGCAAGGAAAATATGTCTAAGAAATATAACCATCGTCTCCTTTTTTATGCTTACAAAAGTAAAATAAACCAGTTTAATAGCTGGCTCAAAAAAAAAGGAAGTCTTATATTAACATTTCAAAAACTGAAAACCCCACAAATCAGCCTAAAAACGTTTTGAAAATGTTAATATAAAAGGTTTATTATTTTGGAAGGCAGACTTTTCAAGTAACAAACTATCTTTGCAAAAACAAAAATCAATGAATTTATGAAAACAACTTTTGACGAGAATGAGATTCCGTACGAGAAATTTGCAAGTCTCGGATTGACTCAAGAAATGGTGGATGACCTTCCTGAAATAGTGATGAAAAAGATGCTTGGAGGTCAATGGACTCCTATCTTACCTATCAGCGTAGACTTGGGTGATGGTGTACGAAGATCAATTCAAGCCCGCATAAAACTTGAAAAAAGAAATGATGCCGTAGATATAATGATCGCTCCAAGAAGCGAAATGGCAGACTTGGAGGACTTTACGCCCGAGGAACAGAATACGCTCCGAAGTGGTAAAGTTATCATAACTAAAATGCCAGGAAAGGAGCAATGTTTCGTACAACTTGACGATAAGACGAACAGGGTCTTCTATATCCCAGTTTCCTTGATGGAGGATAATTTGGCATCACTGCAAAATGAGCTGGAACTCACCAATGAACAGGTGGCGCAGATGTGTACTGGGAATATTATATCGGTAGACAAGCAGGAAGGAAAATTCACTTTCGGACTTGATTTCCTTGCTGACGGATGTATCAAAGTCGTCAGTGGTGATAGGGAAGAATACGACAGTGTTGTTTCTCGTGAGATACCTACATATAATTTCGGTATATACGGATGTTGGGTAAAAGAGTCTGACAACTCCTTCAAAAATTATGTTCCCGAAGAGGAATATACGGAAGATATGCAAAGGGAATTCTATCATTTAGGAGATGAAAACTCACAGAAAGCGGAACAGAAGAACAGAGGCATGCACAGATAATCTTATAAATTTACAATATGGCAAAAATAATAAATGAGTTAATTGATAAACTTGACCGTGAGGAAATAACAAACCTGCAGTGTATCACAATGCACGGTCAGGAAATGGTGAATAACTATAAAGAATGGTGCCAAGTATTGGGCTTTCAAGAAGGTGATGAAGACGGAGCTGAACAGTTTGTCAACGAATTGCGATACGGTGATGAACCTGATGATGGAGATTTGCCCGAAGAAGTGTGGGACAAAATTGGAGGATTTTTCAACGGATCCTCGAAAGATACAAATATGCACCACAACACAGTACAAAATAAAGGAAACGGCTTTTCATCAATGGATCTTTATAATAAGTGGAAAGAAGATAATAATTTACTTACCACTCTAAAAAACTCTGATGAAGCAGTGAAGATTACACTTTGGAGATACCTTCATGTTGACGGAGGAATTAAAACCTGTGCAAGATCTATCAACGTGTCCAAAAATACAGTAAAAAAATGGTGGAATATCCGTTACTTTATTGATGCTGCCCTTGCTGACGGTGGTCATGTTCACCCAATAAGATTGGATTATGACACCATAAAAAAAACTATCATCCAAGCTGTTGATAAGGCGGAACAAGGATAACAACAAATTGTATCATAAGCTGTATTGGAAGGCGGTTTGCAGGGATTGCAAACCGTCTTTGTTATATCGGCTTTTTTGTAGGACTGACGTTTGACTTTTTCTATGCTAAGGCTGATTCGAGGACTTGGCTTGAAGCTGCATCTGCCTGTTCCATGATATTTTTTGTGTATTCGGGGTTGTTTTCCAACCGTTCTCTCCATATTTGAGAGTATTCTGGATTGGTCGCATCGAAACGGCAGCTCTGGCTGATAATACCACTACCCAAATGGGAAACTAAATTCTCAAAGAGGAAACTATCAAGGCGGAGTGTATCAAAATCGACATCACGGGTGCTTTCTACCATTGCAACGGTCAAATCACGATAATAGTCATCCTCGATTTCAAAACTTTCTTTCGGAGCTATATGTATGACTTTTTCGATATTGTCATAAAGGGATAGGCCAGGAGTGCCGTCAAACTTCAATGCGATTTTATAGAAATTGCTGGAATCAAGAAACTGATACCCAGCTGTTTTCCTTCGCTCTGCCGCTATCATGTTCAATTTAAGAGATTCATAAGAACGCTTTTGGATAATGGGAAAGGTGGTTTGGGCTATATTGTACACTCTTGACACTTCTGTCTTTGTAAGAATGAAAAGGCTCTCTGCGTCTTGTAAAATTCCGAGACCTTTTGTCCTTAGCTCGTCTTCTGTAATAAAGAAGGGAAGCTCAAATCCCTGTTCTTCCATCCATAGCGCAAGCATAATGGCATTCGAGCCTGTAAAAAAGGTGCCATTAGCATCTCTGGGAATCATCATTTGCTTTGACACCCAAGGATTGTCGTCATTTTCAAGCTGCTTTTTGAGTTTGGTGCTTAATAACTTCCCATAAGCTCGATAGGCTTCCCGTCGCAACATTTCTGGCGTATGCCATCTGCCTTTTGAAGAAGATGCTAACCGGATATAGCCTTCTGGTATGGACTTTACAGCTTGATCGACTGGTTGTTCTTCCGCTGACTGATTAGGCATATCCGTTTCATCAACACTCCCATCAACAAGCTCTGGAATGGTTTGCGACTCTTTTTGAATTTGCCCCGAATGCTCTCCTGTTCCATCCGGCAATGGCTGTGAGGGCGCATCTTTTTTGGAAGATATTGATGTGGGTTCAACGTTTGTGGTCTTCCGACTCACACCGTACATAGAGGTGATATGCTCCCACAGCTCATCCAAGGTCTGATAATTGTCATCGATATTGTATACTGACAATTCTCGGTAGATTTGTTCAATATTATCCTGTAATACTTTTTTTACGGTTTCGTCCTGTGTTCTCTGAATATCGGACATTAACTTCGCAAATAGCATATCCGAATGAACAATAACTGCTTTCAGCAAGGTCGCTCTGTCTTCAGAAGAGAGTGTCACGGTTTTCAACGTGGCATTGTTGAAGGCGACTATCGTATCTGAAGCCTTTGCCACAACACGGTCTATTCTTATACCTTTTATTTCGCAAAAAGGATGCTTCATAGATGATAATACTTTGTCTCCGCAAAATTCTTTTCCGAATGCCCTGACAAAGGTCAGCAATTCCCGACCGCCATCTTGCTCACTTATGGCTTCCTTGATGTAGGTCAGTATATTTATAAATTGGTAAGATTTACTGGGCGTAATCAAACGGGAACTTCTGTCTACGAAAACATTAGGATCAAAGTCTAATACGATCGTTTCACCTGAAAGCGACCATGCTATTGGATAAAAATTCTTCCCATCGATAGAGCTGACACCAATAGAATCGTTGGCAGGGAACATGCCTTGACAAATATTATTTTTTTTCATTAGGGAAACTGATTCTGCAAACATTTCCTCCGCCATATCCCTCACCTTGGCTTCTTCGTTCCATTGATGCTGCTCGTCTTTATCGAGAGCGATTATTTTCTTATTTTCAATCAGTGATTTGAACTTTTTGTATGGGACGGTTTCTTCAGAATCATGGTAATGGCTGATTTTGCTATAATGATATAGAGATAAAGCTAAATCCATACCGGGTTTGTCGACAATGGATTTTACCCAAATAAACTGTTTGCTGCCGTCACGCCCCGTTTCCTTTGTAAAAAGGTTGTTCTGAAGACTTCTGCAAGCTCTTGCGTCTATCATCCTTACAAAGTCGGATTCTAATTCATAACCTTCAAGCTGCAATCGGCATAGACGATCGGCTTGTTGATCTATGCTGTCTGGAGTTGCCCTTGAATCTATCCATGTACTCATCAACCCATCCTGCCATTGAACAGGAGGGAAAAACTGCGGGTCGTTTATATCTTGTCCTTTGGACTGCGATTTTGCCCAAAGGCTTTTCTCCACTGCCCAACTTTGAAGAAGGGTGCATTGCGCACGATTCTTCGACAAAAAAATAAGTTCTTCCTTGGAGAAAAAATGATTGGGCGGAAAAGGCTTTAAGTTGCCATGTTTTTGTCCTTTTCCACTGTCTGTTTTGCTTTTGTTATCTTGTTTGTTGCTAAATATCCTGCTCCACCCACTTAACAAACGCTTGTTGAAGATTCCTGATGGGTTATCGCTTTCAATCATATACTTGTCAGAGTTTAATATGGAATAAACACACTGGCTTATAAAGAATTGATTGTGTCAACACTCTATAATGCCAGTGCTTATGTAAAATATAAAATTATGGCGGCTATTCTGTATGTGTGGAAGTTAACTCCCAAGGCTCAACACTGCTTGTACGGCATTCTATGTTAACATTGCCTTGATATATATGGAATAACAACTCTCCCTTGACTTCCACATAGGCATCGGGCTTGAAAAAATCCTGCTGTATTGGTTTCGGTACAAGGAAACGAACCCAAAGCCAGCCACGTTTTTCTCCATCCTTGTCCTGCGACACCCCAGAAAAAGTTTGAAACTTGTTTCCGTGCTTGTTGGTTCGTTCTGTTATCTCGCCTTTTATCTTGCCTTTGAAATCAATAGAACCCTTGAGTGAGTCTTCATCAGTAGACTTTACAATTTCTATTTCATCATCAGTACGGAGATTGTAATAGGTTCGGTCATCTATTCGCCTGATATAAAGCGTACCGCTAATTCTTACTCTACGACCCGTGGAATACTGCTCAACAGTGTCTTTATTGCCCGGAGCGGAAACGAAAACCTGAAGCTCGGCTCCGCTTCCATCGCTGCCGGCAATAGGGATGGTGATAGTGAAGGAAATAAAGGAATGACCTTCCTTGTTTTGCTTTTCAACTGCAGAATTACTTATGATTCCACAGGCTGTAACATTGCATTTAATCATATCGATAATTATTATAATAAGATAGTTAAGCTCTTTTGATGTTGTTTGCTTGTTGCTCTTCTGGCAGGTCGCTGTCGAAATTCAAAGAGGCTGTCTGCGCAAGTTGCTTGACATCGACACTTTCTCTGTCTCTTCTAATAGAAGCGGCTTCTTTGGTCTCCTTGTTTTCATTTGCCTCTTTGGACGCTTGCAGATCTTTCATATTATCATCTCCCTGCAAGTCTTGGGCAAGTGTTAGGATGCCCATGAAAAGAGATGAGATAAGATTGGAGATGGGATTGCCACCGCCAGAAAGCCCTGCACTGTCACCATTTTTATTCATCAAGTATTCCAACCATCGGTCAGGATCGTCGGAATTTGTGATGTGAGCAAGCAACATCTGCATCTGGGAATTATCCATTGGGGATTCCCGTATTTCTGAAGGCGCATTGGTATACCCCATTTGAGAGGAATAGCGTGTCATCAAGTCTTGACCGCCCTTATTCAATGTGCCGGGGAGGTTCCCACGGAATGAGAGTTCGGCAAGATATTCTACAGGATCATAGCTTTGAAGTGTACCCTGTGCATTATAGAACTTGGTCTCAAAATGAAGATGTGGCCCCGTGGAGCGTCCAGTATTTCCTGAATATCCCAACTGTGTTCCCGCATTCACCGCATCACCGACTTTTACTCCGATCTCGCTAAGGTGCATATAAGTGCATTGAAGGCGAGTACCGTCCGTTCGATGATATTCTACCGTAATCATATTGCCAGCTGCACCGTTGTTGGGCTTGACGGCAATGACTGTACCATTGTCTTCAGTACCGTAAATGGGAAGATACCTACCGTTGGTGCCAAGATCGATACCTCCATGATGGTGACCTGTGCGTTTCTCTCCATATTCTCCCGTTACTTTCAAACCTTCTAAGTTAATGGGCATGCACCAATGTCCTTGTAAGGGTGTGAGTGAAATGCCCGAGGGGGCAACCTTCGTTTGATCAGGTTGCTGACCTCGCATATATCCCACCTGCAATCCATGCTGTTGCGCCTGTTGAACGGCAATACGATCAAATCTGTCCAAACCATATCCGCTGATAATGCTTTCTATTTGAGATACGTAGTTCTTTGCAGTGGCATAACCACCAGCTTTGATACCTTTTGCCCAGCCTAAATGATCCGTACTGTCATTGATCGGGCAATTTCTCAGATAGCGTTGCTGAAGCAATATGGCGGAATGGTCACTAAGGCTTTGAGATACGTTATCGTATGACCGAAATGCTTCATGGGGACGGTCATCATCATAATAACTTACTCTACCTGTCCAAGACGAGCCTTTCTTGATTCCGAAGAAATTGTTGTCGTGAAGAGCGAGAGCCGAGGTTCCCCAAGAACTCTCAATGGCCATTTGAGCAAGAATGACAGAGGAGGGGATGCCATACTTGACCTGTTGCTCCATAGCATAGGGTGCGTATCTGGCAATGAATTCTGAAGTTGATATGGCCATGTTTTTAATAATATGTCATGTCGAATAGTTACTGAATTTGTTAATTGAGATGAAGGGAACGTACTTTCTGTTTGAGATTGGACTGATTCTCTTCTTCCTTTTCGGAAGGTGATTGTGAAGTTCCTTCAACTTTATTTTCTTTCATATCGGATTCCTGTTGGCCATTCTCAACAGACTGCTTTCCATTCTCTGCAGATTTTTCGGTCTGCACATTTTCTTTCAGAAAAGGGGCGAAAGCAACTGCTGCAATAGCTTTCTTGTAGGCGGACATATCATCCGCCAGCCACATCCTGTCCCATCGCTGTTTAGAAATTTCCTTTTTCATGAATTTTCCGTCTACAGTGGCCATGACATATTTTTTGTCGGGATTTTCCCTGTCTTTAGTGATGGTAGGACGCTCTATTTTGCTGATGTCTACATTGGGAACTTTCGGCATGATAAGATCTACCTTAATTTCTGGATGTGCCTTGGCAACAGCGTAGTATTTCTGTGCAAGGGCTTGATGAATTTCCTGCTGCCTATCCGTTCCTCTGACATCGAAGTATAACTTCTTATGAGAGTCATTGGGATAAATGGCGAACGAGGGTTCTTTCTCTGCCTTGAAGAAAAATGCCCATTGTCCTTTTTCGTCACGCATTGGCGTAAATATTTCAATCTTTGGTAAGGCTGCTGCTGCAATCTGCGGTTTTACATCAATATCTCTATGCTGACTGAACTCATATTGTTTCAACCGATCTACGGAGACGGTCTTATCCTTATAGTAGTCGTCAGGCTCTTTGAGTCCTAAAGCACCACCGGCATTATAGAACTTGACATCGGTGATGCCCTCGTGTCCTAATGCTATTTTGATACGATCTTTGCGAATGCCCGAGATCTCTACGTTGTCTTCAAGAGAAGCTCCTTCAGGAAGAATGACATCGGCTGAACCTTTTGCTGTATCTCTGACAATGACGATTTCTTTTGAATCTATATCTGGGAGCTTAGACAAGTCGGTGGAAATCTGATATTGCCTCTCACTGACGGCCAGGTCTTTTAGGGGCAAATCCTTACGAATTTCTTCGTACTTGACAAGCTGCTTCTGCATGTGCTTATCGATGGACTCAACGGCATTGTTGACATCTTTCTCCAGCAGTCCCAGCAGTTTGGGATTTTCCTTGATCTCTCGTTTCCAATAGTCAATATGTTGCATACTTTCTTTTGAAAGGCTTGCAGGAAGTCCCTGACGTGCCATCAGAATTCCAGCAGAGAGGTCTTGAACAAATCTCTCGTATTTCGCATCATCGTTGGGGAGGAGATTATTGCGTCCCATGCGGTCTAAACGTTGCTCGCTGCCTGTGGCTGCTACAATGGCTCGGTAAATATCATTGGCCTTCGCAATGGCAGCCTGTCGGCTATTACCGCTATTCTTATCCATCATACCGCTGACAATAATCTTGTCAGCTTGCTTGTCATATTCTGCATCTTGCAACACCATGACACGCTCATAGCCGATACCTGCGGATTTGGCTACTTTTTGGGCGGTTGAATATGCCTTGTTCAACACATCCTTTTCATTGGCTACTCTTTTTATGAGTTCTGAACTGTCAAGGTTGTCGGCAACAACAACCCACTGCTTGGCTTGAACGAGCTTTGGCAGATAGTCGTCGATTCTGTCAAGTGGAAAACCTGTGGACTTGATTTTTTGACCATTGACCTCAGTTTGACCTACTGGTAAACCTAATATTTTACCTGCTCTGGTGGCATCATTGCCGTAAATATGATACTGGTTATCGTTACGCGCAACGACAATGGCTGTTGGATGGTTGGATTTAAGTTTTTCGGAATAATTTATCATATTTGTCACGCCACGTTCGGAGAGTTCCTCATATTTGGCACCAGTCTCTTTCAGTAAATCACTGTACATTTCTTTTCCTGTCAGGGATGTTTGGTCGATATTGAAAATCTGCTGGGTCTGACGGGTATGGTGTTTGACATAAAGAGACTTCTCATCCTCGGGAAGTCCCTGATATTCCCCCTTGGTGATAACATCTTTAGTAGCAATATTCTGGTAATCCCAACGAGTCCAATTGAAAGGAAGTGCTTTCTCATTAGTTTTGACAGAATCGCCTACATTCTTCAGTTCATCAAAATAGGCATAAACATTGGAGCGGTAACCCTTCTGATCGGACTGAAGGTTCATCATCAGATTGTTATACGGAGTAATTGGTGTCTTTGCCCAAAGAAACTCTGCGTTGCTCTTACCAGCCTTGTTCATCCAAATTCCTTTATTGCCTTTAGCAAGCTCTAACGCACCAAGCAGTAAGGCGGCATGTAAGAAGATCTTTGAAGTATAACCGCTGTCTTTTTCCTCTCTTCTATTCTCTTCTTCTCTACGTTTCTGTTCTTCAACTTCACGTCGACGCTCATCTTCTCGAGCTTTGGCAGCAGTTTGCTTGGCTTGTTCAATCTTCTGCTTCTTTTCTTCTACGGCAGATTGCTGGGCTTCGGCAATGACAGCAGCTTTCTTTTCGGCTACTTCTTTAGAAACGTGTCCTCCTTCCATGATTTTCTCTGCAATACCTGCTACATTCGTTGCAGGGTTACTGTCTTCTGAAAGGGAAACGTTCTCCTGAACTTCCTCGGGCTGTGAAGTTTCAGGCCACCATTTTGCAGACAAATTATTATATTTTACATAATCTAAAAAGGCAACGGCACTTTCTTCTTTTTGACTGTCAATTTTATGCTGATTGCAATAACTGTTATACCTCTCTTTTATCCCTTCAAGAGGAATCATTTGTATATACTCTAATTTGCTTATTGTACCATAAGCCACCGCATTTTCTATTTCAAAAACAGAATATGGTTCTTCTTGTGGAGATTTATCAAGTTCTTCTGGTTTAGACAAAGATACAGTTTGGGCTTCCTCGTGTTTATCCGTGACAGTGTAGGCTGCCGTAATCTTGCCTGACTCTAAAATGTCTATAGCTTCTTTTACTCCCTCTTTAAGATCGTAGCCAAAGTATTCTGAATTTCGTACTCTATTTTTTAATGTGGATATAGCATTTGGTATTATGCCTTCTTCAGGTATTCCTTTGGAAGACTCCAAAGCTGAAAGGGCTTCAAACTCTCCAACTGAGAGAAGTCCTTCCTGCTTGGCCTTGTTAACTTCATCTATGGTTTTCCAGCTTTGCTTGTCATCGGAGAAGGATAAGGTAATTTGCTGACCTTCCTTTTGTGATAAAACTGCAGAAAATATATAGGCTGCTGCAATATCAACGCTTTTACTTGTGTAGGAGCTTTGCATATTGACATGTGTTTCTTCTTTTGGCATTGCATCAACCCATGCAGAGAGTGTATCGGGAATATATCTTGATACAAGGACTTCTACGAGACCGTCAATTTTAGCTGTTAGGCTTTTCTCACCCCATTGATCCATATAGATAGTGCCTTTTACACGTGGAAGAATGTCTTCAACACCATTCAATAGTGTTTTGCCATATTCTTCTGCAGTTTCCTGATAGGTAAAATCTCCATCTTTACCTTTTTCTTTTTCGTAAGTCTCCCACGTTGGAATCTCACGAGTAAATGGGGCGGTAGATACCTGAGCTTTCATATCTTCATTTTTTTGAGGTTTTTCTTTGGAGGAAACATTTTCTTTCGTTTGGGCAAGCTCTCCATCAATTCCTTCCAAATTGCCAGCTTTCAGAGGCTTTTGATTCAATGCTATACGCTGTTCGTCAATCTTGTCAATAATCATATCAGAAGCCTTGCCTACGTCTGTCATAATGGTAGAAATGGTTTCAGGTTTGCCCTTTAGCCTATTTAACCACCCACTTAGATAGTTGGCGTTGTTCTCCAGAATCTTTCTATCAAAGCCCATCGTACTGCCAACAAGGGCAGAGGTCATTTCTGCGATCAATTCCTCATGAGCGTAATTGTCCGTGCCATGCTGACCGAAACTTCTGTCAAGACGATCCTCGTGTCCCGTTGAATGAGCCATTTCGTGCAGGGCGGTGGAATAATATTCCATGCCGTCACGATAGACTTCCTCGGGTGTCTGCCCAAGTTTGAACTGTGATTTCATCGGAAGAACGATGGTGTCCGTTGACGGGCGATAAAAGGCTTGCTCGGAGGGTTTGTCATATTGTATTTTGGCATACCACGCCTTCGTCTCAAACATACGGTCAAGAGCTTCGTTTACATACATTCCATCTGTGTCCTTCACTTCTTGTTCGGGAACTTTGAAGCGTGCCACAATGGCATCGTACTTTTTCTTGTTGACTTCTTCAAGGTTGGTCTGGTCTATATTGAAAACGCTGAAAACTCTTGGAAAAGGACGCACGACCAGCTTGGAACGTTCTTCCTTTGACATCGTATTATAGACTTCTTCAGAGATTTTATTCCCATCCTCGTCTTTGATGGATAGTCCCCACTTGAAGACTGGAACGGACTTTTCACCAGGTTTGACTTGGAGATTCTGATCCTTGGCTTGAAGGAATGTCATATAGACAGGTGTCTTATACCCTTGCTCTGCGGTGTTGAACATGAGAAAGAATGAATTTCCACCAGAATACGTCCGTCCGCTGATGTTTTGCGGCAAACCTTGCACAGAACCATTGATACCCATCCAGCCTTTCTTCCAATTGTTGGCTTTGGCTGTCTCGATAATTTTAACCATCATGTCCGCAAATTTCTTCAGAATTTCATCGGACTTATTTTTTCTCTTTCCAGAATAATTGGTTTTTTTGAAATCTCTTTCGGTCATTTTCGTAAATTTTGATAGTTACAAAATAAATGACTTAACAGCAAATAAGCATCCTCAAAAAAATAAAAGTCTTATATTAACGTTTTCAGAACCTTTTTTCTGACTTGGAGAGTTTTTTTTGTTAAAAAACAACCTCCATTTTTTTGATAATCCAATAAATTCATGATAATGACCGCATCCTGCATTTTACTTCCCTTTTATTATCTCATATATATGGCAAACGTCTATATACCATAACTTGTTAATACGAATAGAAAGCTAATGCGTATATACATATATACGTATAGACAGCTATAAAACTATACGACTATATATTGATGAAGGCAAATCCATTGAATGATCTGTCTTCACTTTTTTACTTGAACATTTATCTAATTTTTATTTCCGTTTCTGCCTTCGACCTCACTTTCCATCACCTTTGTAGTCATCATCGACTT
>NZ_QENY01000027.1 GCF_003096815.1 Hallella colorans
GAAATCAAGTCCGTTTCATTTCAAAACACCACCTAATAGACTGTATTTCAATTAATTCAAAGAGTGATTAGTCCACCTTAACGGGACAGTAGTGATTTTATATGTTAGTAAAAAGTAAGTATGAAAGCCATTCAGTTTTCGTACTTGTTGTTTCATTTTTTGTACTTTATCACTTTCTTTCATATCTCTACCGAGAGATCTTTTGTCCATGCTCTTTGACACACCTATTTGCATAAAATATTTTAATATTTCTGAACTTAATGTTTTTTTGACTTTTCTGTTATCTGTAAGTAAACCATATACGAGCTTCACAGTATTCGTCTTTCGTTCGTGCAATGTTCTGAATCTTACCATATATTCTTTTTGTATTTTTAAGTTTATTATTCTGGGCATCCCGATTCTCAACCTTTAAGGATTTTTCGTTTCTTCGACCCGAACTTTTTTTTATTATTCCGGTGTAACCGTCATCTCGAACCTTTTATGTGCATGGTAAAATCGTCGGCATGAAAGGGAATGAAAGGCAAGGAATTGGTGGCAAAGTTTTCAGGAAACCGCAATCTTTGATTTCGGAGGGTCATGAAAAGTTTTCCGCCAATAGGCTTTCAGCTGGTACTTGCCGTGTTCCCTGCCTACGATACCTTTGCACTATAAAAGTCGATGATGACTACAAAGGTGATGGAAAGTGAGGTCGAAGGCAGAAACGGAAATGGAAGTATAGTTATTGGTTAAGTATGGTAAGCACCAAAGGAGATAAATAGTTGTATGTAGTATTCCTGTATATACGTCAACAAGTATGAGTGTCGAAAACGGGGATTTTTTTTATTTATGTCCTGTCCTTTTCTTTTGTTTTTGACACGGATCTTTACAGGTCTTTAATTTTTGCCCACCTAATTTTAACATAAAAAGCCCCAAAAACAGCCTAAAACTTTTTGAAAATGTTAATATAAGACTTTTATTTTTTTGAGGATGCTTATTTGCTGTTAAGTCATTTATTTTGCATACAACAAATAAAATAATATGGGATCATTCGGTATATTCGCAATTGTAGTGACATTCATCTTTGTTATCTATTATGTTGCTATGATCAGCCTTGATTTGTTCGGCACGAAAGGAGAAAAAAAGAAAAGTGTTGAAGTCATTCACACGAGTACGTCTGTCAACAATACGGAAGGTGCGCCAGCAGTTTCGGCAGTTAGAGTTAGTGAGGACAGCGATGGCAAGTATCAGATAGAACGTCCTGGTGACGAAGCACCTGAAACGTACGGCGGTGCAATGGCAGCAGAGCCAACAGCACCCAATAAAGCAGATGAAGCATCAGATTCTGATATCGACGAAGATAAAATAACAGCGAAAGACATTACAGATTCAGATACAGAAGAATTGGCCAGGCAGGCCCAAGCCAAGGTTGATTCAATCAACGGAGACTTAAACAGCGTGTCTCCAGATATTCAAGGAGCTGTATATGTGGACGAGTTCGTTGAAGATTGTCAAGCCGCATTATTGAAGGCCAAGCAAGAAGACGAACAGGCAGAACAATTCAGTGTATAAGTCATGAAGAAGTTTAAGGGAAAAACCTATTTACTGTTATTAGCATTACTATCGCTCGCACAGCCCGTTATAGCTAATTGTGGGACAACCGACTATAGTGGCAATTCCGGTCGCCTGTATAATATGGTTGTCTTCGTATTAACTTGTTGTACAGCCGTATTGTATTTGCTTTATGCAATTGCAGCTCTCCTGTCCATATACAGTGCTACCAGTATCTATATCAAGATGCAAGCAGGGGAAGAGGGCTTTACCAAAAGTATCATCGTTTTGGTTGGCAGCTGTATTTTCCTACTTATCGCCACCATAGTCCTTCCAGCGTTCTTCGGTTTCCAATTTGGAGTGACCGACAGGCTTTGGTAATTCATTTATTACATATTTTCATATAATTATTAACTAACAAAAAATCCAAGACAATGAATCAGAATTTGTCATTAATGGTAAGCGGTGCCAAGAGTTTTGGCATTTCCGCAGTGAAGAAAATCAAATCCGTAGCCACAGACCCTCGTTTTGTATTGGTGATGCTGATGTTGGTAGTGGTAACGGTTGCCGCCGATGCACAGAACATCGACTCCGGTATTCAAGCTATCACCAAGTCAACGGATGCCTTGAAGAAGTACATTCCCGTTGTAACGAAGTTGTGCTATGCCTTAGCAGGTATTGTCGCCATTGTGGGTGCTATCTCCGTTTACATCAAGATGAACAACGAGGAACAGGATGTCAAGAAGTCTATCATGATGATTGTCGGAGCCTGCATCTTCCTCGTCGCAGCAGCTCAAGCACTGCCACTGTTCTTCGGACTGCAATAGAGAAACATGGAAACAGTCAAGAACGACTATCCCGACTACCCAGTATTCAAGGGGCTTCAGAAGCCTCTTGAGTTTCTGGGTCTTCGAGGAAGATACATTGTATGGGCCGCCATTACTGTTGGAAGTGGTCTGTTGTCATTCTTGATTGGCTATATGATCTTCGGTTTTGTCATATCCTTGTCGCTGTTAACCATTATTCTATCCGTAGGAGGAGTAACCATTTTTGTCAAGCAGCACAAAGGATTGCATACAAAGAAATCACCAAAAGGGATTTACATATTCAGCCATTCAAGACAATATTAGAACATTTATTTGATTGTAAGTAAAGTAAATTTATGATTACCGTAATCGTCATATTGGTCTTTGCCTCTGTGTTATTGGGAATGTTTATTTCCATCAAGGCTTTCGGCACAGGTAGCAAACGTGCTAAAGTGTTTGAGAATATCTATTTCAGTTTTGAGGATGTAAACGATATAGGTGTTATCTACACTAAGAAAGGCGATTATTCAACTATCTTGAAGATGGATAATCCCGTCAGGAAGTATTCAGCCGACACTGACGGCTATTACGAGTTTACGTCCTTGATGGCTTCTGTCCTTCAGGTTTTAGGCGAGGGCTATGCCATACACAAGCAAGATGTCTTCGTCCGCAAGAAGTTTAACATATCAAACATAGCAGGAAAGAATAGTGATGCTAAAAAGCGTTTTCTTTCCGATGCCTATTTCAAGTTTTTCAATGGTCGTCCCTATGTGGAGTCACAGACATATCTCACCATCACCCAGAGAGGTAGGAACGGCGGATTGAAGACATACGATGCCGATAAATGGCGTGATTTTCAAGTAAAGATACAGAAAGTCCACGACCGTCTGAAGAGCGAGAATGTAAACTGTCGTTTTCTTAGTGGCAAGGAATGTCAGGAATATACTGAGCGTTTCTTCGCCGTTGATTTCAAAAACGAAGTTATTTCAATGACGGACTTCAGTGTGGAGTCTGAAAAAATCTGTATGGGTGATGAACAGCTGAAAGTGTACAGCCTTTTGGATGTGGATGACCCTGGTCTTCCCGGCACACTTCATCCTTACGCTGACATCAATGTCAACAACACTGTAATGCCACAAGACTTACTTTCAGATCTTAGTACACTGCCAGATGTAGACACCATCATATATAATCAAATTATTTTCCTTCCCAATCAAAAGCGAGAGATAGCGAAGTTGGAGAAAAAGAAGAACCGTCATGCCTCTATCCCCAATCCGAATAATCAGATTGCTGTTGAAGACATCAACGACGTTCTTAATGAGATTGCCCGTAACGGCAAGCAATTTGTTTATGCCCATTACAACCTTATAGT
This sequence comes from Hallella colorans, assembly GCF_003096815.1. Classification (GTDB taxonomy): domain Bacteria; phylum Bacteroidota; class Bacteroidia; order Bacteroidales; family Bacteroidaceae; genus Prevotella; species Prevotella colorans. The sequence goes on from NZ_QENY01000027.1 coordinate 3,706, forward strand.
AAAGACCAGTGCCGACAAGAACTTGCAAAAGGTTACCAACAGTTTGGAAAATCTTTTGGCAAGATACAGTATGCACCTGTCCAAGCGTGCCTATAATCAATTAGAGTTATTTGTTGCCAGTTTTCCAGGCAACTGCTTTGAACTCAATGCAGATTATGATCGTTTTCTGACGCTTTCCGAGCCGGCACTATGCCTTTTGTATAAGGAACATCAACAGAAAGGTGACGATACCAACCTGAAATGCTATTATACCGACAGACAGGGTGTTCCCATGGCTGTGGATGTGTCAGGAAAGGAGGGGAAAATAAGGTATACCGATAATTCTAATTTCTTTGTACTTGGTCCTTCAGGTAGCGGCAAGTCCTTTTTCATGAATACCGTTATGCGCCAGTATTACGAGCAAGACACCGATATAGTCATTGTTGATACCGGCGATAGCTACGAGGGCTTGTGTAGCTATTTTGAAGGCATATATATCACCTATTCCAAGGAGCATCCTATTTCGATGAATCCTTTTAAGATTGAGAAAACCGAGTACGAGCAGAACTTTCAGGCAAAGAAAGACTTTCTTAGAAATATTATCTTCCTGATATTCAAAGGCAATGGTGAACCGACGAAACTTGAAGAGACCATCATCAACCAAACACTGATAGAATACTTTGAGGAGTATTTCACCCCGTTTGAGGGTTTTACAGAGGAGCAGAGAGACAATATGCGTCATGTCATGGAGCTTGAAGATAAGCGTACTGGTAAGTATGAAGAATACGAGCAGCAGTTGGAAGAGCGTTATGGCGTTTCTGATGACATGGATGACATAGACGACATAGATGATAGGATCGATGAAGAGGAAGAAGCCATTCAGAAGCACAAAGCCCGTAACCTCCGTCTCCGTGATAAGTTGCAAGCCGTCATTGATGATAATGCTGCCACTGATGGGGAGAAGAGTAATGCCAGCCGTCAACTATTGCGTCTCACTCCAGAACTCATTGAGAGCAAATATCTCCAACGCATCAACAAGAAAATCGATAAGATTGAGCGTCAGCGTAAGAAGATGCGTGTGACGGAGTTGAACTTCAACACTTACTATGAGTTCGCCATAGAGCGCATTCCGCAGATTATGAAGCAGGATGACGTAACCTTTCCTATCAATGAATTTGCTACAATTCTCAAACCTTTCTATAAGGGTGGCGAGTTGGAATATACGCTCAACAACGACATGGATTCCTCGCTTTTCAATGAAAAGTTCATCGTATTCGAGATTGACAAAATAAAAGAAAATCCAGTTCTTTTCCCCATTGTCGTACTAATTATTATGGATGTGTTCACACAGAAGATGCTCCTAAAGGAAGGAAGAAAATGCCTTGTCATAGAAGAAGCGTGGAAAGCTATTGCTACTCCTGTCATGGCCACCTATATACAGTACCTTTACAAGACTGCCCGCAAGCACTGGGCAATGGTCGGTGTCGTCACACAGGAGATACAGGATGTTACCGAGTCTAAGATAGTCAAGGAAGCCATCATCAACAATTCCGGTGTCTTCATGCTGCTTGATCAGAGCAAGTTCAAGGACAAGTTTGACAACATCAAGAAAACGCTTGCCCTAACCGACATTGACTGTAAGAAAATTTTTACCATTAACCGTCTGGAAAATAAAGAGGGCCGTTCGCCATTCAAGGAAGTCTTCATCAAACGAGGACAGGAAGGTGATGTATTTGGCATAGAGGAACCACCAGAATGTTATATGAGTTACACAACGGAGAAGATAGAGAAGCTGGCCTTGAAGCTCTATAAGAAACTTCTTCGGTGTGATCACCAACATGCCATCGAAGCCTTCGTGCGTGACTGGAAGCATTCAGGGATAAAGAGTTCCTTGGAATTTGCCAGAAAAATATTAAAGGAAAGAAAAGTATTAAACAATTAGTCCCAAAGTTATATGCGTCGTATCATTGCCATCATCCTTTTGATCCTCTCGGTGACAGCCATGTCAGCCCAGTCGTATCATGCCGTCAACATTGACGAGGGTACCGTAGCTGCCATGACTGCCGCATACGCAATAGAGTCGGAAACCGAGCGTCTAACCGTTTCCGATGTAGATTCCATCTTAGGCCATTACACCAAGGCAAGCCTTTCCACCGCTGGTATCTACCTGTCAAAGTTGAAAGACCGGAACGCCATGCGTGATGCAGGGCTGTTCAGCAGTGATGAGAATTATTATTATCAGCGCATCCTTTATTTAGTGAAAGACGGCATCATGCCCAAGCTCATCGTCGTTGCTGTCAAAATGGTCAAGCAGCCCGACAATGCCCTTTATTGGGGACCTTACCTATTCAAGACTACTCAAAATGTCGAACAGCTATGCAAACAGTTCGAACTTGTTGTTACAAATGGTAAGCTATCTTTCAAGGACGTAGTTTTCTTGGTTATCAACGAGAAGTTGCGGAAAATCTTCGACGTGTCTCAATTGGGGAATGTCAACTGGAAAGACCTCTTGGAAAAGATCGGCGACTTTGACATCAAAGCCGCCAAGGAAAACATTAAGAAAGATATAAGCAATATCGGAGAAGTACTTGCCACCGCTGGAAAAAATGCTGTCAATGGAAATATCAAGGATTTTTCTGCAATAGGTAAGATCTTCAAATCAAAACCATCCGAAATTTACCAGCTATACAAGACCTTCCGAAGCAAATATGAAAGTATACGCAACGCAGGGAATGTGAAGGAAATTCTGATGAGCGTTATTCAATCGACGGATGCAGATGCTGTGTCACGTCTTTTTCAGATAGACGATTATAACATATCAGGCTATATCAGTAATTATGTAAAAGAGTTAAAGGGGCAACACTATAGACAAAGATGGTACATCTATTCCGAAGATAGTGGTAATAAAATTCTCGCTGAATACAAGCCTTCGCATCCGAGGAATACTAATGACAACTCCGCATGGACAGGTTGGAAGTATAAAGAGAATTTTGAAAGAAAGACCACACCGTCTTTCCCCACCCTTTCCCCACAAGAATATAATGAACTCAAAAGACAAGCTGAAATGTCGACAGGTTGGAATGCTGCTCGTAAAAGTCAATATGAACATCAACATCCTGGTCATACCATCACTATTGATTATGCCATGGACTCCTATTCCTACGTTAGAGACAAAGATGGCAACATGTGGAAATCTTCAGCGCATTGGCGTGGCATGCACTGGACTGTGAACATGACAGTCAGGGAGTCTTGGAGTTCCAAGCAGGAAGTCTATTCAGAAGTGTTTGACTCCGAGTCTATGGATGAGAATACTTTCAAGAAAAGAATGGATAATCAGCTCAAATACTACAACAGCTTAGAGAGTGACAAAGAACCCTCTCAGCAAGTTGTTTACAAGTTAGGCTACGATGCTCCTAAATACTACACAATGGCAGATGAGAACAAGATGAAAGGTTGCAATTCCGCTGTGTTCTCCGCCAGCTGTGCCGACGGCTCTACCCTTGCAGAAGGGTCCTTCAACTGGAAGGAGAACGGTAATCAGGGAAAGCATCTGGAAGATCCCAAGTCAAAGAATTTTGCCATGGTAGCCTCTCCTAAGTCTGGCAACGATGATATCAAGATGCTGCAAAAAAAGAAGTTAGAATATCAAGCCGATATAAAGAATATTAATGAACAAATCCGTTCCATGGATAGGGAGATGAGAGCCTTGATAGAGCAGATAAAACAAGCCAAAATGGCAAATGATGAGAACAAGGTCTCCGAGCTACGTTCACGTTATGAAACCATTAGTAAAAATCAGGCAGCTTCAAAACGTCAGCTTTCGCAGATACAGTCTTATCTTGGTAAGATAAACACTGCCATATCAGAATATTATAAAGATCTTACTGAGGACAATGGAGATCCTTATCGTATTCCTGCAAACATGAGAGAATTAGAAGGGCTTTACAAGCTATCCTGGCAGGATGACGGAGAGTGGACCAATGGTGACAATAAATATATTTTCGTACGTCATGCTTATTGTGCACAGGTAAAGAGTGAGGTAACTTACACCGCCACTCTCACGTTATCTCAACCTCCAAGTTATCTTATACCTTGGTTTGGATGGAATCTTATAAGGATTCACCGTGCCATATTGAGCGTCGACTACAAGCTCTCTGCTTCTTTTTCTTCAGAGAATATCATAGAGACTATGAAACTTGACGTGAACCTATCGGAGAAAGAGCGTGCAGCAAAGGTCAACGAGCGTCAAAAGCAATTGATGGAAGACATGCCTGACTGTTCTATTTCGGTAAGATACAACTATGCCAAGAACTTGGCAAACGAAGAAGACCCAGATGCCATTCACTTGCTTTGGGCAAGCGACCGTTTAGATGTGGCCAGAAACGTGGAATACCAACTTAGTTTAATCTATTCCCAGCTGGTTCTTTTGGAAAAAGTCATGAATGATCGTCAGACCATCAAGGATTTCTTGACCAATCACATCTTCAACCCCATTACAAGAAAGTCACGAGGAACTATTGCCGAGTATGCGCTGCAACGGTGGAACGATGCAAGTGACAAAGCCAAGAAGACTTCCGCAAGTACCTCTTTACAAAACAACACCACAACAAGCGAAAATTAAGGCATAGCATAAATAATAGAAAACATGAATAAATTGGTATACATACTGGTGATGAGCCTTTGTCTTCTATTTATTCCGAGTGAAGTCAAGGCATTAGATTTCCCGACCGACCCCGTCTCGTTGGAAGCAATGATCCATAACCACAAGACCGTCAGGGCTATGTTGGAATTGCGTACCCTTGCCGAGGAAGGCGTGATTACTTATCATGAAAAGAGTATGCACTCTATGGAAGATTACGCTGCGGTCAACAAGAAGTTGGACAAATATAGAAAGTGTTTCAATATTATCAACCTCATTTTGAACTCAACCGCCACTGGCTTCCATGCTTATAACAGTTTTAAGAGTTGCAAGAGTAATCTTGAAGCCTATTATGATCTATTGAATACCTACAACAAGGAAATCCTCCAACATGGAGCCATCTGGACCAGCGACACCATAATCATCAAAGCCAGTCAACGAGCCGTCGAGGGTGTTTATCATGGAGCTTCACAGCTATGGAAGTCCTACTCTGAATTAGCCGAAATTATGACTGGTGTAAGAAATTGTACCACTTCGGATTTAATGACCATTTTGGGTGATATCAACAATTCCATTGACGAGATAGACGACAGCATCAGACGTTCCTACACGGAGTTATGGGCATATATGACTGTCCGGATGGGTTTTTGGAAAAAAGAAATATTCATGGCAAGAAGCATCAAGGATATTGCCAACGATGCTTTGGGGCGTTGGCTTGGTAACTCCATCCAAGCATTTGAATGTCTGGAGCAACATCGCTCATTCCAACATGCCCCTTTAGGCGGTGGCGGAATCATCGGAGGCAGAAGCTGGCATTAAACATAAAAGAATACCTATCATGCAAAGAAATAGAATCATCCTTTTACTCGGGCTGCAGTCGATTGTCCTTTCCGTATTCAGTCAAGGGTATGTGCAAGTCACAAAACATCATGAGAATTACATCATGCAGCAGTTTATGACGATGGAGACAGGTGCTGGATCATTAACTCCTCGTTACTACTATAACGCATTTCACAAGGGATATCAATCGACAGCCAATTTGCTGAACAAGCAGCTTTTCCGTCTTCACATGAAAACTCGTGTTGCAGATGAAAAACTTTATGCCGACAGCATAGATTCTGTGACCTTCCGCCGTGCCAAGATAGAGGCAAAGAATATAGTTGACCGCAGTCCAATGACCGACTTAGCATGGACAGTTGAAAAAAGCAAGATAGAGAACAGACTATCCATCTTTCAGAAGAATATCAATCTTATCATGCCTTACGGTGGTACATCTGAAGACTATCGCAGGTGGAAGACCATTTATAACTGTCTTCAGACCGCTATCAAGGTTACTCGTGAGTCCTATCAAGATTTGGGACGCAAGAAGAAAGAGTACATAGCCATCTATAAAGATATTGTCAGGCGCAATTACCAGCTCACCAAACAGCTTCTTGCATGGAAAGGCATGAAGTCCGCAAAGGAGATGCGGGAAAACAGCAAGCCACCCCAGCGGTTATCCTCCGTCTCTACAGTTGCTTTTGATGCCTTGAACCGTTGGAGAACGGCGGTGGGCGTTGATGGTTTTTCAAAAAAGTGAAATCAAAAAGTAAAATATAAAATATACGCTAACAAGTAAAAATGTAAATTATGACATTCAGTTCCTTATTATTAGCTGCACAAGGAGGTCTTCAGGGGTTGTCGAACACAATCTCCGACCTATCCCAGACCATAGGAGTTGACCTGTTTGAGGAAGACATTGACAATGTTGTTTTTCAAACGAATGAGTTTTTGTGCAATCCCGATTTTATTGGTACACAGGGTCCTTTTTGGTGGATCCTTCAAATGAGCATGGCATTGGGAGCCTTGTTTTCCATCATTGTAGGTGCCAGCATTGCCTATAAGATGATGGTCAAGGGAGAACCCATTGATGTTTTCAAGATACTTAAAGTATTAGGTATCGCCATGGTCATGATTTTTTGGTACCCTCCAAGCATGACTGGCATGGGTGGCGGCAGTGGTAGCATTTTGGATGCCTTGGCATATATACCCAACTGTATAGGCAGCTATACCCACGACCTATATGAAGCGGAAGCTGTGCAAGTCAGTGAGAAATACAACGAGTTGATGCCACTTTTGCAAAAACGTGACACGATGTATCAAAAGGCAGCAGAGGTGGAAGTGGCTTCCGAAGGACTACAGAATGCTTCAAGTCTTGATGTTTTAGGTCAAAACACTTCTGGTAAAGATACTGTAGATGGTTTAAAAGATGCCGCCAGAGCTAAAAAGACATCTGTTTTTGCAGGTCTAATCATCGGCTTAGATAAGATTGTTATGTTCTTTTCGCTTGTTCTGTATCGTGTCGGTTGGTGGGCAACCATATTCTGTCAGCAAATCTTATTGGGTATGTTGACCATCTTTGGTCCCATCCAATGGGCTTTCTCCGTCCTTCCGAAATGGGAAGGGGCGTGGGCAAAATGGATTATCCGCTACCTGACCGTCCACTTCTATGGAGCCATGCTCTATTTTGTAGGTTTTTATGTCCTGCTGTTGTTTGATATTGTGATTAGCGTTCAGGTTGAAAACCTAACCGCCATTACATCGAATGTGAACACAATGAACGGTTATGTACAAAATGCCTTCATGTCCTGTGGTTATCTTCTTTCCGCTTCCGTAGTTGCATTAAGGTGTCTCAACTTAGTTCCCGATCTTGCAGCATGGATGATACCTGAAGGAGACACCGCTTTCTCCACTCGTAACTTTGGAGAAGGAGTGGCATCTTCCGTCAAATCAAGTGCCATGTCTGTCATGCCAAGAATCCACTAAAAAATAAAGCTATGGCTGTATTAAAAAAATTAGAAAACAAGATAAAATTAGTATTGATCGTCACAGGTCTTTTTTTGATAGGTTGCATTGTTATCAGCCTTGGAAGTCTTTTTATAGCCAGAGGAATGGTTGCCGATGCTCATAAGAAGATTTATGTCCTCGATGGCACTGTACCTGTTTTAGTCAAGCAGACTACGATGGATGAGACTTTTGGTGTAGAAGCAAAAAGTCACGTGGAGATGTTCCATAACCTGTTCTTTACATTGGCTCCTGATGATAAGTATATTGATTATACCATCAAGAAAGCCATGTACCTTATTGATGAGTCAGGTCTTGCGCAATACAACGCCTTGAAGGAGAAGGGCTTTTATAACAACATTATTGGAACGAGTACGATATGCAGTATCTTCTGTGACTCTATCAAGTTAGACGAGAAGAAGCTGACCTTTACCTATTATGGCCGTCAACGTATCGAGCGTCGCACCAGCATCCTGATGCGTCAGCTCATTACCGCAGGAAGTCTAAGGCGAGTACCTCGAACGGAAAACAACCCCCACGGCTTTATCATCTACGGCTGGAGAACTCTTGTCAACAAAGATCTCTCCGAAAATCAGAAAACCAATTACTAACATTAAAGATTGAATATTATGGGATTCAAGAGAATTATTATGGGCGACCCTATGCCAGACAAGAACGACCCAAAATATAGAGAGCGTTATGAAAAAGAAGTGGAAGCTGGCAAACAGTTTGCCGACAAGAGTGGTTTGAGCTGGCTGGTTATGAAGATACAAATTTTGGCCAATCGTCACCGTGTGGCCTTCCTTGTTACTGTCTTCGGTATTGTAATTGGCTGTTTTGCCATTAACATTTTCAATATGGTACGCAGCTATAACGCCTCTAAGGAACGGCGCACAACAGCTGTTGAACAGGTAGATTCAGTATTACATCAAAGACGTACAATAAACAAAAAGTAAAATGGATGTAAAGAAAATAAATTTTAAGGATAGGAAGTATGTCTTTCCGGCTATTCTATATCCATTGGTTTTGTTTGTAGGATATTTCGTCATTGATGCCGTAGATACAGACGTATCCGACAACGACCCACGCTTGGCCACAACGGATTACTTGAACTCTGATCTACCGTCAGCCAATACTGACAGCGTGTTGGGAGGCAAGTTGGACAATGCCGAGCGTGAGTTTGGAAAAATCAATGATATTTCTGGAGTTGAGAATGTTGAGAACGACCGAGACTCAATCAATAAAAAGGAAGATTATAATTCCCAATACAGTAATCGAGAGGCAGAAATGGTACAAAGGCAGCAAGAGCAGCAACGTGCCAAGATTGATGAGCAGCGCAGAATCAGGGAAATGCAGGATCGTGTGCGAAAGGCTTCAAACACATCCCGCAGTTCTTCCTCGAGCGACAACTTTGTCGCTCCAGTAAGTGATTCAGAGATTGCACGTCTCGACCGTAGGAGAAGACAACGTGAAATAGATAAGATGAACGAGGATCTTTCGGGCGTTGCTTTTGGTTCTTCTTCAGGCCGAGGAAGGCGTGACAACGTAGACAATAATGACAGTATCAATGATGATTATGGTCTGCTTGCAAATGGTTCTCGGAACGAAAGAAATACATCTTACGATGACAACGGATCTTCTTATTCTTCCAGAACATCGGACAACTACCGTGATGCAGGAGGACAAGCAGAGGGTAATCCCGAAAAAGTTGTCAAGAAAGTAAAGGCATCCTCCGACTACTTCAACACTCTATCGTCTTCATCGGAAGAGTCCAAGCTCATAAAGGCTATTATCGACGAGAATGTGAAGGCACAAGAAGGAAGTCGTGTTCGCCTTCGTTTACTGGATGATGTGGAAATCGGTGACATAACTGTCAAGAAAGGTACCTATCTCTATGCACAGATGTCTGGTTTCAGTCAACAGCGAGTCAAAGGAAATGTAAAGAGCGTCTTCTGTAGGGATGAGATTATCAACGTAAGCCTTTCCATTTATGACACGGACGGATTGGAGGGTCTTTACGTTCCGCAATCTTCCTTCAGGGAAACCACCAAAGAAATACTCGGTTCAGCCACACAGGGTGGAACGAACATTGTAGACAACACAACCTCTTCAACTGGCATCAAAGGTTGGGCCAACAATGCCGTTCAGAATGCCTCTCAACATATGATGAATGCTGTAGGAAAAGCTGTCCGCAAGAATAGGGTAAAATTGAAGTATGGTACGCTCGTTTATCTGATTGACGGCAGTCGGCAGGAAAAGAGAAACAGATATTAAAATGCTAACAAGAAGAAAAAAAGATATGAAAAATTTTAAACAGAAAATTGCTATAGTCGTTGTTATGTGTACCACTTTTTTGTTGGGGGTACATGCTCAAAAGACTTATTCGGATATGGAGGTGTTGACCGTCAACGAAAACATATCCACTATCATCACCGCCTCCGAGCCAATACGCTTGGTGGATATATCTACAGATTCCGTAGCAGGTGACAAACCTTTGGATAACGTGATACGTATAAAACCCAAGACCGGCAATCATAATGACGGGGATGTACTGGGTATAGTCACTATTATCACAGAGCGTTATAGAGTACAATATGCGCTTATTTACACCCGTCGTCTCCAAGAGGCCGTTTCGGATAAGGAAGTGGAACTTATAGAGCGCAATGCTTTCCACAATCCTGAAATCAGCATGTCTACTACAGATATGGCCTCTTATTGCATGAAAGTATGGAATTCTCCAGCCAAATATCGCAGTACTTTTACCAAAAAGGACAAGATGATCATGCGCTTGAACAACATCTATGTTGTAGGCGAATATTTTTTCATTGATTTTTCCGTAGAAAACAAGACCAACCTCCCATTTGACATAGATGAGCTACGTATAAAGCTCGAGGACAAGAAACAAGAAAAGTCAACCAATGTCCAGATTATTGAGTTGAAACCAGCATTTATTCTTGACCGTTCTGTAAGGTTCAGAAAAGGCTACCGCAATGTAGTTGTGTTGAAAAAGATGACATTCCCCAATGACAAGGTTCTGTCGGTTGAGCTTTCAGAAAAACAGATTAGTGGTCGTGCCATCTCACTTCATCTCGACTATGAGGATGTATTAAGTGCCGACTCGTTCGACACGTTACTCTTGAAAGAACAATAAAATAAGGCTTATCATGAATATACGTTTTTCCCGTTTTCCAAGAGTTTCTGTAGTTTCTCTTATCTGCCTGTTTCACCTTTCAGCTATGAGCCAATCTCACGGCAATCATGTAATGGTTGGCATGGGTGCTACCTATCCGCAAGGATTTGATGCCACACTGGCTTATGAGCATGAAATGAATTATCACAATGCAATGGAGTACTTTGCAAACTACTATATCAAGTACAAGACTGAACCAGAAGCAGGTTATGTCACCCGAAGTTCTTTTTGGCACAGTTATAACATTTGGACGGTTGGTTTTGCCTATAAGCCTTGCGTGACACGAAGTCGCAACCATCATGGCAACATCAGGGTCGGTGTAAGTGGCGGCAGTGACTTACATAAGTTTGTTGGCGTAGGTTCACTCGGCTACGAACACACCTTCAACCTCTATCATGGCTGGAGCATCTTCTTTCAGGTAAAAGAGGATGTCACGATGCGAGGGGAGGACTTGTTCCGTACTGGCGTAGCCATTGGTGCTAAGGTTCCACTATAAATTAAAATTGACATGAATATATATAAAATACTTATGGTAATCAATCGCATCATAAGACTTTCTCACAGAATTGTGCGAATTTCCTATAAAGTTCATCGTCAATCTTCACATAGAAGATCACGTAACACCAATAAAATAGTATATGCCATTTCTTTATTGGCTGTACTTATAGGCCTGAACTCATGTGATGTCTATCAACCCACAGATTATGAAATTCATGTGGGGTATATCTTGTGCGAAGATCATAGTTGTGTGTCACCAGACGTTTATTTTGCCCAAAAATCACAAAAAGCCGTGGGCGTTGTTTTTGCGGAGCAGACGGATGCTCATCCGCTTATGGCCGTTATGTTGAAGGAACTGGACGGAGTGTTCTGTGACTCGCTTGGCCTTTCCAATGGCACGAGTGGAAGCCTTACCGCTTTTGACGGTTCCGCCAACACACGAGCAATGCAAAACAGTTACAATGCCGAAACAAAGAAGGGTAGTCCACTTGCCATGAAGCTCTTTACTTTTCATGAAGGTGGCCAGAGTGATTTCCTGCCCAGTGTAGCAGAGCAGCGTTTGTTGAATGTCTCTGCCAGAAAAATCAATCCCATCATAGAAAAGCTGGGTGGCACACCCATAGCCTTGAATGAAGACTGTTGGTATTGGACTTCCACGGAAGTAAGCGATAACAAGAACTTTCAGGCTTGGCTTTGTTCCTCTGTAAACGGGGGTATCATTGAAACGCCTAAGATGGAAAAACATAAGGCACGAGCAATCATTCAAATCAATTATTCTAACTAAAAAACAAACGACCATGGGATGGATAAAAGAGCTTGGCAAAGCAGCAGTAAAGGCAGCGGAAAAGCCGCTTGAAAAGGTAGGTGTCAAATTAGCAGCGAAATCCGCTGAAAGTGCAGAGAAAACAGTCGGCAAAGCATTGGCCAATTCTGTCATGAAGGAAGGGCGTTATGCCAGCAAGGCCAGCTATACCAAATGGATAGAATCCATGGGGGGAAAGGTCACTAAGGTAGAGTCCGGCTTCAAAAATTGGGAGAAAAGTCTGTCTAAATCCAAGTCAGGTTTTAAGACTGCCGAGCATTTGGGAGCCAAGGCCGCCCCAAAGGCAGGGCGTGTCATCATTGACGGAACCAAGGCCTCTGGCCATGGCATTGCTCATTCCGCAAAAGCGGCTGAACAAGTTGCAGAAGAAACAGCCAAAAGAGCAGCTCTTATCAATAAGGAATCGCTCAAGACAGTAGCCAAGACAGGCTGGAGAGAGGGCGGTAAAGTCATCAATAAGACTGCAGGTTGGGCTGGTCAGTACGCCAGATACTCTGCTAATCATCCTATTGCAAGTCTTATTCTATCTTCAGTTGCCTATCGCCAGGTAACTGGACGAACGCTATTGCCAGACGTAATGAAATCCATAGGTGGCGATGATGCCGCACAAAAAGGTCTCGTTGGTGTTCTCGGTGAAACGACATTAGGAAAGAAAGTAGACGATCAAGGCAATGAAGTCAGCATGGTCGCCAATCTCACGGATGTTCTTTTCGGCAATGGTACTTATGGTAAATTAAATTCTGGCATTGGTTCTGCTGCAGGTGAAGCAGCAGGGCTGTATCAAGGCATAAAAGGTGGCGTTGCTTCCGTCTTTGGAGAAGGGGCTGACCTCTATGAGACAGGCAAGGAGCAGATTGGGCATTATTTCTCGGGTAACGGAATGGTTTCCAACAATAACGGGGGGTATTATGATCCTACAACTCCTCAATATCCGTCAACAAGTCAAATGATGGGACAAGGTATGACACCAGCATTACAACAACAGCAAGGAGGCGTTGCTGGCACAATGATGAACGGTGTGCATTCTGTTGCCAGTGAACTTACGGGCGGAAATGTATCAAAGATGAATTTAGCGTCCCTCGCACTGTCGTCCTACATGATGTTTGGTCCTTTTGGTTGGCTTGGTAAAATGGCCAGTATGATGTTGGGCGGCATGACTCTGCGCAACATTAATCATCGTCAATCGGAAGGTCAGTCCGTGCAGCAGCTACCGAGGTATGCTGTTGCTCCAGACTTGATGGCGGAACAACATCGGGGACAAGTTGATTTGCCTGTATCGGAAGAACCAGTGGTACGCCGCTCCCGTGGAATATGATATATTAAATCTAACAAGTATAGTATATGGATGCAAAAGATTATAAGGACATGCTCTTGGAGTCGGCAAGCGGCTTCATGATGCCTTTTTCCTTGGGCGAGAAAGAAGAACTGAAGGTTATCCTTCCTTATGGAGAGCAAACCCATCCCAAGACGGGAGAAAGATTTCAGCACCAAGGTGTTGATTATGCCGTCAAGGACAAACCGTTATATGCCATTGCAAGCGGTATGATTATTGGAGCTGGACATGATTCCGTTCACGAGAACTATATTGTTTCGAGGTACGGAAAATACGAAGTTACATATGGAAACGTTTCCGAAGCCTACACTCCTTACGGCACTGATGTAAAGGCAGGGCAGGAAATCGCCCGTGCTGGTGATTTTCTACACATGGAAGTGCGATTTAACGGAAAAGTACTTGATCCTGAAAATTTCATTGCCATGATTTGGGCAAACATACAGCAGCTGGCTGCCATGGGTATCACCCGCCAGCCTACTACCGAGGCTTTGGGTGACAGGAAAATTTCCACCAAGTATGACGATAGTCAGAATGAGATCATGACACTGATGCTCCGCTGGCTTCCTACCTACATGAATGAGCTTCGAACGAAAACCTATACACCTCCTAAAAAGATGGAAGCGTCATTGAGGAATATTCTTTCAAAAGCAGCAGATAAAAATTATTTTTATGAAACAATGCCCAATTTAGGTAATCCCTTAGGTCTGTCCGAGCGCAGTGCTCCATTGATAGAGAAAATTCAGGAAATCCTAATCGAGGATTTTCTTGGATTTCTGGCAGTCCGTCAAGGAATATATCCCCAATCTTGGGATGAATCTCAAAAAAAAAACTTTCTGAAGAAGCTGCCGAAAACGGCTTGACACTCGATCCTTTGGAAAATCTTGAAATTGATATTCACAGTTATGACATCAGTCGAGAAGCATCCGTCTATTTCGACACAACTGGGACACGCTGTTGGACAAAAGCGTGGTTCAATGGCAGGGAAAGAGGAGAGAGAGCAATAGAGATCACTCGTCAGTTAGCTGTGAAATTCATCAATGATGAAATTTTATTGGATGATTGGCTTGCACGTTTCTATCCAAAGCAGATGAACGTTTGTCACAAAGCCATCGAGCAGGCACGTAAACAGTTATTGGGAATCTAAAACTCCATCGTATGGCAAATAAAAATCAACATTTCGGAGAGCTGGAGTATTGCTTCAATCAGTACTTCAGTAAATATTGCGCCCCCGTCATCACCAAGGATTACAGATATTATCATCGTAAGCAGAACGAAGAGTTCTATAAGGCTTACAATAAGACACCAGCCATCATCGGTGCAGGCTCTGTTTTCCAGGGCATGATACGTATACAAACTGCAAATGTAAGAGCTGCATCGGAGGGGAAGTGGAGTAAAAAGAATCTCGATGATTTTATAGACGGTGTCGTTAAGAAAATTGTTGCTGGCAAGAATTTCCAGAATGATTGGGGAAATTTAATTGATAGATACAGGGAATCCCTGATTGCCAAGTTGGGAACAAAAGGCTATCTTCACGTTGCTGAACAATTGGGGAAAACCGAAGGTCAGAAATTTATAGACCCAGCTATTCACTATGGTCAGTTACGCTTCATGGAGTTGCTCAAAGAACATTTGGCTCGGACAGACATGCCCAAGTCCTCCATAGAATACATTCTGAAGGAAGGAATAAACAATTCTATCTTTATGAGTTTAGGTAGCAGGTTTATGCGTGGTCGAGACCTCTCTCCTTCAGAGGAAGAAATTCACGAGCTGGGTAATAGAATTTATAAACCGTCAAAAATGGAGAAAGCTGGATCTATTGTCCTGGGAGCCGCAATGGATGCTCCAGCGTTGGACGGCATTGGTACCGTAGCTGCCGTTCCCTTGAAAAGTGCAGCGAAAGGAGTAGCTGGATATGCCATGAAAAATGGTGCGGTAAAATTCGGGACTTGGATGGGAGAAAAATCCGCTTACAAAGTGGCAACGAGGGCTTCTTATGCAAAAGGATTGATTTCAAGCACGATGGCAGATGCCGGCTTCAATTATTGGTTTTCTTCCAAAGTTAATCTTGACACTGCCAAGAAACAATACAGCCAAGCGGTTTTCGGCAATGAGACCACATTAGGAAAGCATCAAAAAGGAGCCTTGGCATATAGGAAAACAGGTACTGAATATATTTCCAATGTTAATGACGGTTTGGTCAAGAAAATCAAGGTTGCTACGATTCGTCCCCATGTGAGCAACGCAGTAACAAAAAAAGAAGCAGGACAACTCTTATCCTCGGCAAACGGGAGTTCAGGAAAACTCCTGAAAACGATTACTGCGGGATTAAATCGTCAGGCTATGCCTTATAACAGTCATGCGCCCATACCAGCATGGATGCTGAATAAGACAGCCAAGCAATGCCGTGCTTTTGCTACCTCGTTCTTTTCCATTGCTAAGCAGATGTCTGTACAAGGATTACATGTATGGAATGTGAACGGCAAAAACATGACACTTGCACAAGTAGCCCAACGTGCCAATGATTATGCCAGAGCTGCCGTTCAGATCGACAAGGCCAATGCGGATAAAAAAGCTGCAAGAGTAATGGCATCCAATCGGTATCACCCCGAGCCAAAGAAGTCGAGAACAAATAATGATGAAATCACAGCACATGCTTCTGGGCGCTCCGTCTCTCAGCCCGTTATTTCAAGCACAAGTACTCCTTCCGCTCAATTAAACGCCAGTACATCCCAAGGCTTCTCCATGTCCTCGCAGCAAACATTAGATACTCCGTTACAGGCATCACCTTCTTTCAATACGTCCCAAACGGCAGGATGGGGTAAATATTTAGATCATGCAGGATTGAATGGGTTTAGTGATATAACCAAGAACTTAGGGTATGTATTTGCGATGCTTCCTGATATGCTTATCGGTATGTTTACTGGCAGGACATCATCGTTTACCGTAGGAAACAATATATTACCTTTGGCAGCCATTGCCGCAGGAATGTTTACAAGGAATCCACTATTAAGGCTTATGCTGATGGGATTTGGAGGAGCTAATCTTCTGAATAATGCTGGTCACGAGGCATTAGAAGCAAACGCACCTAAAGCTATTTCAAGAAATTACAAGCAATATGCTGATGAACCTCTCAATCCAAGGCTGAACAATGTCTATATGAGAGGACGTTCCTTGATTGCGGACATAGACAATCGACCTGTTGTCATTAATATTTCCGACACTGTTGTTGACGCATATGAGAAAAAAGCCATACCTTTGAACACGTTAGCAAATGCGGTTTTAAGAAAGTATGATGAAAACAGTGAGAAAGCATCCAACACTTATGACCGTGAATTGGCTTCTTTAGAAAGTCAAGAACAACAAAGAGCTTATGGAATAAAATAGTATTTATTTACATTAAATACTTGTTAGCGATCCCTGCTGGCGTAGATAGTTGCGTCGGTGGGGATTTTTGGTATGACGCACATGTCATACATAAAAAAGAGCGGCTTAAATACCGCTCCTATATTAAACATAACTATCTATAAGTTTATCACAAATCATTCAACAGAAAAATCGAAGCCAAAAGGAGCTGTCTTAAAATACTGATTTTTGAGTCCGTTCTTATAGAAGAAAACGTATTCTCCCGGTTCCAATGGTTGAGGAAAAGACACTTCAAAGGTTGTGTTGTTAATTGTCTTAATGGTGAAATCTACCATTACTCTGGAACTTGCGTTACTTCCCTCAAAGCCCATTACAGTGTAACTCATATTATCAGGGAATATCCTTCTGCCACCTTTCTTTTTGGCTTTCACCGTCATCTTTACACATTGAAACTCGTTGGGACTCATAATATCGTTCATCACAAGCTCATAAAAATTGCCGCCATTCTGCTTAAAACTATCATCAGAATTATGATTAAAATAGAATCTAAATACAGGTTGTGTGGATGTCGTTGTCTTGGCTTTAGTGCCAGGCAACATCAACTTCTTGATATCCTTAGCAGATGTCATAAGAATACTTGTCCCTGCAGCTACAGCAGCAGCCTCTCCTCCGCTTGGAATGTGTCCTCCAAAAACCGATCCAGCAACATAGGTGCCAAGTGCTGCAGCGCCTATCGCACCAAAATTAACTCCTTTCGATTCTTTTTCAAAATTTGTACGATAGAGTTTTTCGGGCTTGCCATTAGTAGCATTCCAGAGATACACTCCCTCGTACCCCATATCTTTCTTGGCTATCTTTTGAAGATATGTCGTCAGAGTAGCATCAGCACCTGCAGCTTTCAGCTGACGCATAAAATTGATATCGAAGGTAATAGTGCGAGTTGAACTATTGTCAATAGCACCGATAATCTCTTCAGAGGAAAAACCTTCTTTTAACAAATCAAGTACGGTCTGATTGGTAACGGTTTCATTCTGTGCATGTAGACCAATGGACATTAGCATCAGATACGTAAGAAGTAATACTTTTTTCATTGTTGACTTTGTTCTTTTATAATTGTAGAAATCTTTAATAACCACGTAAATATTCAATTCTTGCATCAATTAAAACTATAAGAAAATATGAAAATCAGATGGCGGGGATTTGTTTATTTGTAATCAATTTTTAATGTTTGTTCATTTAAGGATAGTTGAACTTTTGGCGTAACTTCCTCATAGGTTGTATTCTCCTTAACTAATTTATTCAGTTCCTCAAATGAAACCTTTCGTCTAACAATCCACTTACCCACATTGGTTCTTGGTTCAAGCATCTCCCATCCCTGTACTTCCAAATATGCGAGACCTTCCATCATATTTCTAACTACAACTGCTTTCCCTTCTTTATTTTTCATGATACTTGGTCGTTGTTGTCCGTTTTCTCCTGGTGACATAAGAATAACGAAGCACTGCTCTCCTGTAACCTTATCTGCCCATCGCACTTCAATAGAAGCATAAAGATAGTAGTTCTGTTGGGTACTCGCTTTCGTCTGTGCACTGCCTGTTGTTGCTAAACACATCATGATGCCAGCAATAAATAATTTCAGTTTATTCATCGTATTTATATGTAATAAAGTTATGAGTACACTGGTTAAAGCGTACTCTCTAAAATAATTTTATTAAAACAATTTTTTGTGGTTATCGTGCGACCACCCCATAGCATCCTTATAGTTGCTATTTTTTCTTCCTCTCTTTCGGCCAGTATCACCACCGACTATTGCTTTCAAACCTACTCCCATTATTAGGGCTGATGCTATCAAATCTAACATAGTACGTTTCCTTTCTTTTTTTAGTTACATTTTATTTATTCCTTGTTATATTTTAAGTTCTTCAGGTGTTGAAGTTTTCAATTCCAACTCCGCTTTTGGGTTTAATGCAAGCAGCATTTGTATTCTGTCTTGCAGTCTTCCGATTGTCTCTTTGATGTTAACCACATCGTTTTCTGGAATTTCCTTAAGTTCACGAATGATCTCCATATATGAGTTTATCTGTCCCATCGTATAGGTGACGGATAAAGTGTTCTCGATATGTTCTCTGTCGACCTCAATTTCAAATGCCATAACCATTCCTCCCTCTTATTTATAAGTTTAGCATAGCTTCAGGCAGAATATCAAGTATCTTGCATATTTCTCCCGCTTTAGCTAATGTTGGTTCGCTCCTCCCTTTTGTAAAATCACTTATCCTGCTGGTGCTAAGCCCTACAGCCTCGGATAGTTCTTTCTGTGTCATTCCCTTATCTTTCAGGCCTTGTTTTATAACTTCGGCGAGCGTAAGTTTCTCTATTGGATGATGTTTCTTCTCGTATTCTTCCACGATACAGCTCATGATAGAGAGTTCCATGTACTCTGGCGATGTCGGCAGTGTCGCATCCGTCACGATCTCCAACAATTCTTCAACCCGTCTTTCGGCATACTTATATTGCCTTTTTGATATTTTCATACTGTCACATTCCACTCATCGATGAGAGTCTTATAGTCAGCTAAAGATGCCACAAACCTCACATATATACATCCTGTGTCGAAATATATCGAAGTAGCAATTTTATAGTTGCCTTCATCAATACTGAAGATATACAAGCCTTTTTCTCTCACAGCGTCTGTGAAGTCCGCCAGTATTTGGCCAAAGCTCTTGTATTCTCTGTTTCTTACAGTGTAGTACCACTGCTGTAAAGGTATCTTAGCCTGTTCGTATTGTGGCTGCTCGTAGAAGTCTTTGATCTTCTTTTGTGAGATAACTCTCATATCAGTGATTGTCTTTTTTCGCAACAAAGATATGAAGATATTCCCAAAACGCAAAACAAACAAGCAACAAAATTCCGAAAGACAGAATATTTTTTATATTCAGGAAGATTGCAGGTCGTCCTTACAACCTCCCTGACATTTGCTTTATACACATTTCTTTTTAGGCAGTACCCATCCTCGCTGCTTTGCCACTTCACGGTTGAACTTCATCCACACCTCTTCATCCTTAAACTCAAAGTGCATTGTTCCTTTCTTAAAGCCCTTGCACCTAAAGAAACCCCACTCGAAAGTCTTTCCCCATACCAATTTGTTATCTCGTACAAAATAGTCAAGACTTCCAACGCAATCGTAGTTCTTACCTGTAATGAAACAAAGAGCTTTACAAACATCCTCCATCCTGTTTGCCATACCTCCATATTCAAGATAAAGATAGTCTCTCGGCCATTTGGGGTCATAGGAAGTCATGTATGGAACGATAAACTTACGGTTGACCATATAGTTTGCGTTTATCTTCCATTTTTCCCCTGCCGTAGAGTTTTCGTCAGAGAAAGAGCAAATCAGGTCGAATGCTTCGAGTATTGCAGTATTCATACGCTGTCCTGTCGTTTGGATGACCATGTTTAGAACCTGATAAATATTGTGCATGGTAAAGGGAACATTTGTCTGCTGCTCCACGAACTTGTTTATCTGTTCCCGTAATTTCTGTGTGGCATACTTTTCCATGTTCAGCTTTCCGAATATTCGTCTCCAATAATATTTCTGCAACTCCTTTTTGTATTGTTGTCGGCTGATATGGACAACATTATTGGAAGCATCAACCACAGCAAACCTTACAGGGAGATAACCATCCTTGTTGCCACCAAAACATGCCACAGAATTAATTTTCTCTGCTGCAGCCATCGTCTCGTCGAAAAGTTTTACTGCTGCAACGTAGCGGTTTACCATATCCCGTACCACATTGTATTGCACCAGGCCTTCCGTCTCATTAGCATTCAGTGTGTCGTCTTCATTGGAAAAAAGGTAATCCTCAAATTCATCCTGTCCCTCACCTTCTTTATACAACTTTATCATACTCACATTGACATTCGTCTTTCGTTCTGCATTATCAAAAACTCTACCTAAGAATTCCTCGCACCCATAAAGATCAATTGTTTCTTTCAATTTCTCCTTGGTTGTATTCCGTTCCCATCCTTGATTTATGCTTTCGCTGTTACATAAGGCAATGATGGTACATCCTGCTGGAGCAATCTCAAACGCATGAAGAATATGTTTTGCTCCTTCTGAAAAAGGAGGATTCATTACAATATAGTCTACATGGCTGATCTGTTCTGAAGAAACGGTCAGGAAGTCATCCGCAATCATTTCGCATTTTCCGTTCAGAAGTTTTTTGAGGTTAGCGTCCTTTTCACAAGCAATAACCTTTCCTGCTCCATTCTTTTTGAGCCAGTCAACAATATTTCCTTTCCCTGCCGAAGGCTCAAGGATTGTCTTCCCGATAAAATTCTCTCCCATCATCATTGTGTTTATCACCTCGTCAGGAGTTGGGTAGAAATCTGCATTATTTGTAAAAATGTTCATTGTGTCTTATTTTTAATTATCCAATTATTCGTCTATCAATTCTCCATTCTCGCCAATCCAAAGCATTGCCCCCTCACCGTTCCAGTAGAAGTCGAACGCCCTGTTCAGAGGGTTGTATATACCCTCAACAATAGTTCCCTCTTTGAGTCCCTTAATCTCGGCCAAATACCATTTGCCCGCTTCGGTAATAACCTTTACTCTTGCTTTTGCCTTGTAGCTCATCTTCTTCCTTTGTTTTTCTTTTTTCATAATCTTTTGTTGTTTTGAATTAAACGGTAAAGTCATTTACGAACTGGCGTTCAATCATAACTTCAAAGTCCCTATTGTTACATGAGGTCTGTCTCCACTGTCTAAGCTGTTTCACATCTTCCTCGGTTAATGAAAGGAAATCTACCATCTTACGGATGGTTTCTTCCAAATTCTCACCAATGTAAACAAGTTTCCTTGTCTCGACAGAGTGCCAAGCATCTGTTTGATATGCTAAGTAAATAAGTTTCCTTTCCATTTTTCCTGCTGTTTATAATTCAAAATATTATTCTGGGCAACCCGATTCTCAACCTTTAAGGATTTTTCGTTTCTTCGACCCGAACTTTTTTTTATTATT
>NZ_QENY01000028.1 GCF_003096815.1 Hallella colorans
GGGGCTTACTTTTGAAAAAATAAACCCCGAAGTCCAATTTTACTGGGCTTCGGGGAGGATATTTATGCTCTTTTGAGTTTTACCGGACAGCAATAATTGGAAATATTGGTGTACGGCTATATGCCAATGCAAGCAGTAATTTAAGCGGTTTTTGTCAACGGCTTTTAAATGGTTTCTATGATATAAGGTTTGACGTCTCTGTGGAAGTGGCGTGGCCTTGATACCATATAATCTAATGATTATGAACGTATACAATAAGATAGCAAATTGGTATTTCTCAAAGAATGCCTTGCCCTATTGGAGCATTCTTATACTCGACTGTTTGATTTGTTACATATCAGGCATTTTGGTTTTTTGGTTATATTATCACGGTGCTGTAACGCTTGGAAATATAACCATCTTATCCAAGACCATCTTGGTTTATATGTGTTTCAACCTGATAGGTTTTCGCGTTTTTCGCACCTATAGTGGCATTCTCAGGTACTCATCGTTTGTTGATTTGCAGCGTGTGGCCTACGCCATGGCTATGAGTTGTGCCATTGCAGAGGTGGCCCATTATGCCATTTACAACTGGGAAATGAACTTCGTGCGATTACAAGGCCGCCAGATTTTTCTCATGTATTTTATTGCCACGATCATGATGTGGGGGCTGCGCATATTTATCAAGACACTTTATGATGTAGCCTTCAGTAGTGACAAAGGCGTTAGAGCGTTGGTATATGGCGTGCAAGAGGGTGGTGCGGCATTGGCCAAGATGATAAGAAACTCCAAACCTTCAAAGTTCCAGTTGAAAGGTTTTATCATGCACGACAACAGGTATCGTGGACAAACAATGATGGGTGTCAATATCTATCAACCTAATGAGCGGCTTGAGGAGGTGCTGATAGATCAAAATATTCAGGCCGTGTTGGTATCTCCGTTGCAGACCAGCCGTTTTAGGGAGGATACCAAACTGCAAGATTTACTCATCAACAATGGGGTGCATATCTATATAGTACCAGAATCACAAGAGTGGAAAGATGGTGACGACCTTCAGTCTGTACAACTCAACGAAATCAAGATAGAAGATCTTTTGCCGAGAAGTGAGATAGAAGTCGACATGAATGCCATAGGTGACATGTTGAAAGACAAACGAGTGATGATTACCGGTTCGGCAGGAAGTATCGGCTCGGAGATGGTGAGGCAGATAGCGTCTTTTCATCCTGCCCACCTCGTTCTTGTGGATCAGGCTGAGACGCCGCAGCATGACATTCGGTTGATGATGGCGAGGTGTTTCCCGAATATACCCTGTGAGACTATCGTGGTGAGCATAACGCAGAGAGAACGAATGGAACACATCTTTGCCAAGTACATGCCCGACTATCTTTTTCATGCCGCGGCCTATAAGCATGTGCCTATGATGGAGGATAATCCGAGTGAGGCTATATACAATAATGTAAACGGAACCAAGATAATCGCGGATCTAAGCGTGAAGTATGGGGTGAAGAAATTTGTGATGATTTCTACCGACAAGGCTGTCAACCCCACAAACGTGATGGGATGCTCGAAACGCATTTGTGAGATTTATTGCCAGAGTTTGAGTGAGGCTGTGAGCGCCGGGCATGTCAAAGACGGCAAAGGTCGCGTTGCCTGCACGCAGTTTGTGACCACGCGGTTTGGCAATGTGTTAGGTTCAAATGGTTCTGTCATTCCTCTTTTTGAAAAACAAATCAAGGCTGGTGGCCCTGTCACCGTGACCGACCCCAACATCATACGTTTCTTCATGCTCATATCTGAGGCTTGCAAACTTGTGTTGGAGGCTGGAACGCACGGCAAAGGTGGACAGATATTTGTGTTCGACATGGGACAGCCCGTGCGCATTGCCGATTTGGCCAAGCGAATGATTAAGCTGAGTGGCGTTCAAGGTGTGGAGATAAAATACGTGGGTTTGAGACCGGGCGAAAAACTTTATGAAGAGGTGTTGGCAGGGGCTGAAAACAGTCTGCCGAGCTTCCACGAGAAGATCCGGATAGCCAAAGTGAGAGAATATGACTTCGTCGAGGTTGAAAAACAGATATATAAACTTATTGAGGTGGCCTATACTTTTCATGACATGGATATTGTCCATGAGTTGAAAAGGATCGTGCCAGAATATGAGCCAGACAAACGACATTTTGTCTTAGAAGATGATAGCAAAAAGTCTTAAGTATGTATTATGAGCTTGAAGGAACTGTTTTTTAAGTTGATTAGGTCGGAACTGTGGCAAGAAGAACTACCCAGTGGAATGTCAATAGACCATGACAAGTTCCAAAAATTGATGGCTATGGCTCGAAAGCAGACGGTAGAGGGCTTGGTGTCGTCTGCATTTATGCAAAACAATGTAAGCTTGGGCGTTGTCGATGCAGCTCGGTTGTTATCGGTATCTGGCAGTATAGTAAAAGCAAATAGGAATATTAACAATGAGGTGAAAGCACTCTGTACAATGCTGTCAGGTCGAGATGTGAAATATTTTTTGGTAAAAGGACAAACCTTAGCCATGCTTTATCCACATCCAGAAGTGCGAACATGCGGTGATATAGACTTCTATGTTTTCCCAGAATATTTTGAAGAGGTTGTTACGCTTATTGAGAAGGAGTGGCAAATAACTATAAAAAGATGTGAGGAGGATGAGCAACATATAAGTTTTGAGCACCATGGTGTGATATTTGAAATGCACTATTGCCTCATGAAATTTTCATCTTCTCGCAATCAGAAGGAGTTTGACCGGATGATAGACACTTCTTCGTTATCTTATCGATACATAGATGATGTAAGGGTTCCCATACTGGATGAAACGTTGAATTTGGTATATACGTTCTTGCATCTCTACCATCACCTTATAGAGATAGGTGTGGGTTTGCGGCAATTTTGCGATGTCGCAATGATTATGAAGCAGATGGATTTGGATGCGGAACAAAAGAAGCGCGTCGTCACCATTCTTCGAAGGTTGAATTTTGAGAAAGCGTTTCATGTTATAGAATTCATCTTAAACAAATATCTTGGATTAGACGATAGCAAGCTTATACTGCCTAAAGGAAACGAGGAAAATAAATACGTGGAATTTTTTATGCGTATTGTTTTTAAACGAGGAAACTTTGGAAAATATGGCCGCAAGAACGCTGTGCGTTCCGGGTGGAAATATAATTGCGAGGTGTTTGCTATCAAGGTAAAACACTATGGGCGAACCATTTTATTGTCACCAAGGGAAAATATAGCTTTTATATTTAAACAATTACCCAAGAAGATTATATCGATGGTATAAGAAAAATAGCGTAGATGACCGTCATTGGTGTTAAGGGCATAGCATTAGAAAACGGGTTTTAAAAACTAAACAATACAAATATTGTGAATGCAAAAGAAAAAAGGAATGAGCTTTTGGCTCAAAAGCTTATCCAAAACTTAAAAAAACGCCATTACGAGGCTTATTTTTGCAAAAACACGAACGACTTGCTTGATCGAGTCAGGCAGTTGATACCCGTGGGCAGCTCGGTGAGCTGGGGAGGGTCGGTCACTATAAGATCAACAGGTATAACCCATATGCTAAAGAATGGCGAATACAAAGTTTATGACCGCGATGATGTAACGACACCAGAAGACAAGTTTCGTGTTTACCGTAAAGCATTTGAATGTGATTACTACCTCTCAAGTGTCAATGCGATGAGCGAGGATGGAGTAGTCGTGAATATTGATGGTAATGGCAATCGTTTGGCCGCCCAAGTATGGGGCTCAAAGCATGTAATCTATGTGGTGGGATTGAACAAAATATGCCAGGACACCGACGCGGCGATGAAGCGGGCTCGCTCTACGGCTGCGCCGACAAACATGTCGCGTTTTGGCTTTAATACACCATGCCAATCAGATGGCACTTGCCACAACTGTCTTTCGCCTGATAGCATCTGCAATTATATCTGCATACAACGCATGTCGCATCCAGCCGGTCGTCACATTGTGATATTGGTGGATGATGTTTTGGGCTTTTGATTGACAGAAGCATTATCTTGAGTGAACTTGTGGTGGACTATGTCTGAAGGGAACGACACTTTTTTCTATACTTCAACCGAAGATAGATGGAATGCTTGGAGCCATGCCGCTGGTATTGTGTTGGGCATGGTGGTTGGCGTTATGTTTTTGAAAAAATGTGTGGGCGCATACGACACGATGGCGATTGCCAGCGTGTTATTCTATTTGTTTGGTATGCTCAATTCTTATTTGGCCAGCACGATTTATCACGCTATGGCGCCAAACTCGCCGTGGAAAAGTCGTTTCAGGTATTGGGATCATGTGGCGATATATTGGCATATTGCCGGTTCTTATGCTCCGGTGACGCTGATAGCGCTTCGTTCGCAGGGACATTGGGGTGTTGGTTTGTTTGTTTTTGTTTGCCTATGTGCCGTGGCGGGAACCTTTTACGCCCTTGGCGGGTTGAAGAGGCATAGTAATTTCGAGACGCTGTGTTATGTGGCAATGGGCCTTAGTGTTTTGGTAGCTTTCGGCCCTTTGCTCCGCGCTGTTAACGAGCAGACCATAGGATGGTTAGTAGGGGAGGGAGTGGCGTATATAACAGGTGCCCTTTTCTACACCTTGCACAAACGAAGATACATGCATACGGTATTCCACTTTTTTGTGTTGTTGGGAACGTTCTGCCATGTCATGGCTGTATGGAATATACTAATCACATGTGAATAGTAAAAAAGGTTGTGACAATTTGTACTCATAAAGATGGAAGGAGAAAACGGTGCGACGTGCCAAAGCAGCGACTGGCTAAGCCAACTCGCTGAGTTCTAACCATCGCATCTCTTTGTCATCAAGTTCTTGCTTGAGGAGTGGCAATCGCTTGCTTTTTTCAGTTAGCTCCTCAACAGACAGCTTACCGCTGCATAGCGCGTCTTCAAGGGCCTTTTGCTCTGCCTCCAAGCTGTCAATATCTTTGGAAAGTTGTTCGAACTCGCGCTTTTCCTTGTATGACATACGCTTGCGGGTGTCATTGTGATAGTTTTTGGAGGGTTTGCTGTCTGCATTATTTTTGTCGTCCTGCCTTTTGTTTTTTTCTTGTTTTGATTTGAGAGAACACCATTCTCGATACTGTGTATAGTTGCCCGGGAAGTCGGTGACGCGACCCTCTCCCTCGAACACCAAGAGGTGATCTACAACCTTATCCATGAAATAACGGTCGTGGCTGACAATGATGACACAGCCGGGAAAATCTTGCAGATACTCCTCTAAGACCTGCAGTGTTTGGATATCAAGGTCGTTTGTAGGTTCGTCGAGAACGAGAAAGTTGGGGTTTCGCATCAGCACGGTGCATAGATACAGTTTGCGTCGCTCGCCGCCGCTGAGCTTATAGATGTAATTGTGCTGCTGCTCAGGTTCGAACATAAAATAATTAAGGAACTGGGAGGCCGTCATCTTGCGTCCTCCACCGAGGTCTATGACATCTGCGATGTTGGTCACGGCGTCTATCACTTTGTCGTCATCATCGAATGTCAACCCCTCTTGTGAGAAATAGCCGAAGCGTACGGTCTGCCCAATGTCAAAGCGACCGCCATCGGGTGGCACAAGGCCGAGGAGCATTTTGACAAAGGTGGACTTGCCTGTTCCGTTAGCTCCCACGATGCCCATCTTCTCGAAACGGGCAAAGTTGTAATAAAAATTGTCTAAGATAATCTTCTCGTTGCCATCGCTGTCTGCAAATTTTTTTGAAACATACTGACATTCAAAGATTTTAGACCCTATGTACACGTTGCTGGCTTTGAGCCTAAGTTGTCGGTCTTGTATGCGCTGATTAGCTTTAGATTGCAATTCATAAAAGGCCTCTTCGCGGTATCGGGCTTTGTGCCCTCGTGCTTGAGGCATGCGGCGCATCCATTCAAGCTCTTTGCGATACAAATTGTTAGCTCGTTGAATTTCGCTGCGCTGATTGTCAATGCGCTCTTGCCTCTTGTCCAAATAATAGGCGTAATTACCACGGTAGGTGTAGATATTTCGGTCGTCAAGCTCAATGATCACATTGCATACGTGGTCAAGAAAATATCGGTCGTGGGTCACCATGAGAAGCGTGAGCGTAGAGCGCGAGAGATAATTCTCAAGCCAAACAATCATGTCGAGGTCGAGATGATTGGTGGGTTCGTCAAGAATGAGAAAGTCGGGCTGGGTGATCAGGACGTTGGCGAGCGCCACTCTTTTTTGCTGTCCGCCACTCAGTTGACGCATGGGTTGGTCCAAATCGAAGATATGAAGTTGTGTTAATATCTGCTTAGCCCTTAACAACCGTTCTTCGTCTCCTTGATGGTTGAAACACGCGTCAATGACACGCTCGTCTGGATCAAACTTTGGAGTTTGCTCCAAGAAACTCAATCTAATGTTATTTCTAAAAATAATCTTACCGTCGTCATAACTTTCGTGTCCAGCAAGAATTTCTAAAAGAGTGGATTTTCCAGTGCCATTTTTAGCGATGAGACCAACCTTTTGCCCTTCGCCCACGGAAAAGTTTATATCTTGAAGAAGCACTAAAGCCCCAAACGTTTTGGTGAGATTTTGTACATCTAAAAAAGGTGTCATGCCTGTTTACCTTGTTCTTCTATTTCTTTTAACACCTTTTCTATATAGTCGAGCACATCCTCTCGGCCAGTTTTCTTCTCAGAACTGGTGATAAAATAAGGTGGTAAAGTCTCCCAAGTGTCAAGTAAAGCGTTCATCCATTTATTTGCGTTTTCCTGTGCTTTAACTCGTCCAATCTTGTCGGCTTTGGTGAAAATGATGGAAAAAGGAATGCCACTAATTCCTAACCAATCAATGAATTCTCGATCAATTTTCTGTTGTTCATGGCGAATATCTATTAGAACAAAGACGTTTGCTAATTGTCTACGTTGCAAAATATAGGAACGTATCATGTTGTCTAACTGATCTATTACTGTCTTCGAACGCTTGGCATAGCCATAGCCAGGCAGGTCTACAATGTACCATTCCTTGTTGATGACAAAATGATTTATGAGCAACGTTTTTCCTGGTGTGGCCGAGGTCTTGGCCAAACCTTTGTGATTGCACAGCATGTTGATAAGGCTGGATTTGCCTACATTGCTTCGACCGATGAACGCAAACTCAGGTTTGGTGTCTTGGGGACATTTAGACACCGTGGGCGCTGAGATGACGTATTGGGCTTGGTTGATATTCATGGAGTTGTGATTTTGTTGCAAAGGTAGTTAAAAATTTGTAGAATATATATTTTTTTGCTATCTTTGCGCAAAATTTATAATAAGGAAAAGTAAGATAAATTATGACTAAAAAGTTTGCCGAATATACAGGTTTAGACTTGAATAAAACAAATGAGGTGGTGCTCCAAGAGTGGGAACGAAACAATATTTTTCACAGAAGTATTGACGAGCGAAAAGGATGTACCCCATTTATATTCTTCGAAGGACCGCCTTCTGCAAACGGACATCCAGGCATTCATCACGTGTTGGCGCGCGCCATCAAGGATACTTTTAACCGCTACAAGACCATGCGTGGCTTTGAGGTGAAACGTAAGGCGGGGTGGGATACTCACGGATTGCCTGTGGAACTGGGTGTCGAGAAAGAACTTGGAATTACAAAAAAGGATATCGACAACAAATCGTCCGACAAATATATCTCGGTGGAGGATTATAACCAACGCTGCCGCAAGAACGTGATGAAGTTTACCGCTGAGTGGCGAGAACTTACGGAGAAAATGGGATATTTCGTCGATTTGGATAATCCTTATATAACCTATGATAACAAATATATAGAGACCCTTTGGTGGCTGCTGAAGCAGCTGTATAACAAAGGCCTGCTATACAAAGGATATACGATACAACCCTATTCTCCTGCGGCTGGCACAGGTTTGTCAAGCCATGAACTGAATCAGCCGGGATGCTATCGTGACGTGAAAGATACAACGGTAACAGCACAATTCTTGATAAAAAATCCAAAAAACGAATGGTGCGAACATGGTAAACCTTATTTTATAGCATGGACTACCACACCATGGACATTGCCATCGAACACAGCTCTCTGCGTAGGCCCAAAAATTGATTATGTGGTCGTGCAAACTTACAATCCGTATGATGGCGCACCTGTAACGGTAGTTATGGCAGAAGCCAGAATCGCTGGCTATTTGGATGCTAAGCAAGAGTGCAAGGAAGGAAAGCTGCCGCCCTTTGACAAGGATAAGAAGCTCTGTCCGTGGAAAATTATCGATCGATTGAAAGGCACGGAGCTCGAGGGGATGCAATATGAGCAACTCATGCCGTGGGTTAAACCGTGTGAGAAAGTTGATGATTTTGCGCCACAGTTTGTAAAGGACTATACATCAAAACATCCAGAGAAACTATTTGTAAGCCAAGAGGGCCGTGATAATTTTGTCGAAATGAGTGACAAGGCGTTTCGCGTGATACTTGGCGACTATGTGACGACAGAGGATGGAACTGGTATTGTGCATATCGCTCCAACTTTTGGCGCTGACGATGCTAAGGTTGCCAAAGACGCAGGGATACCAGGATTGTGCTTGGTTTCTCAGAAAGGCGCAACCCGTCCTATGGTTGACATGCAAGGAAAATATTATAAACTTGACGAGCTTGATCAAAATTTTGTAAAGCAATGCGTGGATATTGACGCGTATAATAGGCATGCCGGAGACTATGTAAAGAACGCCTACGACCCCAAATTTAATAAGAATGGCGTTTGGGATGCGAAGGCGTCTGAGAAAGCAGAGGATCTGAACATTGTTATTTGCATGGAGATGAAGCAGGAGGGAACGGCCTTCAAAATAGAGAAGCACGTTCATAATTACCCTCACTGTTGGCGTACGGACAAACCTATACTTTATTACCCACTTGACAGTTGGTTTATAAGAGACACGGCTAAAAAGGACCGTATGGTTGAACTGAACAAGACCATACGATGGCAACCGGAATCAACGGGTACCGGACGCTTTGGCAATTGGTTGGAAAATTTGAACGACTGGAACTTGTCTCGCTCGCGCTTTTGGGGCACGCCATTGCCTATATGGCGTGACGAGAACCGCAATGAGAAGTGTATAGGCTCTGTAGAAGAACTATATAATGAGATAGAAAAATCTGTCGCTGTTGGCGTGATGAAAAGCAATCCCCTCAAGGAGAGAGGATTTGTGCCTGGCGATTACTCTCAAGAGAACTATGACAAGATTGACCTCCACCGCCCTTACATTGACTATATAGTTTTGGTTACCGATGAAGGTAAGCCCATGAGACGTGAAACCGACTTGATAGACGTGTGGTTTGACAGTGGGTCTATGCCATACGCCCAGCAACATTATCCGTTCGAGGGAGCCATCAACGCAGAGGGGTTGAAGAGAGTTGGTATGAGCGAGGATGCTTATCGACGCTTACTTGTGCATAGTACCTATGAGGGAATACCCATTCCTCCTGCGTTTTTCCCAGCTGATTTTATCAATGAGGGTGTGGACCAGACGCGTGGATGGTTCTTCACACTGCATGCCATTGCCACGATGGTGTTCGACACGGTGGCTTTTAAGAATGTCATTTCAACGGGGCTTGTGCTTGACTCCAAGGGCAACAAAATGAGTAAGCACGTGGGCAACGTGACCAATCCGTTTGAGATGATAGACAAGTATGGCGCCGATGCTGTACGTTTTTACATGATGACCAACAGCGAGCCGTGGGATAACCTAAAGTTCGACGCTAACGGAGTTGATGAGGTAAGACGCAAATTCTTTGGTACGTTGTATAATACCTACAGTTTTTTCGCGCTCTATGCCAACGTTGACCACTATGGCGTAGACAGTGGCTTGCATATGCTCACGGAGCGCAGAGAGGGCTTGAAGGAGATAGACTTATGGATTCTTTCGTGCCTGAACACGTTGGTCAAGAATGTGGAATCCGAGCTTGACAACTATGATCCTACCCGTGCAGGACGATTGATAGACAACTTCGTGAACAACGATTTGAGCAATTGGTATGTGAGATTAAATCGTAAACGTTTTTGGGGCAAGGAGATGAGCGCGGACAAACTCGCGGCTTACGACACGCTTTATACTTGTTTGCTGACTGTATCTAAATTGCTGGCGCCGTTCGCTCCGTTTTATGCGGATCAGCTTTACCATGATTTAGGCGGCGGGATGGCATCCGTGCATCTTGATAATTTCCCGGAAGTGAATGAAGGTTTCATAGACCTTGACTTAGAGAAACGTATGGATTTGGCCCAAAAGATCACCTCCATGGTATTGGCTTTGCGTCGTAAAGTCAATGTCAAAGTTCGCCAGCCGCTGCAGCAAATATTAATTCCCGCCGTGGACAAAGAACAGCGTGAACATATCGAGGCCGTGAAAGAGTTGATCATCCATGAAGTGAACGTGAAAGAGTTGAAGTTTGCTGAGGGGCAAGGTATTTTGGTCAAGCGAGTGAAATGCAATTTCCGAGTGATGGGAAAGAAGTTTGGCAAAGACATGAAAGGTGTAGCCTCGAAGATGGGTGTGCTGACACAAGATGAGATATCCCAGTTCGAGAGACAGGGACGTTACAGTTTTGAGTTGGACGGAAAGGTCGTGACCGTAGATGTCGCGGATGTCGAAATCATATCCGAGGACGTTCCCGGATGGTTGGTAAGCAATGAGGGAAATCTTACCGTCGCACTCGAAGTGGAGCTTACTGAGGCTCTCCGGCAAGAAGGAATGGCTCGCGAGCTCATCAACCGCATACAGAACATGCGAAAGGAAGCGGGCTTGGAAATCACCGACCGCATCAGTGTCGTTGTCGCCCCGAACACCGAAACCGACGTTGCCATCCACGCTCACGCCGATTATATCAAATCCCAAGTGTTGGCCAACGAAATCTTAATTGCTGACAATGACGGGGATGAGGTCGATTTTGACAGCTTCAAATTGAATATAACAATCAAGAAAATACAACTTTAACCTAGTGTTTGCCAGTATGGTCCATGTTACGACTGTGCTGACAAAACATATTATTTTATTTGTCTTTATGGAAATAAAAGCACGTTATTCTGACGAAGATCTTGAAGAGTTTCGTGGAATTATCAATGATAAGCTTAAGATAGCGAGAAGCATTTACAACGATGCCATGCGCCAGTTGATGAATGCTGATAGTAATAATGACGATGATACGGCCCCAACCTATAAGATTATAGAGGAGGGAACGCAGGTCATCGAGCGTGAAAATCTTATTCAAACGGCCCAGCGTCAACAAAAGTTTATCCAAGGATTGGAGGCCGCGCTTGTTAGAATTCAGAACAAGACCTACGGAATAGACCGTATTACTGGTGAGTTAATACCAAAAGAACGACTTCGCGTGGTGCCTCATGCTACGCTCAGCGTGGCTTCCAAGAACGCAAGAAATAAATAAAACCATGAAGAAAAAAAAGACTTTTATGACTGATGGCCGAATGGCTTGGATACTGATAATAGCGATCCTTGTCATAGACCAACTCATTAAAATAGAGGTCAAGACCAGCATGTCATTGGGCGAATCCATTCATGTGGCCGATTGGTTTTACATTTATTTCATTGAAAACAACGGCATGGCGTACGGCATGACGTTTATCAACAAGCTTGCTTTGAGCCTTCTCCGCATCATCGCCATAAGTGCAATAGGATGGTATATATGGCGCATGGTGAGACGGCAAGCCCGGACACGCTATATTATTTTCCTTTCTATGATCGTGGCCGGGGCCGCTGGCAACATCTTCGACTCCATGTTTTATGGTCTTATTTTTTCAGCATCGTCTCCCTATTATATCTCTTATTTTGTGCCTTTCGGCTCAGGATATTCATCTTTCCTGATGGGAAAAGTTGTCGATATGTTTTATTTTCCGATCATTCAAACCACTTGGCCAAACTGGGTTCCTTTCTTTGGAGGCAATGATTTCGTGTTTTTCTCGCCGGTATTCAATTTTGCCGACGCCTGCATTACGGTGGGAGTCATTTGCTTGCTGCTGTTTTGCCGAAAGGACTTTGACACCAAGGCCAATCCTGATACGGCAGAAAGCGCACCCAATCAAACCATAGGCTCAGAAGAATAAGTATGAAACAGCGTGGAGCGACATTCGTCTTAGTCATAGCTCTATTCGCAATGGGGCTGTTCTTGGGGTGCAAACCGTCTGTGCCTTCAAAGTATCTTTCGGAAAAAGAGATGGAAAATTTGCTCTACGATTTTCATTTGGCAGAAGCCATGGCACGTCAAGATGATAATAATTATGACGCTAATCTTATGGCTTATCGTGCTGCCGTATTGAAGAAATATGGTATCAACGAAGCAGATTTTGACTCTTCGATGGTTTATTACATGCGCCATACGGGTAGGCTTCAAGACATATATAAACGTTTGGCAGAGCGTATGGAGGACAAAGCTCGAGAGTTAGGGTCATCTGAAAGTGCTTTGGCTGGACTTGGGAGAGCAAGTGCCTCTGGCGACACTGTGGATATTTGGCAGGGTGAGACTTCTCTCGCATTAATACCTTTCTCGCCTTATAATATTTATACGTTTACTTATTCTCCAGACTCAACGTTTCGCAAAGGAGACTCTTTTGTGCTTGCTTGCAATACGGATTTTATCTTTCAAGATGGTGTACGGGATGGTATTGTGAACATGTCAGTGGTGTATAAAAACGACAGTGTCGCGTCCAATGTGCTCCACCTTTCCTCATCCTCGACGCAATCGCTCTCCATCGCAGACAACGACACATTGGGTATCAAGCGGATAGTAGGTTTTTTCCTTCTCAATAAAAACAGACTGGAGGGTTCGTCCATGACCACTATGCAACTCATGAGCGTGAGCCATATACACTTGTTTAGATGCAGAGTTACCAAGCGTAAAACCAAAGGGGCGGAGCCTTCGCCATCTTTGCCATACGACAGTTTGAGTCGCGACTCGCAAAGTATGCGCTCTGCACGACAAGCTAAACGGTCAGCCTCCCTTTCCGAGCGAAATTTTCGATAGCAAATATTATTTTGTACAACTAATAATTATTTAACCTACAATACACTATGAAAAAATATTTATTAACAGTAGCTATGCTCGCCGTTGTCTCTTATGCATCGGCCTGTACCAATTTTATCGTTGGCAAGAAGGCCTCTGCCGATGGCTCGGTGATGTGTACCTACAATGCTGACGACTATGGCATGTTCATAGGCTTATGTCATTATCCTGCTGGCAAGCACGCCAAGGGCGAGATGCGGAAAATCGTGGATTGGGATACACAAAAGTATCTTGGCGAAATTCCAGAGGCTTCAGAAACTTATAATGTCATAGGCAACATCAATGAGTATCAGGTTACCATTGGTGAGACTACCTATGGAGGTCGTGAGGAGATGGTCGATCCTTCTGGTCTTATCGATTACGGTTCTCTCATCTATCTTGCTTTGCAACGTTCAAAGACAGCGAGAGAGGCCATCAAGGTGATGACTACATTGGCCGAGACTTATGGTTATTACTCCAGTGGTGAGACCTTCACTATATGCGATCCCAACGAAGCGTGGATTATGGAGATGATGGGCAAGGGCCCTAACTCCAAGAGTGTGGTTTGGGTGGCGCTCCGCATACCCGACAATGCCATCTGCGGACATGCCAACCAGAGCCGTATAGGCAAGTTTGACATGAAAGACAAGGCCAACGTGATGTATTCCAAAGATGTGGTTAGCTTTGCTCGCAAAAAAGGGTGGTACAAGGGCAAGGATGCCGATTTCAGCTGGAAAATGGCCTATGCCAAGCCCGACTTCTCTGGACGGCGCATCTGCGACGCTCGTGTGTGGTCTTTTTACAATCGTTTTGTCAAGGGTATGGACCGTTATTTACCGTGGGCTTTAGGCAAGGACGAGAATGCCGAGGACATGCCTTTGTGGATAGTCCCCGACCGCAAACTCAGCGTGCAAGATCTTGAGACGGCCATGCGCGACCATTACGAGGGCACGCCAATGGCACTTGACAGTGCTGATATAGGTGGCGGTATTTGGCAAATGCCATATCGGCCAACTCCCCTGTTCTATGAGGTTGACGGGAAAAAATGCTTCAACGAGCGTCCTACCAGCACGCAACAAACAGCCTTTAGCTATGTGTCCCAGATGCGCGGCTGGCTTCCTCGCGAGATAGGTGGTGTGCTTTGGTTTGGCAACGATGACGGCAACATGGTGGCTTACACTCCAGTTTATTGTGGTAACACCGTGCAACCCAAGTGTTACAACACGCCGGGCGCCGACGCTGTCACATTCTCTATGGACAATGCTTTTTGGGTTTGCAACTGGGTGAGCAACATGGTTTATCCACGCTATTCGCTCATGTTCCCCAGTTTGAAGGCCGTGCGCGACTCGCTTGAGCAAAGTTATTTTGCCGTTCAAAAATCCGTTGAGGACAAAGCTGTGGCGTTGTATAAGGACAATCCCCGTGCCGCTATCAAATACCTCAATGACTATAGCAACGCCAAGGCTGCTCAAATGTTGAGCCGTTGGCAGCGTTTGGCTTACTATCTCATTGTCAAATACAATGACATGGTTGTCAAGCCAGAGGTGAATGGACAATTCAAGCGCACCCCGGAGGGTACTGGCGCACGCGTGGAACGTCCGGGATTTCCACAGCCATTCCGCAAGAAATTGTACCAACAAGCCAGTAAGCGCATAGAGCTGTAAAGCTATTGCCAGATTTAACCCAGATAAAATTATAGTCGCAAGAATGTCATTTTTATGGCGTTCTTGCGTTTTCTTTTATAGGGGTGGTGTTGATAAAAAAACGGAAATCCAATAGTTGGATTCCCGTTGGAGGTGCCTGGCGGAGTCGAACCGCCTTGAACGGTTTTGCAGACCGTTACCTGACCGTTCGGACAAGGCACCAAGACTTTGTGTTAAAGCAAGTGCAAAATTAATGATTAATTTTGAAAGTCCCAAATTTTAACCATTGTTTTTTCCACTCATCGCTTGCCCAGCGTTATAAACCGGTATCCAACATTAGCCGCCGCCATCATCAAGTTAGTATCTTCAGCCTATCTGTTGGTTTGAAGAGATGGCGTGTCTATTGGCCATGTACTGCCAATAGACGATGAAATGACAAAAAGCGCATGGAGGTTTGACATATAGAAGCTGGTATGCTTTTGGGGCATGGAACAAATTATTGTGATTGAAAAAAAATGACATAAGGTTTAAAATACAGAGCGTATTTAAAAAATAGAAGCCTGTTGTTGATAAAAACGGCCAAAATCTACGTTTTCGCTACTTCGTTGTCAATCAGGTTTGTATGCGTTTATATAGTTTGGTTTTGTCTTGATTGTTGGCGTCGTGTGTTGTGTTTAATGCCTAATGGTCATGCCATTAGGCCTTAAACACGTGGTGAAGAGGCCTTAAACACGTGGCGATAAAGGCCTATATAGGGTGTGAATAAACATCAATGGCATTGCGCGGTGTGTGGATCACGTGCCATGATTGGTGGGAGAGGAGTGCTGGAACAATAAAAACGGTTCTAAAAGGCACTGTTGAAAGGGGGCTGTTTTTATGATTTTTTATTGACACAAGCCATTGCGTCACTTGGTGGGTGCACTTTATGCCGCGCTTGCATTTTCTGTTTGTATGTAATGTTGGGGAACAAGTGTGGTAAGCCTGCCACTTGAGTGGGCTTACCGTCTTAAGTCTAAAAGAGAGCAAAAGACGGCGATAGGCTATTTTCGTTTCGCTTATTTTTGTGTGCGTTGTTCGCAGAGTCAACCTGTAAGTGCAAAATTACAAAACGTGTTTGAAGAATTTGCGTTTGGGTGTAGAAAAGTTCAACTTTTCTGTCGGCGAGGGGAACTCTTTTATTGCACTTCGTTTTGGAACTTGCGAGAAGAACTCCATACAGGTTTGTTTTTTTGTGTGGATTCTTGCTTGAAACTCTCGCTTGGAGTTAGAAATAACACAACTCCTTTTCCCTCTCTATTCTCAAAGAAACGACGAAACTCATTCATGGAGAATTTACAACGCCCCTGTGCAGGATCAATAATATGGAATACAGGAGAAAAATGGTTGGAACTAATCTTGTAGCAAACCATAAAATGTTTTTGATTCCAGTGAATAATACATGGTGCTTCAAAATAATGGACCAAATCATGAGCAGATATCAATACAGGATTCGTTTCAAACTCAAGTCTCTTGGCTGCAGCGTCTAATCCATACAGTGAGACACCATCTCGTGCAATTCCGGACCACTTTCGGATGGTTTCAATTTCAATATCTTTATTGTAGTATTTCGCTATTATTTTTAGACACGTTGGACTACAATCCATCGAATCATACTGTCGAAAAGAGTATATTCGCTTATGAAAGAAAGTATCAAAAACGTTTGCTCTCATTGCTGGTCATCTTATTTCTATAGCTGGCTTTAACAGAATTAATGCGGTATGAAATGTTCAAACTAATGCCTGAAAAATCCTGAGCTTCTATTTCCCTGGAAATAATACCCGACATTTCTCTCACTCTGTAGAGTTTGTTATCAAGGAATAAATTCTGAAAATTTAGATCAAATGTAAAATTCTTGATGCTTTTTGAGAGCATAATACGATAGTTCCATCTATCAGAAAGATCCGTGAAAAGATTATTATTCCTACTTGAATAGCTGGCGTAAACCCCGGAACGCCAATTTTTCCCCATGTCTATATAGTGCTCGGTTGAGAGTCTGAGCATTGGACGAGCAAAAGAGTCACCATTGTATTCTATAAACTGTTTTTGGAAGCTGACTCCTATCAATGGAGAGTAAGGACCATATGAATCTTTCCAGTTCAGGCTGAGGAAAATCATAGAATAATCGGGAATATTGATCACTCGTTTTAAGACTACATTTTCTTTGGATTCATGTCTTGTCAATGCAGTCGTTGCTGTATTTTGTATATAATTATAGCTTACATTGAATGATAGTTTCTTGTATGTACCTAAGAGCTGTACGACATCATTTGTCTGGTTAAGCAGGAAAGGATTCCCTTGCTGATAAATGTATTGGTTTTCGATGATTATAAAGTTATTTAAGGACGAGTATGAAGGTCGATTGAGACTCCTCCTATACGACAAGGTTGTTCGAAGGTCTTTCCCAGAATAAGACAGAGAGAGAGTCGGACTTAGAAAATGAGGAGTTGGTTTATGAAAAAGTTGCTTTATTCCATTCTGGATGTATGAAGATGCTTCATATTCGTAGCGAATGCCTGCATATAATGTCAGTTCTTTCCATCTGGCTCTCATGTCAAAGAATGCCGCCCAAAGAGTTTGTCTGTTCTTAACTGTGGAATTAATGACATCGGTGGTTATTCCTTGTTCATTCTTAAAAAGGTTATTCTTGTTGAAGCTGACGGTCATTTCAGCACCATATCCCAAATTTATCCCCTTGACAGGTGTCTGGAATGATAACATTGCCGAGTTCATAGCATAACCCTGTTCGCCGGAAGTTTCTACAGTTGATGAAGTAGAAGTTTCATCGTATGAAAAGGTCTTGGTGGCACTTCCAAAGAGAAACTCATCAGTAACATTCACACTTGTTTTTCCAATCTTACCATTATAATACAAACTCGAGGTTGATTTGAACGGTCTTGTTCTTAATCGCGACGAAAACGGTGTGTTCAATAGTTCAATTCCATTTTCGGAATGTTTCAGTCCATTTGAACTAATGTCAAATTTCGCATTCCCGATATTGAAGTTAGAGATAAGACCTATATTGGTCTCTTTGGTGGGCGATATATTCAAGCCTAATCCTCCGATAAGAAAATCACTTCGGTTGATGATGTCTGATGAACTTGAGGTTTCAGACAAATTACCTTCACTATTCTGCAAAGCATAGTAATCAGTATTCTGATTTGACATGGCAGTGTGACTATAACCTAGATTGAAATTCCAATAAGTCCGTGTGTTGCTATGAGAAATATTGACTCCTGTAAATGTGCTTAGCTTGTTTTGTATTAGAGCGTATTGGGATGCAGACAGACTGGTGCTGTTTTGTTTCTTGATGGTATTTATTTTGATAATTGATTTAGTGGATGCCTTGTACTGAACTCCGGGCGTGTTAATGACTTCAACACTTGCGATGTCTTGGGAACGCAACCGCTGTAGAATACCGGCGTCCTGCACTTTTTGACCGTCAAGATAAAGTGTAGCACTACCACCTGTGCCTAAAACGGAATAGACTCCTCCTCCTCCTTGAACAAAAGGGATGCTGTTCATCAGATTGTCAATAGAGCCGCTGTTTTTTAGTGAAGGTATGACTGAAACATTGGCGACAAATGAACCATCTTTCAGAGTGAAAGCTTTACGTTTTCCCAAGACTGTCACTTCTTGCAGTTGATCAGCATGTACTTTCAAAACTATATTCGCTCCTTTTTGAGGATATAAATTCAAGGGTTGAATCAGACTTTCATACCCGATACAAGTTACTTTGAACAACTGAGGTTTTTTCCCTTCTTCTATTTCAATAGAATATGCTCCCATTTCATCGGTAACTCCTCCTGCAAGAAAAGAAGAGTCATTTGCTAATATTACTACATTAGCAAAAGCTACCGGATTCCTATTTTCAGATGATATTACTCGTCCCGAGTATTTCTCCTGAGAGAACATCGATATTTGAGATATGAAACAAAAAACGACTATAGCTAATATCTTTCTCATAATCTATCTTTTTAGTTAATGGTTTTATTCTTCGCTATATTATGGCTAATCGGATCTAGTCTTTCTTGAATATAGTATACGGTTGATATTAAAGCAGGGAATTCTGAAGGACTCCAAACGGACGTACTGTTAAAAAGTGCTTCTTTATTTTTCCCTTGTATAACATAGATGACAGAAATATCTCCAAAATAATCCTTGACAATTATCCTATTTCTTCTCTCAACCACATATACTTTTCTAAAAAAAAATAAAAGGGTTGTCAACAGGCGGAACATATTCAGCTGGAACAGCTATATATGAACATATCCAACGATCAATTTCAAAATCAAATTTATACATATAATTAGCATTATGCTTTTGGCTTGTTTTGAGACGCAGAGTCAACCAGCAAGTACAAAATTACAAAACGTGTTTGAAGAACTCGCGTTTTGGTGTAGAAAAGTTTAATTTTTCTCTCGGTCTTTCGTTCAGTTTCTTTTGTATCGACATAATTCTCTTGTCTGTGTAATGTTCAAACGAATCCTTTTTCGGTATATATTGTCTGATTAGTTTATTTGTATCTCAATGGCTCCCTTTTGCCATGAGCAAAATGGATCGGCGAAGTACACGGGCACGCCTAAGTACTTGGTAATATCCTTATGTGCCGCAAATTCAGGTCCGTTGTCTGTTGTAATGGTCTTCAGGCAGTCCTTGTATGGCAGCAACCGTTTCCTGACCGCCTTTGTCCAAATATACTTTCCCGATGGCGTGCTGTTGCGTTTGATTTCACGTGAGAGTGTTGACTGACTGATGCCGACGATTGCGGCAAACTCTTTTCTCCCTGTTTTCTTTTGGAGTAAGGCGAAAATTTGCGACCTTTGCTCCGAGGTTAATTGAGTATATTTCACAATACAAAGTTAATTAATCTTGGGGAGACAGAGGTCTCCCTTTTTTTATTTGTATTGCTGGTTGTTTTTTCCTCGCCGAGAGATGCAGACAACCTCTCGCTACGCTTCGAGAACGTCTGCATCTCTCGGCGAGGGCTACTCTTTTATTGCACTTCGTTTTGGAACTTACAGCAGAATATAATTATTAAATTGTATCTAATTGGAAATAAAGAAGTTACCTTGTTGGTATAACTGAATAGGTAACGATTTGGAAACGAGCGAGCTACTTGGCTTTGCTGTTTTCTGCCTAACAAAGAACGCTTCTTATTCTGTCTGCAAAGATAATACTTTGTTACCGAATAACAAGCGTTTATGCTAAGAAATTCTTTGTTTTGCGTTTTTTTGTAAACTCGTATGGCTTATAGTTTTCTCCCTCGTTTCTTTCTGTTCGCTTGGTATCTGAGCTTGCGCTGCCATGCTGCTTCGGCATAATCATCGCCCTGTGCGGATGGTGTAATCAAATCGCCTAACCCTTCCACAACTTCATCGGCTGCACTAACAATGGAGTCTGCCACTGTACTAATAGAATTCTGCACTTGTGGTGTGTCATTGTCTCGTGAGATAGAGGAACGGCTTTTGGATACGAGTTGATAGCCTGTATCAGGCTGTTTGTTGTTTTCTGTCGGCTCTTGTACTGTTTGATGTGGTTTCTTTGGTTCTTCCTTGTTAGTTGGTTCAAAATTCTTTTGCAAAGAACGGTAGCCGAATTCCCTGCCAATTTCGGAAGCCTTGAAGGATTGCCCTGCGTATGAGAACTTCAAGCCATAGACCTTGCCCTGCTTGTTCTTCATACGCTCTATAATAATGCCCTTCTTGTTCAACTCGTAAAGGAACATGGAGTGTCCCGTGATACCTGTTCCTTTGTACTTGTCAAGCAAGGAATAACAGATTTGCTGAACCTCTTTCTTGGTTTGCTCTCTCGTTGGACTTGCTTTTGTCTTTTGATATTTCTTTTCTGCCTTGACCTCCTTTGCGATAGTCAAGTTTTTCTCCCTGCTTATTTCCTCCGCCACTTTTGCGGCCCTATTGCTCACAAAGGTGGTATCATAGACTTCTCCGTACAGACTGATGCGGTTGACAAGGATATGAATGTGCCTGTTGTCGGTATCCTTGTGCGTTACTGCCACCCATTGGTGGTTGTCAAGTCCCATTCGCCTGGCAAACAAATGGGCTATCCACATATATTCGGACACAGACAGCTTTTTCTCGTCCTGCGGTGCGATGCCGATTTCGATACGGAGAAACTTGTTCCTGCAACGGCTGTTGTAATCGCTGACTACTTTCATTTCCTCGTAGATGGTCTTTGGATCTCTGCTGCAAAGATTGTGGAATGCAAGCCGACTACCGAGTTTGCCTTCCCTGAAAATATAGTCCAGAGCCGTGCTGCCGTGCGCTATCGCCTTACATTTTCCTATCATTTCTTGTTAGATTTAAGACCTTATATACCTCATCGTCCACACGAAAATGCGGGTCGTAAAATCGCTTAAATGCTTCTTTGGCACATAGCGAGAGGTTCTTTGTTATATGTACCCACCT
This sequence comes from Hallella colorans, assembly GCF_003096815.1. Lineage (GTDB taxonomy): Bacteria > Bacteroidota > Bacteroidia > Bacteroidales > Bacteroidaceae > Prevotella > Prevotella colorans. The sequence goes on from NZ_QENY01000028.1 coordinate 21,112, forward strand.
TTCATCCTTAACCTTGATGAGGTTGGAAACCTGCCCATAGAACCGTCCTGTATGCTGAAGTATGGCAATGGCTTCCTTTTCATTGTCGGTCATCTTAGGAACGGCTGCCACCTCTCCATTTAGGAGTATCTCACGGCAGTAATCGGAAAACTTACGTCCCGTGCTTTCCGCCCTTGATTTGATACGCTTCTTCTCTTCACTGGTACATCTTACCTTGATGAACTCCGTTTTGTTCATCCGCTGTTCTTCTTTATCCTGTTGCTGCCATCGGGTAGCTTTTCTTCTGTATTTCTTCATATAAGTTTCTCTGAAAGTTAATCATTATGGATGATTCATTGCTGCTTAATTCCTGAACGCTGACCGATGAGAACGGAGTGATTACGGTCTATTCTCCCCGATAATTTAACGAGGGGAGCAAGAGCAGTTTGTGGATACAAACTGACGTCTTGCAATATCAGCTAACGAAACGTTTACGCACAAGGCGTTTTGCTGCTTGAAAGTGAATGCTGTGCATTCTACGTTTAACTGCGTTCGTGGTATTCCCATCATTCAGTATGTTTGACAAATGTCTGTTGTTATGTTCTCTAAAAAAGGGTTGAGGGTTTTGAGTGGAATAATAGCCCCTTTTCCCAAAAGTCCTCGCCCCCTTTTCCTGTGCCTCACAGCTTTCTCCACTTCTCTATGTCCTCACCATACTCCTCCAAATGAATGCGCACGATGTTCTCCACGAAACTTGAAAGGTTGCTACCTCTGTCGCCCAACCTGCGCACGATGAAGTCGGCACGCTCCTGCGTTTCTCGGCTCAGATAGACCGCCTTTCGGTTGCTCAGTTTTGTTGGGGCAAGGTAGGCTTGCTTGTAGGCTTCAAGCGTTTCCTTTCTCATCTTGGCACTGATGCGTCTTTGAACGGTTGCACTCTCTGTATGCTGTGCAGGTTCAGAGTGCGTAGTGTTCTCTGTGTCCTGTTCGTTAGACTCTTGAATAAGTCTTGCTTTCCTTGCCCGAAGTTCGGCAATGATATGTTCAGACGATTTTTCTATCTGATTTAGTCCAAAATACTGCTTGGTGGAATGGATGGTATTCTCTATTCCCTCGTTACTGACTTTTTGCTTTTCCATGTTTTTATCTCATTTTATGTTTGACTTGTTTTGATTTCATGTTTTGATTTTGTTCTGTAACCGACATCCGTGTCCGTTCCTGCGCTTTCTGCTGCTCCTGTTTACGCATACGGCTGACATGAAACTCGTTGAGGTCTTTGAAGTCCTTGTAATATTGGGACATATCCTCCACCTTGAAACCTGCCTTGACGAAATCATTGGTTGCCCTCCGTCCTGCATCGTCATTGTCAAGGAAGGCACGAATGAAAGATATTCCCTGCGCATTCATATACCGAATTGCTTTGGCGGTATTGCTCACGGAGTTTAGCACAATACAGGCATTTGTTACTTCTTCTTTCATTGAAAGAAAAGAAAGAAAATCCATAAAACCCTCGAATACACAAGTTGGCTGTATTTGGTTTATTATCTTGTCGGTGAATATAGGAGTAATGTCCTTCGGAGCTATCGTTCCCTTGAACGAGTGATTGTCTCGGAGCTCATATCCTCCCAACAGGTTGGCAAAGCCAATGGCTTGGTAGCGCCTGCCCCTTACCTCATAGCTGATACATTTAAGGAAAGGCTTTGCCTTTTCCAAATCAATGCAGCGTACCTTTGTAAGATACTCCTGCAAATGTGGCGGTAGGGTGTCTGATATGCTTATCAGTTTCCTTGTCTCGTTTGCAGCCATCGTTGGTTGTAGATTGTTTTGTGAGAAGTCTTTGTGAGAACTATATACTGTATTATCGGGAGCGTTCTGCCCCAAGCGGTGGATGGCTTCCAAGAGTGTGCAGCCCTCCAAGCGCATACAGAGGTCAATGATACTTCCGCCCCTACCTTCGGCATAGTCTATCCAGAGATTCTTCTGCGTGTCCACCTTAAAACTCGGATGCGTTTCCTCTCTGAGTGGTGAGCGGTACAGCGCATAGGAAGGTGTTCTGCGCATGGGTTTGATACCTTTCCTTTCAAGATACTCCACGATGGAGTATCGCTTGATGAGTGATAAATCTTCTTCTTTCATTGCTTGAATAATTTAAGTGATTGAGTTATAATCGATTGTATGAATTATATTTGATTACATTTGAATGAATTTCCCTTTTCCTAACTTTTTCCCCTCCAAACTTTTTCATCTTTCTTCTTACTACATACTATTTTGTGATAAGTGATTGATAATCAGTATTACTTTGTAGTATAAGACAATACTACACATTCTACTACATTTGGCTACTACAAGTTCTAAGGAGCGGGCAGGGCAAGATTTTCCTAATTTTGTAGACATAGATGGGGCTACCTCCGTTTCTTCGTTTGCTCACCTTTATGTATCCTGCTTTCTTCAAGGCTTCGCCCATACGCTTGGCAACAAGTGGTTGGTGAGTATAAATACCCAAATAAGTGAGTATCTCCGTAGTGGTCATTAACGAATAGTTTTCATCCTCCGCTGGTTTCTCAAAACAGCGTAGCAGTAGTTCCATTTCTGCGGTCTGCACTTGAAAGTCCTCACTCTCCCTATATAGTTCGGCAATCTCGACATCATCAAACCAATAGCGAAAACCTGACTTTAACAGGGCTTTGGCTTCCGCATAAACATTGTCCATCGAGATAGCTTTTGCTCTCTCAATATCTATAGAAAGCACTTCAAAGGGCAGGAAGCGTCTGCTTCCTGTGGGGTCTGTAAGAAAATCGTTGCCGTTTACCGATGCCACGAAACTTGTCAAGTGGGGATGTTCCTCCACATATTTGTCGTAGGGCATACGGTACTTGACCATCGGGCAGGTAATAAGGTTTTTGAGTTCGTTTTCGTCACGCTTGTTGAGAGCTTTAAGTTGGTCGTCGATGTTTACGATGAGGTTTTGCCCGATATAAGTCAGCGTGTCCTTCTCCTGCGGATAGATCTTTCCCGTGTAGCTGTAACCGTGTAGGGCAGGAGGACAGAGCAAGTCAAGGAACGTTGTCTTGAATTTGCCCTGCTCGCCTGTCAGCACGAGGCAGGTATGGTTACGGCACTCACGGTCGTCCATGGCGTTGGCGACCACTGCCACGAGCCATTTGGTAAGGTATGGCAGCCACTTGTCAGAGTTGCGCACAACTACGCAACTTGC
>NZ_QENY01000029.1 GCF_003096815.1 Hallella colorans
GAAAGGGAAACATTGCTCCCTTTCATGGGATATGCCACTTACCAATCTTATTTGAAAGCCCTGCGGCTTCGTGCAGGCATCTCGTTTCCTTTTACTACACATACGGCAAGGCACACATTTGCCACACTCATCACGCTTGAACAGGGTGTACCGATTGAGACCGTGAGTAAGATGCTGGGGCATTCCAACGTGAGCATGACCGAGTGTTATGCAAAGGTAACACCGCAGAAACTCTTTGAGGAATTTGACCGTTTCCTTTCTTTCACTGAAGATATGCAGTTGGCTATCTGACCATTTCTTTCATTCAACATTGTTTTATCGTTAAATAAAACATGAACAATTCAATCAAAACCATTATGAGAAGTACATTCAAGATACTGTTCTATATCAACAGACAGAAGACTAAGGCAGACGGCAATACCGCCATTCTCTGCCGTATCACCATCGACGGAAAGAACGCAGCCATTACCACAGGAGAAGTGTGTAAATTCTCCGAGTGGAACACCAAGCAGGGTTTGACAACCAACAGGAAGACCAATCAAAGAATCAAAGAGTTCAGGGATTTGGTGGAAAAGACCTATCGGGACATGCTTGTAAAGGAAGGAGTAGTAAGCGTGGAACTTATCAAGAACCGCTTGCAAGGTATTGCCACCAATCCGACCACGCTCCTTGCCATGAGCAGGGCGGAACTCCAAGCAGTCAAGGAAAGTGTTGGCAGATCAAGGGCAGAGGGAACTTATCTGAACCTGTTCTATTCTGACAGAAATCTCCGTGAATTTGTAGAAAACAAAGGAGTGCAGGACATACTCATCGGAGCCATTACAGAGGACTTATTCGAGGAATACCGCTTCTTTCTCAAAAAGCGTGGACTGAAAGCATCTACCGTCAACAGCAACCTCTGCTGGCTGAGCCGACTAATGTTCCGTGCGGTCAGCAAGAGGATTATCCGTTGCAATCCGTTTGAGAATGCCAAGTATGAGAAAGAGGAAAAGAAGATACGCTTTTTGCAAAAGAGCGATGTGATGAAACTTATGGCAATGAAGATGAACGATAGAGAAGCGGAGCTGGCAAGACTGATGTTTGTCTTTTCCTGCTTCACAGGCTTGGCTATTTCAGATATGGAGAATTTGGAATACAAGCATATCCAAACGACAGCGGATGGACAGATGTATATAAGAAAGGAACGTCAGAAGACCAAGGTTGAGTTCATCGTGCCGTTACATCCCATAGCGGAAGCCATTATCAGCCATTGCCAGAAAGAGCAGGAAAGAAGTGAAGAATATCTGCCAGTGAAAGAAAAAGGGAACAGCCTTGTCTTTCACCGTGATTGCAGCCGTAGTGTCATGGATACCAAGCTGAGCATCGTGGGAAAGGCTTGCGGTATCCGCCAAAGACTTTCCTTCCACATGGCAAGACATACATTCGGCACGATGAGCCTAAGCGCAGGTATTCCCATTGAGAGCATAGCCAAGATGATGGGGCATGCCTCCGTATCAAGCACTCAAGTTTATGCGCAGGTGACGGACAACAAGATTTCGGAGGATATGGACAGGCTCATTGCCAAACATCAGGAAAAGAACAAAGAGGATGATAAGGTAACGGTAAAGGAAACTATTACCATAGGTACAATGGCTATTGCCAACACAGGCAGAAACAAAAGCATGGAGGAAACGGCATGAATACGGAAGATGGAATAAAGACCAAGGCTGCAATCCGTCTGGACACGGGGCGCAGCTACTTCGAGTGGGGAAATGGTATGCAGGTTATCCGCAGGGGAAAAGGCGAAGTAGCCATGACCGAGGGCGAGCTTGCAAGGTTCTTCGGAGTTACATGGAGAAAAGTCAATGGCAGACTTCGGACGATAACCGAAGAATCCGTCCTGCATCCAGAAGAAAGGGACGCAGACGAAAGGAAAATAGTCACGGATAAGGAGGTAAGGGGCTACGCACCGCTCTACCCATTACCTACAATTATCGCCCTTTCCTTCTTGCTTGACAGCGTAGAAGCCCACCTGTTCAGAAAGCATGTGTGCAGTGAGTTGATGCATCCAAGGAGTTCTGTCATTCCTATCATCATATATGACAGGGGTGTCAATAGCTGAATATGTACCAATCCTTTTTCTTTCACTGTTATCTTACTACATTACTACAAAACAAGGTAACACAGTGAAAGAGAAGGTATTACGTTGTAGTTGGTAGATGACTATATGTGCAACTACGGTATGACTACATACTACCAATCCATGAACGGAAAGGATATGTTTTTTAGCCGTGGAATGCGGTCAGAGAGGGAAATGACCATTCCGCTGCAACTCCTTGTATCATAGTCTTTTATTTTTTTATTCTTTTTAATTGTAGCCATATTGTAGCCACAACAGAGTATTTTGAGAGTACACGCAGATACTGCTACCCGAAATGCGCACTTGCATTTCTTGGGTTCAAAAGTACAAAAAAGTAGAACATCCTCCAAATTATTGTGGGAAAATGTTTTAGAAATCTTTTGGCTACAATTTTCAGTGCATGGTGCAAGTCTATATATATAGATAGACCTTGCACCATGCACTGACAGTCCCAAAGGTGTGATTGATTGATATGGCAGGCTAAAGATTTTCGCCTACGTATTGGGCAACACGGCAACAAATAACGCATAATGTTAAAAATGCAAAATGGCAATATAATGCCAATATTGGCAATTTAATATTCTTTCTAAAGCCCTATTTGTTAAGAACTTTGCAGCATTATTTCTAACAAAAAGACGGATACATATGAATACAAAGAAACAAAACTCCGGAAGTAACGCAAAATTCTACGTTGTACTTCCGACGCTTGAAATCATGCTCTCCGCCAGCAAAAACTGCAAGCTAAGGGCAGGCTATGCCAATATGGAATATTCCAACTTTATGAAACACTGCAAGATGCAGACCGACCTTCGTATCAACACTTATGCAAGATGTGCGGCAGCCTTCGACATGGACGTGCTCTTGATACATCTCCCCAAGGGTATGATTGAGTCCATGATAGCAACCACGCCCCATAAAAGCCTTCGCTTCTCCACAATGGAGCAGGAAGATCTCATCGTCATTCTCAATCGGCTGTGCAAGCTGGACAGTAGAAGATTTAAGCAGCATCTTATGCAGTTATTGCACCAATTGGGGAAGGACTCTGAATTTCCAGACGGATGATAATCCACGGAGAGCAACTATTCAATCCTAAACTGAAAAGAGAAGTGGCATATGACAGAAGAAGACAATTTACAAAAGACGGTAATTGCAGAGTTACGCTCACTAAGGAACGACATGGAGCGGATAGCCGGCTTTATCGTGGAAATGAGACGCGATTATTCCGTTTTGGAGGATAAGATGGAACTCAGTTCCTCCGACGTCATCAGACTCTTGGGCATTTCGCGGGCATCCCTTGCCCGATGGAGGGACACCAACGCAATCCCGTTCAGGTATATATCATGCAACCACGTTGCCTATCCGTTCAAGGGACTTTACGTCGCCGTCAAGAGCGGACGTGCCTCCTTCAAGGGTTTCAGACGAGTGGAAGCCCTACAACGGCTCAACGCCTACAAGGATGGTGTCCTTAAAGGATATATGGGTGATGGTCAAACTTTATTTGAGGAGCTATGAACATCAAAGAAGAAATACTAAGCCGAACTAACAAAGGACTGGATGTGTTCTGCTTCTATATGCCCATAGACTTTGTGCCAAAGCGCAATTTCCGAAATCCTTTGTATGACGACAGGCGTGCATCGTGCAATATCTATCTCGACAACAAGTCCAGCTGCTACCGAATGAAAGACTTTGGCAACGATGCCTACTCCGGTGACTGCTTTTGGTTTGCAGCCACAATGCTCGGACTGGACGTGAGGAAAGACTTTGTTAAGGTGCTTGAAACCATAAATCGGGACTTGCAGCTGAATATTTGCATTGAAAGGAAAGAACATAGTAATCCCCACACAATGATGATGAAGCCTTGCAAACCAACCTTAGTACAACCACCTAACCAGCTCAAGAAGATGGAAGGTAAAAAGTGGTACAAGCTAATTGAGCAATCTTTCAATGTCAAAGAACTAGACTATTGGGAGCAATATGGTATTGATACTAAGACTCTGCAACGTTTTCATGTAAAGTCGCTTGCTCGCTATGAGTCTGTCTCCAATCAGGGTAAGCCGTTTACACTTGGTTCAACACATGAAGATCCGATGTTTGCATACAGTATGGGAAAGTTTGTAAAAGTCTATCGCCCTAAGAGTAAGCTGCGCTTTCTTTATGGGGGTGAGAAAGTGAACGACTATGTTTTTGGCTTCCAGCAGCTGCCCAGCAAAGGGGATGTTGTTTTCATCACAGGTGGGGAGAAAGACGTGCTTTCACTTTCGGCTCATGGTTTCAATGCCATCTGTTTCAACAGTGAGACGGCACAGATTCCAGAGAATATCATCGAAGGGTTACAGCTCCGCTTTCGCCACATTATTATATTGTACGACTCTGATGAGACAGGCATTAGAGAAGCTAAACGGCAGACAGATGCACTTGCTCAATACAAGGTATTGAGTCTAACCTTACCATTGCAAGGGGGTAAGTCGGAGAAGGATATATCGGACTTCTTTGCCTTGGGCAATGAAGCAAAGGACTTGAAAGTGCTTCTTAATGATATGTTCACCAATATGTATGCACAGACGATGATGATATTGCAATCTTGTGAGATAGACTACGATAATCCGCCAGACGCTTCAAAGTCGGTGGTGGCAGTAAATGGTGTTCCGCTTGGAACGCAGGACAATCTGTTTTGTATCACAGGTGGAGAAGGAACAGGCAAAAGCAACTACATTGCCGCCATCCTTGCCGGCACTCTTGGGAGAGAACGATTAAAGGCAGAGCAAACCTTGGGATTGGAAGTAACTGCCAACCCCAAAGGATTGGCTGTACTTCACTACGATACAGAGCAATCGGAGGCACAACTCTATAAGAACTTGGAGAAGACACTTCGCAGGGCTGGTGTCAAGTCCGTGCCAGAGTTTTATCATTCCCTCTATCTGGCATCGCTATCACGCAAGGACAGACTGAAGATTATTCGTGAAAGTATGGACTTGTTCCATCACAAGCACGGGGGAATACACCTTGTGGTCATTGACGGTATAGCAGACTTGATACGCTCCGCCAACGACGAAACGGAGAGTATAGCCATTGTGGATGAACTCTACCGCTTGGCAGGCATTTACAATACTTGTATCATTTGTGTACTCCATTTTGTACCTAATGGTATCAAACTAAGGGGACACATCGGGTCGGAACTGCAACGCAAGGCTGCGGGCATTCTCTCCATCGAGAAAGATGACAATCCAGAATACTCAGTGGTAAAGGCACTGAAAGTCCGTGATGGAAGCCCACTCGATGTACCGATGATGCTGTTCGGCTGGGACAAGACAGAGGATATGCACGTTTATCGTGGGGAAAAGTCGAAGGAGGATAAAGAGAGACGCAAGACCGATGAGCTGTTAGCTGTCGTAAAGTCTGCATTCCGTGCCAAACTAAAGTTATCATATCAAGAGTTATGCGATGTGTTGATGCGAGAAATGGAAATTAAGGATCGAACGGCAAAGAAGTACATTGCCTATATGAAGGAGCAGCGTATCTTGTCGCAAGACACAAGTGGTAACTATCAAAAAGGAGAATTATGCCATACATAGAACATACTTCAGAAAAGGATTGGTGCAAGCGATTGTTTGACAGATTGAAAACTGTCGAGAATAAACTCGATCAACTGCTTGTACTGAAAGAGCAGTCTGTTGATACAACTACCCATCCGCCTCTTAAACCAGAGTATCTTGACATCATCGACGTATCGAAAATTCTCAAAGTGGAGCAAAAAACCATCTACAACTGGGTTTGGGCCCATAAGATACCATACCTAAAAGCTAACGGAAGACTTCTTTTTCTTCGTGAAGAGATAGACGAAATGCTACGCAAGCGTGATGAATGGTAATCATCTTTCACGATATGAATATGTATTTTGTTATGTAAATGCTTGCGTTTACATAACAAAATGTGTATCTTTGCACAAAGATTGAATTGTATGACAAGCAAGGGTATTAAGAAGAAAATATCAGAATTCGAAATGGGAAAAGTCTTTAAGTTAGAAGACTTAGGGCTTTTGCACACCGAGCATCAAGCAGCAGTGATGACTTTACGAAGACTTGTGGAAAAAGGAGAAATAGAGCGGCTCAGTCCGGGTCTCTACTATAAACCTAAAATAACACCTTTCGGAGAAGTCGGACCTACTATGGAAGAAAGATTTCGGGATTTATTATACAAAGATAACCGCCCTGTAGGTTATCTGACAGGATTCTACGCTTTCAACTTATTGGGACTTACCACACAGCAATCTACCACCCTCGAAATTGGGACAAACTTCCCTCGTCGAAATAGAAAACGAGGTATGTATGCAGTTCGGTTTGTAATACAAAAGAATGAGATAAACAAGGAGGTTATTGATATGCTACGCCTGTTGGATTGCCTTAAATGGATAAAAAAGATACCCGATACGACTGTTGACCAATCCTATTCTCGTTTGAAGAATTTAATAAATGCCTATTCTAAAAAAGAACAGGAGCGGATAGTGGAACTTTCGATGAAATACTCTCCTTTAACTCGTGCCCTGCTGGGTTCGATGCTTTCTGACAAATCATTGACAGATAAATTATATCAATCGCTTAGTCCGCTAACGCAATTTAGGATTGGACTTTCACCATCACTCGCAAAAAAACAATGGAACATACAATAGCCAAACAACTGCATTTGGAAAAAGAAAATTTCAGAGACCTGCTTCATGCCGCTTCTGAGGAGCTCACCATCCCTATCCAACTGGTAGAGAAGGATTACTACATATCGTCCATACTTCGTGCTCTTTCTGAAAGTAGTTATACCGAACAGATAGTATTCAAAGGTGGTACGTCCTTGTCTAAGGCTTATCAACTGATAAACAGATTTTCCGAAGATGTAGATTTTGCCGTCATAAGCGAACACATGAGTGGTAATCAAGTAAAAATGCTACTTTCGCACCTCATGAAAGAAGTTACAGCTAATTTGAAAGAGGATTTAGATTTCAGCGATATTTCCAAAGGATCAAAATATAGAAAACAAGCTTTTCTCTATAATACTCAAGTAGGATTGGATGAATTATCCAACCCTGTACCAGCAAGAATTATAGTGGAAATCAGTGCATTTGCCAATCCATTTCCCCATGAAATACGAATAATTGAGCCATTTGTAACTACATTTCTAAGAAAGAAGGGAATGAGTTCCTTTATAGAACTGTATAATCTTACACCCTTTGAGTTAAATGTGTTGTCACTCAGACAAACTTTATGTGAGAAAGTCGTATCGCTTATTCGTTTTTCAATGAGCGACACTCCATTGGCATCATTGACATCCAAAGTACGTCACTTCTATGATTTGGATGCACTCCTAAGCATAGAACAATTACAAAACTATATTTCCAGCGATGCGTTTGTGTCAGATTTGACAACACTGATAAAACACGATCAGCAAGCCTTTGATGAGCCAAGAGGCTGGAAACTTTTGGATAACCTAAATCAATCTCCCTTGATAAAAGACTTTGAAAATATATGGAGTTCTCTGACACCGAAATATATTGAGAATTTATCTAAAATCGCATACCGTAAGATACCATCACCAGATAATATAAAATCCTCTTTCACCAAGATTCTCCACTCGATAGAAAATATTGATTTAGGACGGCAAGAGAATTAAACATTTAGGAAAGAACGAATATTCATAAAGAAAATCTCTTTTGTTTTACAGAAAGACCCCAAAAGTTAGAAACAAAACTTTTGGGGTACATTATTTCGGAATTAGATGTTTTAATGCCGCCATTTCGGACGAAAACTCTGTGAGCGATTATCTGCTTCTTGTGTCTGTTCATTGCCTATTTTTATTGATATAGAAGTCTCATTTTCGGACAGACTATTTCCCTGTTCTTCTTTATCTTCTTTGTCCGCTGAAAGCGTTAATGCAATCTTCCTATCCAACTCTGCCACCTGCCCTTTGAGCGAGCGAAGTTCGTCCTCTTTCTTCCACGTCCCATTAGCAATAGCAGTATAGATTTCCTTATTGGCTGCAACCTTTTCTTTCTCCTTCTCATGCGATTCTATCACCTTGGGGATACGCCCCAGCGCACCCAAGAAGTTCTCACACGCAAGTTTCGGGTCGGTAGCCAACTTACCATTATTATAGGTATAGTAGATACTCTCCTGCCCTTTGACAAAGAAACGATTCATGGAGCAGTCAAACAAATCCTTTGAGGTACTTTCCGTTTTCACCATGATGGAAAAGCCATAAATCTCTCCGATTTTGTTGTACTCGCCCTTGGTGCGTGCCTTGTCGTTAATTTCTTGCAGGCGTGCGGCAATGACCTTGATGTCCGTACTGTCCTCCACACCTTTAATGACAAGTTTATTGATAGGATTACCTTCTTTGTCACGCTCCACACGCTTCTCAAAGCACGCCAAGTCTGCCTTGGCTTCCTTGATCTTGTCTGAATGGAAAGACACGGAGCTGTCAATCTCCGCCAACTTGCCCGTTGCGGCATCACGCTCACGGAGGAAATTCTTACGCTCTGATTCCAGCGTGGCAATCTTCTTGTCGAGTTTGGCTTTCTCTAACAAGTCCGTATTACCAGATAGCACGGCAACATACTCTGAAAAGTTCATACCGCTATCCTCGTCCATCGAACCCTCGTCAATGGTACGACTGCCGAGCGTGTTGGTCTTCAGCTGATTGATAAACAATTGCTTGTTATGTAGTAGGTTGAACTTATAACTGTCCAACGACCGCTCCACGGCATAGATAATCACATCGACCTTATTGTCTGCAAACTCCTTGGCGACTAAATTGCCTTTACGGATTGCTCGACCGTTGCGCTGCTCCAAATCAGAAGGTCGCCAGGGCGTGTCAAGTTGATGGACCGCCACTGCACGCTGCTGGGCATTGACACCAGTACCCAACATGGATGTAGAGCCGAAAATAATACGAATATCTCCACGGTTCATCGCATCTACCATCGCTTTTTTTGCCTTCTCGTTCTTACACTCTTGGATAAAGCGTATCTCGTAGGATGGGATATGATAGTCTTCTACCAGCTTACGCTTGATTTCCGAGTAGATATTGAAATCTCCACCGGGCTTATACGTACCCAAATCGGAGAATACAAACTGCGTACCTTTCTGTGCATCATACTTCTGATAGTAGTCATTGAGTAATTTCGCACAATGGCTTGCCTTATTGTCGATATGGTCTGAGTACCCGTTTTCGTCTATCATACGTAGATCTAAGCTCATTTTGCGGGCATAATCAGTCATTAAGAATCAAGGGAAATAGGGGGAAACGCAAGGAATGTAACTATTTGAAATAGCATTATTTAGCATTTTCTTACTATTTTAAGGGTAAGCGAAAACAAGCATCAAACGGCAGGAGTTCCGTTACCAAATCGTAACCCATCGAAGAAAAGGCAAAAAGGGGTTACGAATTGAAGGTAAACAACTGTGTCATTGGTTTTTATTCCTCATCTTTCATTTTTCTGCATCGCTCAGGAATACTTGTTCATCTGTACCTTTGCAAGCAAAGGAAATTTAGAAAAAACGACAGAAAGATGAAAGAAAACAAACTCAAAGTATCGTTCTTCGTTCAGGCGAAACGAACCGACAAGAAAGGACTTGTGCCTGTCATTGGGCGCATCTCCGTTGGCAGAACCCATTCGGGCTTCTCCACCAAGTGTAAGACTCCGCTCGCTCTTTGGGACAGCCGTAAGCAAAGGCTCATTGGAAAGAGTGCAATGGCGGTGTCCGTCAATCAGAAACTCGGCGAATGCACCGCACTCATCCACGCACGCTTTCACGAACTCAATGAAAGAGAAGAAGCCTTTACCGCCACCGATGTGAGGGATGCCTATCAGGGGCAAATCCACCGCCAAGCCTTGCTCTTGGAGAGTTTTGGGGAGTATCTCGCACAGACAAAGGAGCGCATAGGCATCGACCGAGCCTTAAAGACGCTCAAACTCCGTACCTACCAACTCTCCCTGCTCCGTGAGTATGTGCGGAAGAAGCACAAGGTAAGTGATATTCCACTCTCACAGCTGGACAAAGCATTTATCGAGGGCTTCGAGTATTATCTCACCATTGACCGAAAGCTGAAACGCAGTAGCATATCGAGTGCCTTATCCACCTTGCAGACCATCGTCCGCATGGCGGTGAAGAAAGGTGTGCTGGACTTCTATCCGTTCTTGGGCTACAGTTACGAGCGACCAAAGGGCGAACCGAGAAGTATTACGCAGGAAGAACTTGAGCGCATCATCGACTTGGAGATTGAATGGGAGAACTATCGTATTGTCCGTGATTTGTTCGTCTTTTCTTGCTTTTCAGGGCTTGCCATCTCCGATGTCCGTAATCTTCGGGAGGAAAACATTGTCTTGGAAGAGGGCGAACTCTGCATCAAGGGCAGACGCATGAAGACCAAGACCCCGTATCGTGTACAAGTGCTTCCCCCTGCTTGGGCGATAATGGAGCGGTACAGAGGAAAGCGTGCAGGCTTTGTCTTTGACGTTCCAACTACCGACATTATCCTCAATGGTATGCACTACATACAACGAAACATCGGCATGGAAACTCCGCTAACCTTTCACATGGCTCGCCATACCTTTGCTTCGCTTATCACGCTCTCAGCAGGTGTACCTATTGAAACGGTAAGCCGTATGCTCGGACACACCAACCTGAGAACAACACAGGTATATGCAGCTGTATCCTCCGAGAGAATCCATCGGGACATGCAGAAAGTGCAACAACGCATACAAGATACATTCACTTTAAAACTTTGATATTATGGCACGAAGCACATTCAAGACACTATTCTATATCAACCGTTCCAAAGAGAAGAAGAACGGCAAATGCCCGATTATGGGGCGCATCACCATAGACGGTAAGCAGGTGCAATATAGCACGAGAAAGGAAATCAATCCTGACCTTTGGGATAGTCGTAAAGGGCGATGTAAGGGGATAGATGAAGAGACAAAGGAAATCAACCGCTATTTGCAAACCAAAGAGGAACAAGCCAAAGCAAAGTATCAAGAATTGGTTTGGCAACGTGGCTATATCACTGTCGAGTTGCTGAAACGTGAACTCATGGAAGAAGACAAGCCCAAAGGTTTTCTTTTGGAGGAAGCACGACTATTTATTGAGGAAAAGCGCCCATGCGTAGGAGTGACGATTGCCAAGCCGACTTTTGCTAATTACATCTATGCAGCGCAGCTCATTAAGTCCTATCTGCGTGAACGCTTAGGCCAGGAAGATATTCGATACGCACAATTGGACTATGCCTTTATTGAGGGATTGGACTTCTACCTTAAATCAGAGCGCAACCTATCTCTTGCCACTATTCAGGTAGCGGTCATCTTCCTTAGGAAACTCATCGGCATCGGTCAGCAGAAGAAATACATCCGCATTGACCCCTTTGTAGATTACAAGGCGGAACTGCCACACCGCACACGCAGGTATCTCACTACGGAGGAACTGCAAAGGGTACTGCAAACACCCATTATTGACAGGCAGTTTGAGCGAGCAAGGCAACTCTTTCTTTTCTGTGCCTTCACTGGTTTGGCTCGTGTGGACATGCAACGGCTCAAACCAAAACACATCATCCATAATTCAGACGGCACAGAAGAAATCCGCATCAAAAGGCAGAAAACAGACGTGGAAGCCATCATTCCACTCCTGCCCATTGCCAAGCAAATCCTTTCGCTCTATATCAAGGATAAGAAAGCGGACGACTTGATATTCCCCAATCTCACAATAAGGAAAGCATCCTTTGCATGTGTGAACATCGGGCAGATATGCCGGATAGATAAGGGCTTGACCTTTCACAAGGCTCGCCACACATTCTCAACCACGATTTGCCTTTCCAATGGTATTTCGATGGAAACGCTCAGCAAGATGCTCGGACACAGCAATATCGGTACGACACAAATCTACGGAAAGATAACCGACCATAAGATACAGGAGGATATGACTGCACTCACAGACAGGGAGCATACTGTATTTGAAGGTTATTGTGAGTCGATAGCACGGCAGAACGTGCCATTGCAACACGCATAAAAAGGAAGTAATTACCAAGCATTTATTATTCACGATTGAAAACCAAATGATTATGAAAAAGAACAACAAACAGGAACTTTCTTACTTTCGATTGAAATTAAGAAGTTATATGAGTGAGCATCACCCCGAAAGATTGCAAGATACGGAGTTTATCACTGCACGGACAGATATGGCTCTCACAGTTTACTGCGATGCCGTGGCGCAAGGCTTCACGCACCCCGAAGCCGAAAGTATGGCAAGCGAGGTTTTGTATCAAGGCTTGCACTTTTCCAAGTACGACACGCTTGTATCCGTGTTGGAAAACGAGTTTGAAAGGGAACTTCCTGCACCGCTCCCAGAGAGACTCGCAACCATATTGTTGTCGAATAAGGCTGTTCAAGCCACATTCGACAAGTTCGGTTTGACGGACACATTGGATTCTGACGAGCAATACGGCCGTCTTTACACCGAACTCACAGGCACGATAGTGCTGCTTACCAAGAGCAATCATTTGCCAATAATTGGTCAGACGGAGGGGTAAGCCCAAAGGCGTTGTAAGCAAAGGCACACGCAAAGTCCCTGATGCCGTTTCTTATCGTGCAAAGGTACAACGGCAGCCTGTCTGCCCTGACAAGGTCAAGTCCTGCAGATGGAGAGAAGAATCTCCACCGCAGGATTTTTCTTTTTCAAGGTGGTATTGCCATTTTCAATATTCGTGCGGTCGTATTCATCTCTCCCAACCTTGCAGGGCTGGGCTGCCGTAGAGAGTATAGGCACGACAAGAATACGGCATACTCAGGCTCTTTGGACGCAAGGCGTAACAGCCAACAATAGATAGGACTGACGATAATACGGACTATCTGTTGTTTGTACAATTTATTGTCATGACTATCTGTTGTTATGACTATCTGTTGTTATGACTATCTGTTGTTATGACTATCTGTTGTTATGACTATCTGTTGTCAAAACTATCTGTTGTCAAAACTATCTGTTGTCAAAACTATATATCGTCAAAATAATCTATCGACAAAACTATCTATCGATAGTTCTACATATCGATTTGTCGAACTATCGAACTGTCGAGAGAATAATTGCTATGTGATAAAAGGAAAGAGCCGGCACCTCATCTCATTACCGCAATAATGCAGACTGATTTCCTTTGCTTTTTCTCTTGTTTTCCTGACATTTCCCTGCTTTTCCTCGTTCCTTGCAGCGATGCCCTTGAACACTTACTTTTGCACACGAGAAATACGGCAACGGACTGCATAACAGTTTGTTTGCCGAGTAACAATAAAGTAATCAAAACAAAATCAAGGAAATGAAACTCATTATCATCGACCGCAAAGCGTGGGAGCGACACCGCTCCGAATTTGCAGACTTTATCCACAGTATTGAACAGCTTATCGGCAATCCGCCCGAAACGGACGAATGGCTCGACAACGAAGCCGTGTGCAAGCGTTTGGGCATCAGCAAGCGTACCCTACAATCATACAGAGATACGGGTAAAATTCCTTATTCAATGATTGGGCATAAGTGTTATTATAAGGAGAGTGACATCACGGATTTACTGAACTCAAAAACTGAATGAAATATGACAGAGAACGAAATCATAACACAGGAAGACCCTCAGATGCAGTCGTTTTCACAACTGATGGAAGGAATATTGAAGAAATTGGAGCGTTATTGCGCTACCGCCCGTCCGATGTTAGGCGGAGAGGTTTACCTCACTGGCGAGGAGGTTTGCAGACAATTACGGCTCAGCACACGTACGCTCCAAGAGTACAGAAATGCAGGAATACTTCCTTTCTACAAAATCGGAGGGAAGATACTTTACAAACAGAGCGACATACAAACAATGCTTGAAAGGCATTATAATCCAATACCGCAAACAGGTAAGTTATGAGTTAAGTTAAGAAATCAGTTGCGACTTAAGTCAAATGGTCAGTTATGACTTTGGTCAAGAAATTAGTTTCGACCTAAGTCAAAATTAACTTTAGTCAAAAATATATCAGCTCATAAAGTCAGTAAGTCAAGAAATTAGTCTAAACTTATCTCTTGACTTACTTCTTGAACTTTGAACTCTCGTCTATCAAAAGCACCCCAGAAAGGTTACTTTATGGAACATAACAAACTATCTCTTTCTCTATACTGGCAAGGTGTGTTTTTGTGACACAAACTGCCGTTTGTACCACAAAGACCCTTGCCCCGAAAGGGGATTAAATCACTCCAAAGTCGTGATTAGAAGAACAAAAACAAGAGAATATGGCAAGCGATAAATCAAGGAAAAGGGTAGCGAAAAAGTATGGTGATATGCCCGACAAGTGGGACGATTGGCACGTCCGCCTGCCCGACCCGAAAGAGCAACTTCGGGTGATAGAGCTCTATCACAGGTCTGGTTCAAAATCCAAGTCAGAGTTTGTGCGTGCAAGGCTTTTGGGTGAGCATTTCAAGGTGATAACGGTGGACAAGTCCGCCGTGGAGTACCACCGCAAGCTCTCTGAACTCACAGCCCAAGTACATAAGATTGGAGTGAACTACAATCAGGTGGTGCGACTGATGCGCCTTTATACGGCAGAGAAAAGCATACAGGCATTGTTGCGGGAGCTTATCGGTTTGACACAAGAACTCACTGCCTTGCAAGAAAAAGCAGTGAGTTTAACCATTGACTATCGAGAGAGATAAGGAATGTGCGATGGAATTATATGTCCCCAAGCATTTTTTGTAGCAGATTGCCCGATGTTCGAGTTATCTGGAAATCCACCGTTTGGTTTTCCACAGTTTTTATGTCGGCTGACTTGAAACGGCATAGGGCTTTCTGACGCTCCAATGTGTCACGGACGGAAGAAAGGTCTTGTATCTGTCCTGCAAATGTTCTGTAGGGAGATTGTAGATAAATCATTTGTCCCTTCGTATCTTCAGGACGCTTATTCTCGAACTTCAATAAGATGGTTATATCCGTACTGTCCGCCGGTGTTGCGGTTGTTACTCTGTGTATGGTAGCCGTTCCTGAATACACCTGCTTATAGGGCAGGAAATAGGCTATGGCTAACAGACAAAGCAACACAGCCCCAATGGCGGTGATGCCGTATCGGACAAGCGAGGAGGGTATCTGTCCCACGATGCTGCGTACTTTCTCGCTGCGAAGCTCAAAACTCCGTTCCTGTTTCTTTGCTTGTTTGTCCATATCAGTTGCCCAATTCTAATTGATTCTTCACTAAGGCAAAGTATTTGCCACGTTTGGCGGTCAGTTCTTCGTGTGTACCCACTTCTGCGATTTTGCCTTCGTCAAGCACTACTATCTGGTCGGCATTGCGGACAGTGGAAAGGCGATGTGCCACCACGATAACCGTTTTTCCTTTGTAGAAATCCGAGAGGTTTTCGGTAATGGCTCGCTCGTTGTTGGCATCGAGGGCGTTGGTGGCTTCGTCCAAAAATACGAACATCGGGTTCTTATAGATTACCCTTGCAATAAGGATGCGTTGCCGTTGTCCCTGACTGATGCCCTGCCCGTCCTGTCCTATCATCGTGTTGTAAGCCAATGGCAGGGCTTCTATATAGTCGGCTATGTTTGCCACACGGGCAGCATGGCGGATACGCTCGATATCGGGTTCGTCGTCCGAAATGGCAATGTTTCTCGCAATGGTATCGGAGAAGAGATAGCCCTCCTGCATCACCGCTCCGCATTGGCTCCGCCACCAACCGAGATTGTATTCGCTCAGATTGGCATTGCCTATCCGAATGCTTCCATTCAGGGGTTCATAAAATCCCAGAAGGAGTTTTACAAGCGTGGTCTTTCCACTTCCGCTCGCTCCCACGATTGCGGTTACTTTGCCGTTGGGTATGTAGAGATTGATGTCGGAGAGAATATCTTTCGGACTGTAGATGTCGTATTTAAAGGATAGGTCTTTTATCGTGAGGGAATGTCCCTCGGCTGTTTCGTCCGTATAGGCATTTTGTGTCCTATCAGCATTTTCTTCGTTGGTTTCGGTATGTATTTCGTTCATGCGGTCAAGGCTGATGCTTACGTCCTGCCATGAGTAGATAAACTGGATGAGTTGTTCCACAGGACTGTTGAGCTGTCCGATGATGTACTGCACCGCCAGCATCATACCGAGCGTCATGTTTCCGTGTATCACGGCAGTGGCGGCAAGAACGGTAATGAGGATGTTCTTCACCTCGTTGATGGTGATGCTTCCTGCCTGCTGTACTTGTTGCAGATTGAGGGATTGCAGATTGACCTTGAACAGGTCGGCTTGCACGTCCTCCCATTCCCAACGCTTGTGCTGCTCGCACCCCTGCAGCTTGATTTCCTGCATACCGCCTAAAAGTTGGTAGGTGACGTTGCGGTTGCGTCCTGCCTGCTCAAAATACTTGTAGTCCAACTGCCTGCGCTTTTTGAGGAAGAGAATAATCCAACCTGCATAAAGCGATGTCCCCAAGAGGAAGACAAGGAAAATGCCAAGATTATAGACAGCAAGGACGACACCAAAGACAAGGAAGGTGAAGAACGAGAACAGCAGATTCAGGCTGCTTGATGTGAGGAACTGTTCCACTCGTCGATGGTCTTCAATGCGTTGCAGGAGGTCGCCCATCAGTTTGGTGTCGAAAAACTTCATCGGCAGTTTCATCAGTTTGATGAAGAAATCCGATATGAGCGAGATGTTGATGCGTGTGGAGATGTGCAGGAGTATCTTTGAGCGGATAAACTCGATGGCGGTACGACTGAAAAGGAGCATCATTTCTGCCAGCAGCACCAACCACACAAACCCGATGTCCTTTCCCCCGATACCTGTATCTACAATAGCTTGGGTGAGGAATGGAAAGACAAGTTGCAGGAGTGAGCCGAGCAACAAGCCGAGAATGAGTTGTGTAAAGAAACGCTTGTATTTCTTGAGATAGCTCCAGAGAAATTTCACTCGGCTTTGAGTCGGCACTGCTTCCGTATCGTTTTGAGCATAGAATTGTTCTGTTGGTTCGAGGAGAAGAGCAATACCTTTCTCCTCGCCATTGGTCTTGGTGCTTATCCAATGTTCGCAAAACTCCTCTTTGGTATAGGTAACATGTCCTTTGCCCGGATCTGCCACATATATGGTATATTTTCCTTTATTGTGATTTTTTATCTTATAAACAACAACAAAATGATTCTGATTCCAATGGACGACGCAAGGTAGAGGAATTTCATGGGCGAGGGTATTGAAACTCAAACGTCCTCCAATAGTTTTGAAGCCGATGGTTTCAGCGGCTTTGCTGATACCAAGAAGAGAGACCCCGTCTTTGCCTAAGGAACAAATCTTCCGTAATCCATCCCTATCAACCTGTCGTCTATAATAGTTGACCACTATTGCTAAGCATGAAGGACCACAATCCATAGCATCGCGTTGCTTGATATTGACGAACTTGGTTTTCCGCATCATAAATTAAATTTTAATGTGAAACTTTTCCTCAGACATAATGATTTCTCTTGCAGGATATATTGCATATCTAAGAGCATTGTCTTTAAGTTCTTCTATTTGATCTGGAGATATTTTCCAAAAACGGCGAAAACTAGAACTATGAACAATTTGACAAATATCAATACATTTGTCAAATTTTCCATATGTTTCAGGTAAATACAAATCATTTCGGATGAATCCAATTTTGTCTATTGCCATTTTATTATTATAAAAGGTATTATAATGAAAAGCCTCAGCAAACATAGCTCGATTAATGATTAATCTATCAATCGGCCATTTCTTCTGTGAAAAATATTGAAGTGTTCCTTGAGTTGTTAGAACATCATCCGCAAAAGATAATTCCCGAGTATTACAAATAATTATTTTATTTACCTTTTTATTAGTTTCAGTAATTTGTGTAGCATCTTTAACACGAAAATGCTTTCCATCAATATATAGGATAATAGACCTCAGACACGACACTCGAAAAAAATTCAAAAAAAATGAAACAAATTCATTTGTAATATCATTTCCCAAAAATCTTATCTCTGCATGTTTACAATGTAATTCTTCTATTGCCTTAGCAACTTCAGATAAATTATAATTTGAAGTAGATGAATACTCCAACTGTAATCGTTTTATATGCGAAGGTGAAAATTGGGGCAAGATTTTAGGGTAACAAAAACCTGAGATGTCAGATGTTAAAAAGCCAATTCCTATTTTTAGAAAATATGCAACCCAATTATATATAACCTCCGAATTATGATAATTCGAAGCTACTGAACCTATGGTATCATTTTTCAATAAATGAAGTAGCTCAAATGCATCTAATGGTAGTATTTCTATTCTGTTGCTATTTAGTAAATAGACAGCGCATCTTTTAGAATCAGAGACTGGGTAACAATCTCCAAATAAACAGAAATACTTATTATAGAATTTACTATTTAACCCTTTCATTGCAATCGGAATCTTCTATTAATATGTTTGACATTGGTACAGAATCCAAATAATTGTTTAAACTCTTGGTTTGAAGTTGAATAGAAGAACTAAATTTAACATGCATATAAAGTTCTCCAATTTCATCTGTTTTCTTTACTTCAAGAAATCTAAAAACCAATGGAACTTTTTTAAGATCCTTATTATATATTAATTGTTCAAAGTTATGTCTTTTTTTATCAGCCATTCTGCAATATTTTTTTCAACACAATAACCACAAGAAATTGAAGGAGACAAATATTGTCCAACAGGATTCACTTCGAGAAAATAATATTTTCCATCTATTCCTTTTAAAACATCTATAGAGCCTGTGTTAAGGTTAAGAGTATTCATTAATTTTCGGATTTTTTCCTTGAATTCATCTGGGAAATTATAAGGTACCCATCTAGAAGATTGATAATTTTGTTTTACATCTACGGTTCTCTTCCTACCCTTCTTTTGGGGGACAATTGCGGAAGAATAAAATTCACCATCCAAATAAAATGTTCGAATTTCATATTCCGATTTTATCCGTTCTTGAAATAAACTAGGAAAAAATCTATTGGGAAGAGAAGTTAACACTTTTTGATTGATTTCTGTTACATAGGAAGAATACGTTTGTTCTCCAATCGTATAATAAGAAAAACCGTTTAATGGCTTATAGATTATAGGAAATTTTGCGTAAAATTTTAATAAATCGTCTTTCGATGTTGAAATCAAAGTTCTTGGAGTATATAATCCGCACGACTTTGCAATAGAAAGAACAATTTCCTTATTGACTTCTAAAACTGATGGCTTTGGTAGCCAATTCTTGTCTTTCAGTAAATAAAAGAACAATTCTGATAAATGTGCTAGTTCACTATTTGTTTCAGCATTAAGGCGTCTATTTATTTCTCCCAAATTATATGAAAGACGAAAATCAAAATTCACCTTAAATCTCCTATAAAAGATAGAGCCAATTTCTTTTGTAAGATTTAGAGAATTATAAAGCACCTCCTTTGTCGTACTATCAATTGATAAAGTATTAGTTTCGTTAATAAAATCTTTTAAACATACTTTGACGTAAGGATGCTTAAAATACTCCAACCATTCTGTTACAGGGTCAGTTCCTTGTTCGTAAAAATTATAAGTCAATATTAATACCATAAAAGAGGAAGGAAAACAATCTGTACACGCTACATAATAGTAGCGTGTACAGATAAAATTAAGGGTTACGAACAACCATTAAATACCATTTAGTTCTTGCTGAGAAATGCTATCATAGCTTTCGCTGTGATCATGATGGTTGGACGTGTCATTGTGATTCGAAGTATCATCATGGTCTGATGTGTCATCAGAATCAGATGATACCGCCACTTCAATAGGACTAAATGCACCAACAAGGTGAATTTGTTCGTTAGCACTAAGAGACTCGAAGTCTTTCAAATCTAAAATACTTTTCATAATTACATTAAAATTTAGTTAAACAATTTTCAGTTCCTTGTTACATTATGTATAATAGAACTGAATTTCTTTACTTTATTTCTTGAAGAAAAATGATATACAAGTTGAATGCCAACTCTTCTCGTATCTGTATTATTTTTTCTATATTCATTAAATCCATTAGCATATATTCTTGATTGCATCTGATTTTGTTTGAAAATATCATTAGCAAATAACGATATTCTGAAAGCATCATTTAATGTTGAGAATGTATATCTAAATGATAAATTCGACCTTGGTTCTTCTTTTGTATTCTCGAATTGTGAAATAGGAAAATAGGAAAAAGTAATATTTACCCTGTGCTTACGATAATTAAAGCCAAAAGGTAAAGAAACAGCAAGATACTTATTATTATATTGAGAATTATTCTCTGATATCTTGAAATTCCCTGTTTCTAAACTGATATTGGGAGAGAGGTAAAAAAACTTCCAATATTGTGAATAATAAACACTTGCAGTAAACATATGTGAAATACCAAGACTTGTATATTTATAAAGGAATTTATTGTTTTGATAGGCAGGAAGAAGAATCCACCAGTTTGCACGACGACATCCTCCAATATTAATCCCCAAATTCCCTCTTCGGTATGATAAATTCAATTGACTGTTTCTATATGGTTTAAGGTCGCTATTGCCTGTAATATCTATTCCTTCATTTTCTTGTTTTGTTATGCCAGCAAGTTGCCCAGAAAGAGGTCTTGATGTATTTTGATCATACCTTATACTAAATTTATGACCTTTTATTTCATAACCAAGCAGAATATGAGGATCCACATAAAAATAATGCGTTTTATGACTGGTTGAGTAATCAAAAGTAATTCCTGCGTTAAACTCAAATTTTCCTAAAGAACCATTCAAATACATATCTTGCCTAAATGTGTGTTCCCAAAAGTCCTGTAATTTGATGTTATGAAATACATCTTCAGCCGTTAAAAACATGTAAGAGTAAGAACTGAATGAGCGAATCTTGAATTTAGGGTTTCTGAATGTGTATGTATAATCAACAGAGGCGTTAGGCGTGATATTATAGCTCTTCATACTCTGAAGTAATGTGTTGTTAGTATTTCTCAATTTGTATTGGTCATTCTTGTTGTTAAATGCCATCTCTAAATGGAGTTTATGCTTGTTCTTCTTCAAATCAAAATAGACTCCGGTAGTGAAAAAACGATAAAATTGAGATGCATCCATATCAGAGACATTACCAAACACATTTGAAGTTCGAACTTCTTTGTTGTTAGACACAAGGTAATTTATTAATACTCCTGCATTTACTTCTTTTGAAAGGTTATAATTATTAGCGTAATCAACATAAAAGTCTTTCGTTTTTTTCTGTTTAGCATCCTCAATGTCTTTTACAACACCATTATCAAAAACATATTGCCTTGTAGAAGAAGTCGGAGAACGATATGGATTTGTCCTTAAATAAAGGCTATTTGCTAATTTTGCAGTATTTAACACGCCACGAGTGTTGATAGTCCCATAATCACCTTCTCCTCTTGAGTATTCTGCGGTAGTTGTAGTTTCAAATCCTTTTATAATTACAGAATTTACAATAAGTTCATAACTATTACCTTGCGGTAATCTTTTAAAAATTATAGATGAAACATTTTCAGCAAACAAACTCTCAAGCATTTGCAACATATCTGCTGTCAGTTGTCTGCTTATCCCTTGACTGCCAAATCTTACAGATACCACAGGAAGAGATTTATAAGTTAACTGACTGCTATTCTGAATAAATCCAGGAACTTTTTGCAATATTTCAACCATATTGTTATTTTCAAAAATCGTAATACCCTTTATTTGTATTTGATCTTCCATAAGTTTGCTTTTTACGATAGGTCTCTTGCCTAGTACGATTATTTCCTCCAACTTTTTTTCCAGCTTAGTTTGGAATGTAAGATGAGATTTTACATCGTCACACCCAACAATTGTATCAAGAACCTGTTCTCCAAAATATGCGATAGTAAAATGATAAGGACAATCATTTCCCTCAAAAGAAAAATTCCCGTTTGGTGAGTATAATTTCAACGAGTCCAACTTTGAAGCCCCCACCACTTTCAATGTATAATTTATAAAAGGTTTACCGTCTTCATCAATAACATTTCCTGTTATCATTGTTTGTGAATACAGATTCAGAGAAATAAAAGCTATTGGTATAGCGATGAAAAATTTAAGATGTTTCATACTTAACTACTTATTTGTAACACCAAAATCAAAAGGTTAAATTTTTTTCAAAGATATGAAATATATATTGTATTTGCAAGAAAACCACTCATTATTTTTTATTAGGCATATCTTTTCTCGTTAAAGTTAATAGTCTTTCTTAAAAAAACATTATATTTGCGGCAATAAATCAAGTGTTCTTTGAGGCATTGCAGAATAAAGAAAGGAAAAGTAATCCGCTCGTTTCCAAGTCGTAACCCTTTTCTTCTTTATTTGTTGTCATTTCATTGATTATCTGAAAGATATAAATTTCTAAAATCTTTTGCGGGCGTAGTCAGTTGCAATGAGCATCTTTGCCTTTTCCTCACTCTCACTCAGTGGTGCACGTCCCAAGAGTGTGGCATTGCCCGTCTTGGCGAACTCCATCAGTTTGCCGATAAATACTTCCTGCTCTGGCGTGGGCGGTATGTTGTGCAGTATCTCGTTTTTCTCGGGACGGTCGATACCGATGTCCTTTGCCGTGCGAAAATCGCAAATCTCCGCATAAAAGTAATAGAAGCGAATGTAATCGGCTGATTACAAAAGGAAAGCATAAATAAGAATAATAAAAGGTGAACGATTTGGAAACGAGCGAGTTTCTTTCTCCTTCTTTATTTTGCAATGCCTCAAAGAACTCTTTATTCTTGTTTGCAAAGATATAAATTTTTCACAAGAAGGTATGCGGATTTCAAGAAATTCATAGAAAACTTCACTGTATGAAATTGGAAAAATTATGAAAATCAGAGAAAAAAGATGCTGAAAAATTTGTTGTAAACAATTTGGTTTTATATATTTGCGTCATATTTTCCTATAATATAAGAAAGATTTTTTGAAGACTTACCTGAGGATCTATTTCATAGTCTAAAATAAAGACACTAAACACAATAGCTTATGAGAAACTATTACCTATCCTTATGTCTATTCCTGCTATCTTTCCCGCTATATGTGGAAGCCCAGTCGCCAGGTGGCGTTGACGGTGCGGAGCTCTGGCACATGACGGTACCCATGAACACGGATTTAACTGGCAATTACTTCTGGAAGGACTATGCCGGGGATACCGTGCGTTCACGAATCTTGGACAAACAGAGCGGTCGATATGGAAAGGAATTTATACAGTCCCAGCAGCATGTGCGCACGTTTAACTT
>NZ_QENY01000030.1 GCF_003096815.1 Hallella colorans
TTAGTAAAAACAAAGATAACCAAAAGGGCTGACACCTCGTGAGAAGTGTCAGCCCTAAATTATTTTGTTTAATAAAGTTTTACCGGACAGCAATAATTTTTGACAGTATCTCCAAGCAGGGATACCAATCCGTTTTCAGTATCGAGGAGCTGCGCGAGGCATGTCGTCGAGGTATCATAGACAGTCGTGTGGTGGCATTGGGCGGCGTAACGCCAATGGCTTTTAAGCAACTACATGCCTTGGGATTTGGCGGAGCGGCACTGCTCGGCGACGTTTGGCATCGGCCGGCCGATACAATCATGGCTCACGTGAACGATATTTTGCAAGCCGCCAAGAACTTGTAATTACAGGATTAAATTTTATCATACGGAATACCAACCAGTTTGATATCATCGCATTCCTGCACTCAACCATTTCCAACCCATGCCAAGCAGTCCATCGGCATGAAAGAAATGGCTGGCGGCCATTCGCTACTTTTTATGCCTAATCGTCTTGGCCCGATTCCACTTGTCCATGAATCGCTTTCTCAACGCATCCCAAAGGGCTGACTTGGAACGCAATATCCAAATGGATATAACTAATGAAATCATGGCCAAAATTAGCCCGACAATCCAATAAAGGATACCATCCAAACAGAGGGTGAACACACAAGCCATCACGCCTATGGTTACTTGAGCCAGCGCATACGCCTTGACAGAAGCCGAGGCGACATAGCGATACCGCCAATGCGCGTAGGCGTAGACAAAGGCCAAGAACACAAGGCCTGTCAGTGCGAGCCCGAACCCAGTGCCCACCAATCCCAAATAGCTATAGCCCAAAACAACCAACAGTACAAAAAACACGGCGTAAATAGTCTCCAGCAACAAGTGACTCCACGAATCGCCACGCGCCAACGCTATATACTCCACGGGCAAAGTGAGAGCCTTGAAATACATGGCGAGCACGGCTATCTTCATCATTGCAAGTATGGGAAGAAACTTGCCGCTATACAACAAAGGTAACAACACAGGCAAACTGACCATGAAAAACACTAGCAAAGGCGAGAGAAGCAACAATGAGACCTCGATTTGTCGGTTCACGGCGAGGTTGAGTTCATGCCCAAATTCCTTGATGCCCGAAAGTCGTGGATAATAGTCAGTCTCCATGGAAGAGAACACCATGCTGGCGTAAGTGATAGTCATGACAAAGCCCGCGTTGTAAAGTCCCACCACACCGAGGTCGCCCACATTGTTAAGATACGACCGAACCACGAACTCCGCGCCACTGCCCATCACGCCAGCTCCTACGTAAGCGATGCCCAACCTGACCATGCCCTGCCCATCGCGAAACTCTTTTTTGCCAAACGCGAACGATGGACGGTAGAGCCTATAAGAATAGGCGATGGTCAAAAGACATTGGGACAGCGCCATCAAAACAAGCGAGGGAACAATGCCAGCCTGCCCGAAAAAATAATAAATGGGCACCGAAATAAAAAGGGCCAACAGCATACCGTACACGCTCACCATCGCCAAGGCGCGCAAACGGCGCGCCGCCTTAAGGATGGCCACTTCGCCGCCGGTGATGGCCATGAGAGCAATGACTGGGGATAGCAGCACGAAATGCAACGTGTGGTCGCCCCAAGAGAAGGTCCAGTCGTTGAGCAAAGGGCTCAAAATGACACATGCCAACAAACCTACCAAAGCCGCCAGAAGGCTCCAAGAGCGCACCAGTTGCACGGTGTTACGTATGTTCGCCTCACGCTCGGAAATGGATTGGGAAAGATTTTTCACCGCGCTCGTGGGAATACCCAAGCCCGTGGAGTCTGAGATAAAACGTATCGTGGAATTAAAAAGCGAGACAATTCCCATTCCATCTGGTCCCAAAATCATGGCCACGAGCTTGTTTCGCACCAAACCTACAAGGATATTCAATCCCTGCACGCCGCCAAACAAACTTGTGTATTTGAGTATATGAAAATAGGTGTCGTCGTTTTTTTCTTTTTCCATTACATTTAAAACGAAAATGCAAAACATTTATTATCTTTGCAATATGAAATTAAGCATAGTAATACCAGTATACCAAGTTGTGGACACGCTACCCCGATGCCTTGACAGTATCATCGGACAATCGTTTCGAGACTGGCAGCTTATATTGGTCGACGATGGCTCGACTGACGGCAGCTCAGCCTTGTGCGACAAATATGTCAAGCAAGACCATCGCATACAAGTGACCCACCTGAAAAAAAACTCTGGCTTAAGCACGGCGAGAAACACCGGCGTAGAAAAGGCCAAGGGCGAGTATATCACGTTCGTTGACAGTGACGATTTCATCCAAGACAACACCTACAAAACGCTGTTCGAAATTCTGAACACGCATCCCGATTATGATATTCTTGAGTATCCTGTAAACGAACACTACGGCTCCAAGAACAAAAGGTTGCTGCAATTCCAGCGCAAAGAATATACCGACATGCTCTTATATTGGCTCGAGGGGCAAGCGTACAAACACGCTTACGCATGGAACAAGATATACAGGCGAGAGGTTTTCGATGGCGTTAGGTACCCCGACCGCAAGCGATTCGAGGACGTGTTCACGCTGCCAAGGCTTTTAAGGAACTGTAATATGGTAGCAACCACAGACGTAGGACTATACTATTACTGCTACAATCCACACGGCATCACTGAGCAAGCCACCGGCAAAGACATGCAAAACCTGCTCGAGGCGCACACGCGGACATTAACTAACATACTCCGAAAAAGCAAGAGCAATCGTGCCAAGGACGCGTACCACGAATACATGAAAGACTATTACGCGCACATCTTGAATATCCAACTGGACGTGTACAGAATGAGTGGGCAAATATCCAAGTACTTCCCCACCCTGCCATTCAAGCATACTTTTAAGCTCAAATTATTACATTTACTCGGTATTAAACGCCTATGCCAACTGCACAAACTATTTCATCAACTCCATTAATCACCTTTATAATCACGGCATACAATCTGCCGCCAGACATGCTCAAAACGTGCGTGGAGAGCATAGAGCGCCTCTCCCTTGCCATGAAAGAGCACGAGATTATCCTTGTGGACGATGGATCGGACATACCTGCAATCGATAATTTGCCCGACCACGCGGACCACATAACCTACATTCGGCAAGCTCACCAAGGCCTCTCGGCGGCTCGCAACATGGGGCTAAGATGTGCCACGGGGCAATACATACAATTTGTCGATGGTGATGATTATCTTATCCAAGCCCCTTATGGGCACTGTCTCGACATCGTAAGATACCAGAATGCAGACATCGTGATATTCCATGAGACCAGCAATAACAAACCAAGCATCCCACTCGAATACGACGGGCCCATATCGGGAGTGACTTATATGCATCGCAACAACCTTCGCGCCTCGACTTGTGGCTACATCTTTCGCCGCTCTATCTTGGGCTCGTTGCGGTTCACCTCGGGGCGATTGCACGAGGACGAGGAATTCACCCCACAGCTCATGCTGCGCGCCGAGCGAGTGTTCTCAACCTCGGCGGAAGCGTACTTTTACCGCAAGCGTCCAGAATCTATTATGAGCAAGAAGAGCAAACGGCACGTGGCTAAACGGCTTAGCGACATGGTAGACATCATATTGAAGCTGCAAAGCGTGGCCAACTCCGGACCGGAGATAGACCGCGTAGCGCTCAACCGTCGCGTGGCCCAACTGTCCATGGACTATCTTTACAACACCATCAAGTTGACGCATAGCCGCAAGCACCTCGAAGAAGCTGTCGACACGCTGCGTCGTCATGGCCTCTTCCCATTGCCCAAGAAAAATTATACTAAAAAATACACCACTTTCAGGGCGCTCGTTGGCAATCCTATCGGCCGACGCATATTGTTAGCCACCATCAGATAGGACAAGCCATGACCCATCGCAAGGGTCTCGGAGAGCGCAAACGTAAAGCACGGTTATAACAACCATCCATGAAGATACTGCTAATTGGCGAGTACAGCAACGTTCACAACACGTTGGCCGATGGGCTTCGACAGCTTGGGCACAAGGTAACTGTGGCCAGCAACGGCGATTACTGGAAAAACTACCCACGCGACATAGACTTGGCCAGAGAAACCGGAATACTGGGCGGAGCAAAGCTGCTGACGCGACTATACAGCAACCTATACCGACTGAAAGGCTACGACGTGGTGCAAATCGTAAACCCCATCTTTATAGACCTCAAGGCCGAGCGCATCTTTCCCATCTACAAATGGCTACGCAAACATAACGGCAAAATGTTCATGGGGGCGTTTGGAATGGACTATTATTGGGTGAACGAAAACATCCAAAGAAAACCCTTGCGATACAGTGATTTTAATATAGGAGATACCATTCGTCACACTTCCGACACCGAAAAAGAGCGCCAAGACTGGTTAGACACACCTAAAGAGCGGCTCAACAAATATATCGCCAACGACTGTGACGGCATCATAGCCTGCCTATACGAATATTGGGTGTGCTACGCTCCTCTCTTCCCCACAAAGACATCGTTCGCCCCCCTGCCCATCAAGCCGCACGAAACCTTACTTCCCAAGCGTCGAGAGACTGGCGATCCTATCAATATTTTTGTCGGAATCAGCAAGTCGAGAAATGAGTACAAAGGCACGGATATAATGCTTGCGGCTGCCCAAGCCGTAAGCAGCAAATATCCCGGAAGAATTAATTTGAACATCGCAGAGGGTGTCCCATTCAGCCAATACGTAGAGATGATGAATGGCTCGGATGTCATCCTCGACCAGCTTTACAGTTACACCCCTGCCATGAACGCGCTCGAGGCCATGAGCCGCGGCATCATTTGCGTTGGTGGCGGAGAGCCAGAAAGCTATGATATCATTGGCGAGCGCAAACTTAAGCCTATCATCAACGTAACACCAAGCTACGAGAGCGTGTTCCACGAGATAGAGCGTTTGGTATTAAATCCAAACCTGTTGAACCGTCTCAAAATAGAAAGCGTGGAATACGTAAGGCAGCATCACGATTACATCAAGGTGGCCAAGCAGTATGAATCCATCTACCGGAAATTCCTTTAAAACATTATGATGGCATGGCAACAGTCTTGAAATACAAATGCGCCAGTTGTGGTTACACCACTGATGTGTACAAAGGGCGCGGATTCATGGGGCAACACATCGTCATGGTGAGCTGCCCCGATTGCCACACCATACAGCCATTGGTTGTAGGAGGGGTCATCGGCGACTCAGCCCCATCGTTCAGCGGCTTGACGGGCAGGCTGTGCCTGCGATGTGGCAGCGACCGCATCGCGGAATGGGACATGCGCACCTGCCCTCAATGCGGCGCACGAATGGTAGCCACTGGAGACAGCTCTTTTTGGACATAAAGCTGCGATCCTCAGGTCATGCCTGACGCATTGTTTTTTGCTGACAATATCAAGGAAAAAACAACATGGCCAAAAAAAAACAAGAATTGTTTGCAAATTACGATTTTATACTTACTTTTGCAGCAAATACACAGTAACAATATGAAAGACAAAAAAGCCGTAACACTGAAGACGTTGAATAAAAGCAACGTATGGTCCATACAAGAAAGCGATGTGTTTCGCATGTGGGAAGCCGCTGAGCGTGATGCCGACTTGAAAGACAACATGCGTCGTTACACAGACATTATTCGGAGTGCGTTTGAGCTTGAAGAGGTGAAGATAGATAAACCAGAGGTCATCAAGAAATACGAGGAGCGCGGATTTAAAATCGGAACGACACGGGTGAACGACAACAACAAACAAAAAATAGCCATCAAAAAACGTCCCATCATGCGCGTGACCGATTTGACGTATGAAAACATACACCATATCTCCGCGTCAAAACTGATCGAAGTACTTGGCCGCAACTTTGGTGGCGGATGGGAATCGCTATCCCAAAGCGCCAGAGACATTATCATGGCAGGATTTGACATCTCAACCAACACGCTACCACAAGACAGGCTTCACAAAGCCGGTGGTCTCTATGAGAAAAAAATAAAAGACGGCTACGAAGTACTCGAAATTCCCAAGGGCACATGGGCGGAGGCCATCTTTGCCAAGGAAAAACCAGAAATAGAGGTCAGACAAGCCAAGCCTGCCATAAAAACAGACCTTGACGAAGAGGAAGAAGAAGAGCTACTGCCAGAAGAAGAAAACAACGAAGAGGAGGAAGAAGACGACTTTGACGAGGACAAGCTCACCGAGGAGAGCTATCGAACCACCTACGACACCGATCCAAACGACTTGGAATACGAAGCCGAAGAGATAAGCGACGACACTGATTTCTGACCTACGGGCCACAAAGAGAAACCAACAATATAGATTATACACACCACCATTCATCCCTCTCAAACATGTTTTGAGAGGGATTTTCTAATTTGCAAGCCCATGTTAACACACATCCCGGGCGCACAATCAAATGTCATCCAGCATAATATCGATCATCAAACAGGCCATGCGACGAAAGCATGGAAAAAGTAAATAAATCATTGAAAAAAAATGACATAAAGCCTCTTGTGCTTAACATATTTGCAAACGACAAAACGTTTGCTTGCAAATACGCGAGTTTTGAGCGTATTTCATAAAACTCTGTAAATAAACCTTTTACGCCGACAAAAGCTTGTTTTGCGGCAAATAACTTTCCTTTCGTCCCACCATTAGGTATTAATCGCGTTGCGATAAAGCCTTAATGGCAATCCCACTAAAGCCTAAACGACGTGCCATTGCGCCCGAAACCGCGTGCCAATAGGTATCAATCGCCTCAAGACGCTAAAGCAAAAAGATAAAAAAAACAAGAAAATCGGTCTGTCGGCACATTTTTGCTCTGTAGAATGACAGTAAATACCGACCTAAAATCTTGACGCTTTATTTGACACTTGCCATGATTTAGCAATCTTTCTTGTACAACAAAGGCGAGACTGGCCATCAGGCCGGATAGCCCCCAAAACATCTGGTAAGTCTGGGCGTCGTTATCATTCCATACACGTGGGCATGGCCGCCTATAAAACAAAAACGTAGATCAAGGAATGGTACAACTGACATGCAAATATATATAGCAACAGCAAGGGCATGAGCTGTGAGCCTGCCGAGCAAAGACACTGTCCCACATCATACAATCCTCGAAGCCTACCACTGAGCATACCATAAGACACAGATACCGTGACGAGCATAAAAGCGATAGTAGGTATCAACCCTGCCGAGAAGCTGCCAGGGAACAATTCGCCCGTGACACTCAGCAACACAGCATGCGGCAAGAGCGTGAGCAACATGACCACAACCACCTCTATCACAAACAACAAGCCACAACCACGAAGCGCAAAGCGTTGACGGGAGGTGATATGAGACGAACGATCGTAGACAACAGATCTCAAAGCCTGCCATAACCCACTTGCCGACAAGCCACCCCACGCAATAAAAATGACGACAAGACTGACCAATGACGGTCCGGAGAGATTGTCTACAAACTCTCCAAAAAGCCACCTGGCACCACCCGAACTAATGAGCGAACGCATGGAGACATCAGGCATGGCTGCCGTAAGCAACCACGACAAAAAGACAAGCGCCACCTGTAGCAAAGCAAGCGCCAGTGACAAGACATAGATGGCAGAACGTATCTTTCGCCCTCTGCCCAGAGATGTAACAGCGTTGTCATTTTTCATGCGTTTCAATGTGATTTTTTAATGTCAGCGGTTGTGAGGCAAAAGTAACAAATGCCACATCAATTTTCATCAGGACAAAGATTGTCCACATCAAGTATTCGAAGTTCCAACGCTCTCACCACAAGCCGAGTGGCGTTGACGCCAACGCTTCCTTTGCCCTCGGGAAAAAGTTTTTGGCTCAACTCGTTTTGTCGTTTTTCCAAACTCTTCACGCCAAAAGGCATGCCTCGTAGATTGGTAATTTGCTCCTTGGTGTAGCCCAAAGCCAAATGACGGAGAAAACGTTCGTCGTACTCGTCTATCTCATAATCCACAAGAGCCTCTTGTCTCATCAATTCCTTATTGACGCTACGTTTGAACCTCCCCACTATTTTTTCAAGTATGGGTTGGTTGAACACCAACCGCTTGCCTTCCATCACATTGGCCACATCGCCACGAGTGAGCATCTCTCCTGTCTTGAGGATAATGCCATCGCAACCTGCGTCGAGCGCATCACCCCAAAGCTTCTCGTTGAGTATCTCACCCGTGAAAATGAGAATTTTAACCTCCGGATGGGCTTCCTTGGTGTAGCGGCACAGCTCCACTCCCACTGTCGTGGAGCCGCTCAATCCCAAATCGAGCAACACCAAGTCGGGCAGTTGTTGCTTGAGTAGCTTGATATAGCTCTGCTCGTTGTCCGCCGTGCCAATGATATGGGCCTCGGGTATGTCATTTTCAATAATTCCAACGGTACCTTTAAGTTCCAAAGGCACATCTTCGACAATGATCACGTTAAAATCTTTCATTACTATAATCGTTCGTTTAATCTTGTTTGTTATCAGTGTTGGTCATGGCTGCTATTTCTGTTGGCGCAGGCGCAATTCGCTTAGGCATCACGATGGTGAGCTTGACACATCCCTGCGGTGTGAGCGAAGGGTTGATGCCGCAACGCCTGAGATTGGTTTGCTCACCCATCTCGCGTACAATTTGTTGGCAAACCAAAAATTTCAGGTCTATGGTATTGGGCGTGAACAGCCCATGGCACTGGTTCGCGTCCAATCTCAAAAGACTCATTTGCGCATCCATGACAACATATTTTTCATCGGTCTCGCACTGCAACACCATTGGCATTTCGCCATGATTGGCATCTCTCAACAGTTCAAACAGGAAATCCGTTACGTCCGCATCCATTCTCAATGGCGTAATTTGGTTCACCGCCTGCAACGAGAGGATATGGTAAAGCTCATGGTAATAGTTCACCAATTGTTCTATGCCATGAAGATTATCGTCTGTGCCATTGACAAGATGGCGTATGCGCGCGGGATAGTACATGGTTTCATGCTTCAATGTGGACAGGCAATTATCTAACACACTGTTAGACACATGCAAGCGGTCGTTGTCCATCTCCAATCGTCTCAAGTTGTCCTCGGCCCATTCCATAGAGGTCTCTCGCTTGGACGTCTCATCGATAGAGAGCCTCAACGCCTGCCGAATACGGTTGACAATGGCATCTATATTTTCTTGTTGCTCTATGGAAATGGAGTATTTTTTAAAATCGTTTAACCGTTCTATCCCATGCAGTTTTTCCGTGTCTGGCATGTCGGACAGCAACAATTGATTCATAGCGTTGACACGGTCTATGCAGAAACGGTAATTGAGCCTGAAGCGATAATAGAGAAAATAATAAGCTGGGAAAATGACTGCGAGGAGCGACAGCAACAGTATGATAGCCACATTTTTGTTGGTCTCGCTCTTTTGCATGTTTCGCACATAGGCAGGCAACAAATCGTCGGCGCTGGCCTCGCGAAAGAGTTGGGTGTAGATACGATTGTTTTTTTGATACACATCCCATTGGTGGAGGGCCAAAGCGGCCACTGCCGTCTCGTTACTAATGTCAAGGATGAGCGCTGTATCCGTTGGCTCTAAATAGTGGTGGCAGCTGTCGGCATAGCGCATGGTCTCGGCATAAGTGCCTTTGATGTTTGAGAAGTAAGCGCTATCTGCAAAGCGCGCGGCCTTCATGTTTGCGTCGCGAGCTGCCGTGATACGCTCAGCGGAGGTCATGGCAGAGGTGGCTCTATAGGGATTGCCCTTAGGCTGGGCCATGATTTGAGCTGCGTGCCAATGCGCACCAACCAACAACAACAATGTCAAGACGCGTCTCACCATACCCTTGGGTAGCCGAAATGCCAGGCGCGATCCCCTGCCAACCTCGCTCTCGGCATAGATGGCGCACACCTTGAATATTCTACTGATTTTCTTGTATTTCTCAATGATGCCATTGCAGTTTTTCAAACCAAAGCCATGACCGCCCGTATAGGTCCGGTCAAAAATATGCCCAAGTTGGTCTTCGGCCATGCCCCGACCGTTATCCTCGACGCTTATCTCCACATAATCGTCGGTTTCCACGCTGCTCACCCGCACCTTTCCGCCCTCCGGCGTGTATTTGCGGGCATTGTCGGCAATGGTATTGATCATGAACAGCGTCAGCGTCTTGTCCGCCTTGACCACGCTGTCCGTAGGCTCTACCTCAAGATCAATACCTTTCATCTTGAAGTTCATGTCGCCATGACTAACAATATCAAAAAGTGACTGCAGCTCGAAGCTCTCTATTTTGAGTCCTATTTCTCCTTGACGCATTTGTATCCATTGGGTCAGCACATCATTGTAATCATTGATACTGTCGGACAACTCGGCAATGTACTGATAGCGTCGCTGTCTCACGTATGGAGAATCATCGCGTGTTTTCAGCCGCTTCACCTCGTTTTTCATACGGTCTATCAGTGGCGTCACGGTGTTGGCCAATTGTATCTTGGCGCGCTGCTCAATGTTCAGGCGTTTGTTTTGACGCAAATGCTGTGACAATATGTAGGTTTGCTCGCGAAGCCGGTCATACTGGTCGTTCACGCGCTCCACACGCGTCTCGTTGCGTTTACGCCATTGGGTGAGGGGCTCAAGCAATGTGTCCAGCGAAAAACGAGCGTCGCCGCGACGGCGCATTACATCAAACGCCACGAGCAACACGCTCACCAAGATGATCATAAAGATTACCGCGGCGAGCATCATATTGAGTTGTGACGACGACTTGTCAAGTTGGGCGGCTCGCGCCTCCAACTGCCTGTCTTGCCGAGTTTGCTCCTGCATGTCAAGGTATAGGTTGCGGTTGCGGTCACTGTTCACCTTGTCATCCACAGCAGAATAAACCAAACTGAGCTGCTCTCGTATGGAAGCCACAAGATCTGGAGCTTGATTGATGGCAGTGTCGCTCTCCAACGCCCTACGCAAACAAGCCAAAGCCGACTGATAATCCTTGATATGCCAAAAGCACTCGGCAAGCGTTCTGTTGGCGCCGGCTATCTGGTACACGTCGCCATAAGCCAGCAACATGTCGTGGGCGCGCTGCGCCAAGTTGCCGGCCAAAAGGCTATCGGGCATCCTATCGATGTTGATATACTTCATGGCAGGCAGGTTGTCGCGGATGAGCATGGCTCTCATGCGTGGATTTTGCAGATGCTCGCTCATGCCTTGCATGGCTTGGGCTTCCCAGTATGGATAATCATACTCGCGCGACAAGAGATAACAGCGCATGAGATAATCAAACTCTTTTTGCGCCACATCTTTCTTGTTATGGGCTTTCACAATGCCTCCGGCACCGACGTTATACCAATAAGACAACTGTTGTGCCATGTCTTGCTGTATGCTACCGTTAGGATCGATTTCGGCAAGCGCGTTGACAGATTCTTGTATTAAACCTACATAATAGAAATAAGTAGACGCTACAATGCTAAATTCGGACCTCGCATAGATAAGCCTTTTTGCGTAATGGGGCGAGAGCTGGTCCGACTCGTCGTCTATTCTGCGAAGCCTGCGCATGGCGCTTTCCCTATAAATGTAGAAGTCCTTGTTGCGCGACTGGCGCTGGCAGAGCCTCATCATCTGTATGTCGGCCACGAGAAGCTCCACTTGATTGTTAGTTTGGGTAAGCACTTTCCGCAACAAAGTGGCAGCCTTGGCATATTGCATGCGCGCCAAACACACAAAAGCCAGATTGTTAAGAGCCTCCGTTCCGTCCACGCCCAAACTGTCAGAGAGGCGCAAACTCTTGCGAGCGTAAAACTCCGTAGAATCTAAATTTCGGTAATGAAAGGCGTAGGAAAGCTCGTTAAGCCGGTCTATCCGAACATCAGCCCGGTGAGCACAGCCCGAGATCAAGATAACCAAGAAGACGGTTATCAATAACAATATTGGCTTATATCTACGCAATGTGCCCACAGTAATAAAACAAAAGCAAGGTCACACATTAAAAAAGAGCGCTCAAAACGCATGCCTTCTTTAATCCGTGACCAAGTCATAATTTTTCTATCAGGCGCGAGCCGCCTTGATATATCCAAGCGCTTCCTTGCACTTTTCGGTGATAGCGTTCCAGTTGCCAGCTGCCACGACATCTTTAGGGAACAACTTGGAGCCCATGCCCACGCATAGCACGCCGGCCTTTATCCACTCCGTGAGATTTTCCTTGTCGGGCGATACCGCACCAGTTACCATGATATTAGACCAGCGCAATGGGCCGAGCACGTTTTTTACGAATGATGGTCCGCCTACGTTGCCAGCCGGAAACACTTTCGTTACATCGCAGCCCAAAGCCTGCGCGTTGCTTATTTCGGTCACGCTGCCGCATCCGGGAGAATATGGAACGAGCCTGCGATTGCACACAGGGGCTATCTCTGGAACAAAGTTTGGGCCTACGATAAAATTAGATCCCAACTGTATATAGAGCGCAGCGGTAGGCGCGTCCACCACCGTACCAGCGCCAAGTATGAGCACAGGGCACTCTTTGTCGGCCCATTTCACGAGCTCTCCAAAGATCTCATGCGCGAAGTCGCCTCGATTAGTGAACTCAAACACGCGCACGCCGCCCTCGTAACACGCCTTGATAACATGCTTACAGATATTTATATCCTTGTTGAAAAACACGGGAACCATACCGGTTTCTCCCATGGCTTCTATCACTTGTACCTTGTTAAACTTTGCCATTGTCGTCTTTTTCTTATAGCTTCATATTATATTCTTATCGCTGCACGCGACCATTAGTGTTGCCGCCAGCCAGACTTTCCACCTCCTCGACACTCACTTGGTTAAAGTCTCCGGGTATGGTATGCTTCAAAGCAGATGCCGCCACAGCAAACTCAAGGGCCTCGCCCTGTGTCTTTTTGGTTAACAATCCATGAATAAGGCCACCCGAGAAAGAGTCGCCACCACCCACACGGTCTATGATTGGCTCGATATCATAACGCTTGCTCTCATAAAAATCGTTGCCATCGTAGATTAAAGCCTTCCATCCATTATGCGAGGCAGAGAACGATTCGCGTAGTGTAGACACCACATATTTGAAACCAAACTCTTTCATCATTCCCTTGAAAATATTGTAATAGCCAGCGGCATCAGTTTTGCCGCCCTCCACGTCAGCGTCAGGTTTGAAACCCAAGCACATATGTGCGTCCTCCTCATTGCCTATGCACACGTCGACATATTGCATCAGCGAGCGCATCACGGAGATGGCCTTTTCCGAAGTCCAGAGTTTTTTGCGATAGTTCAAGTCTACTGACACCGTCACGCCGTGACGTTTGGCAGCCTCACAAGCGAGCTTGGTTATCCCCGCGGCTTTGTCCGAAATGGCTGGCGTAATGCCGCTCCAGTGAAACCAATCAGCTCCCTCCATGATAGCGTCAAAGTCGAAATCAGACGCATCAGCCTCGGCAATGGAGCTGTGAGCACGGTCATATATCACCTTGGAAGGGCGCATGGCGGCACCAGTCTCTGCGTAATAAAGCCCCACACGATCCCCACCGCGAGCTATATACTGCGTATTAACGCCATATCTACGCAGTGCGTTCACCGCAATCTGCCCAATTTCATGCTTCGGCAACTTGCTCACGAAATAAGCGTCATGCCCATAATTAGCCACGCTCACGGCCACATTGGCCTCGCCTCCACCCGGAATGATGCGAAATTGCTCTGCTTGAACAAAACGATCGTTACCCTTTGGTGACAAACGAAGCATAATTTCACCTAATGTTACAATTTTAGCCATGTTTTTTTCTTTAATTTTTTAATAAATGTTGTTTAGAGATTAATTCCCAAGTATAATTTACAAAAATAAAAAATAAAATCCAATTAACCCCCACAAAAAACCAAAAACATTTTTTTTCATCAAATAATGGGGCTATATTTATAATCATTTCAACATTTATTACTATTTTTGCATGTATATATTGCATATACATTATGGTAGACAAGATTAGAATAAAGGACATCGCCCAGTGCGCTGGCGTATCTGTAGGAACCGTGGATCGAGTGTTGCATAATCGCCCCAATGTATCTCCCAAAGCAAGGATAAAAGTAGAAAAGGCATTGAAAGACATGGACTATCAACCCAATATGTATGCCTCCGCCTTAGCTTACAACCGTTCTTACAATTTCCAAATTATTATTCCCAAACATGAGCAGGTGGCTTATTGGGAGGAAATAGAAGAAGGAGTCAAAATGGCACAAGAGACTTATCGAGACTTTCACGTCATGGCTCACATCATTTATTACGAGCGTTTTGACAATGCTTCTTTCTTGAAAGCCGCACACGAATGCCTTGCCTCCAAACCTGATGGCGTGGTCGTTGTGCCCACCGGATTGAATGTCACACGAGAATTTACCGATCAATTGCACCAATTGGGCATTCCGTTTATCATGCTCGACTCTTATCTACCCGACCTCAAGCCGCTGTCTTTCTATGGACAAGACTCTTTCTCGAGTGGCTACTTCGCAGCCCGGATGCTCATGCTCATAGCTCGAGACGAAACCGAAATCATGATCCTCAAGTTCACCAAGAACGGCCATGTGGTAAGCAAGCAACAAGAAAACCGTGAAGTTGGGTTTCGCCATTACATGCACGAGCACTTCCCAAGCGTAACAATCCACGATTTAGAACTACCCATCGATCAACCCAGACAGTTCTACGACAATATGTTAGAGAATTTTTTCACTAACTATCCCAATGTTCACCAATGTATCACCATGGGGTCAAAAGCGCATGTCATGGGCACTTTTTTGCTGCGTACTAATCGCAGAGACGTGCAAATCATGGGTTATGACATGGTAGGGCGCAATGCCGAATGCCTTCGACAAGGTAGCATCTCATTTCTCATCGCACAGCATGCATACCAGCAAGGCTATTGCTGCGTTACAACTCTATTCAAGGCTATCGTACTGAAAAAGAAAGTTCAACCTGTGAACTACATGCCCATCGAGCTACTTTCACAAGAGAATGTGGATTTCTATCAGCGTACACAGCTCTAAACATGCCCTGAAAAAACCACGGCAAAGACTACATTAGAAAATAACATAAGCATACGAAATGTAAACATGATAGACCGAAGGCTTGGCCCATACCTGCCGAGTGTAGATCACCGCTTATCTTTGTTATCCCTCTGCCATAGCCACCTCTGCCTCTCTCGCGACATGGCTGAGCAACCCTAAAAACCATTTTGGATCATGGATATCATCACTCGCAACTTTTTCAGACTGCTTCGTTCCGGCGCCCTTAACGAGTACGAGCAATTGGAGCCAATGTCCAATTTTAAATGGGATCGTCTCGACCGTATGGTGCACGCACAACATGTGGAAGCTCCCGCGCAAAAAGGGGTGCGAAATCACCAATTCGACGCCATGATGAATATTCCAAAACGTCTTGTCCGAGACGACATGGACACATCTGACGAAGAAAACAACGCAAGCCTTAGCAACCGCCTACTGAACCATCGCCTGCGTAAAATCATAGAGGCAGAGCGCCATGCCATCGACACCAACATGGCTTCGATAGAGGTGCTCAAAATCATCGTGGCCAACGTTTCGGGAATGCTCAACAAGGGAATGATGCTCAGTGGCATCATCCGTTTGGGCAGCTACCTGCGCAACAAAGGCGACAAGGTGGATTTCGTCAAGCTGGAAACGTGGCTCAGCAAGCTACACATTCGGCGCATGGCACAACTGCAAGGCAGCATGCTCATGGCCGTATTCAATTTTGACCAAGACGAGATACCATTTGTCACACGGGAGGAACCTGCCGCTTACAAATTAGTGTTGCGCTCTGTGTTGCACACTGCCATTGACACTGCGGAGGAGTGGCACTTCAGGCAAAGCCGCTCGGGATTTGTGCAAAACAATTCCACTTTGTTGCGCCGAAACCTGCGCCGAAGTCTACGCTACATAGAATACGCCCCTCTCGAGACTGTAAGCAACTACCTGCACAACTTTGCTCGCTCATTGCAAGAAATAGAAGAATAGTGTCCAAAAGCATGGTAAAGACTATGGCTGACGATCGTTCTTGTCAATAATTCATCACAAAAAAAGACGCTTGGCAAACCATGCTTACAGAGTATGATTTGTTTTTTTTCCAACTGTCCACACACTTTTTAGAGCCATAAACCCTGAGCCCGCAAGCCTATTTTAACCTTCGTCCTGACGATTAAGGTCTTTTGGCAACATGTTTAAGCCCTAAACACACCGCGTTTACGACTCAATCGCATCGCCTTGAGATATTAATCGCATCGCGATAAAGGCCCAATCGGGGCAAAGTGAAATTTCATCGAAAACACCGCAACTCCAAAAACACTGTAAAATTCTATTTATCAGCAATTTGCAGAACATGTCTATTTTTAGCGTATTTCAAACAAAAGGTGTCGCATTTTCAAATTCGCCAAACATGAGAAGGGTTTTGTAAAGTTTTTTATCCATAGCGATACCACATCATTACACAACGCTTTCTTGTCATACCAGCAACCACATTTCTCGATCAATACACATCATCCATCATACAATTTTGGATCCAACACAAACGATAAATATAATAATCATCGCTCGTATCACGTTATCTATGAAGATGAAAAGAAGCCTCTTTTATATATTAACACCTTTTTTGGCAACGACGTTGCTCATGTCATGCGGCGCCGATAGAAACATAAAGCGTGCCGAGAGACATTTGGCGCTTGGAGAATACTATGGCGCAGCCAACGAGTTCAAGCAAGCGTACCGAAAAACCGAACCCAAAAACAGAGACCTACGAGGGCGTATCGCCAAAAAAATGGCTTACTGCTATGACAAGGGATTACAAACAGCCAAGGGCATCGCGGCATACCGAAACGCCATACGCTACAACCAAGCCGATGCTAACGACCACTTGCGATTGGGACGGCTGCTATTAAAAAACGGCAGCTACAAGGAGGCGAAAGACGAATTTAAATTGGTATTAGACTCTCTTCCGGCAAACGTCTTGGCCAAGGCTGGAATGACATCGGGCACAAACGCTCCCCTTATCAAGCAATCGGGTAGCAGGTACACGGTGAAAAAAATGGACATCTTCAACTCACGAAAAGCCGACTATTCGCCCATGTTGGCAGGCGACAACTTTGACCAGCTCTATTTCACCTCCACACGCAACGAGGCAACAGGCAGTGAGCTTAGTGGCATAACGGGCACCAAGCCAGCAGACATTTTTGTATCCGAGAAAGACGACAACGGCAAATGGAGTAAGCCAAGGCCAGTGGACGGTGGCCTGAACACTGTTTTTGACGAGGGGGCCACCTGCCTCTCCACGGACGGGCGGGAGATGTTTCTCACCCAATGCGCCACAGACCCCAAATATCCACGATACGCCCAAATCGTGAAATCAAATCGCTCTGACGCCGCATGGAGCAAAGCCATTGAGGTGAAACTCACCAACGACACGCTCTCAAGCTACGCCCACCCAGCCATCTCGCCCGATGGACAGTGGCTCTATTTTGTATCAGATATGCCGGGGGGCAAGGGCGGGTTGGATATTTGGCGAGTACGCATAACGCCCACCGGCTACGGAGGCGTGGAAAATTTAGGGGCGCCAGTCAACACCGAGGGCAACGAGATGTTTCCCACTTTCAGGCCAAACGGCGACCTATACTTCTCCAGCGACGGACATCCGGGCATGGGAGGCTTGGACGTTTTCATAGCCAAGGTGGGCAAAGACCATCGCTATCACCTGTCACACCCAGGATATCCGCTCAACTCGCAGGGTGACGATTTCGGCCTAACTTTCGAGGGCGTGTATAACCGGGGCTACTTCTGCTCAAACCGAAATGACGGCCGCGGCTGGGACCATATCTACTCTTTTGTGAACCCGGAGATTGTGCAAACTATCAAAGGTTGGGTATACGAGATGGATGGCTACGAGCTACCAGCCG
The DNA here is from genome assembly GCF_003096815.1 of Hallella colorans. Classification (GTDB taxonomy): domain Bacteria; phylum Bacteroidota; class Bacteroidia; order Bacteroidales; family Bacteroidaceae; genus Prevotella; species Prevotella colorans. Next base: position 17,900 of record NZ_QENY01000030.1, read on the forward strand.
CCCAAGTGTACGTGGTGGGAAGCGATGGCACCAACGAGCGACTAAGCGTGCGCAGCGATGGGTCGTTCACAAAGATACTGGACGAGGGTGTCACATACTTGTTTTTGGCCACCTGCAAAGGTTTTCTAAATCACAAAGAGGAAGTGACGGCATTGGTCAACCCCAAAGAGTCGCGAGACACCACGTTGCAATTTGCCTTGGCTAATATCTCTGCACCGACGTTGATAGATAATATTTTCTATGATTTCGACAAGGCTACATTGCGCGACTCCTCCAAGATGGCATTGGACAAGTTGGTGGGATTGCTCAATGAAAACCCCAACATTACAATCGAATTGAGCGCTCACGCCGACTACAAAGGGGCGGCCGCATACAACAAAAGATTGTCGCAAAAACGCGCCGAGGCGGTAGTAGCGTATCTCATAGATCATGGCATCGCGGCCGACAGGCTCACCCCCAAAGGGTACGGAAAAGAGAGACCGAAAACCATCAAGAAAAAATTAACAGAGAAATTGACATGGCTAAAAGAGGGCGACGTGCTTACGGAGACGTTTATCAAAGCCATTAAAGATGAGAAAAAACAAGAAATTTGCAATCAGCTGAACAGGCGCACGGAGTTCAGCGTGCTACGCACTACATACGGCATGTTCGACAAGAATGGAAAATTGAAAAATCCACCCAAGCCGAAAGAAAACACAAAAGTAAAAGAGGGACTTTACGAAAACGGCGTGAACATCATCGTTGAGTGAAGCTAACATTATATAATCCAACCACCGCCAGCAAGGCCACCGTAGCCCATAGCGACACGAGCGAGAATAAGCTCAGATGGATAGACGCAACATACCCAATGGCATCGCCCACAAAATTAGACGCGATGGCACGTAGGGCACCCAACCCATTAAACACAATGAACAACGCTACACCTACCATAAGGCAGAAGATAGACCATATCGTGTTCATACGCTTAGCGCGCAAGGGCAACCTGCGCATGACTTTGTGAGAAAAGCCATCGTCTGGAATGTCTTGCTTGAACGAGCTGAAAAACTGCTCCAATAGTTGGTCGTCGGTTTTTATTTCATTATCATTTCTCATTGAGGTAATATATAATCTTTTTTGCTATAAATATTTAAACGTTCTCGCACATTAACCATACCCGTTGGCACGGAGAAAATTTGCCATTTTCTTCTTGCCTCTCGCCAAATGGCTTTTAACCGTGTTTTCCGGAATCTCAGTTATCGCTGAGATTTTGTCTATAGGTTGTCCCTCCATGAGCTGGAGAGTGATGCAGACACGCTCGGAATGGTTGAGCAACTGCAACGCCTCGTAGATGTCCATCCGAAGGGTACTGTCTATCCGCTCTGAGCATTTGCCTCTTACGGCGGTTGTTTCAAGATCGAGCGTGGACTTGCGGCCGCGCACATAGTCATAGAACACATTGTAGGCTATGCGGAAAAGCCACGTAAGGAAAGAAGACTTGCCTTGGAACTGATCTATATGCGTATAAGCTTTGACAAACGTGTCTTGAGCAAGGTCGTCGCTCAACTGACTGTCGCCAAGAGTCTGCGACAAAAGAAACCGCCGCACAGGCGACTGGTATTCACGCATCAACTTGCCGAAAGCGCGTTGATCATGAAAGACAGTCACCTGTTGGACCAAACTGATTTCCTCCGCACGGTTCACTTACTTGGATGTTTTACTGATAACCACTTGTCCTATACCCAAACACACGATCAGCGCGCCCACTCCCATGAGCCCCCCCGATCCCCAGATGGCGAACATGAAAAACAGCCCCGCGCCAATGGCTATATTCTTGATACCTCGTTTGCGGTAATTTTCGGGAGTTTCGTTCACCATCGGTTTCACCTCCTCGGGTATGGGGCGTCCAGTTTCCATCGCTTTTTCAATCAAAGCAACACGGGAATTGTGTCGATTGATGAAGTATCTGATTACCAAAAACAAGATTATTAATGGTGCAAGCACGAAGATCAATCCAATCAGCATGGCGAAAATAATGATAACAACGGTCCCGAAGCCCAACGTTCCTGTCAACAGTTCTTTGACAAATTTGTCTGGACCAGAGACATCATCAATGTCGTGGCCCATAGCCGAAGCGGTGTAAGTGCTGTCCTCATCACCTGCTAACGTGGTGGAGGTGGTGTCCGAATAGGCCTCCATGCTATCATGCCTGACAGAGTCTGCGAGTTCCACTTGTGGATGATGGCGATGCCGTGGTTTCACCCCAGAGGCGTTGGCACTAAGGGAGAAGACCATTATTAATGTTAAAATAATCTGTTTCATTTGCGCTTGTTTATTTATATTATTCTGACCGTAAGACGAAACGGTAGTATGAATAGTTGCAAAGTAACAGAAAAAAAACTATTTTTGCAAAACGAAATACGTTTATTATGACTTTACCCAAGGATTTCGAGACCTATACACGAGCGCTGATGGGCGACGAGCTTTATGACACGCTATGTCATGGGTTGGCATCCGAGCCTCCCATTAGTATACGTCTAAACCCCTTCAAGACTGTGACACACGAGGGTATAGCAACCGCTATGGTGGAGAATTGTGAGGCCACGCGTGTGGGGTGGAACCCTGATGGGCTGTACCTACCGAGTCGTCCCAACTTCACGTTCGACCCCTTGTTCCATGCAGGGCTGTACTATGTGCAGGAGGCTTCGTCCATGTTCGTGGGACATGTGTTGCGACAATTGGTGGACAAGCCTGTGGCAATGCTCGACCTATGCGCTGCCCCGGGGGGAAAGACCACGGCGGCGAGGGCGGCCCTGCCGGCGGGAAGCGTGCTCGTGGCCAACGAGCCGGTAAAGGCACGGGCATCCATCTTGTTGGAGAACGTGCTGAAATTTGGGCACCAAGACGTGATGGTGACCAACAATTACCCAAGGGATTACAAACAAAGTGGATTAAAATTTGACGTTATTCTCACAGATGTGCCTTGCTCTGGCGAGGGTATGTTCAGAAAGGATGAGGGCGCGATAGCTGAATGGAGCGTTGAAAACGTGGATAAATGCCGTGACCTTCAACGTTCCATCGTGCAGGATATTTGGCCCTGCCTGAACGAGGGTGGCTTGCTCATCTACTCTACCTGCACGTTCAACACGCGCGAAAACGAGGAAAACGCTAAATGGATAGCCAAGACGCTCGGTGCCGATTGGATCGAGATAGAAACCGCCCCAGAGTGGAACATCTCCGGAGCGATAGGATGCCTCGAGCCGATGTACAGGTTCATCCCCGGCAAAACAAAAGGTGAGGGACTGTTTGTGGCAGCGCTGAGAAAACATGGCGAGCGTTCTGCCACTGTGGAAAATTCAGACAAAGGCAACAAGAAAAACTCCCATAAAAACAAACGTGACAAAAAAAGAGAGCCTCTAAGACGAGCGACTGAAAGTTTGGTCGACAAATGGACAGTGGGCGACTTTGCCACCATGGAGAACAACGAGGGGCTCGTGGCCATCCCCAATCAATGGCTGACACTATACGATCATGCCATGAAAACGCTTCGTGTGCTTCATGCCGGCGTGACATTGGGAAAGCAAAAAGGCCAAGATATTATTCCCGATATATCCCTGGCGCTTTCCACAAAACTCAATAACGAAGCCTTTGTAAGTGTTGAGACCGACTGGGCCACAACCGTCAGGTTCTTAAGAAAAGAGAGCGTCGCACTTCCCCCAAGCACGCCACGAGGTTTTGTCCTCATTAAATTTAAAGGACATCCCATCGGATTTGTCAAAAACATAGGTACGCGAGCCAATAATCTTTACCCTCAAGAATGGAAGATTAAGACTTCGCACATACCCGATACACCCATACAAGTATTGCCCATAGAAATCTCCTAAAGTTGCCAATATGAAGATTAGCGTTATCGTGGCTATGGCCATCAACCGTGCTATCGGTTTTGAGAACCACTTACTCTGGCACATACCAGAAGACCTTCGGCACTTCAAGGCACTCACGCTGGGTCACGCTGTCATAATGGGAAGAAAGACGTTTGAATCGCTTCCCTGCGGAGCGCTTCCCCAAAGAAGGAATATCGTGATTAGCGCCACCAAGCGATACTTAGACGGGTGCGAGGTGTATCCCTCTGTAGAAAAGGCTATGGAGGCTTGCGAAGATGAGCCAGAGGTGTTTGTCATTGGCGGTGAGAGCGTTTACAGACAAATCCTTCCAATGGCCGACCGCATTTATCTCACCTTGGTCGAACGTCGTCCCAACAAGGCAGACTCTTTCTTTCCGGAGATAGATATGGCTAAATGGCAAGAAATAAAAAAGGAAAAACACGATGGTTTTTCCTTTATTGAGTATGAGGCTATATAACAGTCTACGCACTAATCTTCATCATTGACTTCATTGTCATTTTCCTCATCGATTCCCGGCATAGGCAACTGCCTGTCTATGACGGCATTAAAACTCACGATAGTCTCACTTCGTGACAAACCCAACGGCTGCAATTTATCGTGAATAATATCCAGCAAATGATGGTTGTTTTTGGCGTATATCTTGATGAACATATCGTAACCGCCCGTGGTATAATGACATTCGGTAACCTCTGGTATCTGCCGAAGCTTCTCGACCACTTCGTCAAAACTCGATGGATCCTTAAGGAACAAGCCCACGTAAGCACAGGCCTCGTACCCTATTTTCTCAGGATTGATGATAAATTCAGAGCCTTTCAACACTCCCAATGCTGTGAGTTTCTGAATACGTTGGTGAATCGCCGCACCACTAACATTACACGAGCGTGCTACTTCCAAGAATGGAACGCGAGCGTCTGCTGCTATAAGTCTTAAAATTTTTCTATCTAGTCTCCCCTTGAAAAGTGTTTAATCATCTGGTTATCAATAAAATAATCGTTTCCAAACTTGCATATTTCTACAAAGTTTTGTACCTTTGTATAGTAAAATCTTGCAATTCAACGATGTATAAATCTCCATCCAAAGTCCGTCAGGCATCATTATTCTGGGATCTTGAGGCAATGCTCTCTCC
>NZ_QENY01000031.1 GCF_003096815.1 Hallella colorans
TTTCGGGTATAGTGTATGAGATAGGCAGAGGCTTTGTCCAACAGTTCCAACCACTGATTCTTAATCACAGGATACTGTACCAAGTCTTCGGCGGCATTCAGTATGCGACGCATCTCCTCATTCTCGCAATAGTAGTGACGAATGGGGTGATCATCAGGCAAGGTTGGAATGCTGTAATCCATCATCTCCTCCAATAGCATGTTGAGTTCGGAAAGATTTTCCTTGAAACATTCCTCGGGGTCTTCTTCCGTCATTGTCTGCTCCATCAAGGCGTAATGATAGGGTTTCAGCTTGCCCACTTTCTCTTTCAGTTGTCGTTTGGCTTCCTCAAGCGAAATAGTTCCAAAAGCGTATTGCTTTTTGATGTCAGCCAAACATTGCAGTCGTTCTATCTCTATCTTAGGCAAGTGAAGCTGCATTTCACATATTTTCTTATTCATAATAATTGTATTTTCACATTTATGATATAACAAGCAAATGTAAGCTTTATTTCAGTTCATCACAATAATAGCTCATCTGTCCGCCCGTATCGTCGATTTCGGTATGTTGATTATACCAACTGACGATTTGTAACTTGAAATAACGCTTACCATCGGCAGTGCGCACTACATAAACATGGTATGAGGGTGTGTAAGTCATGGGAGGTCCAGAGAGAAACATATTTCTCTCCAACAGAGGGTTTGCACTTGTGAGTGTGCGTTGTGGACCGTTGTTGGGATCGAACCATGGGTTCTCCTTTGGATCGAGCTTGTGTGTGTTCACATAGCGAAACCAGTCGTTTTGCGAATAGGTTATCATCACTGTGGTATCATTATCCACTATCCACTTTTCTGTTTTTGGCAGTTGATCTACACGTTGCCAATGATCGTAGTCGCCAAATCCGAGATCTATGGCACCACCTTTCCCTTTTCCGCTTGTACCGCTATTGGTACGAATGTGATAGCCACAAAAAGCGATGTCCCAATCCAGTCGGCTTTGTTGCTGTCCCTCCCTAATATCCCTGTTAGGGGCAATGCGGTTGAATATCTCGCCAGTGCGCAAGTTAAAATATATCCAGTCGTTGGTAACCCCTGTGGTATAACTCGCCACACGCGGCATCACCTTTCCAGTAAACTCTTCCGCATCATACGATATACAAGAGGATATGGAAAGAAAAAGGCAAAGGAGTAATGGAAGTGATTTTGTCTTCATCTTATTATATTTTATATTCAAGCTGTACGTACACCCTTGCTCCAGCCGTGGCAGGAACACTAAAAGCGGTAAGTCCAGAGCCAAGCGTCTTGGGTTTGTAATTAAAGATGTTATCCACCCCCAACGACAACCGGAATCTCTCTTTGTAAGTCTGTGCCACGTTTAAGTTGCATAACATATAAGAAGGTAATGTACAACGGAAATAAGCATCATACGACCTGGCATCTTTCTCTACATACACTCTATCTTGCACATCATATTGCTTCTCGCCCATGATTTGTGCGTTGACATAAGCATCAAGTCGATAGTTTTTCTTGTTATAGCTATATTTTATTCCTGCCGTGGCAGCATGTGGCGATGTGGTATTGATGCGCAGCCCTTTCTCCTTGCTCACGTACACATACGAGTAAGAAGCGTTCAGCGTAAACCATTTCTTTGGTGTCCAGCGTCCCAGCAAGTCAATCCCCGCAATTGTCTGGTTACTGAGATTAACATACTCAAAGTTGTATTGCATATCGTAAATACGCCATACGCCTTCTATCTTGTCCCGAAAGAAGTTGCCATAAAGTGTACCATTGAAGAAGAAACGCTGATCGCTATACTCCACACCTGTAGAAACATAATTGTTCTTCTCTGGCTTCAAAAACTCATTGCCCTTTATCATGAACATACCCAAATGATCCCAGTTGAAAAAGAGTTCCTTGATACTCGGCGATCGGTAGCCCATGGAGTAGTTGGCACGTACGGCCCAATGTTCATCGGGCGAATATTTTGCTGCTATCTTTGGCATATACATAAATCCAAACGCTCTCGAAAAATTGGTGCGCACCCCAGAAGAGAGCATCCAATGGTCGTTCACCGTCCAGTCGTCCTGCACATAGAACTCGGTCTCCTCCAGCGTGCGCGATGTCATCTTGTGATTGACGAAGCGGTCGCTCGTCAGTCGGTCTCCGCAGTATTCCAGTCCCATGACGAGTGCATGACCGGCAAAGTAGTTGCTGCTGAGTGTCAGTCGTGGCTGGAAGATGTGCGAGTGGTACACGGGCTTGCGTTCATCACGACGTTCATGACGCTTGAAGCGGTCGTAATAATCGTTGTGCAGACTTGCCGTAAGCGTAAGCCAATTTTTCAGCGAGTAGCTCATTTTCATTCCCCATGTGTAGTCACGTCCCTGTGTCAACACGAGATCTTGTACCAAATCGTATTGGTTGATGAAGAATATGGAGCCGTACACCTGCGCTTTGAAATTCTTTGAGGGCTCGAAATAGAGTTTTTGCGAGGCGATGAGATGCTCCCTGCCCTCTATGCCCATGGGCGGACGCGGAAAGCTGCTTTCCAAAACGATATCCTTTTCCAAGAAAGGGTTTGCCTCTTTCGTGTAGACCTTGCGGTCGTTCTTGTCTTGATACAGATAGAAAGCATCGCTTTCACTGTACCATACATCGCTCTGCGAGGTGAACGCGCCTTTTTTAAATCCTGCCGACAGCCATCCTTGTACATTTGGGCGATCGGCATTCTTCTCGAACATATAAATAAAATCTTTCTTCTTGGGATGTTTGAAGTTGCGCTCGTTCATCTGCCCCCAGCGTACGCCAGCGTCAAAGGCAAAGGGCTCGTTGGTCTTCTTGGTGATAATGTTGATGACGGCTCCCGAGGCGCGACTGCCGTAGAGTGTGCTACTTGCTCCTTTCACAATCTCCACGCGGTCGATGGCGTGCAGGTTGAAACGTTCGTAGTCGAGGTTACCCGCCATGTCGCCTGTCATTCGCTCACCGTCGGTGAGGAATAGCACGTGACGAGCATCCAACCCATCGAGGTTGATCTCGCTGCCGAAGTTTACTTTCTGTATGCTCAGTCCGGGCGTCTCGTGCTGCAGAGCTTGCTGAAAGTCGCTGTATCCGCTTTCCACCATTCCCTTTCCGCTGAGCACCCGCGTGGTGATGGGCGACAGCTTCACCGGTCGAGCCGTGCGTGAGCCCATTACCACGACCCCCTCCAAGTTTCTTGTTTTCGTAGTGTCCGCCTTTTCCGTCGGCTTCTCCTGTGCCAAGGCGGGCATCGTGCCTAAGCATGACAGCAGGAGGACTGACGATATATATGTTATTGCTATTTTCACTCTTGTTTCCTTTTTTATTCTCAAATCAACAAACCGCCGACCAACACCTACATATAAGTGAAAGCTATGCTCTTTACGGGAAAAAGCATAGCATTCTATACCTATCTATATAATAATGTAGGAGGCATAAGAGACGATTGTGTTCATCTAGCGAAAAGTTACTCGATATTTTCGCTCTTTACAATCCATGTGCTTGCTTGTATTTCTCCAAATCTTCTTCAAATTTAGTGAAATCTTCCTCGAAGGTGTCCATCTTTGAATAGTCGATTGTCTGTAAGTAAACATAACTCTGCATCAGCATGACATTAAAGTTTGTGGAAAACTCTATCTGCTTGGTGTTCACGTTCAGGTAGCCCTGCACATAGCCGCTGCCTCCGTCGCCATTCTCATATTCGTGTTGGGTATCATTCTTGTTTGGCATATAGGTAGTTGCACCGTATTCGCCAATAAATTTCACCCAGCCATCTCCCTTGTATTCATCTCTCTCCCATGAGTTAAGACGAGTAAGTTTGCAATCGATGTTAAACCATATCTGAACAGGCATTTTACCCACAGAGAAGTTCTTCAACTGAATGTTCAGAGGCTTGTCAGAACCTTCGTTCCAGTGAAAATAATATTTCAAAGGACATCCTTCGGGTAGCAATGTTTTGTCCACGGTTGCCATCATAGCCTTGGAACGCAAGACTATGCTATCTTTCAATATCTCCTTTACCTTGGCTGCGTATTCTGTATCAACAGAGGTTTGTTCAATCCTTTCGTCTCCCGAGCAGGAGGCAAAGATTGAACAAACTATAAATACTAAGTAAAGGAACACATGTTTCTTACATGTTGCCATTACTCAATGTTAGATTTTATTTCCAGTGAAATCAAAGCTGATGACATAACCACCCTTGTAGTCTGGGATGATAGCCTCTATATGGAATGTCAGGTTGTTGTCGGTAACATTTCCCGTGAGGCTGGTTACATTGAAATCTTTACTCAACACTGTAAATTTCTTGAACAGTTGGATATAAATATGTGCATATCCCGACGCATTGCTGATTGCACCATTCGGTTGCAAAACATCAAATACTACTCTTTTAAGTGTAAAGTCCATGTCATGATAGGTGATTCCTGCTGCAAGAAAGGCGGCATGTCCACTAAGGCAACATCTGCCGTCCTCCGTAGGAGCAACCGTGAAAGTTAAGTCGTTCATGTCTCTCACATGTTTACCTCCCATATACACGTTTGTTGCAGAACCCTTAAACTGGACTTCATTGTTAATTACTTGAGCGTTAACACCCACGAAGCTCGCCATAAGAAGTACGAGCAATGAAAACATTAATCGTTTCATACCAAATGAATTTTTAAAGTGAAAAAAAGTTTATAAATAATACATGGCATTATTACCATGGATTCTTTTTCCATATATCCATCCATCTCACGTCCTCATGACGTTCCCAAGGATGTGGCATATACTGTCCTTCAACTGCAAAACTATTATTGTCTATATATTTTATATTATTCTTGATAAAGTCTTTTGTTTCCTGACGATCGAAAATATCCTGATCTATACCCAACCCAGAATGGCGTTCCTGTGTTTTTTTACCCATATAAACACTATATTTCATAGTTGGGTAGATAATCTGCACATTTTTTAATTCATATAAATCACATCTCCAAAAAGACTCAAATTGCGAAAGATCCAGCTTCTTTAATTTGGGCAAATAGCAGAAAGTCATATTGTTCATGATGTACGCCTTCTTAGGAAAAATAATTTCCTCAAGATCCGGACAGTCTTTGATTTCCACCCACGATACATCCATATCTGTCATCTCCAATGGTATGCTGCGTTGTCCCAATTTGGTAGAATGGCTCATGTCCATTTTCTTGATAGAGCGACAAGTGTACATGTGCCCATGAAACAGATCGGTATTTGCAGACATATCTATGCCGTTAAGCAAGTCAAGATGCTCTAACTGGAAAAATGATATTTGTTTAGGCATTTTCAGATAAGGAACTTTTGTATATTCTTCTGAAGTGACACCTAATATTGTTCCTTTGAAACTCTTGTTGTGTAGAACATATTGGAAACCGTCAGCATTTTTTCCTTCAAAAATAGCAATAGAATTGTTGCTTTGCTCGGGTGAGGTCATTCGTCTGCTCACATCAATAAGTGTATCCTTATTTTCTGTAATGACAAATAATTGGGAGAAACTTTCGTAGAGTTGTTTTCTGACTATGGCATCAGGCACATTACGCAAGGTGTTATATGTGTTCAACTTTCCATTTGCGTCTGCCATTTTCATATCAACGGCTTTCTTGTCCATCTCCGACTTTTTATAAAAAGCTACAATCTGATCCTGATCGTATTTTGCTCCCTCAGGAAGATACAACTTTTCAAAGTGGCGTTTAATGTCGGTAGCCTCGTATCCTGTAGCCTCTACCTTGTCGGTATTTGCCAGTCCCTTAAATTCGTAAATGTCATTGCCGGTCAAATCCACTCCGGTAATCTGTGCAGGTAGTTGGGCAAAGTCGAATACTGGTCCATAGTCATTGTTCGACAGCTTCACCTCCTTCAGGTTGGGCAGAATGTCAAGTCCGCTGAGATCTTTGAGTTTGGTTCCGCTTAAATCCAATGCGGTGGTTCTCTCCGCCAAGTCGTTGAGTTCCAACTTGCCGTCTTTGTCAAAGATAAAGCCCCTCTTTTTCAGAATGTCCATTAACTCTGTGTTTTTAAGGGACTTTGTACTGTAATTAACAGACTCGTCCTTGTTGCATGAGGCAAGCCCCAACACAAAGAACGCCACTACTGGCAGTGCGATTTTTTTGATACTTTTCATTTTATATTTTATAATAAATTAAAACTCTTCAAGGTGCAAAGGTAGGTCTTTCGACAGAGTGCCGCAATACCCAAAATAGAGGATTTTTATCAGGTGTTTTCCCATCTTTATGGAATATTTTTATCCTCATAAATGAGGACGAAATCACTCTCGATGATTTTTCTCTGACTTGCGTTTGCTCATCGTAAAACGGTATCTCACAGACAGGAGCACATAGCTTCGGATTTGTGGGCTGTAACTCTCGTGATAACCATATTCTGTAACATTGCGGATAAGGTTGCTATGTCTGTTCAGAATGTCATTCCACTTGAACGAGAGTGTCGCCTGTTTCTTTTTGAGAAAACGCCACGACACACCGATATTCAGCAGCCACTGGTCGTCATCGGCGGTTGCATAAGTGCCTCGGCGTAGATGGCAGTTCGCATCGCCCCATACCTCCACATCGTGGGGCAGTTCCACCGTGCCGCTGATTCCACAGTCGTAGTCAATGGTATTTACCCAGATGTCCGTCAGCAGGTTGTGGGAACGATAGCGTTGCCAACTGCCGTGCAGGTCAATATTTCCCCATTTGGGCAGGTAGCCGATTTGCAGCCCGATTTCATTCCCCATGGTATGTGTCTCGCTTTTTAAGGCACTGCCAGCCGTTTGCTCATGGAAGAGATAGACTTGATTCTTGAACGACGTCCTCATGTTGCTCGAAATTATCAAGCGCTTCACCTGTTTCTGCCATTGCAACTTTCCGTCCACGGAATAATTGCCGTTAATGTTGACGGTTCGATATATCCGTGCACCAGTAATCGCATCATACGTTACTTCCTCCGCAAAGTCATTGAAAGAGTTGTTGTAACTGCCCATAAAGGCAAGATTGGTTTTTCTCTCATTCAGTCTGAAGGACAATCGTTGCTGAAAAGCGGGCTTGAGCAGTGGGTTGCCTATTCTCACGGACAGTGGGTTGCTCTTGTCGTCGAGTGCGAGCAATGCTTGTATGGAAGGCTGTTGCGTATTCCCGTTGTAATGCAGTTCTATGTCCATCTTTCCGTTGTTCCACTTTGCGCTGAACGCGGGTCTGTATTCCGTAGCTCTGACCGTGGAATCCACTGCCTGTAAAAAATGCCGCCGACTGATGTTCCTCCGTTGCCATTCTACACCGACACCACCGTTTATCTTCCATTGCTTACCCTTATAATCCATTCGCAGCGAGAACACCTGCCCACATATAGACAGGGCGTTCTCATAACTCAGACTGTCAATGTGCAGTCTGTTCGGTATCGCTGCGTCGTAAGTGTTGCGTGTGCTCCTATCCTTTTCGTGGTGCAGCTCGTACCCGGTTTGCAATTTCAACTGTTTGCCGAGAGGATGGGTATATAGCAGCGACATTCTACTTTCGCTTCGTCGGGTGGGCATTTGTTGCCAAAGATTGCGCAACAAGAGCGAATCTCCGCCCACAGCGTTGCGCAGATGGTAGAATTTTGTCTGTGAAAGGCTGGTATTCTCCATGTCGTTCGAGTTACCGCCAAGTGTCGCCTTCATGGTGATAGATGCCCCAGCCTTACCGATGCGCCGAGTGAAGTCGGCTGATACATGATAAATTCCCACAGTGCTTTTCGTATTGCTTCGCATCGTTCCCGAAGTCAGCGTGTCGGCAGCCACATTGCGCTCATACAGGCACATGGTGTTGTCGGTCTGGTTGTCCGACTGTCCGAAGTTTCCATTGGCACTGATATTTAGGAGGGTCTTTGGGTCGATGTCATATCGCAGGCTGATGTTTGCGGCATTGCTGTGGTTCTTGCCCAAGGAGAGCAGCACGGATTTTTGGTATTTCGTTCCCGATGCAAGATACTGCTCGTTGTAGTTGTGGCTCTCGCCTTCATTGTGGAAGGCGTTGAGCGAGAGGCTTGCATTGAGCGTCACTTTCCTGCCGAATTTCTTCACGATGTTGCCCGACAATATGTTTTGGAAATTGTTTCTTCCGACGTTCATGTTGCTGAGATTGTCCGAACGCAGGGTCAGCGAGGTATTCTCGCCGTTGGCATTGAACAGGTTGCCCTGCACCTCGTCCCTGCGCCTGTTGCGGTTGCCGTGTTCTGCCGTGAGCAATCCGGTCAGACTGCCGTTGTAGCTCGATTTGGTCTTGATGTCCAGCACATAATTGTCGGCGCCCTCATCTACGCCCGTCATTTGCTCCAATGCGCTGAGCATGTCATACAGCTTGAGCAGTTCCACTGCATCGGCAGGCAAATTCTCCAAGGCGGCGACAATGTCGTTGCCCATGAAGGTCTCGCCGTTGATGTTCACTCCGTTTAGTGGCTTTCCCCTGAACGACAATAGCTTGCTCGTCTTGTTGTATTCCATGCCCGGGATTTTCCGTATCAGCTCTTCCAGATTAGCCCCTTGTCTCACTTTCAGGCAATCAGTACTGATGAATGTCGTATCCTTTCGCATCGTTATCAGCTTGCGCTGTCCGACGACTATGACTTCTTCAAGTTCTATCGCTTTATGGAGTGAAGAATCAGGCTTGTGTGTGGGATAAATGGTATCACTCACAGCAATATCCAACGTTGTTGAATGTGCCGTGAGATTCAACAAGAAAAGAATGACAAATGTCATAAAATGACTCTTGCTCATCATTTTGCAAAGTTATCGTAGTTCGCAAAAACATACAATACCTTAAAATGGGGATTTTTACCATTGGCAATGGTATATATTCCGACTTTATGAAGTTCCAGAATAGTGTTCCACCTCGACTTTCCCTTAAATTCCTTTCATTTCCTGTATTATCCACACGCGCAATTCCTATATATTCTTTGCCATAACTTTGCTGTTCGATAATGATTTATTCATCTTAAAAACAATGATTTATGGAATCGAACAACAATGACAACTATGTGCTGGTATTAGAAGACCGCACGGAAGTGAAGAATGAGAAAGAGGCAGGAAAACTCTCTGTAGTTTCAGGTATTGACGACAAGGGCAAACTCCAAACCACGGAAGCCCAAGACGTGCATCAAGCAGCCTTTCTGAAATTCAACAACAAGGACGGCTTGCTGAAGAACTTCATGACCAACTTCCTCAAACAGTTCAATAATCCGACTCATTTTGGACTGTACAAGGTATTGGCAGACAATGTGGAGCAGAGCGTGGACAACCTGCGCACCATGCTGCAAAGCCGTGAGAAACCCGAAAGCAAACAGCAACTGACAGAGATTGGAGTATCCTTTGACGATTATTTGCCGAAAAAGAAGAACACCACAGTCATTGATGAATCAAAGATTGATTGGAAGCAACTCGACGATCTCGGTCTTACCCGTGAACGACTGGAACAAAGTGGAGAGTTAGAAAAGATGCTTTCTTGGCAGAAGAGTAACCTTGTTACTATTTCCGTACCTATTGGTGATACAACTATCTACACCGAAGCACGTCTTGCTTTCCGCACGGACGATAACGGCAATATCGGCTTGGCTATTCATCCTTTACGCAAGGAGCCACAGCTCGACTTCCCCTATATGGGCTACAAGTTCTCGCCCGAAGAGAAAGATCAACTACTCACTACGGGCAACCTTGGCAAGACAATTGAAGTAACGCCTAAAAAAGGCAATCCTTTTTCTGCCTATGTCTCCATCGATCCACAGACCAACGAAATTGTCGCCTTGCGTGCAGACCGTGTGAACATTCCCAAGGAGATCAAGGGCGTGACACTCTCCGATGCACAGTATAAAGACCTTGTGGAAGGCAAAGCCGTGAAAGTGGAAGGCATGACTGCCAAGAGTGGTAAGACATTCAATGCAACCCTGCAGGTCAATGCCGAGCGAAAGGGCATTGAGTTTATCTTTGGCGACAACAAGAGTTTAAGAGAACGACAGGAACACAAACAGACACAGCAGCAAGGCGCACCACGTAAGCTCTGCGGTCTGGAGCTTTCTGAGAAGCAGCGTGAAGCCTTAGACAGTGGTCGCACGCTCTATTTGAAGAACATGGTCGATAAGGAGGGGCAGTCCTTCAATGCCTACGTCCGCATGGACAAGGAACAGAACCGCCCACGTTTTTACAAGTGGAATCCTGACAAAAAGCGGGATGCTGGCAAGAAAAAGGTCGTAGCTGTGGCAGAAGAACACAAGACGCAGGTAGCCGTGAACAACCACGGCAAGACCAACGAAGCTACGAAGAACGTGAAAGAGCCATTGAAGACTGGGCAGACACAGCCCACTGCCGCCCAAAAGCAGAAACAGGACGAAAACAAACAGAAGAAGTCCCGTGGACGTAAGATGTAACCCTTAATTCTATTATCGACTATGACAACTTGTATTATCGCCGAGAAACCCTCGGTAGCCAGAGACATTGCCCATATCGTTGGGGCAAACAGCAAGCAAGACGGATACTTGGAAGGAAGTGGGTATCTCGTTACATGGGCGATGGGACACCTCATCACCCTCGCCATGCCCGAAACCTACGGTTTTTATGCCTACAAAGCCGAAGACCTGCCCATTCGTCCCAATCCTTTCCAACTTATTGTCCGCCAAGTGCGTAAAGACAAGGTATATATATCCGATCCTGCAGCACTCAAACAACTCAAGGTGATACGTTCCTGTTTCGACAAGGCAGACCGTATTGTTGTTGCCACCGATGCAGGGCGTGAAGGAGAGTTAATATTTCGCTACATTTATCAACATCTTGGTTGCAGAAAGCCTTTCGACCGTCTTTGGATTTCATCACTGACGGACAAAGCCATTCGTGAAGGACTTTCCAATCTTAAGCCAGGAAGCCATTACGACAATCTCTATTATTCCGCCAAGGCAAGGAGTGAAGCCGACTGGCTCGTGGGTATCAATGCAAGCCGTGCATTGTCCATTGCACGCAGGGGTGGTTATTCTTTAGGACGGGTACAGACTCCAACCCTTGCTATGGTCTGCCGTCGGTACATAGAAAATCGTGATTTTTCTTCCGTACCTTATTGGAAACTCTCCGCACTCATGGAGAAAGAGGGCGTATCGCTGAAAGCCGTTGGCTGTAAAGACTATGAGAATGAAGCATTGGCACAGATTGCTCTCGCTGCACTTCGCAGTCAGAGCCAGCTTACAGTGGAATCGGTCGCAAGACGAGTTGATGAGCATGGGCGAATAAAGGTGGGACATACGTCACCACCACTCTTGTACGACCTTACTGCCTTGCAGAAAGATGCCAACAGACGCCACGGCTTTTCAGCGGACAAAACCCTCTCGATAGCCCAGAGCCTCTATGAGAAGAAAATCACGACCTATCCCCGCACCGGCAGTCGATACATCAGTGAAGACGTTTTCGAGGAAGTACCCACTTTACTTGGCAAGATAGGCACTGCACTTCCGACACCACTTAACCGCCACTCGGTGGACAACGGCAAGGTAACTGATCACCACGCCATTATCCCTACGGGTGAAACAACATCGGGACTATCGACAGATGAAACGACCATCTACCAAATGGTAGTCCATCGTTTCATCGAAGCCTTTTCTCCCGATTCAGAGGAGGAGAGGATGCAGGCGGAACTGACAGACGGTACAAACACCTACATTTGGAAGGCGTGCCGAAGTATCTCCTTGGGCTGGAAAGCCGTGCAGCATAGTACTGGCACGAACGATGAAAAAGGCAAAGAGGAAGAAGAACAGACTTTATCCGTATTGCCCAATCTAATAGAAAACGAGGTGTTACCACTGCTTTCTTCAGAAATTACCGAGCACAAGACCAAGCCCAAACCGCTCTATACAGAAGCGACTTTGCTTTCTGCTATGGAAAACGCAGGGAAAGAGGTCGCAGATGCAGAAAGTAAAAGAGCAATGGCAGAGTGCGGCATCGGTACACCAGCCACTCGTGCCAATATCATCGAGACATTGATTCTGCGAGACTATATCCGAAGAGAAAAGAAAACGGTAGTCCCGACAGAGAAAGGCTTGGCAGTCTATGAGATTGTCAAGGATAAACGAATTGCCAATGCAGAGATGACAGGCTCGTGGGAACTGACCCTTGCCGCCATCGAGGCTGGACAAATGCCACCCGAGAAGTTCGCACAAGGCATCAACTCCTATGTGGAGACGATTTGCGAGGAACTCCTTGCCCTTGCTCCACAGGTACAAAAGTCCTATCCCACCTACCACTGCCCCAAATGCAGCAATGAGAGTGTGGGCATCTATGCCAAAATTGCGAAATGCAGGCACGAGGGCTGCGACTTCCACATCTTCCGTGAAATCTGCGGCACGTTCCTTTCCGAGGACAATATCCGTGATTTGATAACTACCGGGCGAACGCCTATCCTCAAAGGCTTGACGAGCAAGGCAGGCAAGAAGTTCAACGCACGTCTTGTTCTGGGCGAAGACCACACCACCGCCTTTGAGTTTGAAGGAAAGAAAGGCAAAGCACGAGGAAGATAACTCTCACAGAATCGGAGATAAAACAAATTAGTTGGAAGATAGGAAAAATTATCTTCCGACTAATTTTCCCTCTCCATCTTAAAACAGAAAAATTATGGCATACAATAAGAAAGCAGTCTTGGAGGGCAATACGGAAGCCATCCGTGTGATCCTCCGATTAGAGAAAGAACGCCGTGAAGCCACCGAAGCCGAGAAAGTCCTGCTCAGAGGTTATCAAGGTTTCGGTGGTCTGAAATGCGTGTTGAACCGTTGTGATAATCCCGATGACCTCCGCTATTGGAGCGCATCGGAGCAAAACCTGTTCGCGCCTACCCAAAGGCTCAAACAGATGATTTACCGTGATGCCGTCGATGCCAGCACCGCCAAACGCTATTGGGAGAGTATCAAGGCAAGCGTACTGACCTCCTTCTATACCGACACCCGTATCGTCTCCGCCATTGCCGAAGCCCTTAGTGCTGCCGACGTGCAAGTAAGAAGGTGCTTAGACCCTTCAGCAGGTATGGGAGCCTTTACCGAAACCTTTGCCAAAAGTGCCGGTATGGTCGATGCGATGGAGAAAGACCTACTGACGGCGCGCATCACACAAGCCCTTCATCCTTACGGCAAGGATAATATCTTTGTTCGGCAAGAACCCTTTGAAGCCATCGGAGAACTGGAAGAAAAGGACAAGTACGACCTGATTACCAGCAACATCCCCTTTGGCGACTTTATGGTCTATGATCGTAGTTATAGCAAGGGAGAGAATATCCTTAAACGGGAATCCACCAGAACCATTCACAATTATTTCTTTGTAAAAGGGCTGGACACTATCAAGGAGGGCGGACTTCTTGCATTTATTACCTCGCAGGGTGTATTGGACAGCCCCAAGAATGAAGCCATCCGCCGTTACCTCTTGCAGAATAGCCGTCTTATCTCCGCCATCCGCCTACCTTCGGGTATGTTCTCCGAGAATGCAGGTACGGATGTGGGCAGCGACCTGATTGTCCTGCAAAAAC
This sequence comes from Hallella colorans, assembly GCF_003096815.1. Taxonomy (GTDB): domain Bacteria; phylum Bacteroidota; class Bacteroidia; order Bacteroidales; family Bacteroidaceae; genus Prevotella; species Prevotella colorans. Next base: position 13,523 of record NZ_QENY01000031.1, read on the forward strand.
AATCGGGCAAGGAAATTGGTGAGGGCATCGAACAGCAGTTTGTACAAACCGCCTCTGTTCCCAAAGGCGACGGCTTTTCTATTGCGTTTAACCATAACTCCCTCTTTGAGGGCGAATGGAAGGACATTTCCCACCGCACGATTGCCACAGAGCGCACGATGGGTACAGACCCTTATGGTAAGCCCGCTTGGGAATATACGTTTGACGGCAGTATCGAGGATATGGCTGGCAGTCTGTGTACACAACTATCCTTGGAAGTGGAGCAGCGTTTCGACCGCAAGCTCTACGAAACCGGCATACCCATGACCGAGGAGGAATGGCAGGTACACGTGGACAAGATGGTGCAGAAAGTGCAAGGAGGTCTAAAAACAGAACAACCACCTCTGTTACAAGAATCCAAGGATAAGGAGGAAAAGAAAGAGGATAAGGAAGATGAAAAAGAAGAAGAAAATGCTTACAATTTGATGCCCGACAGCACTAAGAAGCAACTTCCCAAACTCTATGCAACGGAAAAGCAACTCATCGGCGACCGCACAGCATACGCTCGCTACTTTTTCCCTATGGGAGCCTATACCGCCTATATGCTGGAATACGACCCCAAGGAACGCATTGGTTTCGGTGCTGTCACGATGGGCTATGGTTGGGAACTTGGGTATATGTCCCTCAAAGAAATGGAGGAAGTCAAGATACACGGATTGGGTATAGAACGGGACTTATACTTCAAACCCACTAAATTGCACGAGATAGCAGAACTGGAAGAGATTGTCAGAGGACAATACACTAAAGAACCCATCATTGAGGAAATCAAGGATGAAAGCCGTCAGGAAGTGCAGAAACCTGTACAGGAAGACAATCAACCACAAGCAATGGTAGAACAAGTCGAGGAGGTTTTGAAAGTCGAAGAAGCTGCGCCAGTTTTACATACAGAGCCTGAAACCGAACCAGCCCCAGAAGGTGTCCCCGTAATTACCCTTCAAAGACAATACGAACAAGAAAGCCGTGAAATTCGCACAGACGTGGAAGCCCCACGCGAGATGAACGGTCAGACGGTATTCTTTGATGAAGACCATCATCCGATTATGGATAGCACCATAGAGACAGAAGCCATGGAACAGTTCTTGTTTGCCCCAGAGGAATATAGTCTTTGGACACAAGATGTAGCCCGTGTAAATAATGAAATCAAAGAGGCTGCTCAACAAAAGAAGGTCAGCGATAACCAACCACTTTCTGCGAGCAGGCAACCCAAGCCGGCAAGAAGCACGCCAAGCAGTTCCCGCAGAAGCAAGAAAACTGCATCTGCTCCCGTCAGAGAGCCCTCGCTCTTTGACTTTATGGAGGAAGCCGAACCTCGCAAGCCACAGCCCATAGCAGAGGTTAAGAAAGAGTTTGATGCTTCACCGCGTCCGTTCCTCTCTTCTCCCGACTCACATTTGCGTGACGGCTCGATAGTCGTACAGAATGGGCAGGTAGGTTTCCTGTCTGACTTGAAACGACATCCTACCTTCAACCCGATGGACTTACCCTTTGCTCAGCTCTCACGGCTGAAAGCATATATTGGGATTAGGGAGAGTTATCACCGACTCTATGATTATGAGGCGAACAACCAAGCGGAGGACAAGGAAGAGCGTGAGAAACTCAATCGGCTTTATGACGGCTATGTAGGTCGTTGGGGGTACTTCAACCAGAAGACAAACACCGATGTCATCAAGATGGATGCCACCGGAGTGGAAATGCTGTTCTTGGAACGCTCCGAGAACGGCAAGTACATCAAGGCGGACATCTTCGACCATCCGACGGCTTTTTCCACCTCCGAACTGTCCATAGCTTCAGACCCGATGGAGGCATTGGGCGCATCACTCAACAAATACGGCACGGTGGAGCTTGACTATATGAGTTCTTTGCTTCCCGATATGGAAGAGAGCGATATGCTTTCTGCTTTGGAAGGACGCATCTTCTACAATCCCGAAGAGGACAGCTATGAGGTAGCCGACAAGTTTATTTCTGGCAATGTGATTGAAAAGGCGGAGCGTATCGAGTCGTGGCTCTTGGATCATCCGGAGCATGAGGAAGCGAAACAGAGTCTGACTGCCCTGCGTGCCGCCACTCCCACGCCCATTCCCTTTGCTGATTTGGATTTCAACCTCGGTGAACGCTGGATACCCGCGAAAGTCTATGGCAAGTTCGCCTCGGAGTTCTTCGAGACGGACATCAGGGTGAGTTATCATTCTAATATGGACGAGTATGCCATTGGCTGCGACCAAAAGAACGGTAATATCTGGCACAAATATGCTGTACAAGGTGAGTTTAGACGCTATGACGGACTCAATTTATTGAAGCACGCACTTCACAATACCATTCCTGACATTAACAAAAGCAAGACCATACTTGATGCGGAGGGTAATGAGAAGACGATTAAGGTTCGTGACGGTCATGCCATACAGATGGCAAATGCCAAGATTGAGGAAATCAGACAAGGCTTTGTAGATTGGCTCGGACGGACACCCGACACGTTCAAGGAGCAACTCTCGGATAGATATAATCGCCTGTTCAACTGTTTTGTACGTCCTAACTTTGACGGTACGCACCAGTCGTTTCCCGACCTCGACCTTAAAAGATTGGGCATACAAGACCTTTATAAGAGTCAGAAAGATGCCGTATGGATGCTGAAGACCAATGGAGGTGGTATCTGCGACCACGAGGTCGGTGCAGGTAAGACGCTTATCATGTGTACGGCTGCCTACGAGATGAAGCGGTTGGGATTAGCCAACAAGCCGATGATTATCGGACTGAAGGCAAATGTATTCGATATTGCTGATACTTTTCGCAAGGCTTATCCCAATGCCAAGATACTCTATCCGGGCAAGAATGACTTCAGCAAGCAGAACCGCCAACGCATCTTCAATGACATCAAGAATAACGATTGGGATTGCATTATCCTCACGCATGAGCAGTTTGGTATGATACCGCAGGCATTGGAGATACAAGAGGCAATCTTGCAGAAAGAAAAAGATTCTGTGGAGGAAAACCTTGAAGTACTCCGTATGCAAGGAGCAGACATTTCCCGTGCCATGCTCAAAGGCTTAGAAAAACGTAAGCAGACCTTGGAAGCCAAGTTGCAGGGCATTCAAGATAGTATAGCCGAGCGCAAGGACGATGCCGTGGACTTCAAGATGATGGGTATTGACCACCTTTTTGTAGATGAAAGCCACCAATTCAAGAACCTGATGTTCAATACTCGCCACGACAGAGTGTCGGGCTTGGGCAATCCAGACGGCTCGCAGCGTGCGCTCAATATGCTTTTTGCCATTCGCACCATACAGGAGCGGTCGGGCAAGGACTTGGGCGCAACCTTCCTTTCGGGAACTACTATCAGTAATTCGCTAACAGAATTATATTTGCTCTTCAAATACTTGCGCCCGCAAGCCTTGGAGAAGCAAGGTATCAACAGTTTTGATGCATGGGCGGCAGTCTTTGCCAAGAAGTCCACCGACTATGAGTTTTCCATCACCAATGAGATTATTCAGAAGGAACGCTTTAGAACATTCATCAAAGTGCCTGAGCTGGCTTCGTTCTATGCGGAAGTATAGGAGTTGGAAGCAAGAAAATGAGAAAAATGCGTATCTGATTGAAACACAAGATATATTGCCTGCTTTCTCATTGGGTTGCATCAAGGTAAATAGGCGAAAAAAGGAGTGAAAAAGCAAGAGTTCAGTTACCAAATCGTTCGAGAAACCATGAAAGGAAAAGAACAGCTAAAAGTGGTAACTAAAACGGTGATTTCTCTTTCATTATCAATGTTTTGCATCGCTCTAAGTTCCTCTGAGATGTATAATTTTACAAGCAAAAAAATGGAAAAAGAAAAAACCAAGCTGCTTTTCTACCTCAAAAGAGGTACGCAGGACAAAAACGGAAAAAGTCCCATCATGGGACGCATCAGTATCGGTCGCTCAATGGTTCAGTTCAGTTGCAAATGTGCCTGTACGCCAAAAATTTGGGATAGTCGTAAACAGCGACTTGTAGGAAAGAGTTCCGAAGCCGTATCAGTGAACAGGGAACTTGACCGACTGCAAGTAAGTGTCCATCAAGTTTATGAATCGCTTTCGGGCAAGTTGAACAACACTGTCACGGCAGGGAAGATAAGGGAACTTGTATTCGGGTTAAACAGCGAGTCGCAGGGGCTGCTTCATCATGCGGACGAGTATATTGACCGTTTCCGTGAGCGAGTTGGCATAGATCGCAGCGAAAGAAGACTGAAATGTCTGCTGCTCTTCCGCAAGCATCTGTCTGAATTTCTGAGATGCCGCTACCATGTGGACGATATTCCCGTGCAAAAAGCCGATACAGCCCTTATCAAGGACTTGGAGGAGTATTTTGCCAAAGAAAAGGGTTTTAAACTCAACACTTCGGCTGGTTATCTTACTATGCTGGCATCCCTGCTCAAAGACCTGCACAAACGGCACATCATAGACTCCTATCCTTTTATCGGTCATTCCATCCGCTGGGACGTTGGAACACCCCGATACATTACAAGGGAGGAAGTAAACAAGATTGCGGCATTAACCGATAACGAACTGCAAGGCTACGAGCAGGTGTCGAGAGATATGTTTCTCTTTTCGTGCTATACAGGGCTTTCCTACACGGATGTGTACCACCTCACGGCAGAGCATATCATCCACGAGTCTGATATGGATTGGATACGCAAGCCGAGAGTGAAGACGGGCAATGTATGCCACATTCCATTATTACCCGAAGCATCCGCCATCATTGAGCGGTACAGGGGCATTCATACGAGGGCGTTCCGCCACGAACCCCCAAAAGGGTATCTGCTGCCCATACCAGGCTGTGACACGTTGAACATACATCTCAAAAAGATAGCACGGCTTTGCGGTATTCAGAAAACGCTGACCTATCACATGGCAAGGCATACCTTCGCATCGCAGATGACGCTTTCAGAGGGCGTGTCCATCGAAAGCGTATCGAAAATGCTCGGGCACAGCCAAATAAAGACCACACAGGTGTATGCAGAGACTTCTCCGGAGCGTGTCTTTCGGGATGTGGAGAAGATTCTCCCTCTCATCGCACAATATCGTTTAATCAACTAAAAGTCCAAGAACAATGAAAAGTACATTTTCAATTCTATTCTATATAGACAGAAGCAAGACAAGCGAAAGGAATGAATGCATTATCCGCTGCCGTATCACCTGCAATGGTGCGTCTTCTTCATTCTCAACAGGTTTGTACACCTCCCCAGATGATTGGCAAGCAAAGAAAGGGCGCATAAAAGTGGTGGCAAACAGAGCGAATGCCGTCAATCTGCAACTGAACTCAATAGAAGAACGACTTCACGCACTCTATGAACTCACGTTAAGAGAAGAGAACTACATTACGGCTGAATACCTCAAAGAGCAGTACCAGCACCAAAACAAGCCCACCCCAACACTCATTGAGCTTTACCAATCCGTCTGTGAAAGCAAGGAGGCATTGCAGGGCAAGACGATAGAAAAGGCTACCGTCAGGGCTTTCAGGGACAGTCGGAAGAATTTTGCACTTTTTCTAAAAACAAGGGGAAACGGGGACTGTCTTCCCAAAGAGGCAGACAAGGACCTCATAGAACATTACCGCCTATTTATGCTACGGGACTTGGGAAACAAGGAAAGCACTGTTTCCAATCGTCTGCGCCACCTGCATCAAGTCATCCGAAAAGCACTGCAAGAGCGATATATCCGTGAAGACCCTTTTGAGCAGATAGACATTGAAACGCCCACCTACGAGCGCAATGCCCTCACTTCTGACGATTTACACAAACTTCTCTCATATCGCCCACACCGCTCGGTGGACAACCATTGCAGGCTCATCTTCCTCTTGGGCTGTTTCACGGGGCTGGCATTCTCAGACTTGAAGAAACTCCGAATGGACGATGTTTATACATTCGGGCATGGGCGTAGGTACATATCGCTCTGTCGCACAAAGACACAGAACAGGAGCATTGTTCCTTTATTGCCCATTGCCGAAGAGATACTCACCATTGTCAGCGACGGACGAAAGAAGGGTTTGCTCTTTCGTGAGTTCCCCACGAATAGCCATTTCAACCGCAAGATAAGGGACATTATCATCAAGGCAGGACTCCCATCTCATACCGAAGCCACCTCGCATACGGCACGGCACACCTTTGCCACGACCATCTGTTTGGAGAACGGTTTGCCGATAGAAACCGTCAGTAAGATGCTCGGACACCGTTTCATTTCCACCACCGAACTTTACGCAAAGGTCAGCAAGAGTAAGATTGCCCGTGAGATGCAGCCACTCATGGGCAGCAATACCACAAGGGAACTGCGAAAGGCTTTGCGTGTCTGTCCGCCAAGAAAGTCAAGCGGAGGACAAGTAACTTGTCCTTTGACTGCAAAGCAACCATCATTAAACATCAACGCTAAATATAATTAAAAATGAAAGAGAACAAAAAGCTGGAACTTTCTTACTTTCGATTGAAATTAAGAAGTTACATGAGTGAGCATCACCCTGAGAAGTTGCAAGATGCGGAGTTTATCACCGCACGGGCAGATATGGCTCTCACAGCTTACTGCGATGCCGTGGCGCAAGGTTTCACTCACCCCGAAGCGGAAAGCATGGCAAGCGAGGTTTTGTATCAAGGCTTGCACTTTTCCAAGTATGATACGCTTGTATCCGTGTTGGAAAACGAGTTTGAAAGGGAACTGCCTGCATCGCTTCCTGAAAGACTCGCAACCATCTTGTTGTCGAATAAGGCTATTCAAGCCACATTCGACAAATTCGGTTTGACGGACACATTTGCTTCTGACGAGCAATACGACCGTCTTTACACCGAACTCACAGGCAC
>NZ_QENY01000032.1 GCF_003096815.1 Hallella colorans
TTTCGGGTATAGTGTATGAGATAGGCAGAGGCTTTGTCCAACAGTTCCAACCACTGATTCTTAATCACAGGATACTGTACCAAGTCTTCGGCGGCGTTCAGCACGCGACGCATCTCCTCATTCTCGCAATAGTAGTGACGAATGGGATGATCATCAGGCAAGGTTGGAATGCTGTAATCCATCATCTCCTCCAATAGCTTGTTGAGCTCGGAAAGATTTTCCTTGAAACATTCCTCGGGGTCTTCTTCCGTCATTGTCTGCTCCATCAAGGCATAATGATAGGGGCGCAGCTTGCCCACTTTCTCTTTCAGTTGTCGTTTGGCTTCCTCGAGCGAAATGGCGCCAAGGGCGTATTGCTTTTTGATGTCAGCCAAATATTGCAGTCGTTCTATCTCTATCGCGGGCAGGTGGCGCCGCATTTCGCATGTTTCTTTTTTCATAGGAGTTGTGTTTTTGCGTTTACGATATAACGAGCGAAACGTATGTTTTATTTCAGCTCGTCACAATAATAGCTCATTTGTCCGCCCGTGTCACCTATTTCAACATCGGCTTTGTACCAACTGATAATCTGTAGTTTGAAATATCGCTGTCCATCGGCAGTGCGCACCACGTAGGTGTGAAACGAGGGAGCATAGACAGGCGGCGGACCAGTAAAAGTCATCGCTTTTGCCAATATGGGATTAGCGTTGGTTTGTGTCGATGCAGGACCGCGATTGGGGTCGAACCAAGGATTTTGCTTAAAGTCAAGCTTGTTGGCGATGAGATACTTGTTCCAATCATTTTGCGACATGGTGATACTCACCGAATGGTCGTCCACCGCCCATTGCAAATTGGTTGGCAATTGTTTTACCGTTCTCCATGTATCATAGCTGCCGTAGCCCAAATCGGCAGCACCACCTTTTCCATTGCCCGATGTTCCGCTATTCGTTCGCAAACGGTAGCCGCAAAAGGCAATGTCCCAATCGGTACGGTCGCGCTGTTCCCCTTCTTTGATATCGCTATTGGGCTTATCAAGATTGAATATTTTGCCAGTGCGCAAATTGATGTACAGCCAATCGTTGGTAACGCCAGTGGTGTATCCCGTCACTCTAGGCAGCGTTTTGCCCGTAAACTCCTCGGCATCGTAATTCACGCACGAGGACAATGCTGTCGTTAAAGCGAAAAGTATGAATATGTATTTTCTCATTTCTTTCTTTTTAATGATTTTACGATGTCATCAACAAGAAACTCCATCTGTATATATCCCCTTGCACCACAGGTGGCGGGAACATTAAACATGGTAATGCCCGAACCCAAGGTGTGTGGTATATAATTGAAGATATTATTGATGCCAAGTGTCATCTTCACTTTATTGTAGAACGTCTGCACCACTGCCAGATTACAAATCGCATAGGTAGGCAATGTGCAGCGGAAATAGGCATCGTAGCTCTTATGATGTTCTTCCACCCACACACGGTCTTGTACATCGAAGTTTTTTTCGCCCATGAGAGATGTGCTGAAGATGGCTTTCAGTCGATAGTTGGGTTTGTTATATACGTAGTCGATGCTTGCTGTTGCAGCGTGTGGCGATGTGGTGTTCACTTGTATGCCATTCTGCTTGCTCACGTTTACATAGCTATATGTTCCGTTGACGGTAAATCGGTCGAGGAAGTGCCACTTGAGGATTGTCTCAAATCCGTAGAGACGCTGACTGTTGAGATTGGTGTACTCGAAGTTGTACTGCATATCGTAAATACGCCATACGCCTTCTATCTTTTTACGAAAGAAGTTAGCATAAGCATTGACGTTCATGAAAAAGCCCTTGTTGGTATATTCCGCTCCCAAAGAGCAATAGTGATTCTTCTCTGGTTTTAAGTCTTCACTTCCCCTTATCTGAAACATTCCGAGGTGATCCCAGTTAAAAAACAGCTCCTTAATGCTGGGTGCTCGATAACCCATGGAGTAGTTGGCACGTATTGCCCAATGTTCATCGGGCGAATATTTGACAGCTATCTTTGGCATATACATAAATCCGAATGCTTTAGAGAAGTTGGTACGCACGCCTGTCGACAACATCCAATGGTTGTCTGCCGTCCATTCGTCTTGCAAGAAGTATTCTGTCTCGTGCAGTGCTCGAGTGGTCATCTTACGATTTACAAAACGGTCGCTGGTAAGTTCGTCCGAGGTGTGTTCTATTCCAAATATCATGCTGTGTCCACTGAAATAGTTACTTGTCAATGTTAAACGTGGTTGGAATATCTTACTCTTATACACTTTCTTACGCTTGTCTATGCGCTCATGGCGCTTGAACCGGTCATAGAAATCGTTGTGAATGCTAAGGTTAATGGTAAACCAATCTTTTATCGAATATTTGGCTTTAATTCCTGCCATGAAATCGCGGCTCTGTGAGAAAGTCATATCTTGTATGAGGTCGTATGAATTCATGAAAAACATTGATCCATACACCTGTACCGACAGATCTTTATTGGGTTCGTAATACAACTTTTGCGCTGCCGAGACATGTTCCGTTCCTTCAATTCCCATAGGAGACCGAGCAGCAATGCCTTTCAGTGTAATATCGTGAGGGAGGAAAGGGTTAGCTTCTTTTGTATAAGTTTTGTTGTCGTTTTCTGCCTGATACATGTAAAAGGCATCGCTCACGCTGTACAACACATCGGTTTGAGAGGTAAAGGCGTTGTGTCTTACTCCAGCAGAGAGCCACGCCTGCAAGTTAGGACGGTCGCTGTTCTTCTCAAACATGTAGAGAAAATCCTTTGGACTTGGATTTGTATAATTGCGTTCATTCATCTGCGCCCAACGCAATCCTGCTTGTATGTCCAATGGCTTATTGGTTTTCTTCGATATAAGGTTGATGACCGCTCCCGAGGCACGACTGCCATAAAGCGTGCTGCTGGCTCCTTTTACTATCTCCACACGGTCTATGGCATGCAGGTTAAAGCGTTCGTAGTCGAGATTGCCTGCCATTTCGCCCGTCATACGCTCGCCGTCTTGCAGAAAGAGAACGTGACGGGCATCCAGTCCCTGCATTGATATTTCGTTGCCAAAGCCCACTTTCTGAATATTGAGTCCAGGTGTCTCTTGTTGCAGGGCATGTTGTAGGTCGCTGTACCCTGCATCAACGAGTGCCTTTCCGCCCAATACCTGTGTGGTGATGGGCGACAGTTTTACGGGGCGCTCTGTTCGTGAACCTGTTACAACGACATCGTTCAGGTGCAGCACGTCTTCGCGCATAACAATCTTTATGTTGTCTTCGTGCGGCGATACACTTCCTTTTACGGGGACGAAGCCCGTTGCATGGACATTATAGTATAGTTCCTTTCCCTTTTCTATACTTAATATCACGTTGCCATCAATGTCGGTAATGGTATGCTTAACATCCAACATCTCTTTGCTCGTGGCATATTGCACAGTAGCCCCTACCAAAGGTTGCTGCGTACCTTTCTCAAGTATGGTTATCCTTACCCTGCGCTGTGCCTGTGCGCTTATCGCCAAAAGCAGGCAAAGGAGTAAGAATAAGAATCCTTTCTTCTGCATCGTTTCTTTTTATTTTTGAAAAAGGAAGTGAAAGCACTCACAGCCCCTCACTTCCTTTATTATCACATTTGTAACGTATTACAATCCGTGTTCCTTCTTATAGGCTGCCAAGTCCTTCTCGTATTGGGCAAACTCGGCTTCGTAATTGTTGATACGGTTCTTGTCGATAGTCTGTAAGAAACATTCGGAACGCACGTTCATCATGTTATAGTTTACGATGAAATTTATCTCATGAGTTTTTACATTCAAATATCCTATAACAGTAGCTCCGCTACCTTTCTCTATCCCACTTTGGTCTTTAGGATCGCCAGTAACTTGACCGTCTTTACCTTTGAACTTTAACCAGCCATCGCCTTTATACTCATCTTTCTCCCAAGAATTAAGTTGCATAAATTTACATTGGCATAAGAAATAAATTGTCAAAGGCATATTGCCCACAGTAAAACCATCGAGTGAAAGCTTCATTGTCTTATCGTTCACCCAATCAAATTTAAATTTTGTAGGACATCCATTTGGCAATAATGTTTTGTCAACCCCACTCATCGTAGCTTTGGTAGACAAGATAATCTCACCATTCAAGATGTTTTTTGCCTCATTGAAATATTCCTCTTTCGGATCTTTCTGTTCTAAATTCTCATCACTACTACAAGAAGAGGATCCCGCAAAAAGAACTGCAATAAGGCAAAATAAACTTATATTCGTAACAAACTTTTTCATCATTATAGCTAAAAACTCCCATCAAAAGTTACAGATGCAGGAAATGTTGGTATTGTCTGCCAGCCCGCATAAGTGTCCAGGACAAATATTTGATTAGGCACATCATTGAAATGCTTTCCATTCATGGTAACATTTGACAACGTTCCCTTGTAGTTTTGAGCACTTGCGTTGGCTGCAAAACTAAACACACTCATTACCATCAATATGGTAGAAATAAAAAAACGTTTCATCTTTTTTGTGTTTTGTTAATTATTAATTAGTGATGACCATTCAACTCCATCTATGTAGCCACCACCACTGGACAAGACCTTGAGATACTTCTTGATAAAGTCTTTTGTTTCCTGTCTGTCAAACACGTCTTGCGTACACGCAAAAGAACGGATGTTCAAGTTAGAAGTACAATTTGTTAAAAGTGTTAATTTCATTTTCGTATAATATACTTCATGTTATTGATAATCAGTAGGTATTGAAGTACTAAAACTTCAAGAAAAACACAACTGTCAATGCACAAAAAATAATGGGAAAGAAGAGATTCTGACCCGTTTAACACTTTTTGCATTGACTATGGGTAAACAATTAAATTCAAAGCATCGGCAGAAAATTGCCGAACTTCTGCAAGAGGGAAAGAATTTCAGAGAAATTGCTGAAATTCTGAAAGTAGACCGTACCACGATATTGCGTGAAATTAACCGCAATGCCGGAGATAACGGCGTGTACAATCCACAATTAGCCGAGTCTAAAACGAGAAGGCGTAAAAAACTCCAAGCGGTTTCTCCTGGAGCTGTCGCCAGACTTCCTCCCAACGTACGGGCGGAAGTTGAAAAGGTTTGGGCTTTTGAAACTCCAGCTGTCAAACGAAGGCAGTTGATTGTCGATAAGTACATAAAAGAGTATGGTCCAGTAATAGAGCAGAAACTCATTTCTCCAAGAGCAGCCATGTGTGCTCTTGCAAACGAGTTTTATATGAGCAGCAGTGCGATATACTATCTCTTGAAAAGAGAGGGTATCTATCGGGACGCAGCTCATCCTGTCAGTTTGTCTTCATCCATTTATAAAGAATAACCTTTTAATCTACTCATCATGTACTATATCGTAAAAGAAATTTATGTGAGCAAGAAACCCCTTTGGTTGGTTGACTTGCTCTTTCAGATAAATCCATCCTTGTATAGAGAGAAAGGTTCAAAAGAAATGATTGAGAACAAATTCAACATCATACTTTCTCTCATTTTGAATGCCAAAGTCAGATGGCATCACGGCAAATCCCTGCTATCTGCCATTCAAGCTGTCACTCATGATGAAACCTGTATTTGGGTCAAGGGAAACCGAGGAGTAAATTTCCTCTCTTTCCGCATAGAGTCAGATAATTCATCCCTAAAAACGAAAAACATATGAAAATCAACAACAATATTAAGACTATTACAACATTTGTCCTCGTAGACCCAAGCGGCAAAATCTTCAATGATTTGGAGAATATCAGTGAGAATACAGAAGTAAGGGCAATAGCCATTGAACCTCAAAATGACTTTTAACCATGGGAGATTACAAATGGATCGGTCTTATCAGAAAGTTCTATAATTGTTCTTTCTATAACGACAGCAATGCTGTGCAAATGTTTTTGCACATATTTTTGAATGCTCAAAGAGAGGATAAGCCTTACTTTGATCAAATTACGATGAGAGGACAGTTTCGTACCTCTATTAAAGACATCATGCAATTCTTGGAGATAAGCCGAAAGTCAGCTCGCCGTTCCTTGGACAAGTTGAAAGCAGCTGGTGTTATCCACGTAGCTTCCTTGCGACGCAATGGTGTTATCATCACCGTTCGTGATTTTTCAAAGTTTCTGGCTTTGGAAAATATAAGAGGTGGATGGGTAAAGCTGTATTATGACCTTAACTACCAAGATTTCTTTGTGAATGCACAGGTTCTTCATGTTTATCTTCATATACTTCTTCATACCTACTCAGAAAATGAGAATTACGAGGATCCGTTTTGGTTTGACCTTAAAAAAATCAGTACTTCGACAGGCATCTCTGCCGTCAATATAAAAGATAGTCTTCTGAAGTTGCGCAAGCTCGGGATCTTGAATGTTGGCTATAACAATCAGAAAAGATTATCTTCCGTGCGTTTGATAGAGTTCTCCGATTACATTAAGGACACCTATCCAGTAGCATCTGTAGGCTCTTCTGTTAGATGTGCAGCGTCGATTGAAGACACTGCAGGTTTTGACAAATCTTTCTGTGATGTAGCTCCAATGAAAGGCTCTGAAGAGGGGGACACAAAAACAGAACAAAAGGGGTTAAAAGAAGGGCCAAAAGATATGCAAAAGATAACTTCACAAAATCGTTACGAAGTGTCTACCAAGACTTTCGTAAATAGCGCAAATACAGTTAGTTACGATACTGACGGTCAAAAAGAGGGCCAAAAGAAGGAACAAAGAAGTCCAAATGTCGAAGCTACAAAAACGTCACCAAACGTTCAGCAAGGCAGCTACGCGCGCGAACATATCTCTAAAGAGAATAGAGATAAGAGAATAGAGAGTATTCATTATAATAATTATTCGCCGTCGCAGAATTTTTCATCCATCGAAGAATTGGTCTTTGATGAAGAATGGGTGTGTTCGATGCAACAGCTTTATGGCTTTGCCGACAAAGGAACGCTCTATAATGCCTTAACTTTGTTTTTGGCAAACTTGAAATGTCGCAAGGAAGAAGTCCCAGGAGACTTGAACAATTTCCTCGACTACTTCTGCAACTGGTACAAGAGAAACGAAAAGAGACTACAAAGCAAGTTGAAGGCGCAGATTCCTCCTAAGGACTACGCAAAAGTTCTTTGGGGCAAATGTATGTCAGCCTTTGCCAAGATAGTAGGCGAACGAGCTTTTGATTCTGTTTTCCAACAACTCTCTTTTGATTCCTTTGACAATGCTGCCAAGCGACTGACCCTTTGCGTTCCAAACAGTCGAATATATCACACTTTGGAGGAAAATTACATAGACACTCTTTGCATTGTATTGCACAAATTCTTTGGTGTGGGGTTAAGTCTTCAATACCGTATTGTAAATTCTTAATCAATTTTCAAAGGTTTAGTTATACGTTTATGAATGAAGCACAAAAAATACTACAGATGACCAACGGTGGTTTGACTGTGTTCACACACTACCTTGGGGAAAAGTGTCTTTCCAAGACTTTCCGAAATCCTTTCAGGGATGATAGTAGCCCCTCCTGTCACTTGTACGCAAACAAAGGAAGATACGGCAACGGACAATATTACCTGCAAGATTTCGGTGACAGCAGCTTTTGTGGCAACTGTTTCACCATAGTTGGCAGACTGTGCAACGTCAATCTGAAAACCAACTTCCGTGAAGTTCTTCAGATAATAGACAGAGATCTTGGACTTGGGGTGTTTGAAGGAGAGAAAACCAGCCATCAGGTATTGATGAAAAGAGCAACCTCTTTCCAGCATAAGGAAGATTGTTCTTCCATTACCAGTTTCGAGGTTGAGACACAGCCCTTTCAGTCATGGGAAGAAGCATATTGGAGTCAATATGGCATTGACTCTTCCATCCTTGAAAGGTTCAATGTGAAGAGTATCAAGAGCTGCACATTCACAAAATCGTCTGGCAATTCATTTGCCATTTACGGTTCAAAAGCTATTCCTACATACGGATATTTCTTCGATGAAGGTCAAGGGCTGAAAATATACCGCCCTAAGGCAAAAAACCGCTTTATGTACGCTGGTCACCTGCCCAAGCCTTATGTCTTCGGAATCAATCAACTACCAAGGAACGGTGAGTTCGTATTTATCACGGGAGGCGAGAAAGATGTCATGTCATTATCTGCACATGGCTTCCCTGCATTGGCATTCAACAGCGAGACCGCCAACATTCCAGAAGACATATTGGATGAACTTTCCAAGCGATTTCTATGTATCATCTTTCTCTACGATACAGATGAAACAGGAAAAAGGGAGTCGGCTTTACGGGTACGGCAGTATGGCAAACGGTATAGAGTACAGAAACTTGATCTGCCTCTGTCTGGTATAAAATCAGAAAAAGACATCAGTGATTTTTTTCGTTTAGGTCATACTACAGAAGAATTACAGGCTATGATTGAAACTTGAGGAATTTGAAAACCAAAACTAAGAACAATGAATAAACCTATATTCAAGTACGCAGCAGGATGCTCGGAAAACATAACGATTAGTGCATTGACAGATACAGAGTCATCCAGCATAATGGGAGTTGATCTAAAAGAATTACCAGAGATTCATTCGGTTTCCTGCCGTATTCTTTCCAAGACCTTTTATGGCATGGGAATAATCAATCAGAACAACGGAATAGAGTTTGTCAATCATGATTTGCAGGAGACTGTCACTTTAAGCAGTTCTGGCATAACCTTTATACGTTTGAAAAAGGAGTGCCGAAGCAAAAGATTATGTGTGTTCTATGATATGAAGGACTATTTAGCCTATCAGATATTACAGAAGAACGGCTTTGTCAGGCTTCCATCAGACTGTGATTTCATCATTATGTCGGATGTTAAGTACTTCATCCATATATCTATCGAGGGTGACGACTATGAGACGGTTTATCTCTACTTCCCAAACGATGTCATAGGTATGACTATTACCTTAACTCTAAAAGATCGATATGGTGGGCATGCCGTTGTGTGCAATCCTCTGTATAAAGGCTATATTAATTTGTTGCAGTTTGTAAAGGCCATTGAAATTACCACCAACAATAAATAAGTAATTATGGAATATATTATCATTATCTCTATCTTGCTTTTAGCTTTAGGAGCTGCTGTTTATTATGAAATCACTCACAGCTACAATGATGACAAGTTCAAGAAATAAAAAAATAACGGGATTGATGTAGGTGCATCTTTTCCAAGTATAAACGCTAACAAGTAAAATATGATCAACTATGTTTTAACCATTGAGACAGGTATTACGGATCTTGTCCATGCTCGGGAGTTCTATCAAGTTACCTCCTTTGAGCAAAAAAAAGAAGAATTGCTGGCATTGATTTTTCAAAAGAAAAAAATAAAGCCTTTTGCCAGTATGAAGCTCATAAGAAGCATCAGTTTTTTTATCAAACGTTCCATCACCCTTTGGCAATTACAAAGCCTTGCTAATAGAATAGAGATTATGTTCGGCCCTTCTTGCTTTCAGATTTCCATTGATAGGGCTAACAATACCGCTCACCTTCTCTGTGGTTGGATAGATAAGGAAACAGGCGACTGCATCGTATTGAATCGTACGGAACAAAAGAGGCTATCTGTTCTCATTTTAGATTTTTTGGATTTGCCACGCCCCAGATGTGCCGACATGTGGTTAAGATACTTTCTTTTGAATAAATACGACAATGATACGTCCATCTTCAGCAAACAGATAGAGTATCTTGAAAGATCAGAGTTTGAAAATCTAAGCTATCCTGTGTTAAGAGACAGTCTTAAATACGTAGAGATGGTGTGTAAAGGATTGGTAAAATAAAAATAGTTATATTATGAGATTTTTAAAGATATATTTAGCCAGTAGTTGGCGAAACAGATTTTATGACAATGTTTTGAACGTTTTGCGCATGCAAGGCTATAAAACTTATGATTTCAAGCACCCTGAAAACAATGAAATAAGCGGCTTTAGCTGGGATAAGGTCGATAAGGAATTTGAAAACTGGACTTGCAATGATTTCAAAGAAAGACTCCATCATCCCGAGGCCATTAAGGCTTTTGAAAAAAACTTCAATGCCATGCAAGCAGCAGACTTCTGTGTTCTTCTTCTGCCATGTGGCCGTTCTGCTCATTCTGAAGCTGGTTGGATGAAAGGGAAAGGCAAGAAAGTATTTGTCCTTGATATGTCAGAGAGACCAACGCCCGAGCTGATGTACCAGATGTTTGATGCGTATGTTACAAGACCTATTGATTTGATAGAGCATATTGAAACCACATTTCATGAGGATAATATGTTACTTAAAGGAAATTTGGATGCAAATGGACAGAGTGATCAAGAGACGCACTAACCTCTTGTATAATTTAAGAAAGAAAGGAGTCAGATGCTTGACCAAGGAGCGTATGATTTTCTTTCCCTATGGAGAGGATCCCTATGAAGTCAGGCAAATTGTCTGTTTATGCAACGAGTATCATTTCCATGTACAATTGGAACTTCAATAGAACATTTAATATTAAAAGTAAAAACAGAATGAAAAAGATAAAGGATTTAACCGTAACAGTAACCTATACTGTTGATTTGTATGACGTAGAAGTCAGCGAAAAAGTTTATGATGATCTAAACGCCTTGGCAGATAAAGGGCGTGTAAACTGTGATCTTATGAATTTGGACGAGCAAGTATGTACTGGTTTCGAGTGGCTTTCTGATCATATTCACGAAAGTGACGCTTGTGATTGGAATTATGAAGTTGATATGGAATAATCTTAAATGTGGCCAATAGAAAATGAAACATATATATTTTTTTATAGGTGCTGCCATTATTACCTACCTCTTAATATCGCTGGCAACATTGGATTTGATGTGGTGTGTGCACAACACTCCTTGGATATGGATAGCGGTAATACCACTCTTTCTACTCTTATATTTCCTCGTATTCATGTGCTTTTATGAAGAAATGGGATTTAGGGAAGATCGCGCAATGCAGCAGACTCTCGCGGTAGCCAAAGCCAACAAGCTGATAGAAAAGTTGCAAGAGCAACTTCCAAATATGATCCAAGGATTGGTTGATATGTCAATGGCAGAGATTAGAGACAGTCTTAGAGCGGTGAATGAAGAGCAAGCTCGCAAAGTTGCTACCCTTTCAACTGATATTTACAACGTGCTGGAACGACGTCAAAAACTTCTCGACCTGGAACGTAAGGTCAAGCAACATAAAGGACAGCCTATGCTCTTGACAAAAAGAGAAACAGCGTCCTTGTTACTTGTTGATTATTCTACCCTTAGAAAATGGGCAAGGAAAGGATTTCTTGTCCCCACAAGGATTACTCCCCACCGTGAGTTATATCGTTATAGTGATGTTCTAAAAATATTGGAGGGCAAGGTATGAAACATTTGCTTTATTTCATACTCGCTGTACTCATTGTATATTTGATAGGTTCACTGCTAATGGCAGATTTCTTGTGGATATTACATACTGGTTTCTTAGGATGGATAGGTGCCATTTTTATTATTCTGTGGTTTTTCCTGCAAATTGAGAAAGAGTATGGTGGATGGAATATAGAAGAGGAAGAAGTAGATTCATGGAATGAAGAAGATGAAAGCGATGACCAATACATTTCCAAGAAAGAAGCCCGGAAAATAGCAGAGGATGTCTGTAAAGAAATGTTTAACATAAAAGAAAACAAATTTTTACCGGACAGCAATAAATAAAAATAGTAAATAACGATAAATAGGAGAAATGATATGCCCATCAAACCCGAAAATAAATTACGCTACCCGAGTAACTGGAAGCAGATTAGAACTTCCATTCTTGAACGTGCGCACAATTGCTGTGAGTTCTGTGGCGTGGAAAACCATACCTATCGCTACAACGAGCGCACGAAACATATGGCAAGGATTGTCCTGACGATAGCTCACCTTGACCATACTCCAGAGCATTGTAGCCCAGAAAATCTCCGTGCTTTATGCCAACGGTGTCACAATCGTTATGATGCAGAACATCGGAAAGAAACACGACGTAATAATAAAAAAAGGATAAACAATCAATAACAATTATGTTTGTTTTGAAGAAAAAATATCCTGCAATAGATTTTAGACATAAATTTTGGATGGAAACATCGTCATGCCTCCCTCCAAAAACATTATATTTTGACATATAATTAAAATTAAAAGCTAAATGAAAAGTGATGATAAAATACTGGAGAAAATCAAAAAGCTATTAAGGCTTCAGAATTCCGCAGAATCATTGGGTAATGAAGGAGAGGCGTATGCTGCAGCTAATGCAGTACACAGGCTGCTTACAACATACAACCTTTCACTGGGGGATATTTCAGATGAAGAGAGGGAAACATTGAACATTACCGCATCGGACGAAATTACCTATCGTAGCCCTTACGGGAGCCAATGGAAGAGAAATCTTCTTGCTTTGATTACAGAGAATAACTATTGCAGAGCTTTAGCGATACCTTCCTGTCAACATATGATAATCGTTGGACAAGAAGACAATGTGGTTGTGGTAAAAACTCTCTACGACTATCTTGTTTCTACATTTACAAGTCTTGCACCAAGAAGAAAAGCTGAGTTTGAATATCAGCTCCGCCAAGAAGGACGTAGACTTACAGATGGTGGAAAAAGGAAGTTTCTACATTCTTATTTTATAGGTGCGGTGGTAGGATTACAAGACAACTTTGAGAGTCGTAAACCTACATCAGATGAAACAGGTCTTATGGTCTGCCATACAGCAGCCATCGAAGAATTTCTCGGCAAGGATTCTTTTTATATCAAAAAGGATTTTAAGGGAAGAAAAACAAAGGAGGATTTGATGCTTGAGGGAGTGCTATATGGACAGAAGGATGGTCAAAATATTAGTTTGAACAGACAAATACAATAATAAAATTATGAAGAATCTGAACAATAATCAAACAGACATTGGAGCTGGGCAATCACAATCAGGTAAAACCTTTTATTTTGTT
The DNA here is from genome assembly GCF_003096815.1 of Hallella colorans. Lineage (GTDB taxonomy): Bacteria > Bacteroidota > Bacteroidia > Bacteroidales > Bacteroidaceae > Prevotella > Prevotella colorans. The sequence goes on from NZ_QENY01000032.1 coordinate 12,891, forward strand.
GCCACCTGCTTGTTGCTCCTACTCATGGTAGATAAACCATACTGTACTTCTGCAAAAGGCTTACATCTATATCTACGAAAGTGCAGGAGAGTCAGCAAGTTGTTCCTTGCCCAAATACTTTGTGGAATCTTCAAGTTAATAAATAAATGTATAAAATCCTGTAATACAAAATAATTATATAAAAAAGTTTTGATAAATAAAATATATTATGTATCTTTGCAAGCGTATAGCTGTATATATGACTATATGTATATAAGCCAATAAAGAAATACGAGAATACGTATATATAAAGAATATAAATCAACCGATATGAACAAACAAGCAACAATTATCTCATTTGCCAACCATAAAGGAGGGGTTGGCAAGACTACTACAACAGCCAGTGTAGGCTCTATCCTTGCCTCCTTAGGTAAAAAAGTATTATTAGTAGACATGGATGCACAAAGCAATCTTACTTCCTCCCTATTAAAGGGAGAGCAAGCTGACAGAACCATCTACGATGCCCTTACCGCCTCTTGCAGAGGAGATTCCTATCGATTAGCCATTTTTCCTATTGCAGAGAATCTTGACATCGTCCCATCTTCCCTGCGTCTTGCTTCCGCTGACCTTGAGCTTGCCTCGGTCATGGCCAGAGAGCATATTCTTACAGATATTCTACAAGAGAAGAAAGCGGAGTATGACTACATTTTAATTGATTGTCCACCGTCTTTAGGATTGCTCACACTTAACGCTGTTACCGCATCAGATTTAGTCGTTATACCTCTCCTTGCGGAGGTGCTGCCCTTCCAAGGATTAACAATGATTAGCGACTTTATCAGAATGGTAAAGCAGAAACTAAATCCAAAGATCGAGATTGCAGGTATTTTGCTTACTCGTTGGGAAAAGTCCAATTTGAGTATACAGATAGAAACTGGACTTAGAGCCATGTTGGGAGATAAAGTATTTATGACAAAGATAAGAAAGAACATCAAGGTCGCCGAAGCTCCATTGGAAGCCATCAATATCGTAGACTATGATCCAAAGAGCAATGGAGCAGTTGATTACAGAGCGTTCGCAGAGGAACTATTAAGCAAAACGGAAATAAAATAAGCCAGAATACAATGAAAAAGACAATCGATCCCGATGCAATGAGTAATCTCTTAGATGGTCTTACTTCAGGAAGGCCTTCAATCGGAAATACCCCATATCCAAGCCCAGCAACGTCTGTTTTTTCAAAGGAGGAGTCAACTCCAAAGACAACAACAGTTCAGAAAAATAGCGGAAAAGAAAGGATATGCACCACCATTGATAAGACTGTCATGAACAAGATACGTGTCATATCAGAAAAAGAAGGTGTTCAAATAAATGAGCTTATAAGTTTGGGACTTGACATGCTTATAAGCAAATATGAAGAAACCCATGGACAGGTGCGTCCCAAGAAAGAAAATAGAGGGAACATTAACAACATTTTTCGTTAATGTTCTTACTACCACTTACAATGAACAGAGCGAATAACCGAGTAAGGTTCTCCGTTCTGTTCATTTAGTATATACACAACAACAATTTTCTTATCTTCAATCGTTCTTCGTTGGATTTTTCTTCTTTATTTCCATTTCTAACGCATTACGCTCCATCATTTCAAAGAAAGAATTATCGAGGAAGTCATTTTCCATATTATGCGCAAGCTGTTTCATAGTTTCCTTGTCAAGGTTTGTTGTATCAAAACCATAACTTTCCAAGTCTTCTCTCGTGATGAAAGTTATCGGAAAAAATTGATTGCCCTGCGGCTCATAATTCACAACCCCCTGCAGTACCTTATTTTTCAATTCTCCATTCGTCACCATTGCTGTCTTTATTCTTTTCATATCATTATATTTATTCTTAATATTTATTATATAGAATGTTCAATGATTTTTTTTTAATACATCCGTCAGGTTGCATTTCTTTTCCAACAAATGTGAAGGAAACTTATTATGCTGTATATACCAACCCGACCTGAAATCAACACTATTGCACACATGGTAGTTTAAGTCCTCACGTAATTCATAAATAAGTACGCCTGCCGTTTTCTTGAAGGTCTTTGCCCCAGCGCATAAACCTATAGCTTGGAGATGTGCTACTCTTTCATTCTCACAGAACCAATGATATGCCTTGCAAATTTTACCATTTACATAAAGGACAAAAATATAACTCTTTTCCATTTTGCCTGCTGTTTATAATTCAAAATATTATTCTGGGCAACCCGATTCTCAACCTTTAAGGATTTTTCGTTTCTTCGACCCGAACTTTTTTTTATTATT
>NZ_QENY01000033.1 GCF_003096815.1 Hallella colorans
CCTATGCGCTCCTTTGTCTGTGTGAGATACTCCCCGAAACTCTCCAAGAGCAGGGTTTGGCGGTGGATTTGCCCCTGATAGGCATCCCTCACGTCGGTGGCGGTAAAGGCTTCTTCTCTTTCACTGAGCTCGTGAAAGCGTGCGTGGATGAGTGCGGTGCATTCGCCGAGTTTCTGATTGACAGACACCGCCATTGCACTCTTTCCGATGAGCCGTTGCTTACGGCTGTCCCAAAGAGCGAGCGGAGTCTTACACTTGGTGGAGAAGCCCGAATGGGTTCTGCCAACGGAGATGCGCCCAATGACAGGCACAAGTCCTTTCTTGTCGGTTCGTTTCGCCTGAACGAAGAACGATACTTTGAGTTTGTTTTCCTTCATTTTTCTGTCGTTTTTTCTAAATTTCCTTTGTTTGCAAAGGTACAGATGAACAAGTATTCCCAAGCGATGCAGAAAAATGAAAGATGATGAATAAAAACCTATGACACAATTGTTTACATTCAATTCGTAACCCCTTTTTGCTTTTTCACGGGTGGGTTACGATTTGGTAACGGAACTCCTGCCGTTTGATGCTCGTTTTCGCTTACCCTTAAAATAGTAAGAAAATGCTAAATGATACTATTTCAAATAGTTACATTCCTTTCTTTTCCCTCTGTTTCCCTTGATTCTTAACAACTGATTATGCGAGGAAGATGAGCCTTGATTTACGCATGATAGATGAAAATGCTTACTCAGATCATATAGACAACAAGGCAAGCCATTGTGCGAAACTCTTGAATGACTATTACCAAAAGTTCGATGCACAGAAAGGTACGCAGTTTGTTTTCTCTGACTTGGGTACTTACAAGCCCGGCGGAGATTTCAATATCTATTCGGAAATCAAGAGAAAATTGGTAGAGGACTACCATATCCCGGCATACGAGATACGTTTTATTCAGGAGTGCAAGAACGAGAAAGCAAAGAAAGCAATGGTCGATGCCATGAACCGTGGCGACATTCGCATTATCTTCGGTTCTACCTCTATGTTGGGAACTGGAGTCAATGCCCAGCAACGGGCTGTGGCTATCCATCATTTGGACACGCCTTGGCGACCTTCGGACTTGGAGCAGCGCAATGGGCGTGCCATCCGAAAAGGAAATCTTGTTGCCAAGGAGTTTGCGGACAACAAGGTCGATGTCATCATCTATGCCGTAGAGCGTTCCTTGGATAGCTATAAGTTCAATCTGTTGCACAACAAACAGCTCTTTATCAACCAGCTAAAAACAAACACCTTGGGTAGCCGTACCATTGATGAGGGTTCGATGGACGAGGACAGTGGTATGAACTTCTCGGAATATGTAGCAGTGCTTTCGGGCAATACCGACCTTTTGGAAAAAGCAAGACTTGACAAGAAGATTACCACCTTGGAATCCGAACGCAAGAACTTTCTCCGTGAGCGTGATGCCGCAACGGGCAAGCTGGCAGAGATTGAGAGTTCCGTGTCCTTCCATTCCGACAAGATTAAGGAAGCTAAAGCTGACTTGGCTTGCTTTGAGCAGCGTGTGGAACGGGACAAGGAGGGACTGCCCGTCAATAAATTGACAATCAAAGGTGTAGAGGACAGCACCGACATAAAGGTCATCGCCGCCCGTCTGCATGAGATAGAGGAAAAGGCTCGTACCAAGAGCGAGTACAACAAGATTGGCGAGGTTTACGGCTTTTCCGTCATGGTCAAGACGGAGAGCACTTCCAAGGACTTGTTCGACTGCTCGGTGAACCGCTTCTTTGTCAAGGGACAGGAAAGCATCTACTATACCTATAATAACGGTAAGTTAGCGGCAGACCCGAAACTTGCCTGCGAGAACTTCGTAAATGCCTTGGAGCGTATTCCAAAGGTGATAGAGTCGCATGAGAAGGAAATGGCAAAGGTTGTTGCAAATAAAGAAGTTTATACTAATATTGCTAACAATTCTTGGAAGAAAGAGGACGAACTGCGTGCGCTCAAGGGGGAGGCAGCAGAATTGGACAGAAAGATTGCGCTTACGCTTGCACCGCCGGAGGAGGAAAAAGAAGAGAAGGAGGAAGTAAACCAAGGAGAGAATTTGTATAACAACAATCTCTCAGCTGGAGAAAAGAACGAGAGTTATCCTACTCATGACAAGGAAGAAGACAATCGTTCACAAAACTTCAGACCCAAATGGAGACACTAAACGCATGTTTATTATCCAATGGAAGCAAAATGTCTTACTTTCATTTTTTTTAGTAGACATAAATAAAGTACGGGAATATTGCAATTGAAATTCCCGTACAAAATTATTGCCAGATAGATTCCCTATTCCAATGGTCTGGAAAACCTATCTTATAAATAGGAATGTCTGGATTTTTCTCTATCAGTGAGATTATCTTTCTCTTATATGTATCCCCAGCATTGATAGCATTGCACAAGTATAACATGGAAGTAATGATTAGAAATGGCTTCTTTTTAGAGAATTCCGAAAGAGGATGTTGCAGCCAAATGCCTCTTGGATTACTAATATCCATTGGACGTTTTACCATATTTCGACTCCATACTCTTGAATGATGGGCGACAATATTTCTCAAATAGGAGATGGCTTCAAGCCAGCTTGAGAGTTCTGTATGCATATTAAGTCCGAATTCATTGGCAATTCTTGCCTTTTCCGGTAACTGATGATTAAGATTCTTATATATCTTTGAAAGTGTTCCAAAAGTCGCAACTTCAAAAATAATCCATGCGTCAGGCTGTTGGGTAAGAGATATACATTTTCTATCCTCCCACACTCCATATTTGCATTTGTAGTCTTTTATGAAAATCTCACCGCTACGCATAAACTCGCCCATCAGATCATGTATATGTTGCTGTTGGAGCTCTTCATTGTTGAAAAGTCCCTTATCCATATAGTACAGCCCACCGTATGATTGTGAAAGATGATAAATCATCTTCGTCCGCAACGCTATCTCTATGGCTTCAATGGCATCGAACAAGATAAGACGCAACTCCTTATCAAAGAAATATCGAGCGATAACGTCCTTAAAATTGGCGTCATACTTAAATATATGCTGTTCTTTGTCAGTTTGCATATCCCACCAATACCCCTTCAAACGGTAGTAGCTGATATGACTTAAATGAAGATGGGCAAACTCCTCATCTTCTATAATCATGCCTCTATGCTTCAGTAAATCGATCTGTTCCTGAATGGAACGTGATTCTTTATTCGCCATAGTATCTATAAAAAAATGACTCGCCAGCAGATCTTACGGTATGCCAAGCGAGTACTGTTATCTTTGAGTGTGGAAAACCACAACTAACTTTCTAATTGCAAAGGTAAGTATTATTTTTGTTTCAGCAAAATAATTGCCGATATTTTTTTAGTGGGTGACAAAAATTACCAACCAGCAGCTTCCGTATCATTTCAACTATCTCTTCCCGAAGGAAAAGTAATCTACCATTGGCTTTAGGATAGGGAAGTTTTCCTGCCCAAACCAAGTTGTAAAGTATCTTAATCATTAAAGTTCTTCTCTATTTTCATCTTCCCAGACATGGAAAAAATGTTTTGCATTTGTTGAGTTTACTTCTTCATCATCGATCCAGTTGTCTACTCCGACTTCCATCCTCGGATTCTCACTTGGAGAAGTTGCTGCCAGTACGGGTTCTCCCATTTCAAAAATCGTAATTTTTGGTGCTATGTATTTCTTTTTTATCTGATTATTTATTTCTATTTTTTTTGCTTCCATCTTTTTACATTTTAAGAATTAAAATTCAAAAACAGGACGTATAAAACATCCTCCCTGTGCAGTACGGTGCCATTGTAAGTATTGCTTACCCTTAATATCATATAACCACAAAAATGATGACTGTGAATTCTCGGAAACATTAATCCAATAACGGGATGGTTGCCAATCGAGATACGGTGGTAGGAATCCAATAAAACAATCATGATAAACCTCGTCTTCACCATACCGTTCTGTTGATTCCATAAAATCATTAAGTCTTCCATAGTCCCACGGTTGGGTTGTATAATGTGGTTTATTACTATATTTAGTACCTCCAAAAGCATCAAATATTAAATCAAAGTCTTTGAATTTTGGCACATACCATTGGGTCCAAGATGGCGCTACTTTCTGATATTCAGAAAGGTATGTGTCTACTTTCTCCAATTCCTCTACTAAAAACAAGTTGGTCCTGTCCGGGCTTTTTAGATTTCGCAAAGATATGGCAAGTCCATGTTTGCTATAAGGTGCAGGTCCGTTACTATTATCACTTATATATGCAATCATGGCAACAGGTTTCTCACCTGCATTGTCTGCTTCTTCACAAGTTGAGTAAATATTGCCAGCATCGGATATCACCCAACCAAGTTTAGGCTCTTGGAGTGTTGTATTTTGGTCAGGGTAGCCAATGAAGTCATCCGTAATGGTAATCTTGTATTTGTATCTTTTTCCTGCTTTCAAATCAGCTTTGAAAGGAAAATAAGTAACGCCATAACTATTGTAGTCGCCAACAACATATTGACCTGTGCTGTGGTCATAAATTTTACATTTAACCCATACATAGGAATAAACGTTTTGTGCGTCATTCTCATCAATAGCCTTATTAATGTCTGCAATTCTAATGCCTGACTTAGGATTCCACGGTTGATGATTCAACGGAACTAAAAAAATGTCTTTGCTGGCATTAAGATATGATTTATCTGCTTTTTCAAAGTTGTCTATATCAAATGAATATTCGCCAAGTCCTAAATAATCCCTTGCCATGCGTGTTTGAACCACCCCATTTCCCAACATTGTAAACTCTGCTTCATGATACACCCCCTTTAAGCCGATTTGCTTGATGTCCATGATTTCAAGATTGTTTGACATATTGGAAATTCCAAACTTGATTTGTGAAAGGAGGTGATGGAATTGTAATTTTACGGTACCATGATTAGCTTGTTTATATTCATCAGATTCGAAAGCTGCCATATAATCCTCGTTTCCCCCCGAATATACACCAAGGCTTACCTCGTGGTTGCTCCATACATCTATTTCCGGTCTGCTTCCAAAATTATTGGGAGAGTTGACCGCAACAAAATGCAGGGATTCATTTTCTAACCATCTCTTTCTCTTATTCTCGTCTTTATATGAGAAAATGCCATTACCTTTATTGACTATTTCTACATTATCCATATATGGTTCTTCTTCTCCTGGGTCGTCAAGGAACGCATACACATAAAAGTTTTTCAACTTCTTGACATAGTTTTGAGAGTCAAACGCTGTACGCGTATGAGTTTGATTGTTCTCTGCAACAGAAAAGTTGATAAAGTCAGAAGGAGATGCTACATTGGATACAACCTGTTCTTCATCAGAACAAGATACCATCCCCAACAGGATAAAGACTAATAACACCACAGCTGGTGAATTTGATAATTTTCGTAATTTCATAAGTTTCTTTTTTTTTGCTATTGAATTGTCATAACGATTAAAGTTTGATTGAGTGAAAGGGAAAGTTTGTTCTTCTTCATTCCTCCCGTTTTCGTACCATTTCATCTATCTCCTTACGTAAAAACAACAAACGTCCATTGGCTTTGAGATAAGGAATTTTCCCTGCCCACACCCAGTTGTAGATGGTCTTTTGTTCCACTTTGAGGATCTTGGACACATCTATGATATCCAAATATTCGGGTTTCAATGGTGGATGGACTGTCGTATCGACGGATTGCTCTTGCAGGACAAGCAGACGGTCGAGTTTGTCCTCGACATTCATGAGCTTATCGAACAGGCGTTTTTGCCAAGTGTCTTCTGCATTATAGTTTATGTACGGCATAATTCTCCTTTTTGATAGTTGCCATTGATATCCTGTGCCAAGATATGCTGTTCTTTCATGTAGGCGATGTACTTCTTTGCGGTTCTATCCTTTATTTCCATTTCTCGCATCAGAACATCACAAAGTTCCTGATAGGTGAGTTTGAAAGAATTTCGGAAGGCTTCTCTTATAACGCCAACGAGTTCATCGGTTTTGCGCTTTTCCTTGTCCTCCTTGGACTTCTCACCACGATAGACGTGCATGTCCTCAGCCTTATCCCATCCGAAAAGCATCATCGGTACGTCCAACGGGCTTCCGTCACGGACTTTCAGAGCTTTCACCACCGAGTATTCAGGATTATCATCTTTCTCTATGGAGAGAATGCCTGCCGCCTTGCGTTGAAGTTCTGAGCCGATATGCCCACGGAGTTTGATTCCATTCGGTACGAAGTGTAGCACGCAGATGATACAGGTATTATAAATCCCTGCCAAGCGATAAAGCTCGTCCACAATGGCAATACTTTCCGTTTCATCGTTGGCAGAACGTATCAAGTCGGCTATTCCGTCAATTACCACAAGATGGATACCTCCATGCCTGTGATGAAACAAATCCATACTCTCACGGATAAGTTTCAGCCTGTCCTTGCGGGACAGAGAGGCAAGGTACAGGGAATGGCAAAACTCAGGTGCTGCCGTCAAAGAAGCCCTACGCAGTGTCTTACCCAAGTTCTTGTGCAGTTGTGCCTCGGACTGTTCCGTGTCATAGTGCAGGACTGCCAAGCCTTTGGGATTGGCGGTAATCTCCAATCCCAAGGTATTTTCTATCGGCAATCGTTTTTCTCCCAACGCTCCAGCAAGGATGGCACCCACATAGTTACTCTTGCCTGTCCCCTCACCTCCGGTAATGCAGAACAGGTTATCCTGTGTGCCGAGTGGCACACCGTTTACTGCTACTACTGATTTGGAAATGTCCGGTGGATTCTCATAATCAATCTCACAGGAACGTAACATCATCATGGTTTGGCTATATAGATCTGAGAACATCTTGGCAAGCAGCTCTTTCAGTTCCTTTGCCCCGTTGCCTAAGGCAAAGAAATCAGAAATGTCTTTTTCAGACTTCGTACCACTTAGCGGAAGTGAAAGGTTCAAGACCTTGTATTCTACTAAATGTTCACACTGTTTATGTGCCTCCCGTACACCTGTTTCATCCGCATCATATAAGAGTATTATATGCCTAAAACGAAGCTGAAGGCTCTCAATGATACTTGTCGGTATCTGTGCCGTTTCACTGTTGAAGCAAATCGCATTGAAGCCGTGTGCATACAATGAGAGTACATCCTTTTCTCCACCTGTAATGAAAAGCATATCTCCTTTGGCAGGAATCTGCTCCATTCCGAAGCAATAGGTGGCAGGCATCCGTCCACCATAAAGAAAGCGGATTTTTGGACTGTGAGGTCGGTATATCTTTACATAGCCGTTTCCGATATAGGCAAACATAGGTTCCGTAGGTGAACCATAAAGTTCAAACTTCTTGCCTTCAGCAGATACACTTTCGTAGCGTTTAAGACTCCGTACACGAAAGCGACGGAGTGTATCCTCATGGATGCCATAATGTGCCCAATAGTTCAGCAGACCATCGTCAAATGGCTGTATCTCGAAACTATATGGTCGTTCTTCCGTACACTTGGTTATATCAGCCTTAGGAGTGGGAACAATAGTTTCTTTATATGCTGACGTGATATGGCTGCTATGCTTTTCACCATTACATAAAGAATACAATCCAAGTTCTTGTACAATCGTTTCCAATACTTCGGGAAAACTTGTTTTCAGGTTCAAATTACGGAGGGTTGCCACAAACCAGAAGCAATCCCCAGAATAGGTGGTATCTCCATGATCATAGAATTTGTAAGAAGAAGTTTTCCTGTCGTAGTAGATATGGCAGGAAGCCCGCCTATCGTCATAGAAAGGGCTTCGGAAGTTGCGATGAAGGTTTACCTCAAAGCCAAGGAAATGTGAAAACACATTCAGACCTCCTTGTGTAAGTAAAAGAATCTGTTCCTTTTCTATCATAGTTGTCAGTTTTTAGGATTAATACATGAACTCATGATGAGATTGTCCTTGAAACGGTTGAGCCGACCAAGAATCTCGTCGTTTCTCATACCTGATACGCGGAGCCGGTTGCATTTCGTGGCAATCACGATAGACTTGAAAAAATAACGCACATCACCACCTTCTGTGTAGCGATACCTCACCAACTGCTTCTTGCGCCAACGGTAAAGGGTGGACTCTGAAACATTCAGAGTCCCGATAAGGTCTTTGGTGGTCATCTCCAGCTCATCATCTATATCTTGGATAAGATGAGAGGTGCGCTCGATATACTGCTCAATTCGGTTGAGCCTGTCTATCAGTTCCTGATAGGCTTGGCTTTCTACTGCTATTATTTCCATATGTCATCACAGTTTGGTTTGTAAGATCATGTGCTGCGGTCCCAATTCCTTGGCGAGATCCATTATTTTTCCATAAGTCTCTTCATCAAACACGTCAATGCCCAGTCGGATAAATGGGGGTGGTATTTCTCTTCTTCTCCTTGCAATGGATGCAAGCAGATCACCCTCATCCATTTCCAAAACTTTGGCATAGCTACAAATTTGTACTATACTCATGGATACAGCTCCTGTTTCCCATCTTGAGATGGTACTTGAGCTAACTTTCAGTTTTTCAGCGATATACTCCTGTGAGTATCCTTCATGCTCTCGCTTTTCCTTTAGGGTTTTGTGCAACTGTTTCATATGTATAAAGTTACAAAGACACCTAAATTTGAGCAACCCGCCTCATTCAAATGTTTGCATCCCATGCAAGGTGGCTTGCATTAGGTGCAGATGAATATGATGGGCGATGTCAACATGGGATGATTTAATTGGTTTGTTTTCTAGAATTCATAAACGAAAATACATTGTAATAACAATCATTCCAGAACAAAATCAAATAATTTTGAGAAAATCCCTCCAGTGCAAGGTGCAAGTCCCCTTATATATAGGGGCTTGCACCTTGCACTGGAAAGTGTAGCAGTAAAATATCTAAATATTTATGGTACAAAGATTTGGAGGTTAGTACAATTTTATATACTTTTGTACCCAAGAAAAGAGAGCAGTTGTGCTTTCAACAGGTAGTCAGAATGGTAGTCATCAAGCGGTCAAAATACTGCTACAAAAATGCTACACTACTGATTTGTCAAAATTGATAGAACATTTAATTACAACGAGTTAGCAGAGTTTGGTTCATAAACCTCTCTCTCCGCGTGAAGTACTCTGTAAAAAGAGTTGAGAAAAACTTCAAAAATCCGTAAGTATCGTAACTTCAATAAGTTGCGATACTTTTGTTTTATACAAATCTTACTTTTCAGAGGTCGTTTAGAGGTCGTATATACTCCCAAAATACTCTCCTGTGGCTACAATCTGGCTACATTTTTTTGAGACAAACAAAAATTGTAGCCAAGAGTTCGTAGAGAGTTCGTTTAGAGTACTTGTATTTTACTGCTATTCAAACAATTATGTAGAACTTTGTAGCTGGGCTACAGAAGTTGAAAGAATGGACGTTTGGCTACAATTTCCTTTCCGTCTGGCTACAATTTCTCTATTTCTGGCTACAATTAAAAAAAAACAAGTATGAAGACAAATTTTAGAACCGCCTTCTATCTTAGAAGCAACTATGTCAACAAGGAAGGAAAGACACCAGTAATGTTGAGAATCTATCTCAATAATGAACGGCTTTCACTTGGCTCCACAGGAATTGCGGTAGAGCAATCACTATGGGACAAGGAGAATGAGAAACTGAAAGGACGTACAACCGACGTTCTTAGTACAAATCTTGAACTGGACAACATTCGTAATGGCTTGCAGAGTATCTATCGAAAATTAGAAGACAACCCCGATATATGTCTGGAGCGCATCAAATCAGAATATCTGGGTAAGAAAGAAGACATTGATACACTGTTGCAACTCTTTGATAAGCACAATGCCGATATAGCACGACAAGTCGGTATTTCTGCGAGTAGTGCAACATTACAAAAATATAATGTCTGCGAACGCCACTTCAGGGAATTTCTCCAAAGGAATTACAAAAGGTCGGATATCAAACTATCAGAGCTTACATATACAGTTATTAGAGAATTTGATATCTACCTTCGTACTGTCGTTGGGCAAAATCCCAATACCGCAACCAAGACAATGAAAACTTTCAAGACCATAACAATATTAGGACAAAAGATGGGAGTTTTGTATCACGACCCCTTCCTCAACCACCGTTTTCACTTGGAGCCGGTCAATCGAGGTTTTCTCACGGATGAGGAGATTATGAAGATAGCCAACAAGGATTTTGCTATTCAACGCTTGGAGTTAGTAAGGGATGTTTTCATCTTTTCATGCTTCACAGGTCTGGCATATATTGACGTATCCAACCTTACACCAGACAACATTGTTACGCTTGATGACAAGCAGTGGATTATGACCAAAAGGCAGAAAACAAGCGTGGAAACAAATGTGTTGCTTCTTGACATTCCCAAGAATATCATCGCCAAGTACAGTCATAAGACCTATCGGAACGGCAAACTGTTTCCCATCTTAACTAATCAGAAAACCAACGCATATTTGAAAGAAATTGCCGACATTTGTGGCATCAAGAAGAATCTGACCTTCCATCTTGCCCGACATACGTTTGCAACCATGTCGCTCAGCAAGGGTGTTCCTATGGAAAGTGTATCGAAGATGTTGGGGCATACCAACATTAAAACTACACAAATTTATGCCCGCATAACCAACAAAAAAGTGGAGCATGACATGGAACAGCTCGCTGACAAACTCGGCAAGTTTAATAAGGCGATGGGCATCTGATAATATAATAAAACGTATAACCCTAAAATAAAAGATTTATGGAAACCAAGAAAGAACTATCTTACTTCCGTCTGAAGTTGGAGAACTATCTCAGTGAGCATTTCCCAGAACTGCTGGGCGACAAACCATTCATAACGGCAAGAGCCGATGAAGCACTTTCCACCTACTGCGATGCAGTGGCACAAGGCTTCTCGCATCCCGAAGCGGAGAGTATGGCAAACGAAGTGTTGCATCAAGGACTGCATTTTTCAAAGTATGATACACTTGTGTCTGTCTTGGAGAATGAGTTCGAGAAAGAACTGCCCTCTCCACTCCCCGAAAGACTAACACCAATGCTTCTGAAGAATAAGGCTGTGCAAAGCGTTTTCGACAAGTATGAGCTGTCAGATGACTTCGGTGCAAGTCCTGAGTATGAGAAACTCTACACCGAATTGACAGGAACAATCGTTCTGCTCATTGAGGTCAATGGTCTGCCAACCGTAGGCGGTGAGAACATGACTTGATGTAGCACCATCTGGAGCTTTTGTAGTGTCAAGAGCCAAGATAAACGCTCCACTCCACACGCCAAGAGTTTTTTCAAACACTTGTCTTTGTGTAGTCTGCGCATCTTGTAACTGCTCTTGAAACTATAAAAAGCTCCGATATGAATACAATCATCATGAATCAAGACGTTCTTAAAAGTGCGATTTCTCGCCGAGACAATAGAAGCGAGCTTCCATTGTCCTCACAGCTTAACGAAATCGTTCACACACCTGCCTTCATCAAGGCAGACGCATCGAACAAAACCGATAAGGACAAGCAGCTGCCGACTTCTCCCAAGCAAGTCCGCCGCTTCGGTTGGACACGCTTCATAGTACTCGCTATCCTGCTTTCCATCCTTATCGGTGTCATTTGGCTTATCTCGAAGATAGTAACGCCGCAAGTCGTAACTGCCATCTCAGTCATTGCAGGTTTTCTGATACTACGCTTTATAGTCAGGGTAATTCTGAAAGTGGCATTTACGCTGCTGAGCATTCTATTTTGGTTGGCTATTCTCTGTGCCATCCTGCTATGCATACTTTGAGAAGCACAGCTCTGTAAAACCTTTCATGTTATTTCATTAGGTGGTTATCTCGCATTTTGAGAAAACCACCTTTTCTATGTATGACATGTCCGTCATACATAGAAAGTAGGTTAGAAAACTTTCGTTTCCCAACCTACTCGACTCTGTTATTCTGAGATAAGGAATTTATTTCTCTCTCTTATATTTAGCGATGAGTTCTTTTAACATAGAAAGTATGTCATCAAGAGAAACGCCACTGCGTTTGCTCATCATGGCAATGGTTGCTTTAGGAATGATGATGCGTGCAAGAGGAGAATTGAGCATTTTGAAAGCAGAGTTCATACTTGGCAAATCTTTCCGTAGCTGTGGGTAATTTTTTAACAAATCCTGTAAGCGAGTGTCGGCAGAGAGTTCTATTGTCGAGCCTTCTTTTGTAACAGACGTATCATTTGAAGTACGATTTTGTGACTCCTTTGATTTTACTACTTGTGTGTCATTTGACCAGGTCAGCAGTGTTCGTGAACCTTGAAGCTCACGAATGCGACTACAATCTTGCATCATTTCGAGTACACCTCTGAATCTTCCTTCTGCATCACGCACGGCTACATAATATATATAGATGAACACACCTGGTTTGTTAATCCAAAAATCTACACTATCCTGCTCACCCGAACGGAATTTGGCTATAATTTCCTCAACAAGATGGACGCTGGTGCGCGGATGACAGTTCTTCACATCACGTCCGATAACATTCTTGCTGCGTGGGAAGATGCGGTGGTTGGTATCTGAATAAAAACGAACAAGTTCGTTTTCATCTACATAGGATATATCTACAGGAAGATGTTTGTATATGAGGTTGATTTGTTCGAGAGAAAGTTTGCCTGTCGTGACGTCGAAAACTCGGTCTGTATCGTTTCCTCCAAGCTCATATTTAGCAAGAAGCGCAGATAGTTCTGAGACAAAACCGTCAGGAACTGTTGTTGGCTGGGTTACTGTTTTATCCGCATTTTGGAATCCTTCTACATCAATCCATGCAAAGCCAATTTCGTAATCTCCCGAACGCATCTGTTCGAATTCTTCGGGAGTAATCATTGCCAAAGCAGTTGGGTAGAGTACAGATTCTTCTTTCTGTAAAAGATCCCGCACATCTGTCACAATGGTAGGCTGCATTGCCAAAAATTCTTCTTCTTTATCTTCCTCAATAAGTTTTTTAGCATCACGTATTTCGTCTCGCACAAAGTCATCGAGTAGCCACATCGTAGTTGTGGGGCGGTCAAATCCTTTCTGTTCGAGTATGGAATAGAGCTGGTTCTGCTTACGTGAAAGGTGAGTGCGAAAAGCCGCTATTTGGTCGTACAATTCGATCCACTGATTCTTGATAATCGGATATTGTACAAGATCTTCTATGGAGAGCATAAGGCGACGCATTTCATCATTCTCTCTGTAGTAGCACATGATAGGGTGATCAAGAGGAAGATTTGGTCGACTGGTGTCCATCACTTCATCAAACAGCTCAATCATCTTTTGAATATCCTCCTTTTGGCACTCATCCTCTTCAATGGTTTTGAGTTCCTGTTCTGCCAATGCTATTTCATAAGGGCGGATTTTCCCAACTTGTTTTCTTATTCGGGCTCTGCCCTCTTCTAATGAAATATCTCCTCGTTGGTATGCTTCTTTGATCTCGAGTATTTTGCCAAGTTTTTCAAGGTCTACACTCGGCAAATATTTTTTCATATCCATAGCATTATTGTCTATTGATGAGGTAAACGAAAAAATCACTTTCTTCTATGGCTTTTACGCTTACATGAGCTTCGCCGGGGAAATGTAGAACAGTGCCTGTGCTGATACGATGTACCTCGGTATCGTTAAGAGTAACCTCCACAGTTCCTTTCACTATGGTGAAGAATACTTCTCGTCCTATATGGTCGTGTGAAGGTATTTGTTCTCCGCTTTTCAGATGCATGTGTACAAGCATAAGTTCCTTGTTGTTAATTACCTTACCTAAAGTATTGATTTCCTGTCCAATGGGGTTAATTACTTGTTTCATAATTCTTCTTTATTTGGTTATGATTAATGCTTGTTGACTATAAAAATACGCAAAACAATTGAATAACTTTCGTTTTGATATTATACTTTTATATGGTAGATTTAACTTCAAAATGCAAGTACGTTTGCAAATTTAAGAAAAATTCCTCACTTGATGTTCTGAATCCCAACTTTTTTGTCTTGCATTTATTTTATGTTGCAACCCGCAGAGTCAACCAGCAAGTGCAAAATTATAAAACGTATTTGAAGAATTCACACTTTGGAGTAGAAAAGTTTAATTTTTCTCTCGGTCTTTCGTTCAATTTCTTTTGTATCGACATAATTCTCTTTTCTGTATAATGTTCAAACGAATCCTTTTTCGGTATATATTGTCTGATTAGTTTATTTGTATTCTCAATAGCTCCCTTTTGCCAAGAACAATATGGATCAGGGAAGTATACGGGCACGCCTAAGAACTTGGTAATGTCCTTATGTGCTGCTTTCTATGTTAATATCCAAATGTTTTGACCATTATTTTCAATTTATGCTGAGATTTTATATTCAGGGGTGAATGTTTTGCGGTTTCTAACCAT
>NZ_QENY01000034.1 GCF_003096815.1 Hallella colorans
TCCTTCATTTTGCCTCCAATTTTCTCGACAACGATAACTCCGATATTGCCAGATGGATATTTCTTTTTGCGGACAAACATAGTTAAAATATCTTTGTGTCACCCAATATTAGGTGACACAAAGATACAAAATATTGTTTATCAACCAGTTATAAAATGTATATTTTTTGAGTGACGAAGTCAGGAGGGTTTTTGTTAGATATTTTCCGATTAATAAAAAGTCCACATTGTCAATACTTATGTGTAGACAAAGCGTCTTTTCACGCTCATTTTCCAAATATTGAAACATGCTGATACACTACGCTATCATGGTGACAAATCAATGTGGACGGGTTCTAAAAAGATGGCAATCGTCATGGAGTTTACAAAGCCTTCACTACTAAAAAAATAAAGTCAGTGGTGTGTGTCCCTATTGGCATTCTCAACGTGGCGCCGCATAGGGTAGGGCGATGACGATACAATTTAAGCGTTTTAGGCTTGTCGCATAGTTCCTGCGGCATGAAGAAGGTTTTTGACAATTTCTCCACCTATGATTAATCCGGCAGCCGCCGGCACAAAGGCGTTACTTGCCGGGACTGGTCTTGTATTTGACATGTTGGCCGAGTCGAAAGCGTTGTTAAGAGAACAGGAACGTTCGCAGTGTGCCAACTGGCCAACTGGCTTAAGCGGTTGTTCCTCGCTGAAAACCACTTTGAGATGAAAAATGCCTAACTTACGCATTTTCTTGCGCAGTATTTTAGCTATTGGGTCCATCTTGGTCTTGCTGATATCTGTGACGCGAAACCCTGTGGGGTCCAACTTGTTAGCGGCTCCCATTGCACAGATAAGGGGCGTTTGCAACTCGTGACAACGCCTGATTAGCTCCAATTTGGCCGAGACCGTGTCGATACAATCGGCTACATAATCGTATTGGGCAAGGTCCACGTCGTCCGCATTTTGAGACGTGTAAAACATTTGACGCGCCCGAACTGTGCAGTCGGGGTTGATGTCGCGAACACGCTCGACCATGACCTCCACTTTATATTTGCCAACCGTTGAATTGAGGGCACACAGTTGGCGGTTGATATTGGTGACGTCCACTCGGTCGTTGTCGAATATATCTATGGCGCCTACGCCACTACGGGCCAACACTTCTACCACATAGCTGCCCACACCGCCAACGCCAAACACAGCGACATGGGCGTCGGCAAGCGTTCTCATGGCTGGCTCGCCTAATAAAAGTTGGGTACGCGAAAATTGGTTTTGCATTTCTTACTGTTATTTTGGCCTGCAAAGGTAACAATTTCCACACATTTATGTATCTTGGAGCTTGTTAATCTTTTCTGTCTATATAATTTTAACAGGTCGACAATAATCTTTACCTTTGCAGTCTCCAAGAAAGGGTAGAGATGGAAAAAGAATTTGAAGACTATTGGAACTTGCACAGAGCAAGGCTCATCAGGCGCTGTCCGACGTCACTGAAAGATGAACGTCAAAATTCGAGCAAAATGAACACGGCGGGAGATTGGTTGCTGTTTATAGTGCCCGTGGTGGCAATGATACTGTTTATAAATCATGGCTTTATCAAAAACGAGATGATCAACCTCGTTGTCACACTGGTTATTGGCATCATCATCTATGTCTTGTCCGATATGCTGAAGCCGTATGTCACCGGAAAACGGAATGTCGTTGACATTGACAAGGATATAAAACGGCATTTCTACCAAATATACAAAGAAAAGGGATTGAAAGCCCTTGACGATCAAAATACATAATAGCGTGTCCTCGCCTCGGCCGTCGGTTTTTAAACTCATTTGTATAAAACTTCAAAATTATTTGTTATCTTTGCATTACTGCATTACTAACCAAATACAAAGAGCAATGGATTTCAAAGACGCAATTTTGCAGCTGTCTGAAAAGATAGTTAAGCAAAAAGAAATGGTGGCAACGGAAGAAGCGACCAAGACTGCATTTATACTACCAATGATTAACGCACTTGGATATGATGTATTCGACCCAACCGAGGTTGTTCCAGAGATGGACTGCGACCTCATAAAGGTTAAAGGGGAAAAGATAGATTACGCCATACTAAAAGACGGAAATCCAATCATGCTAATAGAGTGCAAGGATTCAAAACAGGTCTTGGACCTACACTCTACACAACTGCAAAAATACTTCGTTGCAAGCAAGTCACGCTTTGGCGTGCTAACAAATGGTGTTGAGTGGCGTTTCTACACGGATATAGACAAGCAAAACATCATGGATATAAAACCTTTCCTTGTCGTGAGTATGTTGGACTTGTCAAATGACGATATAGAGCAGCTTAAAAAGTTCCATAAGGCATATTATAACGAACAGGAGATTATTAGTACAGCCAATGAACTGAAATACATGACAGAGATAAAAGCAATCGTTCAAAAAGAAATATCAAATCCATCTCCTCTTTTTGTTAAATACTTCGCAAAACAAGTGTGTTCAGGGTGCGTGTGGCAATCTGTAATAGACCAATTCACTCCATTCGTCAAGCAAGCCTTTTCGAGCGTGATAAATGACATTATACAAGATAGACTGAACTCGGCTATCAAGAATGAAGAACAGAATACAGAAACGCTTACAACAAACAAAACTGATCTGGAAGATAGCGAAATAGTAACTACACAAGAAGAGCTTGATGCCTTTGAAATCGTGAAAGCAATCCTTTCAGAAAAATACGATATCTCAGATATTTACTATAAGGACTTTAAGACGTACTTTTTGATATACTATGCCAAAGAGCCATATTGGTGGATATGTAGGCTTTCATTGAAACGATACTCAAAATCTATAATTTTTCCAGACAAAGAGCATAGTGGAAACTATGAGAAAGTGGAACTCTCAAGTATAAATGAGCTCTACGATCTGAGGGATAAATTATGGGAGGCTATGAGATTACAGGTTGAAAGAAAAGATGAATGGGACAAAAAACACAAATAAATATCAAATGAACAAGTTATTTATTCTATTACTGGGAACAATTTTTGCTTCCTGCAACAACTCTTATAAAGACAGAGCTAACAATCTCATAGCTGCTTCAGATAGATACCATACAATAGGTGCAGTCGATAGACTTGATAGCGTTATTTCATACAAAGAACCTTTTATGATGCGATGTTCTGCTTTACAAATGCTATGGTATGCTGATTCTGTAATGAAAGCTAATAAGTATCATGTAACAAAAGAGCAAGATAAAGAATTCCGTTCAAACGCAGATATGATAAACAAGTTGAGAATAGAAGCTGCACAGAAAGAACTTGAACTTGAATTGTCTGGAATAAAAGAAACTTTTGTCGGATATTCTGCTACAAAGAAAACATCCAATGGAAAAGCCATCATTTATTTTGATGATGAAATAAAGCGAATTCTTGGAGTAGAATATGATTGTAAAGAATGATAGAGGCGGTTGTTACACCGCCTTTATTCCTCTTCCAACATCTTATAGGCTTGATGGTACTTTTTTAGCCTTTCTATATCTTTGTCCGTAAGCTCATTCAGCCTCGTGATGTCCATGTTGTCTTTGAGGTCAGCTATCTTCACCCTGCGACCAACGGGATTAGCCTTGCTGCGCTGAATGAAGTCAAAATAGTCTTCGCCTTTATTTCGAGAGACAGATAGAACGGCGTCCACGATGTATGTCGGAAATCCCTGCGTGAGCAGATATTCGGCGGTGATATCGCCATCTTCTATCGTGTCGTGTAAAAGCGCTACTATCTTGCTGTCATCGTCCTGGCATAACTTCTCGACACGAAGCGGATGTCCTATGTATGGCTTCCCTCCCTTATCAACTTGTGTTTTGTGCACTTCGGTGGCTATCTGCATAGCCTTGTCTCTAAGTTCATCGAAATTCATCATCATAGTCTATTCAAAATTAAGGTCCAATTTCATTCCAAGAGATTTCATTTCATCCAGTTCCTTCTTTATTTCTTTCTCTTGCTTATTCTGTGGAGTTCGTTCACCACTCCATAGCTTGGAGTATATCAAATCCAAATCAAGATCGGGAGAATTTACATATTCCTCGTAACTCTTATATTTATGTCCTTCTGCATCTATATACACAGAGATTTATTTTATGGGTTGACGGATAAATGGTCGGTCAAGACAGCGGTTAGCTGTTGCGGATAGACGTTAAACCCACATCAGGTCGCTCATAATGGTGTTGCTGATGTTTATGCCAGCCATTGATAGGTGCAAACTGTTATCTTCCAACACAAGCAGTCCTCTGGAAATGTAATCCTTGCCGGCTTCTAACAGGTAGTTTTTGTATCGAGGCGCCAGAGCGTCGAGGTTTATCCCCTCTCTTGTTCGTAAAGCCGTGGTAACAAGATCGTTATATTTTGTTTCTTCGTCTAATCGCTCTATTTCCATGGGCAAAATGCCTTTCTCTATTGAGTCGATATATCTACGTATGTCTGATACGTTCCAGCTACGCGTGCTTTGGTCATAGGAATGGGCTGCCGCACCTATTCCTATATATGGTATGCCATGCCAATAGGCGGAGTTGTGCTTGCTTCTGAAACCAAGTTTGGCAAAATTGCTAATCTCGTAATGCTCATATCCTGCCGATGTGAGCGCTCTCACAAGTTTGTCATACATTGCCAAGCTCAAATTCTCGTCAATCTCTTTGACCTTGTTGGCTTGCCACAGCTTATAAAGAGGCGTGCCTTCCTCGTACATCAATCCATAGGCCGAGATGTGCTCTACGTCCAACTTGAGCGCACGCCGGAGATCTTGCTCCCAGTCGGTCATGGTCTCGTCAGGGAACCCAAACATCAGGTCTATGCTGATATTGTTTATGCCCTGTTGCCGCAAATGTGTCACGGCTTGTTCCACTTCGGTCGCGGTGTGACGGCGACAGAGAAAACGCAGGCGAACGTCTGAAAACGATTGAGCACCCATGCTCACCCTGTTGACGGGTAAATGATTGAACGTCTGCTCATTAATGTCGTCAGGGTTGCACTCCACGGTTATCTCTGCGTTGGTGTCAACCGTATATGTGCGGAAAATGTGGTCAAACAGTTTGACAAAGTTCTTGTATGACAATTGACTGGGAGTGCCACCTCCAAAATAAATCGTTGATATATTGGGCCGTTCTGGCCTGATAGTCATTTCCTGGCAAATTGAATTTACATATTTGTCTTGTAAGCCAACATTGGTGGTGGAATAAAAACCACAGTAAATGCAGCGGCTTGCGCAAAAAGGTATATGAATGTAAAGTCCTGCCATAAATTAATCTTTTGTAATGTAAAAGTACTAATTTGTTTTAAAATAATTCACATTTCCCTTTATTTTTTTTGAAGTATATTCGATTTTTCTTATCTTTAACAACGATTTGGAGATTAACCCTCCCAACCTGAATGAAATGAACTTATTTTACTAACACTTTAAATCTTTTGATATGAGAGTATATCAGACTAACGAAATTAAAAACATCGCGTTGCTTGGCAGTGCGGGTAGCGGCAAGACCACACTTGCCGAGAGTATGCTATACGAAGCGGGTATCATTAAGCGTCGTGGTACGGTGGAGGGTAAAAACACCGTGAGTGATTACTTCCCCGTTGAGCTTGAATATGGATATTCTGTCTTCCCAACTGTATTCCACGTGGAGTGGAACAACAAAAAGCTAAATATCATAGACTGCCCAGGATCTGACGATTTTGTCGGTGGAGCCATTACCTCATTAAACGTGACTGACCAAGCTGTAATAGTGATTAATGGCCAACACGGTCCAGAAGTAGGCACACAAAACAATTTCAGATATGCCGAGAAGCTGAGAAAACCGGTAATCTTTCTCATCAACCAATTGGATTCAGAGAAGTGCGATTTTGACAATATCATCAATACAATGAAGGATATTTATGGTTCAAAATGTGTACAAATACAGTATCCTTTACAAACCGGTCCTAATTTTAACAGCCTTATTGATGTGCTGATCATGAAGAAACTTACATGGGGTCCCAATGGCGGTGAGCCCAAACGCGAGGACATCCCAGCTGAGGAGATGGACAAAGCAATGGAGCTTCACAAAGCACTTGTCGAGGCAGCGGCCGAGAATGATGAGGCATTGATGGAAAAATTCTTTGAAAATGACACGCTATCCGAGGACGAAATGCGTGAGGGAATACGTAAGGGATTGGTGGCGTGTGGCATATATCCCGTGTTCTGCGTGTCAGCCCTACGTGATATGGGCGTGCAAAGATTGATGGAATTTTTGGGCAATGTAGTGCCATTTGTAAGCGAAATGCCCAAGGTTCGCAACTCGCGAGGTGAGGAAGTGGAAACCAAAAGTGAAGGTCCGGGAAGCCTGTATTTCTTTAAAACCGGCATGGAGCCACACATTGGTGAGGTGTCTTATTTTAAGGTGATGAGTGGAACGGTAAAGGTTGGAGACGACCTTACCAATGCCAACCGAGGCTCCAAAGAGCGCATAGGGCAAATCTACGCATGTGCGGGGGCTAACCGTATAGCCGTGGACCAACTGAACGCAGGCGATATTGGTTGTACTGTGAAATTGAAAGATGTAAAGACAGGCAACACACTGAATAGTAAAGACGTTGATTTCCATTTTGACTTTATCAAATATCCCAACTCCAAATACAGTCGAGCTATCAAGACAGAAAATGCGCAAGACATGGAGAAGCTAATGACCGCACTGCTAAAGATGCATCAGGAAGACCCCACATGGGTAGTGGAGCAGAGCAAAGAGCTGCGGCAGACAATCGTGCATGGACAAGGAGAATTTCATCTTCGCACCTTGAAATGGCGATTGGAGAACAACGAAAAACTCTCTATTACCTTTAGCGAGCCGAAGATACCATATCGAGAAACCATTACCAAGAAGGCCAAAGCAGAATACCGACACAAAAAGCAGAGTGGAGGAGCAGGCCAGTTTGGCGAGGTGCATTTGATAGTGGAACCTTATGCTGAGGGTATGCCCGATCCTACCAACTATAGTTTTGGTGGACAAGAATATAAAATGAACATTAAGTCGAAAGAGGAGAAAGACCTTCCATGGGGAGGCAAGTTGGTGTTCATCAACTCTGTTGTCGGTGGAGCAATAGACCTTCGTTTCATGCCGGCCATACTTAAAGGTGTGATGGATTGCATGGAGCGCGGGCCATTGACCGGCAGCTACGCTCGCGATGTCAGGGTAGTGGTATTTGATGGTAAGATGCACCCCGTTGACTCTAATGAGCTCTCGTTCACGCTCGCTGCCCGCCATGCGTTCTCTGACGCATTCAAGGAAGCAGGACCAAAAATTCTTGAACCTATCTATGATCTTGAGGTATATGTGCCATCCGACTACATGGGCGACGTGATGAGCGACCTCCAAGGCCGAAGGGCTATTATCATGGGCATGGACGCTGAGGCTGGATATCAAAAGTTGTCAGCCAAGATACCTTTGAAAGAATTGGCCAACTACAGTGTAGCTCTAAGCTCGTTAACGGGGGGAAGAGCCAGTTTCAGCACCAAGTTTGCCAGTTACGAGCTTGTTCCTAACGACTTGCAGCAAAAATTAATAGCTGATCACGAGGCGGAAATGGCAGCAGAAGAAGATTAGCCATTAATTAAACGCCATTATCGTCTATCCCTCACATTATCTTTTATAGATTTGTGAGGGATATTTAATTGCATATAGTCAACTAATAATATAATATTTTGTTAATATTAATAAAATTACCAATAATAATTAACAACTAACTGTTAATCTTTTAAGCAAAACCTTATCTTTGTAAATATGAAGAAAAGTACGATATGGATTGTAGCCATTGTGATGGGGGTGGCCTTTGTCATACTATTAGGACTCCAACTCACATACATCCAAGAGATGGCTAATATGAAGAAGGAACAGTTTGACGAGAGCGTGAATCGTGCACTTTATCAGGCATCGCGCAACTTGGAACTGAACGAAACATTGCGCTATTTGGAAAAGGATGTCAATGAGACCGAGCGCCGCTCTACCAACAAGAAGGATGTGTCAGCAAGCCGTGATCAGACTCAATATGGAGAGGCTCTATCATCCCAGCAACCCTCCATGTCAGGAAAAAACAGTAAAGGCTATTCTTCGTTTGAACTGAAAATATTGGCTTCTAAGCCGGGAAACATGCCCAAAGCCATGATTTTAAGGACAGACAAAAACTCAAACAATGCTGCCAGCAAGTCTCTGCAAGAAATTGTAAAAAACAGATACGTATATCAGAAAGCATTACTCGATGAGGTGGTCATCAATATGTTGTACTCAGCGTCTGACAAGCCTTTAAAAGAGCGAGTTAATTTTAAAATACTCGACCAAGACCTGAAAGCAGAATTGATGAACAATGGCATTAATATACCCTATCATTTCAAGGTATGCACACAAGATGGCCGAGAAGTGTATCGTTGCCCTGAATACTCAGACGAGGGAGATGAGTTTACTTACAACCAAGTGCTTTTCCGCAATGATCCCGCCTCAAGAATGGGAGTGGTCAAGGTGCATTTTCCCGACATCAACAGTTATATTTATTCCAATGTCAGGTTCATGATACCCAGCGTGGTATTCACGTTCATATTGCTGATCACATTTATATTCACCATCGTCGTGGTGTTCCGCCAAAAACGGTACAGTGAAATCAAAAACGATTTCATCAACAATATGACGCACGAACTTAAAACACCGATAGCCAGTATATCCTTGGCCGCACAAATGTTTAATGATGAGACCGTGACCAAAAACGAGAAAATGACCAAGCATTTGGTAAATGTCATTACCGAGGAGAGTAAGCGATTGCGGTTTTTGGTGGAGAAAGTGTTGCAAATGTCAATGTTCGACCGAAAGAAAGCGTCGTTCAAAAAGAAGCATCTTGACCTCAATGAGCTTATTGAGACAGCTGCCAACTCTTTCTCACTGCGAGTTGAGCATACTGGTGGTAAAATATATTTAGATATTGGCGCGGTTTCATCGGGCATGTATGTAGACGAGGTTCACTTCCAAAACGTAATCTTCAACCTGATGGATAACGCGGTAAAATACAGAAAACCAGACAAACCACTGAATGTGTATCTCAAGACATGGAATGATGACCAATATTTATACTTCTCGGTCAAAGATACCGGGATGGGTATGAAAAAAGAGAGCTTAAAGAAAATTTTTGATAGATTTTATCGCGTTCACACAGGCAATGTTCACGATGTTAAAGGTTTTGGGCTGGGATTGGCCTATGTCAAGAAGGTAGTAGACTTGCACGACGGCGTGATAAAAGTTGAGAGCGAGTATGGTCGTGGCACCAAGTTTACGATTAAACTTCCAGTGATAAAAGATTGAAATATTATTAATTATATAAAACTATAAAGTTATGGACGAAAAAATTAAAATTTTACTTTGCGAGGATGATGAAAACTTAGGTACATTGTTGTGCGAGTATTTGATAGCCAAAGGTTATGACGCCGTGCTCTGTCCAGACGGCGAGGCCGGTTTCAGAGAGTTTACAAAAGACAAGTTTGACATGTGCGTACTCGATGTGATGATGCCCAAAAAAGATGGATTCTCTTTGGCACAAGACATACGGCAAATCAATTCTCAAGTGCCCATCATTTTCCTCACAGCGCGGGTGCAGAAAGAAGACGTGCTCGAAGGCTTCGACAAAGGCGCAGACGACTATATCACTAAGCCGTTCTCCATGGAAGAATTGGTCAAGCGTGTGGAAGCTATCCTGCGTCGCGTTCGTGGCAAAAAGAACAAGGAAAGCACAAGATACAATATCGGACGATATACGTTTGACACGCAGAAACAGTTGCTAACAATCGGTGACAAGCAAACCAAACTCACGACAAAAGAGAACGAGTTGCTATCACTGCTGTGCTCGCATGCCAATGAAATACTAAAACGAAACGACGCGTTACGTACCATCTGGATAGATGACAACTACTTCAACGCTCGATCGATGGATGTGTATATCACCAAACTGCGCAAGCACCTGAAGGATGACGAGCAAGTGGAAATAATTAATATTCATGGTCAAGGCTATAAACTGATTATTCCGGACGAGGAATAATAACATCTATCTCCATTGTTTTCGCATACTTTACATATTTGATAAAACATGTCGAAAACATTGGACAATACATCTCCCAAGTTTTGCATATTCGCAAGCAAGCCACGCTTCGCTCACGAATATGCAAAATTTATGTTTTTTATATAATTGGCTATGCAACAGTTTTTTATGAATATTTTTTGCTCTATGCTATATTGCATGAGTAAAAAGAACATTCACTTTCATTGATATAGTAGACCAAATCCATAAAGTTGCTTACACTCGGATCATTAGCCACACAAGCCAACATAGCCCTTTTTTCTTTATACGTTCAGCCAATTTTTTATCGTGAGAAAAGCCAAACAAGAAGCATTACTACATATTATATACGCAAGGAAAACCAATTAGGAAATTAGTAAAAGATGGAAAGTAATGCGCACAAACCCCATTGCATTGAGATGCACTTTGTATTGGGACCTTACTTGTTATTTTATTTGCTTAGAAATTTGTTTTTTGCTCTTACTAATATGATTTTGCTATCTTATAAACGTGTTTTTTTATAAAATTCGATCAAATCTATAAATTTTACAAATATTTTTTTTGATAATTCCAAAAAAACATTTAAGTTTGTACCGAAAACAAAAATCATAATGGATTTCAAACATAACAAAGTTGCCCATTTCGTTCACAATGCCTTCTATTTTTATGTAGATGGTTTTAAGAATATGACATTAGGCAAAACCCTGTGGACGGTTATACTAATCAAGCTCTTTATTATGTTTGCCATTCTCAAAGTCTTTTTCTTCCCAAATTTTATAAAGGAAAATTCAGAAAAGGGGCACGAATCAGATTTTGTCTCTTCACAAATCCTTAATCGCCAATAACATGATTTTAAAATCTATACTATAATCAATATGTTAAATCTTTTATTAGACATTACCAATGCGACCGTAGACTGGTCAAGAGCCCAGTTTGCGCTGACTGCGATTTACCACTGGCTGTTTGTCCCACTCACATTGGGATTGGCAGTTATTATGGGAATTGCCGAGACTTGTTATTATCGTACTCATAATGTTTTCTGGAAAGACGTGGCTCGTTTTTGGCAGAAACTGTTTGGCGTGAATTTCGCTATGGGTATCGCTACAGGTATCATTCTTGAGTTTGAGTTTGGTACCAACTGGAGTAATTACTCTTGGATGGTGGGCGACATATTTGGCGCCCCGCTGGCCATTGAGGGTATCGTGGCATTCTTTATGGAAGCAACTTTTGTGGCTGTGATGTTCTTTGGTTGGGACAAAGTGTCACGTGGGTTCCACTTGGCAGCCACATGGCTCACCGGATTAGGCGCCACTATTTCTGCTTGGTGGATTTTAGTGGCCAATTCATGGATGCAATATCCGGTTGGGCAAGAGTTTAACGCATCTACCATGCGTTTTGAGATGACCTCATTTACAGATGTTGCTTTCTCGCCGTTTGCAATTGATAAATTCTGCCACACCGTCACCTCAGCGTGGATTGTGGGCGCTGTCTTTGCTGCTGGCGTGTGCTGCTGGTATCTATTAAAGAACCGCGAACACAAATTAGCAACCGAAAGCATGAAGATTGCTGGCATAGTAGGTTTGGTAGCTTCGTTACTCGCCGTAGTGACAGGAGATAACTCCGGCTACATGGTTGCCAAGGTACAGCCAATGAAGTTGGCTGCAATGGAGGCACTATACAATGGTGGTGAGAGCCAAAGCTTGACGATTATATCAGGCGTGCATCCGTTCAAACAGCCAGATTATGTTAACGAGAAAGAGCCACCTTATCGCTTGGCCATCCCCAACGGATTGTCTTTGCTGGCTACACGCTCCATGAATGGCTACGTGCCTGGTATCAACGATTTGATAAACGGCTATACCAAGCCTGACGGAACAAGAGAGCCTTCTTATCAAGAAAAAATAGAAAGTGGCAAAAAGGCCATCGTAGCCTTGCAGGCTTATCGTAAGGCAACCGCAGGCATGAAGACCGGTGATCCGCTGACACAAGAAGCTAAATCACAACTTAGCGTATTGAAAGCTAACATCCATAACTTCGGATATGGTTACATCAAAGATGTTCATGATTTGGTTCCATCTATTCCTTTGACTTTCTACGCATTTCGCGTAATGGTTGGTATGGGAGTGATATTTATCTTGTTTTTTGCCGTCTTGTTGTTCCTTGTTTACAAAAAGGAGATCAAAAACTTCCGTTGGATACATTGGACAGGACTGATACTCATACCATTAGCGTACATTGCCAGTGAGGCAGGATGGATAGTGGCCGAGATGGGACGCCAGCCTTGGACCATCCAAGACATGCTTCCGATAGATGTAGCCGTATCTAACGTTCCTGCAACCAGTGTTGCAATAACTTTCTTTATTTTCTTGATATTGTTCACAACAATGCTCATCGTAGAGATTTCCATCCTATGCAAGCAAATCAAGAAAGGTCCTGAATATAGCGAAATCGTTTATAAAAACTAATTAGCCATGTCATACGAATTCTTACAATCATATTGGTGGTTTGTTGTTTCACTGATGGCCGCCTTCTTAGTGTTCTTCCTTTTTGTGCAGGGAGCAAATTCCATGATATTCGAACTGGGTAAGAACCCCGAAGAACGTCGTTTGGTTATCAACTCCACTGGGCGCAAATGGGAGTTCACATTCACCACGTTGGTAACGTTTGGAGCCTCTTTCTTTGCCTCTTTCCCTCTATTTTACAGCACCAGTTTTGGTGGTGCCTATTGGGTTTGGATGCTCATTTTGTTCTCTTTCGTGCTTCAAGCTGTAAGCTATGAGTTCCAGAATAAATTAGGCAACTTCCTTGGGCCAAAGACATTTCAGATTTGTCTTATCATTAATGGTATCGTTGGCCCACTGCTTATTGGAGGAGCCGTAGCGACATTCTTCAATGGAAGTAATTTTGTCATAGAGAAATCCAACATGTTCTCATCTGTACAGCCGGTCATAAGTCATTGGGCTAACGCCAGTGGCGGACTTGATGTACTGCTCGACCTTTGGGCTGTACTGTTTGGCGTGGCAGTATTTTTCCTTGCGCGCATACTTGGTATTCTCTATATTAACAATAATATCAATGACGCTGCCATACGTGAACGCATTCCGCGTACTTTGTTATACAACACGATAATTTTCCTCGTGACGTTTCTGACATTCTTCATTCGTACTTTGCTCAAAGACGGATATGCCGTTGATCCAGCCACAGGAACCATCTTCATGGAACCGTACAAGTACTTCAACAACCTCATTCAAATGTGGCCATTGGCTGTCATTCTGCTTGTGGGCGTAGTGCTGCTGTTGTTTGGAATAGGTAAGACCATTTTTGTAAAAAATTATATCAAGGGTATTTGGCCTGCCGCTATTGGCGTGATGATGGTTGTTCTCGTGCTGTTCCTCATAGTAGGTTGGAACGACACCGCGTTTTATCCATCAAATGTTGACATCCAGTACTCGTTGACCATTCGCAATAGTTGTAGCAGTGAGACCACGCTAAGAGCCATGGCATACGTTTCATTACTTATACCGGTTATCGTGGCTTATGGCTCGTACGCATGGTGGTCTATTGACAAGAAAAAGATAGATCGCGACGAGATTAAAAAGTCTGAATCGTATTAATGCACGAATAGCTATATAAAAGATTATTGCTGTCCGGTAAAACTTTATTAAACAAAATAATTTAGGGCTGACACTTCTCACGAGGTGTCAGCCCTTTTGGTTATCTTTGTTTTTACTAA
>NZ_QENY01000035.1 GCF_003096815.1 Hallella colorans
TCAAAGTGGAGAGTCTTTAACTTCTCAAATGCCCCTCTGTCAAGTGCTTTGGGGAGTTTCTTGTTACCCTTGCTGATTTTGACTTTGTCGAAAAGCAGGATGTCTGCCAACCCCTCACGGTAAGCCAGCCTGCATACCGTTTTCAAATGGGTGGCGACATTGTAGAATGAGCTTTCCTGAAATCCACACTCCCCCAAGAAGTACTGCTGAAACTTATGGATGAAGTTCTCTGTCAGTTGTGAGAGGGCTAAGTCAGAAACCTTATACTTCTTTTGGATGAACTCCTGCAAGTGGATTCTCGTGGAGTGATAGCTTGCCATGGACTCTTTTCTGATGTCTATACCTATATGACTTTCTTTCTCTTTTATGAGCATATCAAGTCTTTCGATGAGCATGCACCGTGTCTGCACACTTCCTTGAAACTGTTCCTTCACATCGGTTGCGTCAAATGGGCAACCTCTTGCAAGCAAAGTCTGATAGGCTGACTGGATGGACAGCAGCAAGTTCTCCAACCTGCCATTCACCTCCACCGCCTCACGACTTTTTCCGTCCATTCTGCTCTCACGGGGATTCCACAAGTCAGGATTGCAGGAGAGCTTGCAACTGAACTGGGCGATGGAACGCCCAATGGTAATGCGTCCCATAATCGGAGCCTTACCCGACTTGTCAAGTCCGCTCTTTTTGAGGTAGAGCAACACCTTCATTTTTTCTGTTTTCATACGCTTTGATGTTTTGTGGCAAAATTACCAATTTCAAAGCGTTCCTCACTTATGCAGAAAACTGCCGACCGCAGCAACAGCCACACGAGTAAAAAAATCAGTTACCGAACATTGCTCCATCGTTACCTATGGCAAAATCGGGTAACGGTTTGGTAACTGAACTTCTGCCTAAATCTGCATATTCCTGCCCTTTTTGAAAAGAGCACTTCTATGCAAATTATTCCGTTTCCTGCTCATTATCAGTCAGTTTACACCAACTTCGATATCTCCTTATTTTCGCTGATTAGTTGCACGCTCAATAAGGCCTAATCAGGCTATGAGAAAGCACTAATCGCGGCACTCTTATGATTTTTGGTAATGCTCAACTTGGTTTTGACAAAAAAAGATAGCCCTTTTTGCTCTGGATGACTCGAAAATAATGATCAAAAAAACCGTAATTTTATTTTATAAATTGAAGAACAAGAGGAGAGGAATGGGGGGCAAAAGAATGAATGGAGACAGCCGCGCCGGATACAAGAAACGGCCGGGCGCGGAAGAAATTTACACGTATGAACTTTTAGCCTGCATCATGCCTTCCTGTTTTTATCCTGTTTGCAGTTACGTGGTTACCGCAATCGTAGGGACCTGCGGCACCCCCAAAAGTAAATACCTACTGAGCCTTTTGCTCCCCCATTAAATATCAGCTGAGCCGAAGTAATGATTGTGCCAAAGATACTGCAATGGCCAAAATGCCACTTATAATTAGGCGTATCGACCGGCTATACTCTCACGACGGCGCATTCTTATTGACGCACTATGCAGCTACCGTTAGCCTGATGTGTGGCTAAAACGAGCACCTCTGCTATCTGGACATGCGCGGGTGCGGAGGCTGCATAGTAGGCCACATCAGCTATATCGGCACCAGTGAGCGGCTTGATACCCTTGTAAACACCAGCAGCGCGCTGGTCGTCGCCGTGAAAACGCACGGCGCTGAAATTAGTCTGAACCAGCCCTGGTTTCACGTTGGTCACTCGCACGGCCGTATGCGCCACGTCTATGCGCAGACCGTCTGATAGCAACTTTACGGCGGCTTTGGTGGCACAATACACGTTTCCACCCGCATAGGCAGCGTCGCCAGCCACACTGCCAATATTAATGACATGGCCGTGATTACGGCTCACCATACCCGGCACGACAAGACGAGTCATGGTAAGCAGTCCCTTGACATTGGTATCTATCATCCTGTCCCAATCTCCGTAGTCTCCCTCATATTCGGGTTCCAACCCTTGCGCCAACCCAGCGTTGTTGATAAGCACATCTATGCATTTCCAGTCATCGGGTAATGTCTCAATCGCCCGGCGCGCGGCATCACGATCTCGGACATCAAAACACAGTGTCAACACATCGGTGTCAAGGCCGTTCTTGAGAGTTTCTAACTTTTCATCACGCCGACCGGTGATGATGAGGCGATAGCCACCCTCGGCAAACTTGCGTGCGCAAGCCTCACCAATACCACTGGTGGCTCCAGTAATTAAAACGATAGGTTTCATGTTTGAAAGTTTTTAATGATGATTATCAATACACAAAAGTAGCAATATTAAATGAATAATTAATCTATTTCTCAACCTTTTGCATGACAAAACATAATGACAAATCTGTAATGTATGACAAAAAAGATTAAATAGGCAGTAGTCTCACGAAAATATAGTATATTAGCGACAAAAATATTACAATATGAAACCAGTGCTGAAATTGCTTGTCATAGCATGCTGCTTGACAGGGTGTGCCACGGTGACCACTACTCGACAAAAAGCTGACGAGCGGGAGAGAATATTTGCGGAGATAAGCCATTCTGTCCAAAACAAAAATTACACGATGGAGTTCAACTACGTGACACCAATGACATTCACGCCTCACTTCCTCACCTCAAACTATTCTGTCCAGGTAGATGGTGACAGTTTGCGCAGCTTCTTGCCATTCTTTGGTCGCGCATATCGGGCAGATACATACGGCGACAACAAAAGTCCACTCTGCTTTGATGGGCCTATTCTGTATTATACCGTAGACAAAAAGAAGAAGAAAAAGCTGCGCGTAGAACTGAAAACACAGCATCACTCAGACTATCTCACCTATTATATAGAGATATTCGAAGATGGCAAGGTGAGCCTTAGCGTTACTTCATCCGACAGAGAAACGATAAATTTCTCGGGAAATTTGGTGAGAAAAGAATAGGCTCGTGCGCTTGAAAAAATAAACCACCGGCCCAACACAAAATATATTCTGTTTAAAAAGCAGGTTAAATCATGGCAAAAAGCCCGAAGACCCACACACACAGACAGCCGCACAGACATGGTTGCGAAAACCATCAGCATGGAAATCACTGGCAGCTGAGGTGGCTTCGGCGATATCAACACCACAACGACAGCCATGAAAGATGGGCAAGAAAAACACATCTTAAGCATCGAAGGGAATGGACGAAAAAGATTGGCCGCATGGCTTTATCGGCTATTATCGGTATGGCCCTATGCATAATAGTCATTGCCCTGATCGCTCCTGACACATTTTTGAACCATCTGACGGGCAAGAAAATGCTTGACGGAGACATTGAGCTACATCCCACCGCCAACCGGCATCTCAAGCTCGACTACGATGGCATTGACGTGTCGCACCACCAAGGCGCCATCGATTGGCAACGAGTGGCATGCGACACCTGCGTGAAATTTGTCTATATCAAGGCCACTGAAGGACAAACTATCATAGACACAAACTATATCGAAAACGTAAATCAAGCCCTAAAGGCTGGGATTGCCATAGGTTCATACCATTTTCTAACCTCAAAAAGTAGCGTGCGAGAGCAATTTAAAAATTTCTACAGCGTGGTGGACCGTCGAAAACAGACTGTCGTGCCTATGATAGACGTGGAGCAAGAAGGCGTGAGAGGATGGTCCAGACAACAAATTCAAGACAGCTTGGAACTGATGGCTCAACTTATCGAGAAACACTATTACAATCAACCCATCATCTATTCCTACGCCCATTTCTACAATACCAACCTTGCACCTCGTTTCAATCAATACCGGTTGTTCTTAGCGCGATACAACATGAACGAACCAATTATCAGCGGCATAGGTCAACCCACCATCTGGCAACACTCTGACCAAGGTATCGTGGACGGTATAGCGATACCGGTAGATTTGGATGTCTTTGGCCAAAATACTAACCTGAAAGATATCATAATGAAACATAGGCCAAATTAAGAGAATTGAGCGAAGTTGAAAACGATAGGTGGTCATTTTTTGTTACTTTGATAATTGTGCTGCGTTAACAGCATGAAAAATATCAATATTAACTTGCAATATGTCGGGAAACAGACCGTAGAACTTTCAAAATAAAACACGCGCAGATTTAAGCCGACCTTTCATTGTCATGAACACCCAAATAATTGCCATCTCATTGATAGGCAAAAAGAAACTATTTTGTCATATTGAAAGTTATCAAAGGGTGTTTAATAACAATCTGTTTTATAGGTAATTTATATTTACAATCATATCGTAAACAAACTAATTTCTCTTCGATATTTTACCAATAATTATATGGCAAATACATCTTATAATATGACACATTGATATTAAATAGCGTTATTCTCCCTGTTTAAACTCATACATTCTTGCAATATGTAAGCAAATCTGCAAATATTGATAAAGTTTTAAATTGAAAGGTAAAAGTTTTTATCGACTGTTTATTCGACGAAAAATAATTATAAATTACTGTTAAATAATTAGGTCGGTTAGTATTTTATGTATACGCTTTGCAGCGTAATTATAACAAACCTAATATTTAGGAGGAATAAAAATGAAAAATATCGTACTTATCTCAGCCATGATGCTCATTTCCATGGCAAGTTTCGGACGCAAGCACGTCAGCGAAACAGCAGTTGTAGTTGCAGACACCATTTACTATGCAGCCGATCAAACTTCGGTTAGCCATGCAGATCAAGCGGCCTATTACAGACTGCTGCTCACTCAAAACAACGGCAACAAGAAAGAAGACGTCTTCACAGACTACTATATGGACGGCACGCTGAAGGCCGAAGGCGGTTACGACTTTATTGACCTTGGCAATGACAAAAACAGCATTTTCAACGGATCCGTGACCACCTACTACGTTAATGGCAAAGAAAAACTCAATGGCAAATACCTGAATGGTAAGCGTGAGGGTTATTTCACACTGCACATGCGCAATGGAAGTGTCGCCGTGATAGCATACAAAGATGGGAAGTCAAGATTTGACTATTTCATGGTAACCAATCCTGACGGAACACAAGAGAAAAGGTCTCTCTCAGAGATTAAAAGCCTTTTACAATAAGAAAAGGATGTTTTTAACGAAGAAACTATAAAGAAATCCTTTAGTTTAGTATTTCAAACCATAAAATAAATCTCTCTTACAATAAATAATACAACAATAACTACTAAACAGAAAAGGAAAACCCGCATTCGTGAGAATGTGGGTTTTTATGTGTCATGAAATTCCACTTGTCTATGACAAAGGCATACGCACCACCAAATGGGCGCACGGTGCCAACGAGTCAACGTATGTCAAGCAGCAGCTCCACAGGGCAATGGTCACTGCCGTAAATCTCCGTGTGTATCTTGGCATCTATCATTTTCTCTCGCAATCGATCAGACATGAGAAAATAATCCAACCGCCAACCGGTGTTTCGCTCACGCGCCCGGAAGCGGTAGCTCCACCAACTGTACGTCACTTGGTCTGGATACATTGTTCGAAAAGTGTCTATAAAGCCCACCCCGAGCAGCTCCGTCATCTTGCCCCGCTCCTCATCGGTAAAGCCAGCGTTGTTACGATTGGTCTTGGGATTTTTGATATCTATCTCCTCATGAGCTACGTTCAGGTCACCACAAACAATGACAGGCTTGTGCTCGTCGAGTTTTTTCAAATACGTTCTGAACGCATCCTCCCACTCCATACGGTACGTTAGCCGTCTGGGCTTGACCTCATCGGGCAAAGCTTCTTGAGAGTTGGGGGTGTAAACAGTGACTAAATAAAACGTGGGATACTCCAACGTGATAACCCTTCCCTCTTGGTCGTGCTCCTCAATGCCCATCCCTCGCATCACGCTCAATGGCTCATGGCGAGCATAGATAGCCGTACCGCTATAACCTTTGCGCACGGCATAGTTCCAAAAAGAACGGTACCCCTCAAACTCTAAGTCCAGCTGGCCAGCCTGCATCTTGGTTTCTTGCAGACAGAAAAAATCTGCATCGAGGCTCTTAAAAACTTTCTCGAAGCCCTCGCTAACGACATTTCCCTCCTTGTCGGTCTTGGGCTTGACACATGCGCGAAGCCCATTTACATTCCAGGAAATAAACTTCATGGACTTAACCTTTTGATGTTGCTATTAGTTTAAAAACGGTTCTGCGGAACAAGTCGCTCGTCTGCGTCACCTTGTCAATATACAACGCATACGTGTTCATCATAAATACCATCTCCTTAGTAGATATCTTGTAAATGCCAACAGACGTCTCATTGCCATTAAAGAAGACAATATGGCTATCGTGCTCCGTATTATCAACCTTCCATTTGAAATCAATATTATGTGGCATAACGTTTAGAGTGTACAAGTCGTCCTCAACGCTGTAAAAGCCAATGTTGCATTTTAAGTCCTCATTGGGCAAGTTCTTCAAGGCATCCAAAAGCTGCGGGTTGGCTTGTGGCGTTAAACTTTGGGAGAAAATACTTCGTGGAAAGTCTTTAATGGTGATAACAGAGTCCACTGTCCAAGTAATGTTTTTAATCGTGTCAGGGATCTGTCTTGGGTCTGACGTATACACCATTTTGCCGTGATAAGTGCCTTCCATTGTCTTGACGGCTGCATTCATTTTCTCCTGTGTCAACACGTTTTGGGTGTTGTCGTCATCCAAACAAGATGCCATGCTACATACAACGATGGCACAAGTCAAGAATAAAGCTAACTTTTTCATCATTATTTCTGTCTTATAAGGTTCATAAATTCCTCCCTCGTTTTGGCTTGGTTGAAAGCCCCGCAAAAGTCAGAGGTAGTAGTAACGCTATGCTGTTTTTCCACGCCACGCATCTGCATGCACATGTGACTGGCCTCTATGACGACCATTACGCCAAGCGGTTGGAGTGTCTCTTGGATGCAATCCTTGATTTGTTGGGTCAGTCTTTCTTGCACTTGAAGCTTGTGGCTGAGTATATCTACCACGCGAACCACCTTGCTCAAACCTGTAATATACCCATTTGGGATATAGGCCACGTGGGCTTTGCCGTAGAATGGCAACATATGGTGCTCGCACATAGAATAGAAATCGATGTCCTTGACGATGACCATCTGGTTGTAATCTTCTTTGAAAAGGGCATCCCTAAGCACCTGATGGGCATCCTCGAAATAGCCACGGGTAAGTGTTTGCATGGCTTTAGCCACACGCATGGGAGTCTTTACAAGCCCCTCACGACTTGGATCCTCGCCCAAAAGTTTCAAAATCTCCTTGTAATGGGCCGCAAGTTCATCTAACCCCTTGCGGTATCCTGGTTCCAAAATCATAGTATTATAGGTATAATGTAGATATTGTATAATAATTAAATGTGAATGTTACCTTCACGGAAACACTAATATTGCACCGTTATCTTGCCTTTTACAATGGTCGCCGACCGATAACCCATGCCCCTAATGCGTCTCAACACACGGTTTGCCTCTGCGTAAGTGCGATAGTTTCCCATACGGCAAATCCATCTTGGCGAATAAAAGTGCACATAAATCGGCTCTTCAGGAAATTGCAGCTTAACGGCATTGCCTATCTGTTGAGCTCTCAACTTGTCGTTGCGCGTATTGCCACCGGCAAAAACCTGCACTCTGTAGCCACTGATTTTTCTGCTGCCACGCATCACCTTTTTGCTCATATCCACCACTGGAGCCTCAACCTCTATTTCTGTTTTCTCAGGCTTGGCGGTTACGTGCGAAGTGCTTCCAAAAGTTTTACCCGTGTCGACATTACGATGAGCAGGTGCATATTCCGACGCTTTCTCATGTGGTTTCGTCACGCCCTGTACAGGCTTGGTGGCTGTGGCGCCACCTGCCGACGGACTATTCGCTGGTTTGGCAATGCCATTGGCGGGTTTGGATAGTGTTGCCGTCGCGCCTAAATGGTTCACAAGTTCATCTATTGTGGTGCTTTGGGTGACAGTGACCTTACCTTTTGCGTCTTTGTTATGTCTTAAATGGTCAAGAAAAGTCTGTGCCTCGGCATTGAGAGCCAAGCACCAAATCATCATGCCAAGGGCTACATGTTTCTTTCTATTCATAGAGTATCGAACTTAAATCCATTCACGCCACGACCGCAATGGCATGTCATCTTCCGTGCATTTCATTCGGCTAAAATGGGAATAACGAGCTGGAGAGCGATCGCTAAGCGCGTTTAGCATACAGGCTTTCGCCCTCCAGCCCAGATCTCCCAATATCAATCAACGGTCCTTGTCATTATTTTTTCCATGCGTCGATGATGCCTTTGAAATCGGGCGCCTTCAGCGAGGCACCACCAATGAGACCACCATCGATGTCAGGCTTGGCGAAAAGCTCGGGGGCGTTGCTCGCCTTGCAGCTTCCTCCATATAAGATAGAAGTGTTGTCAGCTGCTTCTTTGCCATATTTTTCGGCCACAATAGAACGAATGTAGGCCAACATTTCCTCGGCTTGGTCAGACGTGGCGGTCTTGCCAGTGCCAATTGCCCAGATAGGCTCATAGGCTAAAACGATGTTCTTCCACTCATCACTTGAGAGATGAAAAACAGACCCTTCCAACTCGGCCTTTACCACCTCGTTTTGCCTTTCGGCCTCGCGCTCCTCAAGAGTCTCGCCACAGCAAAAAATCACTTTTAAGCCATTGGCCAACGCCAAAGCCACCTTGTCCTTGAGGATAGCTGCCGTCTCACCATAGTATTGGCGCCTTTCAGAGTGCCCGAGTATCACATATTGTGCGCCAGTAGACTTTACCATAGACGCTGAGACCTCGCCAGTGTAGGCGCCGCTCTCCTTATCAGAGCAGTTCTCGGCGCCCAAGCCCACCACTTTCTCGTCTAACACCTCGGCCACTTTGGCCAAATGGATGAACGGTGTGCATATCACCACCTCACAATTGGGTTTGTCTGCAACGAGCATGTCGTTGATTTCCTTAGCCAATGCCACGCCTTCTTGCAGATCTTTGTTCATTTTCCAGTTTCCTGCTACAATTTTCTTTCTCATTATTATTGCTTTTTAAAATTAAATTTCTTGATTGTATTATATCACTATTCGTTTTCAACTGTTCCCTCTCGCTTATCGCTCACATTCCTCGTCTTGCGTCTCAGTCTGCCACTCCAAGCCCAAGCGCGATCGGCCAAGGTGAGCAAGATGAGGGGTATAAAAAACCAAGCCAGCACCTGCGCGACAATTTTGCCCACGGTGTCGGGCGCCGGACGCCCTATCTCCGACTTGACGAGAGGCTCAACCAGCTCGGCACTTTTGGGCAAACCGTTATGGCTCCACTTTCTGATGATGGTTCCATCCTTGAGCAACAGCAACCCGGGATTGCTGCGAATGACAGTCTTAAGGGTGGTCTCATCAGTGAAATAGAATGGATATTCGGCACCAGTGAGATTTTTCCAATGGTCTATTTCAGATTTGGAGGATGCCGTCAGACAATAGAATGGTACTTTCGCTTGTCGCGCGTACTCATAGATTTGGTCTATATCGCCAAAGTTTGTGTCATTGGCCCTACCCAAATGGGGCGATATAAGCAGGAAGAGATAGCCCGGACGCGACAGCGTCTCCTCTGTGATGTCATAGCCATCGGCTCGCTGTATGGAGAAATCATGGATGGGAGGAACATAGCCCGGCTCGATCTGTACGGTTTTCGAGTCGATAAACTGCCACGTGGAGTCTGGATAATTCTCAAGCGAGAATTCCTTGCGTTGACCGTTTTTTTCCATGATAAAGGTTGTCTCAAACTTAGGCTGTGGAGCGCCTTCGGGTATCTCCATTCCTTTCAGGATGTTCATGCCAACGCGATAGGGGCGAAAATCAAATATCGGCAGTTTGTAGAGGCAATAACCAGAAGTGACGATAATGAACAAGATGGTGAAATTAATGGCTATCCACTGGGTGGAGCGTGAGAGGAAACGATACATTGCCAAAGGCCATTTGGCCAGCACAATGGCACAAGCCAGCAGCACGATATTCTTGAGAAATGTCTCCACGTTGGTCAGCACGACAAAATCACCGAAACACCCACAGTCTTTCACGGGGTTGGCCACCAATATCCATAGCGTGACTATGGTCATCACGGACATGAGCGCCAAAGCTAACTTGGAGACAAAACGGCGGCGGATAGCGAACAAGACAAATATACCAATAGAGAACTCAAAGGCTGACAATAGCACCGAAGCGCCTATCGTCACCACATCGGGAGCTATACCTGGCCATCCAACAGCTGTCAAATAGTCTTGTATCTTATATTGCGTGCCCAATGGGTCGATGGCTTTCACAAAGCCCGACAGTACAAGTGTGGCACCCAATACTAATCGACACACGTTTACGACCACGCGCACTAACCATCCATCACGCACGCCAACGCCATGTTCAGTGTCTCGTGAGGTCGGCGTCATCGCCGCGGGCTCAATGCCAGTAGAGCGCGTGCCTGTCTGTTTGTTATCGTCTTGCCACATTTGTTATCCGCTTGAGTTATCGAGTGTCTATACCACGCATAATCAACTTTTGGGGTTGTTTTCCGAGAGTCTTATCACGCCAAAAACAGCGTAATTGATAATATCGAGATAATTCGCGTCAATGCCCTCGGAAACCAATGCCTCACCAGCAATGTCTTCCAATTCTTTGACGCGTTCTATCTTAGTGAGTATCAAGTCTGTATAGCTGCTCACCCGCATATCCCTCCATGCCTCGCCATAATCGTGGTTTTTCTTGGTCATAAGCTCAAAAGCCTGCCGAGCATGCTCATCATACAAGGCCAACGCTGCCTCCACGGTCATGTCCACGGTGTCGGCAAACCCGAGTTCTATCTGTATCAATCCCACGATGCCATAATTGACAAGCGCCACAAACTCTGGCCTGATACCCTCGCCCACCATCGATTCTCCCAATATCTCAAGCGACCTAATGCGCTTGGCTTTGATAAAAAGCTGGTCAGTAAGCGACGACGGCCGCAATATGCGCCACGACGCCCCATAATCATGCAACTTCTTGGCAAAAAGCTCACGGCATTCTGCCATAACATCTTTAAACTGTTGGTCTGTATCAGGTTTTGCCATAACAATTGCAAAGTTACTCAAATAAATTGTAATCTTGCAAGTGTACAATGAAAATTAACGACTATATGTAAGCCTCAAAAATTATTTTCATCATATTTGTGCCTATTTTTTCAGTCGACATCAGGCAATAAAAAGGGGCCATGCCAAACCACACAACCCATAAACGACAAGGTAACGACAACAAGGCGACATGAAGACGCTAACCAAGTGAGAGATAAAAGACAAGAAGGCAAACCATCAATTTAATTTTGAAAAGCTTACCCACCTTATATTATATGGCGCACATGGTATTGTGACCATGCGCGCCTGTACCTGTCGCCTCTAAAGATAGCCATAGCGCAGAGAGTAAAAACATCACCATGCGCTTGGCTTGACACCACACCCAGAGCACGGCCAGGGCATGGCGCGAATGTGTCAAGGCAGATTAGTAACGGTCATCGCGGCCGTAGCCATCGTTATCGTCATAGCCACCACGCGCACCATGACCATAGCCACCGCGGTCTTCGTCGTACGACCTGCGATTGTCACGACCATAGCCGCCACGCGTGTCGCGGCCGTAGCTGCGCTGGCCGTCAAAGTTGGCGCGAGGCCTGCGCTCCTCACGAGGGCGAGCCTGGCTCACGTTGAGTTCTTTTTCTTCAAATTCTTTGCCATTCAAGGCCTCAATGGCAGCGTTGGCCTCATCGTCGTTGGGCATCTCCACGAAGCCAAAACCACGCGAGCGACCAGTCTCACGGTCTGTGATGATATGGGCGGATTCCACCTCACCATAATTAGAGAAAAGTTCTTCAAGACTCTCTTGCTGAGTGCGAAAGTTGATGTTTGATACAAAAATGTTCATTACTTTTTTAATATTACAAATAAAATTGGTTTATCACTCCATTCATGACAATGGCACAAGGTCGCAAAACCGCGAGCCACCGCCGCCAGCAAACCATGGAAAGCGCTCTTGCCCCGAACGCGATAAGAAAGATATTGGAGATAAACCGCTGTCCTAACAGCCCAAAAACGCCCATCATCGATTTACTCAAAATCTAACTTTCTGTCCACCCTACAGTAAGCTACAAGAAACATTATTTTGAGGTCAATTATTACGATGACACATCCGCCACGATTTGGGAGGAAGGGCATTGTGAAGAATAGATACTACAAAACCATTCGTTCTTATGCCGGCAAAGGTATGTAAATAATTTCACACGACACCATGAACACACGTTTTTTTTAAGATTTTCCATCAAAATAACACGCAACCATCATACACTCACATCGCTAAAACTCATTTGCCAAGCCACTTTTGGCCACAAAGTCACACGCAAACTCTCTTTTTGGGATGGCTCGACGACTATTTATTTAAATAATTTTGAGTTCTCGCAATATTGTACTACTTTTGCAAACACTAATTACATTTACAACTCACACACTGTAAAGCCAATACACTTATGGGATTTTTGTCAAAAATATTCGGCGGAAAGGCGCAAGACGAGAAAACCGGAGGCATGCAAGACTACATGACCTTGGTGCGCGTATACTTCCAAGCCGCGTTAGCCTCTCAATTAGGTATCACCAATTTGGGCATGCTGCCCGACTTGCGGATGTTCAAAAACACCCTCCGCGTGCCCACCCTAAACAACAAATTGGGCGAGGGAGAGAAAGCGCAGTGCAAAAAGATGATGAGAGAAATCTATGGAACCGACGACAGCTTCTTCAAGGAAATAGACCAGAGCATACGCCGAAACTGCAAGCGCATTACCGACGTACAAGTCTACATGGTTCAGTTTCAGAACTTCTCGCAAGACCTCATGATGACGGTAAGCAACCTTATGAAATTCAAATTGCGCGTGCCATCCATTTTCAAGAAGACCATCTATACCATGACCGAGAAAACCGTTGACGACATTTTCACGAAAAACAATTTCACGGACGCAAGCGTTATGAAAACCGCTTTGGGCATTCGCAAATACAACCATCGGTTGGGATTTTCACAAAAATGGATCACCGATTTTATATTTCAAGTAGTGATGCTCGCTAAAAAAGAGCCTAAAGCAGGGCAAGAGGATGCTGCCAATAATAAGAAATAAGATTGATGCCATAAATCAATAGTCCGTTATTATTGGAGATAATGGCTACGCGGCTTTCCGTTACCAGCCATGGAGTTCTCCGATGGTATAACCTATTAACGGGTCAGTCCTAAAACCCAGTTGCAAGCCCTCTCCTCTCAGGCACATAATTTCATAAGTATTTGTTATCTTTGCATCATGAAGAATCACCAATTA
>NZ_QENY01000036.1 GCF_003096815.1 Hallella colorans
GTGGTGCTGTGGGAGGCTGAACTTAAATTTTCAATACCAAATCATCACGCAGGTCTATATGAAAAATGCGATGTCGCCTTTTTGAGGGTCGACTATATAGGCAAAAGCTCTTTCTTGCGGAAATACCAATATGTTTTTCTCCGCAAGTTCTACATCTGTTGTTGTAATTATTTTATATTGATGAGAGAATTTTCGGCAAATTCGTCTTCTTGTTTCATCTGCAAGAGCAACCGTAGGTACTAATATTACAACATTAATTGGTTGTTTAATCGCAATAAATGCATCAATAACAAAACTTTTACCAAAACTTGTAGGAGCACTCACCGCAACGCTTTTCCCTTCTAATAACTTCTTTAATACCTGTGATTGAGCAGTATGTAAGACACAAGGTTTTCTTTCTCCAATATTAACTTTAAAAACTTCACATACAAACCGATCTTCCCAAGATGCAGTATATGTATCAATATACGGTAAAAGCCCCACTTCACGAATAAGATGGTTGACTAATTCCATATATGAATTATTGTTAGTACCATTAATCTCATGAAGTAATGTAATTACTTTGGATCTTGCATTACTTATATCACCAGCATTTAGAACATTACTTATATCTAAACATGTATTATATATATCATTCGTCTGCATCATTTTTGAGATTTTTTGCTTGTGAAATAAACCAGTTTACTATTTTTGTTTTATCAGGAACAGGAAAAAGAATCAAATGAAAGTTTATTTCCGAATACTTATGAACAGAACTAAGCTTGTTGATCTGCTTCTTAAAAAACGAATGAGCACGATCTCTATGAAAAGAAATAATACTATTTTTATACTCATCACTCATTTCAGTAGTACTTGCTGTTATCTGGCATTCATGTAATAAAAGAATAGGTATATGTAGTTTGGGTTTTATTTCGTCAATGGAAGTATTCTCATCGAAACATTCTTTTATCTTTTTAAGTAATGTTTGGTTTTCAATTTGTTTATCAAGTTCATTGAGATTGGTCATTATTCCGCATTCCTTTTTCATAATAGGTTTGCGCAACATTTGTTCAACAGAATTTATTGGTTCGTATAATCGCGCATCCTCAAGAGAATTATAAAATTTAGCTTCTCCTAACCAAAGTTGAAAGCCTCCATTTGGGTCAATTACAATGTGTACAGAATCAGAGCCCTTTGCATTATCATTATCATTCTGTTTATAAAAAATTTTAGGTATTGCAGATAAGGCTTTATAATGGTTCTTC
Source organism: Hallella colorans (assembly GCF_003096815.1). Taxonomy (GTDB): domain Bacteria; phylum Bacteroidota; class Bacteroidia; order Bacteroidales; family Bacteroidaceae; genus Prevotella; species Prevotella colorans. The sequence continues at coordinate 1,245 of NZ_QENY01000036.1, forward strand.
ATTATGCCATATAGAATAATTTCCGCTATTTCACTTCCCTTTCCATTCTGCTCTTTGTCAACAAGTCGTAAATGTTTGGCAGCCTCAATAAGCCTACCGTAATCATTATCTATTAATTTCTCTCGTTCTTGTGCAGACAAAGCTGTTTCTGCAATATTACTGAAAACAAATTCTTTGAATTGACGATATCTCCAACTGCCATCTTCAAAGCCATTAGCAACTGATAATAACCTGTCATTATGATCTGGATTTATTTCTTGCTTTTTTGTATTAAAATTAACAAAACAATCATCAACTAATATATCAAAATTCCAAATTTTATTGCTCATACACTTTATTTACATGCTTAAAAATGGTGAAACATCTATATTCCTTTAGATACTATTTTTTTGTATGACAAATAAGTTCATGAACATCAACATCAAGCAAATTTGCAATACGAACAAATGTGTACAAATCAGGTTGAGAATGATTATTACACCATTTAGATACTGTTGCAGGATCTTTCTGTAATTGTTTTGCCAACCATTTGCTCATAACTCCTTTTTCTGATAGTACATTTTTAATGTTGTTTAAAATTGCCATTACAATTAATTTTTAGATTGCGTTAAATGCAAAGTTACAACTTTTTATTAACTATATGAATTTCTAACGATAGAAATTGGTTGGATCAATCAAAAAACTGGTTTTAAGGTCATTAAAACACCCAAGTATATAAAAAGTAAACGGGCAGCACCACAAAATGTCGCCCGTTTCCTTTTTCATGTTGGCCGCCTCACTCCAGCGGCTTGCGGTAGTTCGCTTCCAGCACCTCGCGCAGCCCCGTTTCCGGGTAAAGCACCTTCCCTCCCAAAAGTATGAAGGACAACACGCGGTTGTTGCGGTATTCCTGCAAGGTGCGTCGGCTGACACGGAGCAGTTCCGCCACCTCACCGTCAGTCAGGTAACGTTCCCCGTCCAGCGGAGGGCGGTAACTTTCCAGAAATACAGACAGCCATTTCGAGCCTTTGCGCATATCCTGCATCACAGAGGCTATCGGCTCGTCTTCCATCGTAAAAACATCGTTGGTCTCGTTCATCATAACTTCGGATTCAGTGGGTGAATAAATCAAATCATCTGCCGTGCGAATAGAGCGTGCCGATAAGCGGTATCAACCTCTTAACCTCCTCCGGCTTGTAATAGAACCTGCGGTTTATCTGCGAGTAGCCGATAAGCCGCCTGTCGCGCAGCGTCTGCAACGTGCGCGGGCTTATTCTCAACTGCCCGCAGACCTCCTCGCCCGTGAGCCATCTTTCCATGCGCCCCGTGTCGCTTTTGCGCCTTAGGGCGGCGACCTTCTCCGAGAGTGCGCCGAATGCCGCCACCATCATCTCGAAAGTCTTTTTCTCGATAGATACTATTTCCATATTCATGCAATTATCGGTTTGCCCGCAAAGGTAACGATGCAGCCCTTAACACGTACCGTTTTCCGCTGAAAGGCTGCCTGTTGCACCGTTTGACCGGGTTACGGAGCCATCTTCCGTAAAAATCTTACGTGAGTCACGTAGTGAGTTGTTAAAGCCCCTTTTGTTTATTGCCGAATTTTGTCGCAGAAACATAGAGCAAGCCGAGTGTAGAGCGTCAAACTTGCTTGAACGGTATGCCGAGGCGCAGCCTATGTTCATGAAAATAAACAAAAATAAAGGACTGAATATGAAAGTGATAACGATGGAAAGTTCTGCCTTCCGGTCATTGACGGAACAGATAGCGGAGATTGCGGCACACGTCCGTGCCGCCTCCGGCGACAAGAAAGCGGCATCGCCCGACAGGTTGCTCACCACACGCGAGGCGGCGCACCTGCTTAACGTGAGTACCCGCACCCTCCAGCGTATGCGCAGCGAGCAACGCATCGGTTATGTCGTGCTTCGCGGTAAATGCCGCTACCGGCAGTCGGAAATAGACCGCCTGCTTGAAGCGTGTGCCGTCAACGAGGACGCGGCGACACCGCAGGAATTGAAACGCAACCACACGCTGCGCACTGGCGGCAAACCAAAAGGAAGGAGGACATAGGTCATGGAACTGCTCACACGAAACAACTTCGAGGGCTGGATGCAGAAGCTGATGGAACGGCTCGACCGTCAGGACGAACTGCTGCTGGCGATGAAGGCTGAGGGGAAACAGCCTACTATCACGGAAAGCATCCGCCTTTTCGACAATCAGGATTTGTGCATGCTGCTCCAGATAAGCAAGCGCACACTGCAACGCTACCGCAGTGTCGGCGCATTGCCCTACAAGACACTGGGCAAGAAAACCTATTACAGCGAGGAGGATGTGCTGACATTCCTTTCCAACCATATCAAGGACTTCAAAAAAGAAGATATAGCCTTCTACAAGGCTCGTATCCATAATTTCTTTCATAAATAACCCATTAAAACATTTTTCAAATGGCAAAGAAAAAAGACGAAAAGGACGTGCTGGTAGTCCGTGACGAGAAGACGGGCGAGATCAGCGTGGTAGCCGGGCTGAATGCAGACGACACACCCAAGCGTACCCCTGCGAAAGCTGAGAACGCGCAGAGTTTCCTGCAATTCGACCGACACGGCGACGTGCTGGACAACTTCTTCAAGAACTTCTTCCGGCAGTGCAAGGAACCCAGCCGCTTCGGTTTCTACCGCATCGCGGCAGACCAAGTGGATTCCATGCTTGGCGTGATGAAAGACCTGCTTCAGCATCCGTACCAGAACAAACAAATCCTTGCACCGCACAAAATCGACACCTTCCCTTATCAACAGCAGGTGCAGGAAGAGATGGCGGCACAAAAGACAGAGAAACAAGAACCTCAAAAACAGGAAAACATGGAACAACAGAAAGAACAGCAGGAAAGCCCGCAACAGACGCAGGGCAGACAGGGCTACCAACCCATCAACGAGAGCAAAATCAACTGGCAGGAGCTGGAGGACAGATGGGGCGTGAAGCGTGACGACCTTGAAAAGTCCGGAGACCTTACGAAGATGCTCCACTACGGCAAGTCCGACTTGGTAAAGGTCAAGCCCACCTTCGGCGGCGAATCATTCGAGCTGGACGCCCGCCTCTCCTTCAAGAAGGACGGCGAGGGAAATGTCAGCCTCGTGCCGCACTTCATCCGCAAGGAGCAGAAGTTAGATGAGTACAAGGAACACAAATTCTCCGACGATGACCGGAAGAACCTGCGCGAAACGGGCAACCTCGGCAGGGTCGTGGACATTGTGGACAGGGAAACGGGCGAAATCATCCCCTCCTACATCAGCATCGACCGCAAGACGAATGAAATCACGGACATTCCGGCAAACAAGGTGCGCATCCCGGAGCGCATCGGCAAGACGGAAATCACCAAACAGGAGCAGGACATGCTCCGCGCCGGACTGCCCGTGCGCGACAAGCTCATCGAGCGCAACGACGGCAGGAAGTTCGTCACCACCCTTCAAGTGAACGTGGAGCAGCGCGGCGTGGAGTTCGTGCCGGGAACCGGAAGGTCGCCCCGTACCGCACAGACGCAGGAAGCCAAAGGTGACACCTCGAAAAGTCAGGCGCAAGGCGGGGAAAATGCCGCACAGACCAAGAAGGAGCAACGCCGCAACACGTGGATGAACGAGGACGGCAGCATCCGCCCCATCAGCAAATGGAGCGGCGTGAACTTCACCGACAAGCAGAAAGCCGACTACGTGGCGGGTAAAGCCGTGAAACTGGAGAACGTGACCGACAAGCAGGGCTTCCATGCCACGATGTATATCAAGTTCAACCCGGAGAAGGGCCGCCCGTACCGCTACGAAACGAACCCCGACAACGCCCAGCAGGTCGCCCCGTCCAACGAGAGCCGCACACAGGTGGCGGTGAACAACGAGGGCAAAACCAACGAGGCGACAAAGAACCTGAAAGAGCCTTTGCAGAAAGGTCAGACCGCCCCAAAGGACGACCGCCAGCAACAGCAGCAGGAGAAGCCGAAAAAGAAGAACAACAAAGGCATGAAAATGTAATCCCGTGTCCGCCACTGAATCCAAAATAAAATCCAAAGTATCAACAAAAAAGCAAGAAAACATGAAGACAATCATTGCAGAAAAGCCCTCCGTGGCACGTGAAATCGCCCGCATCGTGGGCGCGACAAAGAGAGAGGAAGGATATTTCGAAGGAGGCGGCTATGCCGTGACATGGGCATTCGGACACCTCGTTCAGCTTGCCATGCCCGACGGCTACGGCGTGCGCGGATTTGTCCGTGACAACCTCCCGATTATTCCCGACACATTCACGCTCGTCCCCCGTCAGGTCAGGACGGAGAAAGGTTACAAGCCCGACAGCGGCGTGGTGTCGCAGATAAAAGTCATCAAAAGACTGTTCGACACAAGCGAACAAATCATCGTGGCGACCGATGCCGGACGCGAGGGAGAGCTTATCTTCCGCTACCTCTACCACTATACGGGTTGCACCACTCCTTTCGTGCGTCTGTGGATCAGCTCGCTCACCGACAAGGCTATCCGTGAGGGACTGCGCAACCTCGAAGACGGCAGCAGGTACGACAACCTATACCTCGCCGCCAAAGCGCGGAGCGAATCCGACTGGCTCGTGGGCATCAACGGCACTCAGGCGTTATCCATAGCCGCCGGACATGGCACGTATTCGGTGGGGCGTGTGCAGACACCCACGCTGGCGATGGTGTGTGAACGCTATTGGGAGAACCGCCGTTTTACGTCCGAAGCATTCTGGCAGCTCCATATCGCAACAGACGGTTGCGACGGCGAGGTCGTGAAACTCTCATCCTCCGAGAAATGGAAGTCGAAAGAACCGGCAACGGAGCTATATAATAAGGTAAAGGCGGCAGGCAGCGCAACGGTAACGAAAGCAGAGCGTAAGGAGAAGACGGAGGAAACTCCCTTGCTGTACGACCTGACCACGCTCCAAAAAGAAGCCAACGCCAAGCACGGCTTCACGGCGGAACAGACGCTTGAAATCGCGCAGAAGCTCTACGAGAAGAAGTTGATAACCTATCCGAGAACGGGAAGCCGCTACATCCCCGAAGACGTGTTCGCTGAAATCCCCAAGCTACTCGCCTTTATCGGCACGCAGCCCGAATGGAAAGACAAGGTGCGGGCAAAAGCCATCCCGACACGCCGTAGCGTGGATGACGGCAAGGTAACAGACCACCATGCCCTGCTCGTCACGGGAGAGAAACCGCTCTTCCTCTCCAAAGAGGACAGCACCATTTATCAGATGATTGCCGGACGAATGATAGAGGCATTCTCCGAAAAATGCGTCAAGGACGTGACTGCTGTCACGGCAGAATGTGCCGGAGTGGAGTTCACCGTGAAAGGCAGTGTCGTGAAGCAAGCCGGATGGCGTGCCGTCTATGGCGAGGAAAAGGAGGAAACTACCATCCCCGGCTGGCAGGATGGCGACACGCTCACGCTGAAAGCCACCTCCATCACCGAAGGAAAGACCAAACCCAAGCCGCTGCATACCGAAGCCACCCTGCTCTCGGCAATGGAAACAGCGGGCAAGGAAATTGAGGACGACGCGCTGCGGCAGGCGATGAAGGACTGCGGCATCGGCACTCCCGCCACACGAGCGTCCATCATCGAAACGCTTTTCAAGCGCGGTTACATGGAACGCTGCAAGAAGTCGCTTGTTCCCACCGAAAAGGGACTCGCCCTCAATTCCGTGGTGAAGACGATGCGCATCGCCGATGTAGCCATGACGGGCGAATGGGAAAAGGAACTGGCACGTATCGAGCGCGGGGAACTGCCCGCCGACACTTTCCGCAAGGAGATAGAGGCGTACACACGGGAAATCACCTCCGAACTGCTCTCGTGCGACAAGCTCTTCGGCAGCCGTGATTCCGGCTGCGCGTGTCCCAAGTGCGGCACGGGCAGGATGCGGTTCTACGGCAAGGTGGTACGTTGCGACAACACGGAGTGCGGACTGCCCGTGTTCCGGCAGAAAGCGGGACGCACCCTGTCCGACGACGAAATCAAAGACCTGCTCACCGACGGGCACACCAAGCCGCTCAAAGGCTTCAAGAGCAAGCAGGGCAAGAACTTCGATGCCATAGTCGCCTTTGACGGGGAATATAACACGACGTTCGTGTTCCCGGAAAAGAAATGCAAGTCTTCCTATCCGAAAAAAAGGAAATAATCACTAACTTTTGATAAGTTAGGCTGCATCTCAACAATAGAAACAAACAAGTTTTTTTCGTATTGTCTTCGATTTGCACTAACTTTGCCACTTGTTCAGAGTAATGAATTGTTCTTCGATACCGGATTACACTCATACTTTGGATTTAGTGGTGGCACTCGGAGGGATACCGAGTGCCTTTTTCTTCCTTTTTCCAATCAATTATCCCGTTAAATATCAATCCACTAAACTCCAAAGTAATGAACAACAAGAAGAAAAACGAGGGTCAGACCGACTTTTCCTATTACGGTCTGTACCTGCTGGACTACCTCCGCACGAACAAGTTTGAACAGGCGACTGACACCGCTTTCATACGGGAACGGGCCGACCGTGCCGCCGAAACGTATGAAAAGGCGCGGCTCGAAGGCTATCCCGCCGATGGCGCGCAAGAGCAGGCGATGGACACGCTGCTGCGCGGGCTGCGCTATTCCCGGTACGCCATTCTCCGTGAAGTCGTGGAGAGCGAGTTTTTCGACGAAGTGCCGGAAGAGAAACAAGAAGCCTTTATTCTGAAACTCATGCCGCTTGTCGGCAACGTGTTCTCCGTCTATGACCTTTCGGACGACAACTTCGCCCTGTCTTCCGATTACGACCTGCTCTACACGGAGCTGACGGGGGCAACCGTCCTTTACATCGGGGAATATGGCGTTTAACCGCAAACAGAAACTGCGGGACAACATCGAGGCGATACGGACGGCATTCATCCTTGACAGGGAAAACAGGACAGCGACAACCGAAGAGCGTGCCATACTTCAAAGGTACTGCGGTTTCGGCGGTCTGAAATGTATCCTCAACCCTGCAAAGGAACTGACGGATGCCGTCCGGTGGGCGAAATCCGACCTCGAACTGTTCGCCCCGACAGTGGAGTTGCACAGGCTTATCCGTGAGAACAGCAAGGACGAAACAGAGTACAAGCGGTTTGTGGATTCGCTGAAAGCGTCCGTGCTGACCGCTTTCTACACCCCCAAAGAGATAACCGACACCATCGCGGACGTGCTGGCAGATTACAGCGTCCGCCCCGCCCGTATGCTCGAACCGTCGGCGGGGGTTGGCGTGTTCGTGGATTCCATGCTGCGGCACAACCCCAATGCGGATGTGATGGCTTTCGAGAAGGATCTGCTCACGGGTACAATCCTGAGGCATCTCTATCCCGGCAAGAAAACGCGCACCTGCGGTTTTGAGAAAATCGAAAGACCGTTCAACAATTATTTCGACTTGGCGGTGTCCAACATTCCGTTCGGAGACATAGCCGTGTTCGACCCTGAGTTTCAGCGGAGCGACTCATTCGGCAGACGCTCCGCCCAGAAAGCCATCCACAACTATTTCTTTCTCAAAGGACTGGATGCCGTGCGTGACGGCGGTATCGTGGCGTTCATCACCTCGCAAGGGGTATTGAACAGCACCAAGACCTCCGTGCGTAACGAGCTGTTCAGTAAGGCTGATCTGGTATCCGCGATACGCCTGCCCAACAACCTGTTCACGGACAACGCGGGGACAGAAGTGGGCAGTGACCTGATTGTCCTGCAAAAGAACCTCAGCAAGAAGGAAATGTCGCAGGACGAGCGGCTGATGACCGTAATACAGACGGACACGAAAACCGACCTGACCGACAACGCCTATTTCATCCACCACCCGGAACGCATCGTGCATACGACGGCGAAACTTGACACCGACCCATACGGGAAGCCCGCTATGGTCTATCTGCACGAGGGCAAGGCAGCAGGCATCGCCGGGGATTTGCACCGTATGCTCGACGAGGATTTCCATTACAGGCTCGCCATGCGTCTGTATTCGGGTTCAATCCGGCAGTCGGGAACGGAAGAAAAAGTTACCGTTCAAAAGGAGGTGGAGCGTACTGCCATAAAGATGGAAACAACATCTTCGATGCAGGCGGTGGAAACTCCGACGGAGAAACCGCAACCCACAGAGGAAAAGCCGGAGATAGAGCCACGTCCGAAATATTCTGACGGTGTGCAGCTATCCTTGCTCGATCTCTGGGGGATGACGGAAGAAGTCAGCCAACAACCGAAAACCGCCAAAAAGAAAAAGGAGGCGAAAAAGGAAAGCTCGGCAAGGCGCGTTCTACCCAAGCCACAGGTGCATGTCACACAAAATGTTACGGCTGTGCCGACGGCTACCACCCCTAAGACTGTAACAGAGAACAAGGAGGCTAAAACGGAGAACACCGCCAAGCCTGCCGACCCGGACGACATCTATGCCACGTTGGACTGGGATACCAATCCTCCCATCAACGGCTTCTACGAGATGATGATGGATTTGACGCCGGAACGCAGGAAGGAACTTCGGGAACTGGCAAGGCAGCATAACGAGAAACAAGCGGCGGCGGAAAAGATGGAAGTGAAAGCCGTGCCGGACACTCCCCGTGAGCAACCACGGCAGGAGGAAACACAGCCGGAAGCAGTCACCGCACCTGCCGTTACAGATACCCCACCGGAAGCGGTGGCGACCTCCCTTTTCCCCGACATCGAAGCGGAGAAGCCGAAGGAAGAAGTCGTGGACCTTTCGCCGCGTGCCTACCACCGCACGCCGGAGATGCACCTGCGCGAAGGGTCGCTGGTGGCTGACAGGGGGCGTCATAACATCGGCTACCTGAAGGACATCACGCCATACGGGGCGACATTCCAGCCGCTCGACCTGAAAGGCTACCAGAAGGAGAAGGCGTTACAGTATGTTTTACTCCGTGACGCCTACGAGCGGCTGTACCGCTATGAATCGAACCTGCATGAAGCAAATGTCCCGTGGCGAGAGCATCTAAACACCTGTTACGATGAGTTTGTCATGCGCTACGGCAACCTCAACGCCAAGCAGAACGTGAAGTTAGTGATGATGGACGCGGGCGGGCGTGACATCCTTTCGCTGGAACGGGCGGAGAACGGGAAGTTTGTCAAGGCGGACATCTTCGAGCGTCCCGTTTCCTTCTCCGTGGAGAGCCATGCCAACGTCGGCTCACCCGAAGAAGCACTGTCCGCGTCGCTCAACAAGTTCGGCACTGTCGATCTCGACTATATGCGGGAGATAACCGACAGTACGGCGGAGGATTTGCTCACAGCCCTGCAAGGGCGCATCTATTACAATCCGCTCGTAACCGGTTACGAGATTAAGGACCGCTTTATTGCCGGAAACGTGATAGAGAAAGCGGAACGCATAGAGGCTTGGATGGGCGAAAACCCCGAAAGTGAACGTATGCCGGAGGTGAAGCAGGCGTTGGAGGCTCTGAAAGATGCCGAACCGCCGCGCATCGCTTTTGAAGACCTTGATTTCAATTTCGGGGAACGCTGGATTCCGACGGGTGTCTATGCCGCCTACATGAGCCGGCTGTTCGACACGGAGGTGAAAATCGCCTACTCTGCAAGCATGGACGAGTTTTCGGTGGCGTGCGGCTACCGCACCATGAAAATCACGGACGAGTTTCTGGTGAAGGGGTATTACCGTAACTATGACGGCATGCACCTTCTGAAACACGCCCTGCACAACACCTGTCCCGACATGATGAAGTCCATCGGCAGGGACGAGCATGGCAACGACATCAAGGTGCGCGACAGCGAGGGAATACAGCTCGCCAACGCCAAGATTGACGAGATACGAAACGGCTTCTCCGAATGGCTCGAAGAGCAGTCGCCACAGTTCAAGGAGCGGCTGACGACGATGTATAACCGCAAGTTCAACTGTTTCGTGCGCCCGAAGTATGACGGCTCGCATCAGACTTTTCCCGACCTCAATCTGAAAGGGCTGGCAAGCCGGGGCATCAGGAGCGTCTATCCCTCGCAGATGGATTGCGTCTGGATGCTGAAACAGAACGGCGGCGGAATTTGTGACCACGAGGTTGGAACCGGCAAGACGCTGATAATGTGCATCGCCGCGCATGAAATGAAGCGTCTGAACTTGGCGCACAAGCCGATGATTATCGGGCTGAAAGCCAATGTTGCGGAGATTGCCGCCACCTATCAAGCGGCATATCCCAACGCGAGGATTCTGTACGCTTCGGAGAAAGACTTTTCGACCGCCAACCGCGTGCGTTTCTTCAACAACATCAAGAACAACGACTACGATTGTGTCATTATGTCGCACGACCAGTTCGGCAAGATACCGCAGTCGCCGGAGTTGCAGCAGCGCATCCTGCAAGCGGAGCTTGACACGGTGGAGGAAAACCTCGAAGTGCTGCGCCAGCAGGGAAAGAACGTATCGCGGGCGATGCTGAAAGGTCTGGAGAAGCGCAAGCATAACCTTGAAGCGAAATTGGAGAAGGTGGAACACGCCATAAAGTCACGCACGGACGACGTGGTGGACTTCAAGCAGATGGGCATCGACCACATTTTCATTGATGAATCGCACCAGTTCAAGAATCTGACTTTCAACACGCGCCACGACCGTGTGGCGGGATTGGGGAACAGCGAGGGAAGCCAGAAGGCACTGAACATGCTCTTTGCTATCCGCACCATACAGGAGCGCACGGGCAAGGACTTGGGGGCGACCTTCCTCTCCGGCACGACTATCAGCAACTCGCTGACTGAGCTGTACCTGCTGTTCAAGTACCTGCGCCCGAAGGAGCTGGAACGGCAGGACATTCGATGTTTTGATGCGTGGTCGGCGATATTTGCCAAGAAGACAACGGATTTTGAGTTCAACGTGACGAACAACGTGGTGCAGAAGGAGCGTTTCCGCTACTTCATCAAAGTGCCGGAGCTTGCCGCCTTCTATAATGAAATCACGGACTACCGCACGGCGGAGGATGTGGGCGTGGACCGTCCCAACAAAAACGAGATACTGCACCACATACCGCCCACGCCGGAGCAGGAGGACTTCATACAGAAGCTGATGCAATTCGCCAAGACGGGCGACGCCACCCTGTTGGGCAGACTGCCGCTTTCGGAAACGGAGGAAAAGGCGAAGATGCTTATCGCCACGGACTATGCGAGGAAAAGATTCAAGAATTTTGTATCTTTCAGATAATCAATAAAATAAGAATGAATAAAGAAGAAATGGGTTACGATTTGGAAACGAGTGAGTTTCTTTCCCTTTCATTATTCTGCAATGCCTCAAAGAACTCTCTGTCCTATGTTGCAAAGATATAAAACTTTCACAAGATAATATACAATTTTCAAGAAATTCAGAGAAAAATCTTTCACTGCATTTCTTAAATAATTTTTCTTAATATAATAATGTGTCTTGATTCTATTTTAACAAAAATCGGTGATTTCATTTTCCAAAATGTTAAAAAAGAGGCTATTACGTTATTTTTTCTCCAATTTTCTTGGATTTGCGATTTAGAATACGTATTTTCGCATATATAACCCCGTATGTCATTTGATCATGAAGTACTTACAACCGTTCTTGAATAATCTATATCTCACCACGTATTACCTTCCAATCCGCGGTGTTTCTCTCTAAGGTTGGAACTTTTCCGTACCCAACCTGTCTTTTCTTTGCTTTATTCAATATTCTATTACCTTATACGCTTAGGGCTTATGAAACATTATTTACCTATTATTTCTATTACTTCACTATTACTATGTCTCTCTCCGAGCATACACGCCCAGTCTCCCGGCGGTGTCAATGGTGCCGATCTCTGGCACATGACGGACCCCATGAACACGGATTTAACTGGCAATTACTTCTGGAAGGACTATGCTGGGGATACCGTGCGTTCACGAATCTTGGACAAACAGAGCGGTCGATATGGAAAGGAATTTATACAGTCCCAGCAGCATGTGCGCACGTTTAACTT
>NZ_QENY01000037.1 GCF_003096815.1 Hallella colorans
GGGGATACCGTGCGTTCACGAATCTTGGACAAACAGAGCGGTCGATATGGAAAGGAATTTATACAGTCCCAGCAGCATGTGCGCACGTTTAACTTCCGCCCTGCCCTTAACCTCTCCCAAGTAAATGCTCCCAAGGTCTCCCTGATGAAATACAGTTCATTGGGTCAGGCGACCGTTATCGGACTCTTTTGTCACAAACCTGCGGATGCCAAAAAGGATGCTGTGCTGTATACGTTGAGTGGTCGTCCCGGTAGCGGTGTCCTAATGTCCAAGGACAAAGCTGTTGGTGTCAGTGGCACGAGTACGTTGGATTACGGAAAAGAATACGGACAAGATCTTCTTTACGGTAGTGAGGACACCACTGCCACGGAAACATTTGAGGAAAGTGCCCTCAGGATAGTATCCTATATCAAAGCTAACAAGTCTGCACGTTCTGTATGGGGTGAGAAATGTGGAGGTTTCTATTCTGTTGGTTCCACCTATAACGGTCAGGATGTCAATCTCAAAAATGCTTTCAGCACCACCGATATTGGCAATAATATCTTTGATGGCTACAGCCCCGAGGCAATCGTATTCTCTCGCCATCTCACCAATGCTGAGCGGCTTAGAATTGAAAGTTACCTTGGTTTAAAGTACGGCGTCACGCTGAAAGGTTCCTACCTTGATCCACGTGGCAATCTCATTTGGGATGCATCAGCTAATGCTGCATACCATCACCGCGTAACGGGCATTGCCCGTGAGGATGTTGAGTTGCTTTTCCAGCCCGTTTCAACGACCTCTTATGAGGAAACACCTCTGTATTCTTCCTTCCATGATACTTATTATAAGTCCAAGCCCTATAACCTTTCCTCCGAATCCCGCTTATTAGTTATCGGGCAGGAACATGGCAGTCCCATTCCGGACGGGTCCTATATGATTTGGGGTGACAATGGGGTTAACACCGCCATCGGCATACCTGAGGAATATTTCTCTTGGCATGTCATGAACCGAAAGTGGCTCACATCCACCAATATACACGAAACGGCTGACACGACGGCCGTATGGGGTGGCAGTGGGTTTTACTTTGAGCGCGACGGACATTTTACCTCGCTTCTACAAAATGACAAGGACATGACAGCCGTAGCATACAGCAAGCCCCTTGTCGGCACAGACGGAAGCATTTCCATGCTTTGCCCTTTCAGTCCTTTTGATGTGGGCTTCACGGACGAAGCGAAGAGCATCACGGTATACGGCTATCGCATAAGAGACGGAAAAGTATATTCCATCATCAAAGGCATTCCACAGACAGACGCCCTATGTGCCATCAACGTAGGAGAAAGAATGATTATCCGCAAGACAGGCAATGCGCTCCATCTCATCATATCAGCCGAAGGCGATGTGAAATATACTGTGGATATTCCTGAAAACGAAGCTAAGCGAATTGCTTTCATCCGTCCCATTGACAATGCCTATCGTCTGGAAATCAGAGACGTTCTCGCCAGTGGATTCGGTGTGACAGGTAATGTTATCGAGCTCGCCACGAATTTGCTGAAAGATAAGCAGTTCGTTAAAAACGCATCCAAAGCCCTTTTGCTGATTGATGGCACGGGAAAGGGCGAATGGGATCCCGAGACGGTACGTGTTTATCGTTGCAGTGAACAGGATGCCAAGAGAGGTAAGTTTATCTTCCATAACGTATTCTTTGACACTGACGGCAACGGCAGTGATGTATTTACCTTCGGCTATCATGATGGCGTCTTCGCTCGTCTGACGCCAAAGCCAGCCAGTTGCATAGGTAGTAAGCCACAGGCAGACGGCAGTATTGATGTGAAAGTTCTCTTCGGCAATCCATCCTATCGCTATGAGGTACGTGCTGAATCTGTTTCAGGACTTGTTACAGACTCCCTTGTGCAATCGGGCTTGATGACTACCGACCACGCAACCATCAAAAAACTTCTTCCTGGTATCTACCACGTTGATGTCATTCAGACAGGAGGTACCGTGCTGACAGCCAACATGTCTGAAAATAAAGGCGAGTCATATGCCAACTCCCCCGGTAAGTTTCCTGAATCCACATTCTCGTGGAGTGTCAGCGACATGACATCCGTCTATCATGCAGGTATGAGTTCAGTCATCAGGCTGGGCGGGCTTCCCGACTTCGGTTTCTCTGTGAACGGTTCCACAGTTACAGTCATTGTTAAAGGAAAAGTGGACGAACAAAAGCAGTTTACCGTTGCCAAAGGCGACGTACTGTCCCTAACATACAGTGGCAAGTACTTGGATTACCGTATCAACGGCAAGAGCGTCAATCAGTACAAAGGTTTACTTCTTTCCAGTTGGCATTTCAGTTCTATATTCACGAAACGCCATTCTTCTTTGAGTAATCTCCTAGTCAACGACCAGCCGTGTCCAATACTGACGAAATCTTCGGATGTTTCTGTTGAAACCATTGCACGCAGCTTATATGATAAGAAGGTGACAATCAACAGTGAGTGCGGAGGTCCAGTTGAATTCCAGCCGATGACAAGAAGTAGTCGTGAAGACGGCATCGGTATTTCCGACGACAGCGCATTCAAGGTGATTGATAACGGTAATCATTCTTTTACTGCAAAACTTTCCATGAGAACCTCTCATTCGGCAGACTTGATGGTCTTTGATGCTTCAGGTCAGCTTCTTCTCAATAAGCAGATGGAAGGCGGAACAGAAAAAACCTCGACCTTTACACTTCCTCAAACGGGTGTATACATCGTGAAAGCCATCACACCGGTGAAGGAATATACCCTAAAGATGATGAACAAATAAAATACCCCACTATACTCTTATCCTATGAAAAAAATATTGGCATTGACACTGGCGGTCGGAACACTCGCTGTGTCCGGTATCGCCATTGCAAGATACACCGACAAGAACGACCTCGGCAGTATGACGCCGACCAATAAAGAAGCCACTGCTTCTAATCCTCAATCAGGAGAACATATAACCGCATCAGCGGATAAGAAAGCACAGCCAGGTCTTACCACGGCTCTTTCATCGACTGGTGTCAAAGCAGCCACCTCTACATCGGGAACGGTGACGCAGTTTGCCTCCATAGGCTCCGGTATCATCGGTACGCCCGACGGACGTGTTTCGGACAATCCCGAGGACAACCTCTTTGAGATTGTACTCAAGAAAGTTTCAGCCGGCACACGCTCATGGCTTGTCTACGATCTCAAGGGTGTCAGCTCTGGTGCTGGCATCAGCACGAGCATCAACGATCGCATGGCTGCTGGCGGTTATCTCACCGAGCTGTCTCAAGGCTGGAAGACCGTCAGAGAAGAAATCAATCCCCTGTGGCTCAAGGAAGGTAGGAATACCGTCTTGTTCACCATCCCATCGAATGCCACCTACAGCTATACAGTCAAAAACGTACGCATAGAAACAACACCTGCATCTGCAGATATGCGGGATGCTATCGTCCTGTCAACCGTTCCCGTTGTTTACGGTGGACAGACCTATGTCCACGGCTTTGTTCGTGGAAACGTACAGAAGGTATCTGTTAGCGGTAAGACTCTGTCGGTCAGAGACGGCGAGTTCGAGGGAATCATTCCCACAGCATCGAAGCAGCTCACCCTCGCAGCTACCGTTGCAGGAAAGAACGTCAGTAAGACCATTGTTCCCATCATACGGGAAAAGGCGGACTATGCCCGTGCCTTCGTTTCCGTAGGTGGCAGTGCAGAAAAAATGTTCTTTGCACACAAGGCGGATAGTCTCTGTGTCAGCGGCAATATATTGGCAGTAACCTCTAAGGATATCAGCAAGGCTGGAAGATATTCCATCTCGGCACTCCGTGAAATGGATATGCCTGCCCTTGACTATGGTATGACCAACGTCACTGCCAAGGGTGACGGCTATCGTTTCCTTCCTCACGGTAATCATTTCGATGGGAAAGGTGCGACTGTCAAGATCAAGTATGACCGCACAAGAATCCCGAGTGGCTTTACTGAAGATGACATCAATACCTATTACTTTGACAAGGATACCAAGCATTGGGTAGCATTAGAAAAGGTCAAAGTGGATAAGAAAGCAGCTTGCGTGGTTTCACGAACAACGCACTTCACCGATATGATCAACGGTGTGATAAAGGCACCCGAATCTCCACAGACCGATGGATTTACACCGACGATGATGAATGACATCAAGGCGGCAGACCCGACGGCAAAAATCAATCTCATCACTCCTCCGACAGCCAACAACAGAGGTTCTGCCAGCCTGCAGTATGGCTTCGAGATGCCCCCTGCCCGCAATGGCATGGCACCGTCCTTAGGTATTCAGTACAGCAGTGAAGGTGGTAGCGGATGGCTCGGTGAGGGCTGGAATCTCTCCATTCCTTCCATTACGTTGGATACTCGCTGGGGTGTCCCAAGATACGATACAAGTAAGGAAACCGAAACCTATTTGATGTCAGGTTCCATGCTTTCTACCATGGGGGATGACGGTAAAATGGGTGTTGCCCACCGTGGTGAGAAGATGGCACGTAAGGCAGACCGTCAGTTCTATACCAGACAAGGTGGTGACTTCAGTCGTATCATCCGTAAAGGAAATTCACCTGCCGACTATACTTGGGAAGTGACCGACAAGCAAGGCATCAAGTACATCTATGGTGGTGAGGGAGCCGTACTCAAAGGTACTATTACCGATATCAGCGGTACCAAGCGTGAAGTCATCTCTGAGTGGAAGCTCAAACGTGTGGAAGAGACACACGGTGACTATATAGAATATGTCTATGAGACAGCCGACGAACCTGTTCGTGGCGGACTCATGGCGAAAGCCATTTATCTTAAGGAAATCCATGCAGGTAACAGCGGACAACAGCCCCATACCGTAGTTACTTTTGAGGGAACGAAAGAAAAACATCTCAAGACCAACAATGCACGCTTTGGATACCTCACCTCTTCCAACAGACTGTTGGAGAAGATAGTAGTCAACTTCCAGGGTTCCGTACTCAGAAGCTATGCTTTTGCCTACAAGGAAGGTGCTTTCCATAAGGACATTCTCACGGGTGTGAAACACCTTGATGATGCGGGAACAGAGGTATCCTACCAAAACTTCGACTACTATGACGACGTACAGTCCGACAAAGGGTATGTACCATTTAAAAATAAACAAGAGGTTTGGAACACGCAGGATGACAATCTTAATGCCAGTTTCATCACACCATTTAATCCATTTGATGTATTCTCAAATCTTACTACAGCCTTAGGCGGAAGCTCCTCTTGGTCTGCAGGAGGAGGTCTGTATGCAGGTGTAGGGCCTGATGATGACAGTCCATTTTCTAGTAACACGATAGGTGGAACATTCGGATATAACTATAATAAGGCCAATGGTCTATCTACGATGGTGGACATTAACGGAGACGGACTGCTTGACAAGGTGTTCCGTAATGGATCGTTTCTATTTTATCGTCCACAGATACGTATAGGCAACAAGACTATTTATGGGAAGCGCATACGCATTGTTGGTGTTTCCGGATTTTCAAAGACGGTTAGCCACACATTCTCTGGTGGCGTATCTGCAAAAGTAGGGTTTAGTCCTGCAGTGGCAACACTCGGGAGAGACTATGAACGTACTACTACGAAGATTACACAATATCTTTCCGATATCAACGGAGACGGCTTGGTAGACCTTGTCTCAGACGGTAAAGTTTATTTTAACCATATCGTATTTGATAAGTCAGGCAATGGCATTCCTATCTTTACCCTCAAAAGTGCAGATACGCCAAGTCCTATTATATACGACCCAAAGAATATCGACACTTCTGTCGGAAAGGTTGATCCCGAAGAGCAGGCAGAACTGCTTAGGAATTCTCCGATGGTGGATATGGTCAGGATGTGGGTTGCTCCAAGAGATGGAAATATTTCTATAAATGGAGCCGTACAGCTTGTTATACCCTCGGGGGATTATGATGAAGAGGAATATTCCAAGTCTGATGGTGTTCGAGTCTCCATACAAAAAGGTGGCACGGAACTGTGGAGCAGAGACATTGCCAAGGGAGATGCTGCCACCCACTCAGCAGAAGTTTCTTCCATCAACATTCATAAGGGAGAGAAGATTTATTTCCGTGTACAGTCTGGTAAGGAGAAAATGAGCAACGGTGCGTTTGACCTTGTAGATTGGTCACCAAAAATCACCTATCAAGGAAAGGATTACACAACACCGGAAGGTTTTTCTTCTGTGACATACCAACCACAGGAGGGTGCTATATACATGGTTTCGTCTCCTGCACAGACAGAGAATGCCCCTTCCCAAATCAATGTAACAGGAAAGCTCGTCAAACCATTGACATCAGATGATCTGACGATAAAAGTCTTTGGCGTAAAAGAGAATGCGAGTGATGCAGGACGTGAACTTTATTCACGGACGATTGCATGGAATCAGGCGTATAATGATAACTTGAATTTCACTGTTCCTAATTCTGCAGGATATAAGACGTTTCGTTTCGAGATGTCCTCAACCTCTAATCTTAAGTGGGCAGACATCCAATGGAAGCCCATCGTCCAATATGCAGATTCCTTGGGAAAGACACAGTCCTTCCAAGCTGGAGCAGGAGTAAAGATGTACGCCAACCACCTTCTTTATGCTGAGCCATACAAAGTTAGTCCAAGTGACAGCGTGCTGATTGTTAAACCAGCACTCGTCTTTCGTCCGTTGACAGGATACACAGGTTCTCTGAGTATGACGGCGAGAACGGAAGGACACCTTTTGAGCAAGCGTTTGGTAAATGTAAATAATAGTGTGGTAGAGGATGCTACTTTGTTGATAGATGTGCGAAATATTAGTGATACGCCTATATGGGTGGAATTTTTCTCGGAGGATATCAACCTGAAGGACAGGTTACTCACTGCATCCGTGAAGGTTTCTTCTTCGGCAACACCAATGACACAACAGACCGTACCAGTCAATGTCTACTCACTTTTGGACAACGAAGGTTTTGGCCCTCTCTATAGAGGTTGGGGAGGATTCACATATAATACGGCTGAAAATGACAGGTATGCCTCTGCGATAGATGAATCTCTATTAACACTACCTCGTGACAAAGATCAGAAGATAGACCCCTTGACGCTTGTATTCACACCGCTTGCCGTGAATACCTCATCACTTGACAGGTGGATAGGACAAAGACAGGAAATATTCCTTACGGATCATAGTATGGGAGCTGCCCGCTTGACGGAACAGGATGTGAAGATGACGAATCCGTTTGACAATATGGCTTCTGTTGAAACTGAGACTTCAGATTGTGCACAGGGTACGGGAGCATTGGCTATCAGCCAAAAAGTTGTAAGTAAGAACACAACGACCCAAACGGGTTTTTCTTTCCTGACAAAGAATGAAAGCACAGGACAGGCTATTACCAAGGCAACGATGATTGACATGAATGGTGACGGATATCCAGACATCGTCCAAAACGAAGCTATCCTGTATACCAATACCCTTGGCGGTATCAGCGGAGAAAAGCTACAAGGGATAGGAAATATCGTTAGTAAAAATGAGGGGTCAGCAGTCGGTGTTGGTAGTGCTCCAATAGTATCCATGTCCATGACCATAGCCCAAGCCGCAGGCTGGACGAAAACCGCCTCAAACATCAAATCCATAAGCGATGCTCTGGGAGGACTGTCCGTCTCCATGAGCAAGCCCAAGAATCGTGATTGGAGCGAGGAGAGCTTTACAGATGTGAACGGTGACGGACTCCCAGACAAAATCCTTAGTGATAATACTGTAAGATTAAATCTTGGTTATGCCTTTACAGACCCTGTAGACTGGCAGATTGATGCCGTTCAAACTGGAGAGGGCACCTCACACAATTTAGGTGGAGGAGCATCATCCAAAGAGAAGGATATTGCGCAGAAAGCCAAGTTTTTCGACAAGGCTTCCAGTAGTTTTTCTGGTGGCCTTAGTATCGTGACCACGACAAGTGGTGAGCAGTATAACTTGATGGACGTCAATGCTGACGGACTGCCTGATAAGGTAAAAAAGAATAATGGCACACTTTCGGTTTCGTTGAACTTAGGGAATGGCTTTGCCGATCCTATCCTATGGAAAGGAGCTTCATCGCTCTCTGAGACTGCCTCCACCTCGGAATCTGGCAACGTGGCATTTACAGTGAACTTTACACCGAAAATAATTCCAGTTAAGGTTACTCTCAATCCCAACGGGTCACTCGGTCACAGCATCAACCGTACGCACTATTCGCTACAGGATGTAGATGGTGACGGCTATCTCGACATATTGGAATCAGATAAGGAAAGCGAGCTGAAGGTTACCCACTCTGCCATCGGCAGGACGAACATGCTCAAGAGTGTCACTAACTCCCTCGGAGGAACCTTCACACTCGACTATCAGCACAGCGCGCCAACCTATGGGCTTCCCGGTGGTAAGTGGGTGATGTCTTCCGTGACCGTTGATGATGGCATCCACGACGATGGGCCACGCATGAAGACACTCTTCACTTATTCCAATGGTCAGAAAGACCGTCACGAGCGCGAGTTCCTCGGTTTTGGTAAGGTCATCACGAAGAATATTGACACTGAGAAAGGCGACAGTGTCATCTATCGTCAGGCAGTACAGCTCTATGACGTGTCCACCTACTACACACAGGGCAACCAGCTCAGTGCCTCCGTGGAGGATGCCAATGGCAAGAAATATACCGAGACGAAGAACGTATACGATGGCTACTACCTCACTGCCAGTGGTGACAAGTACACCTTCACCAAGCAGCAAAAGCTCTGCAGCGACCGTGCATCAGCATTTGTCCCACTGCGCTATACAGCCAATAAGCAGTATGAGGGACAGGCAAGCGGCATCACCACCTCTGAAGCTTGGAACGAGTATTACCTCACGGGTTATCATGGTGAACTCAAATCTTATAAGTTCAGCGACAAAGGCACATTGGGTGAAGAAGGTACGGGGGCGTTCGATTACCAGACCGCCATTCAGTATGCTTCCAACGAGGGCAAGCACATCATTGGTCTGCCTACCGACGTCATTGTGACGGGAGGAGACGGCAAGACATACCACCACGTATCGGCGAAGTACGACATGAACTATGCCGACCACCTTACACAGATTAGTCAGCAGTTAGGCAATGGTACTGCCGTTTCAGACTATACCTATGACGGTTACGGTAACATCACCAAGACTACGCTTCCTGCCAACGCCAAGGGGCAACGTATGTGGTACAGCTACCGCTACGAACCGGTGATGAACATGTATGTCTCCCGCATTGATGATGCCTTTGGCTACAGCAGCGAGGCTGGCAACTTCGACTACCGCTATGGCATGGCTTTGCGTCGTACAGACCTCAACCGACTCAACTATGAGACCGACCTCGACAACCTTGGACGAGTGAAGGCGGTTCGTGGTCCTAACGAATTGGCAACAGGAGTGCCATACATCATTGCCTTTGACTATCAGCCTAAGGCTACTTTCGGCACCAATGGCATCACTGCACCTGCTTACGCAGTGACCAAACATTACGACATTCAGCACCCAAGCGATGATATGGAGACCGTTACTTTTGTGGATGGCTTTGGACGACCCATTCAGGTGAAGAAAGACGGCGTGGTAACGACAGCTACCAAGGGCAGTGCTCCGAAAGACGAGACCGTGATGATTGTCAGCGGACGCAATGTCTATGACGCTTTCGGTCGTGTGGCTAAGGCTTACTACCCTGTAACCGAAGCACTGGGGAGCAAGACAGCTTTTAACAAGGCTTTTGATAACGTGTCGCCAACCGTAACGGTTTACGACGTACTTGACCGTGCCATGAAGGTGACGCTACCTGATAATAGTACGACACAAACGGAATACTCTACCGATGCAGGCAGCAACACCCTCAAGAAACTCGTTACCGATGCTCTCGGCGGCAAGCAGGCTACCTACACCAACGGCAGCGGCAAGACCGTGAAGACCGAGCAACTCAGCGGACCCGACGGAACGATTACCACCTCCTTCGAGTATGATGGTATCGACCGCCTCGTCAAGGTAACCGATACCGAGGGCAACGTCACGACATCCGTCTATGACATGGGCGACCGCCGCACGGAGGTGAACCATCCTGCCAGTGGTATTACCACCTTTACCTACGACAATCTCGGCAATGTACTCACCAAGCAGACTGCCAACCT
>NZ_QENY01000038.1 GCF_003096815.1 Hallella colorans
GGCAGGGCTGCCGTAAGAGAGTATAGGCACGACAAGAATACGGCATACTCAGGCTCTTTGGACGCAAGGCGTAACAGCCAACAATAGATAGGACTAACGATAATACGGACTATCTGTTGTTTGTACAATTTATTGTCATGACTATCTGTTGTCATGACTATCTGTTGTCATGACCATCTGTTGTCAAAACTATATATCGTCAAAATAATCTATCGATAAAACTATCTATAGACACTTCGATTTCTCGATTTGTCGATTTGTCGATTTGTCGAACTATCGATAAAACAACAAAATAATAAAAGGAACGAGCCGGCACCTCATCTCATTACCGCAATAACACAGATGGATCTCCTTTGGTCTTTTCTCTTGTTTTCTCTCTATTTCCCTGCTTATCCCCATTTCTTGCAGCGGTGGTTCCAAGGGTTTACTTTTGCACTTGATAAGTACGGCAATGGACTGCATAACAGTTTGTTTGCCGAGTAACAATAAAGTAATCAAAATAAAATTAAGGCAATGAAACTCATTATCATCGATCGCAAAGCGTGGGAGCGACACCGCTCCGAATTTGCAGACTTTATCCACAGTATTGAACAGCTTATCGGCAATCCGCCCGAAACGGACGAATGGCTTGACAACGAAGCCGTGTGCAAGCGTTTGGGCATCAGCAAGCGTACTCTGCAATCATACCGAGATACGGGAAAAATCCCTTTCTCCATGATTGGACACAAGTGCTATTACAAGGAGAGCGATATCACGGAGTTACTGAACGCAAACAATGAATGAATTATGTCGGAGAATGAAATCATTACGCAGGAAGACCCTCAGATGCAGATGTTTTCTCAGTTGATGCAGGGCACATTGAAGAAATTGGAGCGTTATTGCTTGGCGGCTCGCCCTATGCTTGGTGGAGAGGTTTACCTTACAGGCGAGGAAGTTTGCAGCCAATTACGGCTCAGCACACGCACGCTCCAAGAGTACAGAAACTTAGGAACGCTTCCTTTCTACAAAATCGGAGGGAAGATACTATACAAGCAGAGCGACATACAGACAATGCTTGAATGGCATTATAATCCAATACCGCAAACAGGTAAGTTATGAGTTAAGTTAAGACATCAGTCGCGACTTAAGTCAAATGGTCAGTTATAACTTTGGTCAAGAAATTAGTTTCGACCTAAGTTAAAATTAACTTTAGTCAAAAACATGTCAGCTCATAAAGTCAGTAAGTCAAGAAATTAGTCTAAACTTATCTCTTGATTTACTTCTTGAACTTTGAACTCTCGTCTATCAAAAGCACCCCAGAAAGGTTACTTTATGGAACATAACAAACTATCTCTTTCTTTATACTGGCAAGGTGTGTCTTTGTACCACAAATTGCCATTTGTACCACAAAGACCCTTGCCCCGAAAGGGGATTAAATCACTCCAAAGTCGTGATTAGAAAGCAATGAAAAAGCAGAAACAAAAGAAGCCAGACGGCAGATGTGCCACCTGCCCACGATGGGACAGATGGCACATCAGAATACCTAATTCCGAAGACCAGCAGAAGCTTATCAGACTCTACCGCAAGTCGGGAGCAAAAACGAAAAGTGATTTTGTCCGAGCAAGGCTTTTGGGTGAAGCCTTTAAGGTCATCACCCAAGACCCTGCAAAAGAGCCTTACTTGGAGAAACTCTCCGAAATCGTCTCCATGATGAATAAGATAGGCGTGCTGTACAACGAAGCCGTGAAAGCCCTCAATACTTATCATTCTGTCGCCACTTCTCAACGAATGCTGGAAAAACTTGAAACCTATTCCCAAGTTCTCATCAGACTGCAACAGCAAGCAGTGCTGCTGACAAAATCTCTTGAGAGTAAACAAGAATGAAGGTTGATAAATCATCATGCCCAACGTTAGTACCGTGCTGCGATTGCCCAATCCCTCTTTGAACAGTTATCAATGTTAGAAATATAGGTTTTATATGTGTAGTCGGTAATAAAACGCTTCTGGCAATTCAAACATCGGTAGCGTTGTTTACCTGTACTACTTTTACCACTTTTGATAATATTGTTTGAGTGGCAATGCGGACATTGAAACTCAACTCCTAATCTGGAGCATAAAGTGCCGAAACGTTCTCGTATGTTCGTTTTCTCTTGGTTTTATGGTGCAAATATAGCAAGAGGCAGGGAAGCTATCCCTGCCACACTACTTTATCTTTTGGAAAGTACATTGATAATCAGATGATTATTACAATAACTCCCGATCTGAAGCATTACCGCCTGATTCTTTTATTTCTTTATTTATTTTAGATGTAAGATCTATAACTTGCAAAACCTTAATCCTTGATTTATTATAAAAATAAAACGACCCTCCACTACATTTCATTATAAACAAATTCAGACAAATACCAATGACCATTGATTTTAGAGAAAGTCAGTATGTAGAAACAACTACTTTGAGGTATATAGATTTTTTCCGTTGCACTATCTTCTGAATCTAATTTATATGATACTGTATACATCGAATCATTTATTGCTTTGTTGGCACTATTTAAATAATATATTAAATCACCTTTTCCCCAAGAAAAATTTGTTATAGAATCAGTTTCATCTTCTATTGAAGATTCTTCGTAGTCTGAATTAAATCCTGTAACCTCTTGAGCGACTCTTTGTATCTGAAACACAGAATCTCTATGAAATTGAGTGATAAAGTCCGAAAATGATTCATTTGTCAGTTTTTTTGTAGAGTTAAAATCCTTATTTTTTTTCGTGATATTCTTTTTCTCATCATTTTTAAAATAAGTACAACATGACAAAAGACACATTATAATGAATATATATATATAGTTCTTCATTTTTGTAGTATTATAATCTTATAGGGTGGAAAATCCCCCTATTAGATACATAAGTTATTTTTTATCTTGAGTATTAATTTTAATTTCCTCTATCTTAGGTAAAGATATAGGCTGTAATAGCATAGGGGTAGGTGCATGTCCGTATACCGTAACAGGAGAAAGTTCACCTCCATAATATTCTTTATTATCTGGATGCAATAACAATTGAAGATCAGGAATAGAGGATGGATCTATTTTATTACTCTTTTGCAAAATATTCCCTTTACTTATTTCTATATGAAGATGAGGGCCGGTAGAGCCACCTGTATTTCCAGATTTTGCAATCACATCATTTTCAGATACTTTATCACCAACCGAAACTGCAACACCATTCTTATCTAAATGGGCATAAAGTGATTCATATCCGTCAGAATGTTGAACAACAACATATCTACCATATCCCGTTTTATTTCCCTTTGAATCTACTTTCACATTCCACCCAACCTTTTTTACAACACCATCTGCTAAGACATGCACATCATGTCCCGTACCAGCCGTAGCTAAATCTATACCACCATGTCCCTTCAATTCTCCTGTAATTGGGTGCTTCCTGATACCGAATCCGCTGGAAATACGTGTATGAGCCACGGACTTATCAAACGGAATCTTTCCCTCCATATCAATAAATCTTATAGGATTGTTCGCTGCATAACTATACGTTGAACTGCTTGGTAGATTTTCTTCCATTGGGTCACAATTCATCCACAGACTCAACCTCGGCTCATAATACCTTGCACCATAGTAATACATACCCGTCTCCTCGTCCAGTTCCTTAGCATTGAAGAGGTAAGGCGTGTTCCAAGTGTTGTTGCGCTCCTCTATGAACACTTCTCCAAACGGCACATACTCGATGTGCTGGGCTACTTCGCCATCAAGGTTGGTGATGTAACTACTGCTACCCAAATGGTCAGGGTGATAGTAGAACTGCATTCGCTCGTTTGTACCAGCTTCCCCAGCTCTTGTCTTGACCATCGCCCTTGCCTGTGCTGCCTCCGGCGTGTCGTCATCACTGCTAAAGCCTTTGCCATTGACATAGTCGGGATTATCCTGACCGTTGTATGGCAAATCGAATGTCTTGTAATTGTCCTTGATGGATTGCAGTTGCTGATTGTACTTATCCTTGTAATTGACAGTCACACCATCAGCTTCATTACCTGCATAAGGAATGCGTCTTGGGTCTGCGCCATAACTTGCCAAATCGCCAAGCTTGCTGACGATACGCTGACTACCGATGTAGATGTGTTTGGTGTACTTACCACCCTGTCCTGCCACGAGGTACGGGCTGACATAGAGCGAGAAGCGTGCCGTACCCGTGCTGCCGCCCGAGAATTCGGAGTTGACAAAGATAGCTTCGTTTTCACCACTCGTCTTTGCTGTGCGCTCACCATCAGCATCGTACCAATAGTTGCTTACAAAACCGTTCTCATCGGCTGCAAGAAGTCGGTTTTCCTCATCCCACTTGTACTTCTGCTCACTTGCCTTGTCGTCTTCCTTGCCGTCATGCTTTACACGGCTGGTGTTGATGTAGACAAGGTTTCCGTTGGCATCATAGGTGTACTTGTGTCCGTTGTTGATGTTCGTGCTGTCTGTCGGCGCTTCTTCCGTGCGGTAGTTGATGTCACGGACACTAGCCAGTTGGAACTTCTTGCCCTCATCATTATTATATGTGTAGGTGAGGTCATAGCCTGCATTGAGAGTGCCGTTGAACTGTACGTTACTTTGCGTGAGGTGCTGCTTCTTGCTTGTGATGCGGTGCATGTTGTCATAGCCCATGGCAAGGGTGTAAGAAGCCGTCTTATTGTCCGTTCCCCTATAAGTACCTATTGCACTTGACAAACGGTACAATGGGTCATAAGTATAACTATGGCTCATCTGTCCGCCTGCCTTGCCGCTCTGCGAGAGTGGAGCATTGTTCTGAATGCCCTTTGCGCTTGCCGATGGGCTACGTCTTTGATTTTACTTCAAATTCTATCATACTCTTTAATTGTTTATGGTTATCACTTATGTAACGATGTTTTTTCTGTTTATTGCTTACGGCTTTTGATACCCATATAAGGGTAATGATGAACACCCTTATAAGGGTATTGCCTGTTACCCTTGTATGGGTAAGTTCAAGCAATCTATATATGGACTAACGGTCTGTTTGCCATATTCTTGCTGTTTTAATGTCATACAGTTATCTATCACTATTGTGACTTGTCGTTTGCGTGCCATATTTGTTGTTCTTTTAATTTTGATAACTTCCAATCTGGAGCTTAAAGTACCCAAAAAATATCTTTGCTCATGTGCTTATGCTGTAATGTCGGAAATAATGCGAAAGCAAAGCGTTAATTCCAGCCTTCACACTTTTCATTTTGTCAGATAGCATTAATAATCAGTACCTTATTTTCACAATACCTAATTTGGGGCATTATCTATTTTCTCTTTGATACCATAATGATAAATTATCCAAGACCTCCTTGTAAATCAACAATCGCAAAAACTTTAACCTTATGTTTGGAACGATAACGGATATTATATTTTATTCTTCTTATACATCGAACTATTTCTGTGTCAATATACTTGCTATTAGTTCTTGTTAAAATCTTAATGTCTATACATCTACCTGTTTGGGTCAGAGTAAATTCTATATAGACCTTTCCTCTCCATTCAAGATCATTATTGGGTATATTTGACCAATTAAATTTATTGTTTATTTCCTTTGATATATCTTTCGATACAAATGGTTTTGCTATATATAACGTATCATTTATGTACACAGCAATACTATCAATGCTACACACAGTAGTAGACAGTTGACTGCAGGAGCAACCGCCTACTACTAGTGAGATAAATAAAAGAAGAATACTTCTCATTGATTACAATTCTTTTCTGATTCCATTTCAGATTTAATTATTTGCTTTTCCAAAGTAGGATTACCATCAGGTCGTCCAGTATTTCCTCCATGTCTTGGATCTAATCCGCTAATTCCAAACAGAGTATGACCATATAGTTCATGTCCAAGTGTTTTAACTTGCTCCAAGGTTGTAGTACCTTTACAACTTATGTATATTTCGACATCATTAGACATGGACATTTGTCCTGCGGGAAAAACATTTGTTAACCTTTTGGGACGTAAAGTTGCACCGAGATTTCCTGTTAATTCATATTCGTCTACAATTCCCTGTTGTATTAAAGTTTCACTGTATTTGGCCTTCATAGATTCATCTCCACTAAAACCCTCCATTAGTTCTCGATATAGATTCTGTCTATTCGGAGCTTCAAAAATCTTAGTCTTTTTTTCATTGTTAACCGATAAAAAATCATATTGTTCTACTAATCCATACAATCGAACAGTGTTATCTGGATCAGCGACAATTTTTTGCAATGACTTTAAATTTTCACTATTAGAAACAGAATGTTTTACACCTTCTGTTAGTATTTTAGAATCTATAAATCCATTTTTATCTCTTACCACATACCCTCGATCTTCAGGTGCTAAGGTATGTAATAAAAGACTCATAGCTTCATTATTAGCAACCCATAATTGTAAGCCATCCAAATCAAAATATTTAATAGGGTTATTTGCTACGAAGCAATAGGAACTTGTCGCCGGATATTTTTCTTCCATCGGATCCGTACTCATCCACAGACTCAATCTCGGCTCATAGTACCTCGCACCATAGTAGTACAACCCCGTCTCCTCATCAAACTCCTTGGCATTGAAGAGGTAAGGGGTATTCCACGTATTGTTGCGTTCTTCAAGGAATACTTCACCGAACGGCACATATTCGATGTGCTGCGATACTTCTCCGTCCAAGTTGGTGATGTAGCTACTGCTGCCCAAGTGGTCGGGATGATAGTAGAACTGCATCTTCTCGTACGCATCCTTGTCATGGAAATTATTATCTACAGCAGCACGTGTGTTGGCATTCATCGCCCTTGCTTGAGAAGCCTCTGGCGTACCATCGTTGCAGCAGAAGCCTTGACCGTTTACATAGTCGTTATTGTCCTTTCCAGAATAAGGCAAGTCAAACGTTTTGTAGTTGTCCTTGATGGATTGTAGTTGCTGACTATATTTTGCCTTGTAGTCTACGGATACACCGTCAGCTTCATCGCCTGCATAAGGAATGCGTCTTGGGTCTGCGCCATAACTTGCCAAGTCGCCAAGTTTGCTGACGATTCTTTGTGACCCAATGTAAATGTGCTTGGTGTACTTGCCACCTTGCCCTGCCACGAGGTATGGGCTGACATAGAGCGAAAAGCGTGCTGTACCAGTATTGCCACCTGAGAACTCGGAGTTCACATAGATGGCTTCGTTCTCACCACTAGTCTTCACCGTGCGCTCACCGTCGGCATCATACCAATAGTTGCTCACAAAGCCATTCTCATCGGCTGCAAGGAGTCGGTTTTCTTCGTCCCACTTGTACTTCTGCTCGGTTGCCTTTTCATCTTCCTTGCCATCATGCTTTACACGGCTGGTGTTGATGTAGACAAGGTTTCCGTTGGCATCATAGGTGTACTTGTGTCCGTTGTTGATGTTCGTGCTGTCCGTCGGGGTTTCTTCCGTGCGGTAGTTGATGTCACGAACACTGGCCAGTTGGAACTTCTTGCCCTCATCATTATTGTATGTGTAGGTGAGGTTATAGCCTGCGTTGAGCGAACCGTTGAACTGTACGTTACTTTGCGTGAGGTGCTGCTTCTTGCTTGTGATGCGGTGCATGTTGTCATAGCCCATGGCAAGGGTGTAAGATGCCGTCTTATTGTCCGCACCTTTGTACGTTCCACTGGCTGTGCTTAGACGATACAGTGGGTCATAAGTATAGCTGTGGCTCATCTGTCCGCCTGCCTTGCCTTTTTCAGGAATTGCCGCTTTATTGACAACCGATAACACATTGCTCATCACGTCATAACCGTAGGCATTGTCCATGATGGTCTTGCCACCTGCATTGACTGCAAGGTTCTGCAGTCTGCGACGCTGTGGGTCATAGGAGTAGAAGGTTTCCGCTCCGTTACAGTATTTGAGATAAGTGCGCTGCTCGAACTTGTCGTAGCCAATCTTGCTGACATAGTCGTAATGGGTAGTTTTATAGCCACTGACCTTCTCTACCTGTCCACCGAGGTTGTAGCCGTAGGTTACCTTCTCCTCATCGGGATAAATCATTTCCAAGAGGCGATTGTGGCTGTCATACTTCCACTGTGTAATGTAGGTTGCCACTGCTTGATTAGGCACAATCAGCGTACGCACAGTTTTCAACACCTCACCCAAATTGCCGTAGTAATACTCGATAGCACCACTGCCGTCCTCGCGTAGCGTCAAACGTCCGATGCGATTGTAAGAAGAGTTGATACCGCCGTAGTGGTACTTCACGTTGTTTTCTGGATGGTCGGGGTAGTTGATAGCCGTCAATCGTCCGTAATCGTACTCATAGTTGATGGTCTTGCCCTCCTTTTTAAGGTTGGCAGTCTGCTTGGTGAGTACATTGCCGAGATTGTCGTAGGTAAAGGTGGTAATACCACTGGCAGGATGGTTCACCTCCGTGCGGCGGTC
>NZ_QENY01000039.1 GCF_003096815.1 Hallella colorans
CAACATGCCGGATGCCGACATGAAACTCATGCTTGAAGCAGCGGCTGAATCGCCACCAGAGGTAACAGAAAATGAATAAGGGGGCTTGTCACTAACATGCTGTCATCCGAACTATTGTGTCTCAATGAGTTGGAATGAGGATTTCTATGTTTAGCGGACAGTAATAGTTTATTTACCGTGAAATACAATGGTGGGATGTTTTTGTTTGCAGAAAGAGTGGATGGGGCTATTTAACGTAATACGCCCCCCACAGACAATCACTCGTTGTGAGTGGGATAGCCTTGTGGGGAGCGTGAGGTTATGTTTCAACTTTTAAATTTAGTTGGCAAAGAAATCTTTAATATAGTTACGGGAAACCGTGAAAGTATTTTCAGGATTGTCAACTTCAGTAAACTTGATATAGGTCGGATTCTTGAGATTGTCTGTCTCGAGTTTGAACACCCGGTCTACAAACTTCCCTTTAACATTTTTGACAAAGGGTAGCACACAAGGTAAATAGCCCGCATTATTAGCATAATATATAGCGTTGCCATTGCCCTTTCCCTCAAAGCCAATGCTTATTTGGTCTTTGCCAATTATTTTATAGGTGAAATAGTACTGGCACCAATAAGTTTTCTTATTGCCTTTGCTTGCGAATGTTAAACCAAATTGTGGTCCCTTGTTTTTATTAATCAGCTCTTTACCAAGACCTGCGCCAATGATATTTTCTCCCATGCTTGCAGCTCCGGGTTTAATCATATTCCAGTATTTTTGTCCGTAAGCGCTGAAATTGCTGAAAGCAAAGAACCAATTGGTATTTACAAACTGTTCGGTAATAGGAGGTACAACAGGCTTCAATAGCACGTTTTTGTTGTTGGCGTCTACCCATTTATCGTCATCAGAATAAATAAACTCCGAGAACGTTTCGCCAGCTATGGTTACTGGCTTGTACAGTTTAAATCCTTTGTCTGTAACTACGAAGTTGAGCCGTGTTTCATCTTGGCTGTCGGGGTTGGTAAATGAGATTGTATGTTGGCTGCGCAAAGCTCTGTAATTCTTGCCTTTGATGACCACATCGTAAATATTGTATTTCATGCTGGCAAAGCGTTTCTGGACGGCATCGATGTAATTGGCCCAATTGGTACTTTTCTTCAATGGTACCATGACCACGCGGTTGTTGTGCTTCTTGCCCTTAAGAATGATGCTGTCGGCAGAGGCTTTCATTACACGAAACTCCAAGTCGCCTAACATTCCTTTTCCGTCAACACCGTTTCCATCTGGATTGTGAGGGTCGGAGAAATAGTGGAAGATGTCATTGTACTCATCAAAAGAGAGTATCACACCCTGGCTCTGTTCTATCTTGTAATGTGATGTAAACGTGGAATCTTTTCCAGCAACTTCGCTGGCCACAGTGACGCGGTCTTTTTTGTCAAATTTGCAAAGTACGTTGTAGCCGCCATACATGGGCGATCCATAATAGTGCATAACCCAGCCGTCTGCTGGTGTGGTGAGGATGTCCTTGGTATTATTGATGGCCTCGCTTATGCGCTGCGATGAGGACTTGTCAAACAAGTCATCGACCTCTGGCGAACAAGCCGTCGCAAGGAGGATCGCCGCAAGGAAAGTGAAGAGATTGAATATCTTTTTCATATTGCGTTTCCTTATTTTAATGTTTTCAAATCAAGTTGATGAATCTCTGACGCCCTTCTTGTGACAATGTCGCGAAGCTTGTCAATGTCAATACCCCAAGTGTTAATGAAATAAGCTCTGAGGATGTCAAGTTTTTTAAGAATGGCATCAAGCCCAGTGGTGTCGACTTGTGGTGCACGTTCATACTCAAATACGGGTACCTTGAAATACTCTGGTACAGGGTTGCCGTCTTTGTCAAACACGGTATTCCCATCTTCGTCTACTTGGTAAACGGGATCGCCACCATGAGCCATAATGGAATAAGCCTTGCCATTGAACACAAAATATGCGAACAAAGAACCATCATCATCATATTGGTATTTCACATTTTTGTGGATAGAGTAGCGTGGGATACGGTTGCCCTTGCTGTCAAGAATATAAATATATTTGCCGTCCTTGTCTTTCTCCCACATGATATTGCCCTTGGCATCGGTAGCTGGCACGAGGTTGTCATCTTTGTCATACAGTGGGATTAGATTACCATCCGCATCCTTTTTGTACACATCATTGCCATTTTTGTCCTTTTGATAGAGGATGTTGCCGTCTTGGTCTTTTTGAACAATCAAAGCCTCGTTCATCAGCTTCTTCCATGCAGCGGGAGTAGAGGTAACGTATGTGGAATACAATTCGGCAAAGTCCTCATTGTACTGTTCGCTGGCATAACCACTGATGAAACCTTCGTGGAGAGCCTGCTCGTCAGAAACGTTAATCCAATCGGTGGTGTGGTATTTACCAACGGAAACCGTGCGATACTCTGTTGAATATTCCTTTTTCTGCGTCAGGATATGGCAGAACTCATGGTGCATGGTATGAAAATACCAGTAGTTGAGGTCAAGTGGCAAGTCGCGATGGTTCTTCAATGGATCGTCTTGGTTGACATAAAGATTGTCAAGGTCAAGATTGTTGATACGGAAAAGTGTAATTTGAATGCCACCTTCAGCGGTACCAAGGATGATTTTGTTTTGTCCGTCATACTCTGGAGAGCCAATGAGCTGGATAACGCGGAAGCAATTCTTCTTCAGGAAATCCTTTCCCATCAGTTCGGTGTAAGCGTCAAGCCATACGTGCTTCAAAAGAATGGACATGGCTCTTGAGTTCTTTTCGTTGGCTGGAACAACGTTATAATAGTTATTGGTGAGCTTGTCAACGTAACGATAATTGAACTCGATGTTATAAGGTTTGGCGTAATTGGCCTCTAACCATTTGTCAAACTCTGATTGCTGCGTGGTAGTCTTGGTGAAGACAGAGTTGTTTGTATCAACGTCGTCTTCCTTGCAGGCGTTGATCACCGCAATGAGTGCCAGCAGCATGATGATTTTGATATATTTCATTGTGTTCATTTTTTAGGAGTCTTACTTGTGTTTGCTTCTCTTGGATTTGCCTCCAGTCCTGCGTCGATTACATCGAGTGGCAATTGGATAGCGCCTCGCAAGTCGCCCGGTTTGAAGAAAATGGGGTCTTCTCCATCTAAGAGGTGACATACGGTGATGCCGTAACGTTTGATATCAAGGAAGCGACCGCCGTGCCAGAAAGTCTCTATACGACGCATTTGTAACAGCATGTATATCATGTTGATCTGTGTGCCTTCTTCCAATGTGAACCCTTGTGGATGCAAAGTCTTTTTGATACTTCGGTCACGATTGGTGGTAATGGTATCCTTTGCGAGAGGAGTATCATTGATGAATTTATTCAGACTTTCCTGGGTGAGCGTAGGCCGCTTGGCTGTTCCTTGCACTGTTTTGGTGTGTGCGGTTATCCAAGCGTTCATGTCAGCCAAGGCTTCTGTGTATTTTTTCTTCATCACATACGCTTCTGCCCTCTCAAGCAACACTTGGTCTGTGGTGAATATGGGTCTCACGATATGCGGAAATCCTGTGTCGTTAATCTTATCGGTTACTTCAAAATACTCGTTGACGGTTGGAATCCAAATCTTTTGGTTGGAGCCATAAAGCTGGCTCGCCTCGACGAGACAGTTGTTGGTTGACCCTCCATGTGGAGCCCATGGCATGGGTGCCCAAAATGTTTCACAGTCTGTTATGTTCGTGTTGTGGTTGAAACGTGAACCTGTGCGGGCTAAACGAGAAACTGATGTCAGAATTAGCAAGTTGGCATTCTCTGAAGTGCTGATATATTTGTTAGAGAATGCATCAATCGTCAGTGAGGCATATTCGTTCATGTTTCTGAGCACACCTGATGGATTGCTGCCCAAAACCTCGTTTGCGTACTTGATTGTTTTATCGTAGTTGAGATAAAACAGGTTGAACCGAGCCGCGAAAGCGTAAGCTGCCTTTGCGTTGAAATGATATTTGGGGACTTTGAGGTAAGTGTCGTCCAACAGTGGCAAGGCTGCCTCAATGTCCGCATTGATGTTTTCGTAGAGTTGCTTGAGCGTGCCACGAGTGTTCACCGACACGTCTGGTATCTTAGGATAAGGCAAACCGAGATACTGTTCTGCCTTTGCGGGGTTCCAAGCCATGCAGAACACCGTAGAAAGACGGAACATGGCGTAAGCGCGGCAAAGCAACGCCTCTGCCTTGGCACCATTGAGTTCGGCTGGCGACCCCAAGTTCTCAATAGCCTGAAGCGCAAGGTTGGCTGAGGCCACGGCGGTGTAACAGTGGTTCCAAATATATTTCGGGTCATCGTTACCCTCTGTTTCAACGTCTTTCCAACGGTAGAGTTCTTCCTCTTTAGGAGAGTAACCATAGTTTATTCCGTTGTCATCAACATTGTCACTACTCATTTCAAAAATATAAGTTGGGTCTTGTTTAGGATAAGCCGAAACAAGAAGTTTCTGGACTTTATCCACGTTGTCCACTTCGGCTCTGTCATCAGGCAATTTGTCGAGATAGTCATTGCATGATGTGGTTATGCCCAACGCGAAGACTGCCGAAAGGAATAAATATATCTTTTTCATATTCTTAACTTGTTAAAGGAATTTTATAGTCCAACTCTGAGTGTCATTGTGAGCTGTCGAGCCATTGGCACAGCTACACCACCAGCGTTGAAGAACTCTGGGTCTTGACCGTTGAGCTTTTTGTCCGCATAAATAAGGAACAAGTTTGTACCCTGCAATTTGAGGTTGACCTTGTTCAAATGCAAATAGTTAGCCCATCGCTGTGGGAAATCATACGACAGTGAAATTTCTTTCATGCGTATAAAGTCACCCTTTGCCACACGTTCTGTGGAGCGGTTATAGGCATTGAAGGCGTAACTCAATTTTTGGTCTTGTTGGCGTTGGCGCAAGTCAGGGATGGCAGGTATATTGGTTGTCATCTCGTTGCCTGCTTTTGTCCAACGGTTTCTGAACTCTTTTGGTGTAGCGTCAAGATCAGAATACCAAGAGTAGAAGGCTGGGTCAAGACGCACCTTGTTGCCAAAAGCGTAAGTTGCAAAGACGATGAGATGCCATCCTTTATAAGAGAAAGTATTGCCCAAAGAACCTGTATAGGTAGGATCGACAGGACCTTCATACTTCAAATGCTCAATGTTACGAGATTGGAAGTAGATATCACTGGTAGTCTTCTTTCCATCTTGGTTGATAAAGGTTGGTATGCCATTCTCGTTCAATCCTTGGAAATCCATGGAGAACAAAGAGCGATACGGATAACCCTCGAGCGTAAAGCCAGAACCTGTAATCATCTGGATAAGGTTACGACGATTCTTTAATGAGGTCACTTCTGTCTTGACATGAGAGAAGATGAAGTCTGTGCTCCATGTAAAATCTTTGCTCACGATGTTCTTGCTGGATATAGAAAGCTCTTCTCCATTCGACTTCATGGAAGCCACATTGGCATATTCTACAATGGTACCCTTAGTTCCATTGGTGATGCGCGGGCCAATCAAGTCGTAGTTGTTACGACGATACCAATCGAAGGTAACGTTGATACGATTGTTGAGGAAGCCCAAGTCAAAACCAAGATTAAGCTCATGTTTCTTCTCATAGGTAAGTTCATCGTTGGCAAAATCCCATATCTCAAGCCCCGATTCCTTGTCAACCGTAAATGGTCTCCAAGGGTTGTAGCTCTGGATAATTACCGCAGCGTTGGTCACGGCAGGTTTGTCGCCCGTCAAAGAATAAGACGCTTTGAATGTGGCGTGTGTGAGACTGTTCTTGAAAGTTTTTTCAAACCATGGCTCCTCGTGCATATTCCATGCTCCAGAGATGTTCCATGTAGGCAACCATCGTGCACTACGAGCTTTGCCCAAGCGGTTGCTGCCCTCGTAACGCACTGTTCCGTTGATGGTGTAGCGACCTTTCCAAGAATATGTACCAGTTCCGAAGAAAGACACTTCGCGACTATGTCCGTTAGACAAGTCATAGTAAATTTCGTTCTCCTCGCTCGACTGCTTGAAATATCTGTAATCGTACGAGCCGAGCAATCCCATCTCGTATTGCATGCCCACGCCATTGAAATAGCTGCGGTTACGGTCGGTGTTGTTCACTTCCATACCTCCAAAGAGGTTCACGATGTGGTCATTGTTGTAAACATCGTTATAGCTTGCAGTGGCACGGAAGTCCCAGCTGTTCATCTTGTACTTTGTCTCGCGATAGAAACCACCATTGGGCAGTACTGAGAATGGCAAGCTGTTAGGCACGTCTGGGTCAGTGTAAAGACGCTGGTTGCCATAAAGCATGGTAGCGTCGTCCATAGCGCGGAAAGCCAAAGCGACGTTAGAGTTGTCCCTAATCTGATTGGCCTGGGTTGTCGTAGAGAACTTGTAGGCTCCCAGCACTGCCAACTCAACCTTTGTTATAGGTTTGTACTTAAGCTCTGCTTGTACTTTTGTATCAATGACATCATAATCATTAAAGTTGTTGGCCAGCTCATGGTGAATGTTGAATGGCGCATAGTTTCTAACGTAGAACTCGTTGGCATCCAGCGTTCTTGATGTGTTGATGGCGTAAGAGTAGGGGTTAATGTCAAAGTCGCGGGTCACGGCACCAGTCACATTGTCTACATGCTGGTTCATGGCACCCGGTGATTTTTGCTTTCTATAGGCAGCATTTCCGATCAAATTGAGCGACAGGTGCTTGCTCATATTGTACAATGCGTTCGTGCTGAAAGTGTAACGCCTCACATTGCTTTGCTCAGTCCATCCTGGATCGTTCATCAAGGAGAAAGAGGTGTAATACTGAGCCTTATCTGTTCCCGATGAGATACTAATAGAATGGTTCATGGATATGGCGTTGCTGAACAACTCGTCAAACCAATTAGTGTTGCGCATTTCGGCCGCTTGCAGATACTTTATTTTTCCATCTTCTGTGTTGGGAAGCAAGAATTTGCCTGTGGTGGGGTCGTATGTGTTCATCAATTGGTACATCTTGCCATACACACCACTTGTGGATGCGCGATGAGTGCGACCAAATGAAAGCATACCATTGGCTTCAAGCTCTCTGTATATACCCATTTGCTCTTGTGAGTTCATGATATTGAACTGACTGTAGCTTGGCTTCAAGCGCATGGTAAATTCGCCTGTGTAATTAATGTGTGTCTTACCGGCTTTACCTTTTTTCGTGGTAACAACAATCACACCTGACATGGCACGCGCACCATATATAGAGGTGGCAGAACCGTCTTTCAAGATTTGGAAGCTCTCAATGTCGTCGGCATTCAGACCGGCGATGGCTGATGAAATAACCGTTGCAGCGTCTCCAGACGACAGTTGGTCGGCGTTTACTTCTGTTACATCTTCCATGATAACGCCATCGACCACCCAAAGTGGTTTGCTGCTACCATAGATAGAGGTGGCTCCACGCACCCTAATCTTAGGTGCCGTACCAAATGTACCCGATACATTTTGTACGCTCACACCAGCGGCGCGTCCCTCCAAAGAGCGGCTAATATCCGCGATACCGTCCAACTTGCTTTTCTCGGCATCGACTTTGGTTGCTGCACCAGTAAACAAACGTTTGTCCATTTTCTGCATACCCGTCACAACCACTTCGCTAACGGTTTGCGCATCAGAGCGAAGCACAATACGCATATTCTGCGTTCCGCGCAGTTTTTGTGTTACCATACCTATGTACGAAATCGTAATCATAGGATTTTTCTCTTTTGTAGTTAAGGAAAATTTACCATCTACATCTGTCACGGCGCCTGTTTTTGTTCCGGATACAGTAACAGAAGCACCAATCACCGGTTGTCCATCCTCTGCTGATGTTACGACACCATTGATCTTGTTCTGTGCCCACGTCGTTCCTAATCCTAAGAACAAACCTACAAGCAACATTGCTAATTTTTGTTTCATAAATCTATATCGTAAAGGTTAAATTCATAGTTAACAATATACACAATATACAATAAAAGGTCTTTTGATGTGGTTAAGTAAGCATACTTTTGTCCATTGGGGTGTTGGACATTTATAGTATATTATTCCTCTTACATGTTGGTTTTACAAAAATAAATAAAAATAATGTACCAAACAAATAAAATTTAATAAAACGAAATAAAAAAACATTTGTTAACAATGATGTATCTTTTACCTCTTTTTATTATTATTTATTGCTGTCCGGTAAAACTTTATTAAACAAAATAATTTAGGGCTGACACTTCTCACGAGGTGTCAGCCCTTTTGGTTATCTTTGTTTTTACTAA
>NZ_QENY01000040.1 GCF_003096815.1 Hallella colorans
ATAAGCCCTTTTGATCCTTAGATAGGCTTTATTCTTAGATTTAATGTGGTTATAAGTGAATTTATGAGAGGAAGAGAAAGTTTTGCAGAGGTCTCGTGTTGTTTCTTTTTCTGCTATACTCTGTTCATTTATTGGTGTTCAGTCCCATTTATCTTAATCTTACCGAATATTATCAATGAGTTTCGATTGTGTATGGGCTCCAACATTTTGTCTGCCGAATTTCTTGCATGCTGAGAATGTTTTTATACCTTTGCCGGCAGGTAAACTCTGTGTGCAGGTTATAGCCCACTATAACCCTTGAAGGGTTGTGGGCTCTCCGAGGGCAGGGGGACACCCCCTTGCCCCCCCAGGACACACCCCTAAAAAACAAACTTATGGCACAACAAACATCTATCCACGTGCAGCCTGTCAAGGGTGGCAGTGAACAGCACAACAAAAGGGAAAAAGAACTCGACTATGTTCGAAAAGACCTCTCCCACCTCAACGAGTATTGGGAGAAAGATACGCAGACGGATCGACTTGAAAACATCAAGTCAAGATACCTCCAATCGACAGGGCAGCGTATGCAATCCAAAGCCACCCCGATACGAGAGGCGGTCGTAGTCATTAAGTCCGAAACTACAATGGAAGATTTGAAAAGGCTGTCCGATGCGTACCGACAGCGGTTCGGGATAGACACTTTTCAAATTGCTATCCATAAGGACGAGGGCTATCCAAAGGGAGAGTGGAAACCTAACCTACATGCCCATTTGGTTTTTGATTGGACTAACCAACAGACAGGAAAGAGTTTGAAACTAAACCGCCAAGACATGGTGGAGATGCAGACGATAACAGCGGAAGTCCTGCAAATGGATAGGGGGGTGTCGAGCGACAAGCAGCATCTTTCAGCCATCCAATACAAGAATATTGCCGAGCAAGTCAAGTTAAGGCAAATCGAGGACGAGAGGGAAAAGAAAGCAAAACAGATGCAAGAGGAGTTGGAGCGTTTCAAGGTGGCAAAGGCACGCAAAGAAGCAGCCATAGAGACCGCAAAAACGCTTTCTGAAGGCATTAAAGGTATTTTCGGGCAGAGTTCCAAGGACAAGACGATAAAAGCCCTTAGAGAGCAAATAAACGCCAAACAAAAGGAGATTTTCGACATCAAGGTGGAAATAGTCGGGCTGAAAGCACAGCAGGAGGAACAGAAAGAGCAGCAAAAGGCTGCACTTAATGAAACACGCAGGGAAGCCGTTTCCAAGTATAACGAGTTAGTCGTTAAGCACAACAAAGTTGTGGAGCGGAACAAAGAGCTGCGGGAAGTAATCAAAGATTTTCAAGAAATCCCAATCATCGAAAGATGTCTTGCAATAATTCGCAGTTTCGTTTTCCATATCAATGGGCATTTTGATGCAGACGATAGGAGGTTGTTGTCTTTCGTCATGCAAGGCAATGAAGATACAGCCGAGAGCCTAAGACGTGCAGCCTTTAATATGGGCGGAGTGATATGCCAGTCTCAATATGGCAGCAGATGGGACCAGGCGGAAAGGGAATTAAGAAACATTGCCAATGGTGTGAGGGAAGAGGAACAACAACGAAATAGGGGACTAAGAAGATAGCCCCTACTTGTCATCATAATGTCCAATAGCCGATACGATGAACACTATTACTGTCGTATCATTGACCGTATAACGCAGGCGGTTTTTCTTGTCAAGTTTTCTCGACCAGATGCCATTCACGTGTCGAAGCTGGTGAGGATGTCCAGTTCCAGTGTATGGGTGTTCTTGAAGTTCGGGGATAAGGCTCTCAAACTTTTTATAAGCTTGTACATCGGACTTCATCAGTTTAAGAAGTTCCTTTGTAGCTTCTTCCGAAAATTCTATTTTATACATTCTTCTGTGCGCTTTAAGAAGTCCGTAAGGCTCTCACCCTCCTGCATCCTGTAAGTTCTGCCATTTTTGATGTCCTCCAACCCTTTCTGAATTGATAAGAGTTCTTCCTTTGAAAGAAAGTCGTCATCATCGGCAACGCTAATGACAATGGGACGTGCATTTTTACGAGAAACAAAAACTGTCTCATGTTCCGCCAACTCAAAATACTTCTTCTGATTGGCTCTAAATTCTCTTGTTGATACTATCTGCATGGCTTTATTGCTATAATGTTCGTGGCAAAGATAGAAACAAAAATCCAAACTTCCAAATATTCGTGTACCTATTTGTGTACACGCCATAAAAAGTTGGCTTTTTTCACGCTTACGCTACCCCCCACCCCCCCAGGGGGCTGCGCTGCTTTTTCCCTCCAGTTTATTCCCTTTCGCATAGTTTTTTTCGGGCGTAGCCCTCTAAAAACCGATGCTTTGTCTATAGCATGGTATGTTATATGCTTATCGAAATCTATAAACTATTATTAATCACGATATTGAACTACCAATATGCCACTTTTGGAATACTAATATACCACTTTTGGAATACCCTTTTAATGTTTAATATGCCACTTTTGGAATAAATTTTGCCACCTGTGCTTTAATAAGTAGCAAATTATTTTTATCTTTGCAATGTAATTGTAAATCACAAATTTATGGCAAGACCTATTGAAGAAAACAAGAATGTAATTCAATCCTATATGCTCACGACTGCTCGATACGATTTTAGCGTATATGAGAAGCGTATTTTGTACCGACTTGTGGAGTTGGCACAAGCAGAACTGCAGGGCAAGAACTTTGCAGAATGGATTGGTATGAAAGTAGAAACAAACCTTTTCGGTGACAAGGATATAACAATGCCTGTACGCTACATCCTCGCCAACGAGGAAGACAACAACTATACAAAGGCAAAGAAAGCTTTCAAAGCCATGTCTAACCGTACCATCGAGCAGACTAAAGGAAATGTTTGGTATCTCGACCATATGCTGGAGAGAGTAAGGGTAAATTTGGGTACTGGAGTAGCAAAATTCCGTGTGTCTCCTAACGTCTGGAACATAGTATTAGACTTCACAAAGGGGTATCGCAAATATGAATTAAAGACCACGATGCAGTTCAAATCTGTCTACTCGATGCGTTTCTATGAGTTGTTAAGCGGACAGAACAAACCATTAAACTACTCCATCGATGAAATCCGAAAAATGTTTTCCATTGAAAAAAAATTAAAGAAAATAGATCGTTTGGAGAGTGTTGTTTTTGAAGTAGCTCAAAAAGAACTTGACGAGAATAGTCCTTATTCGTTTACTTGGGAAAGGGAAGAAGTTGCATCGAGGGGGCGCAACGGAAAGAAAGTTGTCGGTTACACGTTCTATCCAAAGTATATTCAGAAGAACAGAGACCAAGAATTAGAAAAGAGGGAACTTACAGCCAAGGTTGGCAATATCACTGGTCCTTATGGAATGCTCAAAAAGGAAGTGTCTGACTATCTCCTGTATAACATGAACATGACCAAAGAGGAAATAAACGCCAACAAGAACTTATTTTTGACCGCTCAAAAAGAGTTACCTAACCTTGTCGATGAATTGGCGAACTTGAAAGAGCGTGCAGCTAAGAACGGTAAGGGAATAGGCTGGATAATCAACGGACTAAAAGGGAAAATGAAAGAAGTAAAAAAATAGATATGGGAGCAATTATCGTTTCAATTTTCGTGTCTGTCGTTGCGTGTGTAGGCGGTATTTACTTCTACCTCCAAGACAAAAAGAGAAAGAAAGGAAAATAACTTGCATCAGATGCAAGACCATTCCCACCTCATGCAATTCTTGCACATGGTGGGATTTTGGCTTTTATGGTATCGTTTCCGTTTCACTTCAACTCGTGCGCTCGGTCAATCGTCGTTCCTCCTCTTTCCCTTTTCGTTCCGTTCGTTCCTCTCTCCACTCATCGGGCGCACATCTAACCGCTCCGCTCCAAGGTGCTAACCGCTGTGGGGGCTATGCTGCCCCCTACACCCCCT
The DNA here is from genome assembly GCF_003096815.1 of Hallella colorans. GTDB lineage: Bacteria > Bacteroidota > Bacteroidia > Bacteroidales > Bacteroidaceae > Prevotella > Prevotella colorans. Next base: position 3,909 of record NZ_QENY01000040.1, read on the forward strand.
TCCATTCACCCTTTGGTTATGTAATTAACGTTATTAAAAAAAATAGCCGAAATCAAATAATATGTGCCGTTTTAATATCAAAAAGTCAATATGATGTAAAAAAATGATTTAGCGTATCGAGATAAAAAAAACATCCTAAATTATTGCCAAATACAATTTATATACTATCTTTGCCACGCTAACTCATTGTTTTTAACAAATTTAATTTTTATGAAAAAGACATTTTTATTTTTTGCGTTGGTGTTTTCTTGCTTTATGTTCTCTGCGTGTAATTCTGATGAAGAATCCATAGAGAGTATCAATTCTACTTCGAATGTGAGCAAAAACGTGAATGAGGATGTAGTAAAACTTCTTCAGTTGTTTGAATCCAAACATTTTAAGAATTTAGATGAGGCAGCTTCTTATGCAAGAAAACTTGCAGGAAATGTTACTCCAATTACGAGAGCAGTTAATGAAGAAGACTTTGCTACAGCACATATATCTCCTGAGGCTTACAGAACCTTAGAAGAGATGAAGTCTGTTAAGATTGATACATTAGCTTCATTAGAGAAGTTAAGAAGCCAGCTTATTTATATTGTTGAAAATAGCAAATTGGACAAAAACTCTGCAGAATATCAAAGTTTGAGATGTTCTGCTGACGCAGCTGTGGAGGTAATATATTATTCAAAGTCCCTGCAAGATAATTCTACAATAACAAGATCTTCTAGAACCAGTAAAGGAGCAACAAAAACAAGTAAAGAAGCAACAAAAAGAAGTAAAAAAGAAGCAACAAAAAAAATACCTATAGATTGGACAGGAGCCATTAGGTGTATAATCGGAACTATCGGTTCTACAGGATTAGGAGCTGTCGGCGGTGCTGGCGCAGGTACATTCACCTTACCTATAATTGGGACGATTTCTGGCACAGCTTTGGGTGCAGTAAGTGGGGCTATGGTTGGATGTGCAACATTCTGCTAATATGAAATCTGTATATATAGTACTTTACGTCATATCTATTTTATTAGTACTATTTGCTGCATATGATGACATTTGCAAAAATAGAATTGCTAAATTATTTGTAGTCGGCTTCTTAATATTTTTTTCAACTGTATCGCTTCTTAAAATTTTAAGAAAATAGATAGGTAATTTATAAATGGTAAGATAGTAAGAAATGTAATCTTACCATTTATATTTTTCCATTGAAAGCACATTTAAAAAGTAAATAGATGTGTTGAGACCTCTGCAAAACTCTTATCCTAAAATTTGCTCATTACATTATTTTTTGTACCTTTATGGTATGAAACAAACTCTTTCTTCTCCCAGTTTTGCCGATGTCGTTCTCGGTCAGCGTAAGGTCAAGCAGACCTTCTTTTCCCAAATAGATAAATTAATCGATTGGACACCTATCCGTGGTATCATAGAAATCGCTTATACCAAAGGTTATAAATCAACAGGTCGTCCAAGTTATGACAGCTTGATTTTATTCAAGATAGAACTTCTTCGTACATGGTATGGTCTTAGTGACGGTGAGGTAGAGGAACAAGTAAACGATCGTCTTTCTTTCAGTCGGTTTGTTGGCTTGGGTCTAGAAGATACTGCTCCCGACAGTACTACAGTTTGCCGCTTTCGCAACACGTTGGTGGAAGCAGAACTTTATGATATGGTTCTCAATGAAATCAATCGGCAACTTGAGTCTAAAGGTGTCATCGTTAAGCGTGGTGCTATTATCGATGCGAGCATTACCGATACTCCACGCCGTCCGCGTGGACGCAAGGAGTATGAAGTAGTGGAAGACCGTAATGAAGCAGACAGTCGTGATAGTTCAGAAAAAGCAATGGTCAAGGAAGTTATTAAGCCAAACGTTGATGGAGATGCAAGATGGATTAAGAAGATGGGCAAACTTCACTTTGGTTATAAGCGACATACTGTGACTGACGAGAATGGTTTGATTTTGGCTGAGGAAACAACTGCCGCCAATGAAAGTGACATCAAACATCTTGAAACTCCTTTGCAGAAAGCCAATCTTCCTGTTAGAACACCTGTCTATGCCGATAAAGGCTATAACTCTTCAGAGAACAAGGAAGTACTTACTCGGATGAAGCTCAAGAGCAGAATCATGCACAAAGGGGTTAGAGGCAAGAAGATTACAGAAAGGGAGCAACGTATCAATGTTAGCATCAGTAAGATTAGATACAGAGTTGAGCGTACTTTTGGTTCTATGCATAGATGGTTTCGTGCAGGAGTGGCAAGATATGTGGGATTGGCAAAGACACATGCGCAACATATTATGGAGGCTGTTGCATACAATCTTTATCGAACTCCTGGGATAATTGTGTCCAATTCTCTCAAATAAGGGAGAAATATATATTAAATAGAGGGTATATAAGCCCTTTTGATCCTTAGATAGGCTTTATTCTTAGATTTAATGTGGTTATAAGTGAATTTATGAGAGGAAGAGAAAGTTTTGCAGAGGTCTC
>NZ_QENY01000041.1 GCF_003096815.1 Hallella colorans
ACTTTAGTCAAAAATATGTCAGCTCATAAAGTCAGTAAGTCAAGAGATTAGTCTAAACTTATCTCTTGACTTACTTCTTGAACTTTGAACTCTCGCACCCCAGAAAGGTTACTTTATGGAACATAACAAACTATCTCTTTCTTTATACTGGCAAGGTGTGTCTTTGTCCGACAAACTCCGTTTCTGCCGACAAAGACCCTTGCCCCACAGGGGAATTAAATTACTCCAAAGTCGTAATTACAAAAAGGTAAGACAATGAATGACAAGATTGAACGATGGGACAGATGGGATACCCGTCTTCCTAATCCTAAAGACCAGCAACGGGCGATAGATTTGTTTCAACGTTCGGGCGCAGAAACCAAGTCAGATTTCGTACGTGGGCGCATTCTTGGAGAGAGTTTCAAGGTGATAACGGTGGATAAATCCGCCGTGGAATACTACCGTAAACTCTCCGAACTGACGGCACAAATCCATAAAATTGGCGTGCTCTATAACCAGACCGTGCGTGCCATTAACAGCTATCACAGCGTGAAGACCGCACAGATTCTGCTTGAAAAGTTGGAGAAACTCTCGGCTCAAATCATTGCCTTGCAAGAACAGGCTATCAGTCTTACGATAGATTACCGCAAAAAATGATTGCTAAAATATCTGCCACGGAAAACCTTGGAGGGGCATTAGGTTACAACTTCAAGAAAGTAGAGAAAGAGGAAGCAAGCATTCTTCTTGCCCAAGGCTTGTATCAAAACAAAGAGGGAACTTATACGATGGCAGAGGTGTTTGTCGATATGGAGGCTCTGATACCGAAGAAATGCCGAACGAAGAAAACGGTGTTCCATTGCTCGCTCAATCCGCACCCAGACGAGAAACTATCCGATGAAACACTTACACAGATTGCCAAAGAGTATATGGAAGCACTTGGCTATGGCAAGCAGCCCTATATTTGTTCAAACACAACGACATCGCCCATGAGCATATACACATCGTGTCGCTTCGAGTGGACGGAGAGGGACGAAAGATTAACGACAAGTTTGAGAAACGGCGGAGCAAGAAGATTACCGATGCCTTGGAAAAGAGGTTTGGTCTCATTCCAAGTTCAAAGGTCAATGACAAAACAATGAAAGAAACGCCCAAGATTGATACCACCCAAGGAAATATCAAAGAGCAGGTCGCAAGTGCCCTCCGCACGGTTCTGAAGCATTATCGCTTCTGTTCCTTGGGAGAATTGAATGCCATTCTTTCCGCTTACAATCTTGCAGTGGAAGAAGTGAAGACGGAGTTTCGGGGAAAGAAGTATGACGGCTTAGTCTATGTGCCTACTGATGATTAGGGCGACAAGGTAAGCACACCCATCAACGCATCGGACATCGGTCATGGTGTGGGCTATACTGCCATACAGAACAGGATACAGAGGTCGAAACAAACCATCAAACCACTGATACCAACCATAAGGAACAAGGTGTTACAAACAATGCGTACCTCTCCCAATACGGAGAAAGAACTTCGGCAAAGATTGGAGGAACAGAGCTTGCGTGTGGTAATTCGAAAGAATGATAATGGAAGAATTTACGGCATTACCTTTATTGATGACGAGCGGGGTGTTGCATTCAACGGTTCACGATTGGGCAAGGGATATTCCGCCAATGTATTCAATGCCTATTTCTCCAATCCTGCCCATAACCCATTCTTGGACGAAACGCTGTATGGCAGTCCGTCTGTCCATTTGGAACAATCGCCAACCGTTCAACCCTCGCAACAGAATACGGAAGAAAGCGATAATTTTGTTGATGAACTCATCGAGGATGTGATAAAAGGTTCGTTCACATCTACGGGCAACGATGATTGGAAAGAAGCGGCATGGCAGCGTAAACTCCGCAGACAAAGTAAGGTAAATCTTAGGCGAAGAAAACATTAAACAAACGAGCATTTCTATCTCCCCTCCTTAGGAGGGGTTGGGGGAGGCTTCCCAAAAACAATACGATTATGGCACAGGAAGATGATTTAAGGGCATTAGGTAAAGTCATGGACTTTATGCGGGGTATATCGGTGATATTCCTCCTTATCAATTGTTATTGGTTCTGCTACGAGGCATTTCATATCTGGGGCTTTACACTTGGCATCATTGATAAAATTCTGATGAATTTCCAGCGCACCACGGGATTGTTCTCGTCCATCCTTTGGACAAAACTCTTTTGGTACGCTCGGCATGAGCATTATCTAACGGGTGGAAGTCCCGAGTAAGCCCTAATAGCGGGAATTACATAGCCAAAGGCAAGGGTGTTCATCGTGAGGTGAAATCTGAAGGAAGCCGGCGGCAAACATCTGGCCTAACGAACAGAAACTTCATATAAGGCATATGACCATGGATAAGATTGCCAGACAAATCAAAGTCCCATAGCTATTCGGAATGGTCGGTGTAAATGAAGTAGGTATAAGATGGAAAGATAATGTTCTTATCCGAGGAGGTCTCACGGACGTTTCAAATAGTTGTTTTTACGAAAGAAGCGGAGTAAAGCTTGCCGTGAGAAGTCAGCAGAGGTCATAGTACCCAAGGTACGTGTGCCTACAGGGAAGGACCGAATCGTGCAGTGCAATAGTAAATGAATGCTACCCTGCTAATTTCTTCGTCAGATGTCCGAAAGGAGCTCTCTATCCAAGACGATAGGACGGAATCCGACAATAGGATAGAAGTGACGTTACTCAAAGGGATAGCTGAAAACAACTTGCCACACACCGTGAGGTGTAAAAGTACGAAACCGCCGTATGCCGAACGGCACGTACGGTGGTGTGGGAGGTCGGTAAATGTGAAAGTAGGAGGTAAATGCCTTTTATGAATAACATTTACCTCCTACCCGATTGTGGTGTTCCTTGATCTTTCCTGCCTTGGTACAAAGGGCGTGAATGAGGAGAAAATTACTTTATTCTCACAAAGAAAACCTTGTTTATTTCTGTTGGTTTCTTGATTTTTTTTTGCGGAGTTGGGGAATTTATATATATAATCGTATCCCCATCATCAAATTTCCCAAATTGATCTATAATGTCATTATGATAGACAATTTCATTCCATTCATTCATTCCTCCAACCTTCCATGTTCCTACAGTATCAGCCATAAATGGCACGGAAAATGATAAGGAAAATGTCATATCAGAATTAAATATTAATCTTAAATTATTATATTTTTCAATAGAATCCTTATAAATTTCAGAATCAGTATGATTAAAATCTAACTTATAAATTCCTACGATACTATTTATTTTATTGTATCTATAATTATAATCAGATATGCACCAATATAGCGCATATCCAATTATAAAAAAGAAGAATATTATAGTGGGTCTTTTCATTTTGGGTTCCTTATATATAGATTAAATGTTTGACTAACATTTCCATATGGAACCTTTTTGCCAAGCCCCCTCATGTATGACTTTGGATAAAATTTTTCCTTGGGGGCGATTTCCTTTCCTAAAGCTCCAGAAGTTAAACTTGTTATATTAAAAATAGTTATCTTTAACATATTATTCTTACCACGAATAATGGTAATGTTAGCACTTCCTACAAGTCCTGTCATATTATATGGCGTTCCTTCGCTTAATACATTTTTGCCGAGAGAAACCAATCCAAATGAATACTGTTTACCATTTACAGACTCTCCCTTATTAAAATCTGCAATAGCTGAATTTAGCACATCAGAACCTATAAATAAAGAGCTTATTATGCCATTTTCTGGGAAATTATAATTCTCAGGACCTGTTCCTGTTACAAAACCTGTCATAATAGCAGAAACCATATGAGCTTCGTAATTAGAATAATTAACAGCATCTGATTCATCTACATTAAAGACCTTATTCATAGTGACGAACATATTGTACTTCTTTGCAGAGCTTAATTCCGTATCAGTTACTTCATGCTTATTTTGATTAACGTATTTTCCTCTAACTTTATGTGGATACTCTCTCTTTCCATTTGTCGTTTCATTATAATTTTGAGAAGCCCATTTTATAAAGTCAACAACTTTCATGGCGTATTTTTCCTTATCAGATGGAACTTTAGGGTTATCCTCAGGTCCCATACCAGTAGGATCAATATACATTAAAGGATTATCATATACAAAGCAATATGTTACAACATTTGGATACTTTTCTTGCAGAGGATCTGTAGAAATCCACATGCTCAACCTCGGTTCATAGTATCTCGCCCCATAGTAATACAATCCAGTCTCCTCGTCAAATTCCTTCGCATTAAAGAGATAAGGGGTGTTCCAAGTATTGTTGCGCTCCTCGATGAATACCTCTCCGAATGGCACATACTCAATATGTTGCATGACCTCACCATCCAAGTTGGTGATGTAACTACTGCTGCCCAAGTGGTCGGGGTGATAGTAGAACTGCATCCGCTCGTTAGTGCCAGCTTCGCCAGCTCTCGTCTTGACCATTGCCCTTGCCTGTGCTGCCTCCGGCGTGTCGTCATCACTGCTAAAGCCTTTGCCATTGACATAATCGGTATTGTCCACACCGTTGTATGGCAAATCGAATGTCTTGTAATTTTCCTTGATGGATTGCAACTGCTGATTGTACTTACCCCTGTAATTGACAGTCACACCGTCAGCTTCATTGCCTGCGTATGGTATTCGTCTTGGGTCTCCACCATAAGAAGCCAAGTCGCCAAGTTTGCTGACGATTCTTTGTGAGCCAATGTAAATGTGTTTGGTGTACTTACCACCTTGCCCTGCCACCAAGTATGGGCTGACATAGAGACTGAAGCGTGCCGTACCAGTGTTACCACCCGAGAACTCGGAGTTCACATAGATGGCTTCGTTCTCACCTGAGGTCTTCACCGTGCGCTCACCGTCGGCATCATACCAATAGTTGCTTACAAAACCATTCTCGTCGGCTGCTAATAAGCGGTTCTCCTCGTCCCACTTGTACTTCTGCTCGGTTGCCCTGTCGTCTTCCTTGCCGTCATGCTTTACACGGGAGGTGTTGATGTAGACAAGGTTTCCGTTGGCATCATAGGTGTACTTGTGTCCGTTGTTGATATTGGTGCTGTCCGTCGGAGTTTCTTCCGTGCGGTAATTGATGTCACGAACACTGGTCAGTTGGAACTTTTTGCCCTCATCATTATTGTATGTGTAGGTGAGGTCGTAGCCTGCGTTGAGCGTGCCGTTGAACTGCACGTTACTTTGCGTGAGGTGCTGCTTCTTGCTCGTGATGCGGTGCATGTTGTCGTAGCCCATCGCAAGAGTATAAGAAGCTGTCTTATTGTCCGCACCCTTGTACGTTCCATTAGCTGTGCTTAGACGATACAGTGCATCATACGTATAACTGTGGCTCATCTGTCCGCCAGCCTTGCCGCTCTGTGGGAGTGGAGCATTGTTCTTTACGCCAAGTACGTTGCTCACGGCATCATAGCTGTAGGCATTGTCCATGATGGTGCCTGCCTTGGCATTCACCACGAGATTCTGCAGTCTGCGACGTTGTGGGTCATAGGAGTAGAAGGTCTCCGCTCCGTTACAATATTTGAGATAAGTGCGCTGCTCAAACTTGTCGTAGCCAATCTTATTCACATAATCGTAGCCGTAGGACTTATAGCCACGCACATGGTCCACCTGTCCTCCGAGGTTGTAGCCGTAGGTGACCTTTTCCTCATCGGGATAGATCATTTCCAACAGGCGGTTATGGCTGTCGTACTTCCATTGTGTGACGTAGGTTGCCACTGCCTGGTTGGGCACAATCAGCGTGCGCACGGTCTTCAATACTTCGCCCAAATTGCCGTAGTAGTATTCGATGGCACCGCTGCCGTCCTCACGGAGCATCAGCCTGCCAACGCGGTTATTGGAAGAGGTGGCACTGCCGTAGTGGTACTTTACGTTGTTTTCCGGGTGGTCGGGATAGTTGATAGCCGTCAATCGTCCGTAATCGTACTCGTAATTGATGGTCTTGCCCTCCTTTTTGAGGTTGGCAGTCTGCTTGGTGAGTACATTGCCGAGATTGTCGTAGGTAAAGGTGGTAATACCACTGGCAGGATGGTTCACCTCCGTGCGGCGGTC
>NZ_QENY01000042.1 GCF_003096815.1 Hallella colorans
AAGTCGATGATGACTACAAAGGTGATGGAAAGTGAGGTCGAAGGCAGAAACGGAAATAAAAATTAGATAAATGTTCAAGTAAAAAAGTGAAGACATATCATTCAATGGATATGCCTTCACCAACATATAGCCGTATAGTTTTATAGCCGTCTATACGTATATATGTATATACGAATTAGCTTTCTATTCGTATCAACAAGTTATGGTATATAGACGTTTGCCAAATATATGAGATAATAAAAGAGAAGGAAAACGCAGGATGCGGTCATTATCATGAATTTATTGGTTTATCAAAAAAAATGGAGGTTGTTTTTTAACAAAAAAAACTCTCCAAGTCTGAAAAAAGGTTCTGAAAATGTTAATATAAGACTTTTATTTTTTTGAGGATGCTTATTTGCTGTTAAGTCATTTATTTTGCAACTGTCAAAATTCACGAAAATGATCGATAGAGATTTCAAAAAGCTCAATTCTATTGAAAAAAGAAACAGTACATTGTCTTTTGCAAACTAATGACGGAAGCAATAACTTACGAAATGGCAAAAACAGGAATACACATCAAACGAGCTAATGTTGGCTCTGTGGAAGCACACAACAAACGCACGAAAGGTTACATCGAAGGACTGAAAAAAGCTGGCGTGAATATCTATTTTTTTCAGGAACTCTCACACAACAACAGAAGCTGGGTCAATCCTCGATACAAAGGGAAAACCTGTGAGCAGCTCTTCAAAGACATGATAGAAGAATATAAAAAGCTCCACAAGAAACATCAAGCTCCATCACTCAAAGACCGAACTATGACAAATAAGAAAACTGGAAAAGAATATACAGTTGCAGGTTGGTCGCCAATTCGGGAAGGTGTCGTGCCAATCAAGGAAGACACCAAATTATCGGATTTCAAGCCAATCGAGGAGTGGGCAAGAGGCAAAGGACTCGATGTTGTCCGCATCGATATGCACCATGATGAGGGGTACAAAGACGAAGAGACAGGGAACATCAAGTTCAACCACCATGCACACATCGTCTTTGACTGGTTAGACCATCAGACAGGAAAGACGCTGAAGCTGAACGAACAGGATATGAGCGAACTACAAGATGTGGTAGCCAAGGCTTTGGATATGGAAAGAGGGGAAAGCAAAGCCAAGACAGGAGCCGAACACAGAGACGTGGAGCAGCAGCGAATACATGCAGACAAGCTGCGTATCAAAATGGCAGAGCAGAAGATGCAGAGAATGAAGACAAGTTTATTGGATTTAAGCAATTCTATGTTCGGCTCAAATTATTACGATCAGGATGATTACAAGGAAATGAGTTTTGAAGAGGTGGTGAATTTATGGGAAGAATATGTAAACGAAATGAAGAATGAAGCATTAAAAGCCCAGCAAACACTCTATGCAAAGAAAAAAGAACTCGAAGAGGTTGGTTTTATGCTTTCTAAAGCTAAAAAAGAAATTAATACGATAAATAGCACACTGGAGAGCAAAAAGGGAGCATGCAGCTCCAACACGCAGACAGCAAAAGCAAATTGTCTGGCTCATAACAGACGTGACAACATGACAGAAAGTTAACAGGTATGACACCAAGACAATTTGTAAAGCGTGCGATGGCGCACATCCGTGAACTCGGCAAGGAGATGAGCAATGAAGAATACAGTGACTTTTTGGAGGATCTGTCTTATGAGCTTGAGACCGAACGTGAAGATGTGAGCTGGCAAGAATTGACCAGCGAGGGAAAATTTATTTAAGAACCTATTTGAAGCATCAACCCAGGTTGTTGATGTGAAAGAACAGAAGTTATCAACCCTATAAAAAGAAAAGACAATGGCAACAATGAAAAAGAAAATAAAAAGCCATTCAGCCGGACACGGCAGGAGATCTCCTCGCCAGTCCGTCAGACGACCCTCACTTTTCGGGTCAACGATGCCGAAAGGCGCATCATCGAGGATAGGGCACGGAACTGCAACAAGTCCGTTTCGGACTATCTCCGAAATGTCATTTTAGGCAGGACACCGAGGGCTGCGTTCACGGAAGAAGAACGTGAGCAGCTCAAAGTCGTGTCTTCCCTAAGGTTCAACCTCCAGCAACTCAACAACTATTTCCATGGGCATGAGTGGCTAAGGGTGAAGCAGGAGAACGAGCGTATAATCATGTTACTAAAAAATCTCTTGAAAATATGAGCATAATAGGCAAGGCGGAAAGTATCAGTTACGGCAAGGCTGCCGTGAAGTATGCCGAGGAAAAGAAAATTAACGGAGTTGAGATTGCGGAGGACTTCGAACTTCACGCCCTTTCGGGACAGACCTCCGAAGAGTGCTTCAATGAAATGCGGAACTGGAAGAATGGCACAGGTCACGGGAACATCAAGCGTGATTTCCTTTGGCTTTCTTTCTCCCCATCAAAAGAACTCATAGAACAATGGGGAAACGATACGGGCAAGTGGAAAGAAGCGCACAATAAATGGCTCCAGTATCTTGGCGTTGACAACTCCCAGCGCATGACCATCCTGCATTACGGCTCCACCAATGATGCAGAGCGCACCCACCTGCACGACATCATCAACCGCATAGACCTTGACGGAAATGTGATTGATGACGGACAGATAGGGCTGCGAGCCAAGGCAGCAGCCGAAAAAGTTGCCCGAGAATACGGATTAAAGACCGCAGAGGACATCGGAAAGGAACAACGGGGAATTATCAAGCAAAAGGCGAGAAATGCGCTCAGAGGGCTTAAAGCGTGGTCTTTTGACGGTTTTGAAACGGCTTGTGAGGAGCAAGGCTTGAAAATAGACAGATATTACCAACATGACCAAGACGGAAACCCCAGTGTCCTGCAAGGATACTTCCTCATGGACGGAACACACCGCATCAAGGTCAGCCAAATAGACCGAAACCTTACCCTGTCAAGGATAGAGGGAGAATGGAAGAAGTTACGGCAGGAGGTTATAAAGCAAGAACAATTAAAGCAAAAGCAAGATGAACAGAGAAGAATACAGGAGGAAACTCGAAGAAGCGAGAGCCAACGGACAGAGCCAAGAACCGAGCAGCAAGAGGATAGAGAACCCGAAAGAGAGCGTTGGTGAAATCCTTAACATGGGTGACATAAAGATACAATAAATATTAAACAAAATAATTATGCAAAATGAAACATTTTAATTTATTACATTCAATGGCTTTTGCGTTTATAGCCATGTTGTTATTGGGCTTCACATCCTGTACGGAAGAACAAGAAGTCGAAAACATGTCTTTACCCAAAGACGCAATAAGATTTTCGGTCGTGGGCGCAGACGGCACACGCTCCGCAATGGACTCCAAAAATTTTAGAAAAGAGCTGAAACAATTCTTTGTGAACGCATTCTCTGACAACGCTATCCACACTCCTTACATGAAAGATGTGGAATTCATCAATGATGGAAATGGCAATTTTATGTACAAGGATAAAAGAAATATAAAATTATGGCCAGATTACTCCCTTAATTTTGTTGCAATGAACGCACATAATATCTTGGGCACCAAATTGGAAATGTCACAACAGGGCGACATCGGACTTGGGGTGTTTACTGGAGGGGAGAATGATATTGTTGCCGCATATGCGCCAAATCAAAGCAAACTAATGAACAACGGTGAGGTGTTCTTGCAATTTCACCACCTTCTCTCGCAAATTAAATTTTACGTGGAGGATCGGTCCACCAGTCGATTAGATTGCGAAATAAGCAGAATAGGCCTGAAAGGCGTGTACGATGACGCTTTCTTTTCCATCGATCGGCAAGGTAAGGTTAGTACTTCTATGACCCCAAGTGGTAGTGGATATGGAGACTACTCCATTGACGTTAAAAACTATAATCCAAACCAAGAACCTGTTCTCATGAACAACGGAAAGGATATCTTTGTCGTACCCTTGAATCATATATCATGGGATCCTAAATCTGGAATTAAAATAAAGGACATTAACAATGCGATTAGAAATAGGGATGACACAAATATCTACTCCTATGTGTGGCTGGAATGTAAAATCAAGAAAGATGGTAAATATATCGTAGGTAACGAGAACTCTTATGGGCGCACATATTTTCCATTTAGAGTAAATCTAAAGGCTGGTAAAACATATAACTACACGATTAAGATTTCCGATAGCTTTTATGGCTACACCGAAGATACACAAGAGCCAGAACTTGGCAGTATCATAACAGACAAGGGGAATATTTACAAAGACTGCGAAGTGGCTTACAAAAGTGGTGAAGATCCAGTTGCGATGATTGTATATATAGAACCTGACGGAAAAGGGCCGTCTCCATATAAGAAACACGGACTTGCCATATCTTTGTCTACCTTGGCAAAAGAAACTGCAGACGCAACGAAAGGCTATCGAGAAAACTGGTTGTCTTTACAGGAAATAGAATCATGGTATAATTATACAGGTAATTCCAGAATAAGTGTAGGAAAAGAACCTGACTGGACAAATTGGTATGTTCCTTCATGGAAAGATTTGGGACTAATATTTATGGCCTGTGGCGGAAGAGAGTTTATGTGGCAAAAAAATGACATTATGAATAATGAGGATTGGAGCTATGGAGATCTTGATAATATGCTGGCTGCGACAGATCCTACATCACTTGACTTGGACCCCAAAAAAAGATTTACCTTTGCGGAACCATTTTGTTATCAATACTCTATTCCATATAAAAGGTCTGCCGCACTTTATGCAGTGAGAAAAACAGAATCAGGGAATATTGACAATGCCCTCAATGATATTATCATATATAATGCTGCCGAAGAAAAATACGAGACGATTTGGCAAGACAAGTATTACCCAAGTAATAAATTTAATGTCCGACTTGTATTTAGATTTTGAAAATAAACAATTATTAATTTTACAATGAAAAAAACATATATACAACCACAAGTGTATGTAAAGACGCTAATGGGGAATACTGGTATCATGGTCACTTCCAACGAAAATCCAAACATTACAGTGGGTGTTGATGACTGGGATTCTGAGGATATTGATGGCAGTAACGCTAAACGCTTTGAAACGGACTGGGATGAAGCGGGACAAATATTCACTCACTAACAGTTTTGATGAAGACGAACGTTATAAACAAGCATAAAGGAGGCAAAATCTTGCCTCCTTTATGCTTGTTTAATCAGCTCCACCTACCCCTATATGAATCCACCCCTCATCATTGTTTATGTTGTGTAACCCATCGTTGTCATACTCTTGTGTTAGATAGGATTTGTCACTATAAAAGATAATCCACGCCTCGGGGGCGTTGCGGTCAACTTTGTAAGTAACTTCCCTCTGCAGCCTGTTCTGAATATAAGCCTTGATGTTGACCGTGATAGTTCCTTTCATATGCTGGGCATAGTCAGGTAGATGTTTTGTGATGCTAAAATCTTCATAATAACACAAGCATGCGATGTCACTGGTGGTGCATGTGTAAGTACGACTGATCAAACCATTTTTTTGAATTAACACGGTAGAACTCTCATATTTTTCATCATTAATTGTCGGCCGGTCACCGCCTTGCTTAACCCAGTCAGAAGTCGTATAGAAGCCAGCTTTGTTGTTGACGGTTACAGGGTAGCCACTCTTCTTTTTCGAGTCTATAGCAAACACATTGCTCTCTGAACTAAACCTCGTTGTGTCGCCCATATAAGTTACAATCAGTTTAGCTGTCACTGGCTTAGTTGTTTCTTTCGTGTCATTCAAGTCTTCTTTCTCGCAAGCCGTAAAGCAGAAAGCAGCTACACAAAGAATAAATAAGTGAAATAAATTTAGTCTTTTCATATGGCAGATTTTTTTGTGTGAAACAATTTTGTTTAATGTTTTATCAATTTTGTGTGTAAAGATATATATAATAATTAAAAAAAATATTGTTTTTGTCAATAAATTGCTTGTACTTGCCTAATTTGTCATAATTTTATTATTTTATATCATTAGTGTCCCGTTAAAATAGGGACCAGTTAAATATTAATCAAATAACCCCGGAAAGAGGGGACAATCGAGTTCTTTGACATTATTGAAATCAG
>NZ_QENY01000043.1 GCF_003096815.1 Hallella colorans
GAAATCAAGTCCGTTTCATTTCAAAACACCACCTAATAGACTGTATTTCAATTAATTCAAAGAGTGATTAGTCCACCTTAACGGGACAGTAGTGACGTCAAGTCTTTGAATAATGGCCTTGTAAAAGTTACGGATTATACCGACTATCAAATCGCCAATAACCGCCACGCCAGGGCGATAACCAAGGAACTTCTTGTATGTAGGCTTTGCATCATACTTCTCTGTCTCTATGAACTGATGGTCGAAATCAACATCATACATCTCACCCTCTTTCAGTTGGCCAGATGCAAATATACAATTGAGCAATAAAGTATTAAGAGTGTCAGCCGTATTGAAATCGTAGGTCTTGCCCATATCTGATGTGTATGAAATGTTTTCTTGCGTCAGCTCTTTTATCGCTCTGAGGATAGTATCAGAGCTACAAGTGCGAAGTGTCGGATGAAGCGAGAGGTGGTTCATCAAATGAGTAGTGACATCCTGGGGTACATGAACCGCCACAGAAGTAGATACTCATGAGAGAACGGATGATTTCGCTGTACTGATAACCGAACGATCTACACCTTAGACCGAGGGTTGAGTCGATTACAGATGATAATGTGGAGCCAAATTGCTCCATGATTGAAAATAATCCCCCAAAAGGAGTGAGTCTCTCATATTTAACTTGTACCTTTGCCATGTCTATCGTCGGATTCTCTTGTTTTTTTGCAACACTGAGATAAGTGAAAATTCTGACATGGCAAAATCCTGAGCAACTTTTTGTTGCTCAGGTACTTAAAAAGTTTAATTTATAATAGTGTTGCGGAATTAAGGATTTATACATTTTATGAAAAAAATATTTATTGTCCTTTTGTTATTTTTTTTCTCACTTGAATTTGTCAAAGGTCAGACCTCTAAACTTGGATATGAGGTCTCGGACTCTGCAGGTGTCCTTGAACTTGTAAAATGGGAAAGAAAAGATAGTATTGTGGATTTGACTAAAGATGAAAAATTAAAACAGGTGAAGGCTATAGGGAAATGCTGCTTTGTATTTAATAATTACATTAAAACAGTTTTACTTCCCGAAGGGCTAGAAGTAATCAATGGAAGAGCTTTCGATACTTGTAAAAATCTACATCGTATATATCTGCCAAATTCTCTGCAAATCATTGGACAAAATTCTTTTAATATGTGCGAAAATTTACGTTTAGACTCACTGCCCCCAAATCTTAAAAGGATAGAATATGGGGCATTTTGGGATTGTTGCAGAATTACGATTTCAAAGATACCAAATACTGTTACTTACATAGGTGGCAAGGCTTTTACATTGTGTGAAAGCATAAAGGAGTTGGCGTTGCCCGATTCTATCACAGAAATAAAAGAACGCACTTTTGCGGGATGTAAAGGATTGAGAAGAATAAAACTTCCCAATTCTCTGCGAACTATAGAGAAATATGCTTTTGCACGTTGTTTAAGTTTGGATGAGATTGCCTTACCAGTATCTATTCAAAAAATAGGAATACAAGCTTTTATTGGTTGTATTTCATTAAAATTAGTTACCTTACCCTCAAAGGTAGAAATAGAGAATAATGCCTTTGACTTATGCAAGGATGTCATAATCAAAGAAAATCAAAAATGACTTTAATAGCTTGTACTTAAACTACAGAAAGTACCCTTTACAAACAAGAATTTGATAGGGATTTTTAGAACTCACCCTGATGGAGATAATCTATCAGACATAGATTGAAATAAAACTCTTACAGATTTTCTAAATGGGAAAAAATTCCATCAGGAATAACGATATTAGATATTATTAATGCATGTTAGTTATGAAACAGAATTATTTAGTCCTCTTTTTACTCATTCCTTTACAAGTTTTCGCTCAGAAAACAAATAATAATTATGAATGTATTTACGAATACACTGTAAAAACAGCGAATGCCGAAACAGAAACTTTTACAACGATATTGCAGTTTGATGCTATTCACGCTAAGTTTGTCGACTATGCTACTTTTCAGTTAGACTCTTTGATGCAGACAGGACAAGCAACCGAAGAGCAGGTAAAGAAAGCAGAAGAGCGCGTGGTGAAAACAGCCTACTACTTTGACCAAACTACCTTTGTAAATGTAGCAGACAAATCAATCTCCGTGTATAGTGTTATCCCTCCAAGTCTTTATTTTTATCAAGAGGGGGTGAACGGTATTTCATGGCAACTTACCGAAGAGATCGATACTATATGCGGCTATCTATGTAATAAAGCGGTAGGAGAGTATGGCGGACGTACTTGGAATGTCTGGTTCTCATCAGAAATTCCATCCCAATTCGGACCTTGGAAGTTTGGTGGATTGCCTGGACTGATAATGTATGCTTGTGATACCGAGAATATCCACCGCTTTAAAGCTATTACGTTTAGACAAGGTACTACGCCAATCACTGCGCCTAAAATATCTAATAGCATTACTACCAGCCGTGAAAAATTTATCAAGGCAAAAAATCACTTTGAAGAAAACCCGATAGCCAACATCCCTACTGAGAGCATTACGGACATGAGAGTGGAAAAAGGCGACGGTGGAAGCAACTCTGTTTTTATCAATGGGGTACAAGTACGCCTACGGACGAATGGCTATGTGCCTTTAGAGATTAAATAATGATGAAAAGATTACTCCTTTATATTCTCTGTCTTTTCGTTTGGATGCAAGCACAAGCTCAAAAAAACTATACGTTGACTGGAATTGTGTCTGACTCTAATGGTATGCCAATAAGCAATGCCAATGTGCAGATTTTAGAAAATAACAAGCCCATTGCCTATACCTTTACCAATGAGAAGGGAAGCTATGCTTTAAGCTACAATAGTTCTAAAACGCAGGTGCTACTTTCTATCGGACATATCTCGTTTGAGAAAACCAAGCTAGTAATAGATAGTAAAGAAACAAAAAAGAACATTACTTTACTTGAAAAAAAGACGCAGTTAAGGGAAGTTGTTGTTAAGGCTCCACAAATAATTCAGCGCGGCGATACACTTTCCTATCGGTTGAGTTCTTTCGCAGGGAAGGGCGATTACACGCTTAGAGATGCAATGAAGCGATTGCCCGGTATAGAAGTAACTAGTTCGGGAAATATAAAATATCTAGGAAAGGATATTTCCAATTTTTACATTGAGGGAATGGATCTTCTTGGTGGACAATATAATGTAGCCACAAACAATATCCCAGCAGACTACGTTACATCTGTGCAGGTGTTGAATAATCATAAAGACGCCAAAATGGACAAAGACGTGCTATCTGATGATGTGGCAATAAATATAAAACTTTCAAAGCACGCCAAGTTTAAACCAGTCGGGACATATGAAGCCATTGGAGGTTTAGGCAGTAATGGAGGACTTTACCAAACTAATGGAGCAGGTATGCTCTTCAAATCGCGTATGCAACTTTTGGGAACATTTAAGATAGGGAACATAAGGGAGTTTGCTACTGATGAAAATATCAATCATTTTCTAAACAACCAGTTAGAATCTTTCGGTGTAAAACTATTGGGCAACTTATCTTCTTCTAGTGCACCACTCAAAAGAGAAAGGTATATCCATCCCAAAGATTATTCCGTTAGTTTCAATCTACTCAACAAACTGTCGGAAAACAAGTCGTTAAGAACAAATGTAGGCTATGCTTATTCCCAATGCAACTATGCTTACAATCATAAGATGTTTTTTGGTAATGGTTTGGACGAATTAGTGCAAGATTATCAATACCAACCTACCTTCACACTTCACAAGCCTACCCTGACTATCGAATACAAGGACAATAGCGATAAACGATATATCACCAATCGGTTTTCATCAGTGGCTTTGTTCGTAAAATCGGAATTGCCAACAGTTGAAAACAATAGCAATTCGGTCTTTCAAAATGAGAAATATCACGATTTAGGGTTTTCCAACAATCTTTCCATACGTTGGAAAACAAATAAGTTTCGCTGGAGTCTTTCCTCTCTTCTCAATTATACTACTATGCCTAATGGCACTATTCGTGTTTCAGACGTAGGAGTAGCCTCTTTTCTGCAAAGTGCAGACAGCAAACAGTTTACGAATCAGGAAACTATTTCTGCCACTTATGAAAGAAGAGCCTCACGATTTTATTTTCCTCTTTCATTCCAATATCGTAGCGATAGGGTTAATTCAGCTTTGATAACTGATGACTATTCAGGCTTTAACCTCGTGAAGGGAAATGAATTAGATTTTTCATTCTCTCCACAATATGAATATACCCACCCACAACGGAAATATAATTTCAAAGCAAACGTATCATTGGCTACAACAAGAATCGATTTTGAAAACGAGGGAACAACTCCATTAAAGAAGCAGAAATGGAGCTTTGTAATTAATCCTTCATTTTATTTTCTATACAATGTTACACCAAGAGCTACGATAAGGCTTCAAGGGGCTTATGCAAACAAGATAGGTGATTTGGCTGATTTTATAACAGCACCGATACAAACCAGTCTGAACTATCAAAGGTACAGTTTAGGGATCTTGAGTGAGAATAGGAGTGTTACGCTCAATGCTATTTACGATTTAAAATATCCAATAGAAATGTTTTTTTTAAATTTTGGTATAGGCTACACACATCAGCATAACAATTTATTGTCGGCGCAGAATGTGTCGCAAACATTGATTAAGGAATGTCCAGTACTAAGTCCTAACAGCACTGACAATATTAATACCTATTTCAATATTACAAAACAGGTAAAAGCTATCAACACCAAGTTTTCGCTGTACGGAATTTATATGCACAGCAAGAGCTTGATGATGCAAAACAGTATGATTTACAGCTATTCGTGGAACAGTCTAAATGTTGCTCCATCTGTTTCATTCAAACCTGTTTCTTTTATGGAGTTATATTATACTTATAGCTTTTCAAAGAACTTTACAAAGGTACAAAACGTGTCAAAATCTTTCTTGTCGCAAACACATGATATCAACTTGGTATTACAGCCTGTAAAAAATCTGCAATTCAAGGCAATGGCAGATATTTCAACAAAGGAAATGTATCAAGATCTTACCAAGACTATGGCTATCTTCGATGCAGGGGTCAGTTACAGACACAAAGCATTTCGTTTCTGTATTGATATGAGAAATATTTTCAATCAACAGTATTATAGTTACACCATTTTTAACATGATGAATACCTACGCTTACAGTTATCACATGAGAGGAAGAGAGTTGCTTTTTACTATTTCATTAACAAAATAAGAATGGCAGGTTTTGTTTTTATAAAGCGACATGACGCTATGCAATGTGGAGCAGCATGCTTAGTAATGTTATGCCATTTGTATGGCAAAAAATATTCTCTACAACAAATATCAAAGAGCTTAGAAAGTTCAAAAGGTGGAGTTTCTATGTATGATATTAGTGAACTAGCAAAAAATAGGATGGTAGTGTCCTTAAAAGTGTGAAATTCATCTTTCCTTTCTCTGTACTTCCACTGTTATTTTATTATTACTGTCCGCTAAACTTTTGGGTAAGATACAAATTTAGGGCTGACACTTCTCACGAGGTATCAGCCCTTTTTGTTATCTTTGCTTTTGCTTCCAAACTCAGATAACATGGGCAAAAGTACACATTTCTTCGGACAGCCGGTATATGGTCAGCTGATAAAATCTCTCGACCATGATAAAATAGTTGAAATAAGCCGTCGAAACGGCGGTGAGCGGTATGTGAAAACCTTTGACGGCTTCACCCATCTTCTTACGATGCTGTATGCAGTCATCATACGCTTCGACTCCCTGCGCGAGATAGAGGCGGCAATGACGGCCGAGGTGCGCAAGCTTCACCACATAGGCATTGACTGGGTTCTTAAGCGCAGTTCCCTGTCAGACGCGAACGCCAGACGCTCGGAGAAGTTCTTTGAGGACGTGTACCGCGACCTTTACGAGTCCAATAAGGACAGACTTTCTTCGGACAGCCGACGCAATGGTACGGAGGAATGGATAAAACGTCTGAG
>NZ_QENY01000044.1:0-3319 GCF_003096815.1 Hallella colorans
AAAAAGGCGGCTACCTACTCTCCCGCATTGCATTGCAGTACCATCGGCGCAAGCGGGCTTAACTTCTCTGTTCGGAATGGGAAGAGGTGGGACCCCGCCGCAATAACCACCTGATATCTCTTCGCTGGCTGCATGACATACAAAAAACAACGACAAGCGTTAACATCCGCGTCATGTAAACCCGCGTATGGGTGACGTATTCACACAAGCTGAAACCGTGGCGAACAAAGCCACAACTGAAAACATGGGCCAAAATTGCCTTTAATCCATAAACATAAGATATGACATGGACCAGGCCAAGAAAGCGTTCGGGCAATTAGTAGCGCTCGGCTTTGACATCGCTGTCTTTACACCTGCGCCCTATCAACGTCGTCGTCTGCGACGACCCTCTATGGAGTTCTTATCTTGCGGAAGGCTTCGCACTTAGATGCTTTCAGCGCTTATCCATACCAGACTCAGATACCCGGCGGTGCGCCTGGCGGCACAACCGGTAAACCGGAGGTCTGTCCATCACGGTCCTCTCGTACTAGTGACGGCACCACGCAAAACTCCTGCGCCCACGATAGATAGAGACCGAACTGTCTCACGACGTTCTGAACCCAGCTCGCGTGCCACTTTAATGGGCGAACAGCCCAACCCTTGGGACCTTCTCCAGCCCCAGGATGTGACGAGCCGACATCGAGGTGCCAAACCACCCCGTCGATATGAGCTCTTGGGGGGGATCAGCCTGTTATCCCCGGAGTACCTTTTATCCTTTGAGCGATGCAGTTTCCATACACTTGCACCGGATCACTATGCCCCAGTTTCCTGCCTGCTCGGCATGTCTGCCTCCCAGTCAAGCGCCCTTATGCCATTGCACTCTATAAGGCCGGTTACCAATCGGCCGGAGGGCACCTTTGGAAGCCTCCGTTACGCTTTTGGAGGCGACCACCCCAGTCAAACTACCCACCAAGCAGTGTCCGCGCTATTAGCGCGTTAGACCTCAGACAGCCAAAGGGCCGTATTTCAAGGATGGCTCAACGACCGCTGGCGCGACCGCGTCAATGCCTCCGGCCTATCCTACACATCGGATGACCAAGGTCAATGCTAAGCTATAGTAAAGGTTCACGGGGTCTTTTCGTCCCATCGCGGGTAATCGGCATCTTCACCGATACTACAATTTCACTGAGATCATGGTCGAGACAGCGTCCGGATCATTACACCATTCGTGCAGGTCGGAACTTACCCGACAAGGAATTTCGCTACCTTAGGACCGTTATAGTTACGGCCGCCGTTTACCGGGGCTTCAATTCAAGGCGGCACCCAAATGGGATGACCTCTCCTCTTAACCTTCCGGCACCGGGCAGGTGTCAGGCTGTATACATCTACTTTCGTGTTAGCACAGCCCTGTGTTTTTGTTAAACAGTTGCCTGGACCTATTCTCTGCGCCTCGTAAATTACGAGGACCCTTTATCCCGAAGTTACAGGGTCAGTTTGCCTAGTTCCTTAACCATGAATCTCTCAACGCCTTAGTATGTTCTACCCGTCTACCTGTGTCGGTTTGCGGTACGGGTTCCCAATGGATATGCTTAGCGGGTTTTCTTGGGAGTATGATTACCGGCGCTATTGGATCGCCCCGAAGGGAAATCCATACTATCAAGGTCGGCTCAATGGGTGGATTTGCCTGCCCATGTCTACGCCTACACTCTTCAACGGGGACTTCCGTCGCCCCGCGGCCGTTTCACTGCTCCGTCACCACATCGCTCCAAAAGGAAGTAACGGAATATTAACCGTTTAGACCATCGCCTTCGCCATTAGGCTGAGGCTTAGGACCCGACTGACCCCGGGATGACTGGCATTGCCCGGGAAACCTTAGACTTACGGCGGGAGGGGTTCTCGCCCTCCTTGTCGTTACTTATACCTACATTTGCGTTTCCATAAGCTCCAGCGGGGGTCAACCCCCGCATTCTACGCCGATGGAATGCTCCCCTACCGATACTTTTATTATTTGCTATCCCGCGCCTTCGGTATCTGCCTTATACCCGATTATTATCCATGCCCGGACCCTCGACCAGTGAGCTGTTACGCACTCTTTGAATGAATGGCTGCTTCCAAGCCAACATCCTGGCTGTCACGGGGACCAGACTTCGTTAGACTAACTCAGGCAGAATTCCGGGACCTTAGACGACGGTCTGGATTCTTCTCCTCTCGGGGACGGACCTTAGCACCCGCCCCCTTACTGCGCGACTGCGGCGCGTGAGCATTCGGAGTTCGTCAGGTCTTGACAGGCGGTGAAGCCCTCTCGACCTATCGGTCGCTCTACCTCTCACGCGGATCATCGCACGCGGCACCTAAATGCCTTTCGGGGAGTACGAGCTATCTCCAAGTTTGATTGGCCTTTCACTCCTACACACACCTCATCCAGAAGCTTTTCAACGCTTATTGGTGCGGTCCTCCATCCCGTGTTACCGGGACTTCAACCTGGACATGTGTAGATCACTTGGTTTCGCGTCTACCCCCACCGACTATATTTCGCCCTATTCAGGCTCGCTTTCACTGCGGATGCGTCTCTCATGAGACTTATCCTCGCCGGTGATGGTAACTCGTAGGTTCATTATGCAAAAGGCACGCCGTCACGTGTATATACACGCTCCGACCGCTTGTAGGCGCATGGTTTCAGGAACTATTTCACTCTTCTTGTAGAAGTGCTTTTCACCTTTCCCTCACGGTACTGGTACACTATCGGTCTCACTCGAGTATTTAGCCTTGCCGGATGGTCCCGGCGGATTCGCGCAGAATTCCTCGTGCTCCGCGTTACTCAGGATACCGCTATGCCTTTAATCTTTTCGTGTAAGGGGCTTTCACCCGCTATGGCCCGGCTTTCCAGCCGGTTCCACTCAAAATTAAAGTGCAACGACGCGGTCCTACTACCCCGACCGAGCCTAAGACCCGGACGGTTTGGGCTGTTCCCCGGTCGCTCGCCACTACTGGGGGAATCATTAATTTATTTTCTTTTCCTGGAGGTACTAAGATGTTTCAGTTCCCTCCGTTGGCCTCCACAATTAATGTGGATGAATGTCGTTAAGACATACGGGTTGTCCCATTCGGAAACCCGCGGATCAATGGTTATTTGCACCTACCCGCGGATTATCGCAGCTTATCGCGTCCTTCATCGCCTGAGTGAGCCAAGGCATCCGCCATGCGCCCTTAGTTACTTTCTTATTGATTGGCCATCCTGATTTTGATGCATGCCTAAAGGTTATAAAACGAAATAGGCAAGATAAGGGATGGCCGCCCATACTTTCAGCTGTGTTGTTTTAAACCGTGGAATAAACCACGA
>NZ_QENY01000044.1:3561-5689 GCF_003096815.1 Hallella colorans
ACAAAAGAAGTAGTCCCAGGCAGACTTGAACTGCCGACCTCCACATTATCAGTGTGGCGCTCTAACCAACTGAGCTATAGGACTGTGTCCGAGTGGTGCCTGTCCAAGACCCGGGACGAACAATGTCGCCCAGCTTCCGCTTTCTCTTGATCTATACAGTAATATATAAAAATAAACAGTGAAAGAAGCACGAGAATATGGTATAAACAACGAGCAAGGTAAAAGTGCCTATAGGCAAGGCTAAAAGCCAGGCCACGCTCCTGAAAAAAAACGTCCTTTTAAGCGACAAGCGCAAAAAAGCGACTTTCTCTTCTTTGAAAGGCGTACAGCTCCAGAAAGGAGGTGTTCCAGCCGCACCTTCCGGTACGGCTACCTTGTTACGACTTAGCCCCAATCACCGGTTTTGCCCTAGGCCGCTCCTTGACGGTTACGGACTTCAGGCACCCCCAGCTTTCATGGCTTGACGGGCGGTGTGTACAAGGCCCGGGAACGTATTCACCGCGCCATGGCTGATGCGCGATTACTAGCGAATCCAGCTTCGTGGGGTCGGGTTGCAGACCCCAGTCCGAACTGAGGGGGGATTTCTTGATTGGACCGAACTTGCGCGCGGCCAACTCGCTGTGCCCCCCATTGTAACACGTGTGTAGCCCCGGACGTAAGGGCCGTGCTGATTTGACGTCATCCCCACCTTCCTCGCACCTTGCGGTGGCAGTATCCGCAGAGTGCCCAGCATTACCTGATGGCAACTACGGAGAGGGGTTGCGCTCGTTATGGCACTTAAGCCGACACCTCACGGCACGAGCTGACGACAACCATGCAGCACCTCCACCGGCGCCCCGAAGGGCCTCACCATCTCTGGATCGTGCACCGGCAGTTCAAGCCCGGGTAAGGTTCCTCGCGTATCATCGAATTAAACCACATGTTCCTCCGCTTGTGCGGGCCCCCGTCAATTCCTTTGAGTTTCACCGTTGCCGGCGTACTCCCCAGGTGGGATGCTTAACGCTTTCGCTTAGCCGCGTACCATAATTGGCACACAGCGGGCATCCATCGTTTACTGTGCGGACTACCAGGGTATCTAATCCTGTTTGATACCCGCACCTTCGAGCTTAAGCGTCAGTGCCGCTCCCGTCAGCTGCCTTCGCAATCGGAGTTCCTCGTCATATCTAAGCATTTCACCGCTACACGACGAATTCCGCCAACGTTGCGCGTACTCAAGCGTCCCAGTTCGCGCTGCGATGCAGACGTTGGGCGCCTACATTTCACAACACGCTTAAAACGCGGCCTACGCTCCCTTTAAACCCAATAAATCCGGATAACGCCCGGACCTTCCGTATTACCGCGGCTGCTGGCACGGAATTAGCCGGTCCTTATTCATGCGGTACCTGCAAAAATCCACACGTGGACTCCTTTATCCCCGCATAAAAGCAGTTTACAACCCATAGGGCCGTCTTCCTGCACGCTACTTGGCTGGTTCAGGCTCACGCCCATTGACCAATATTCCTCACTGCTGCCTCCCGTAGGAGTTAGGACCGTGTCTCAGTTCCTATGTGGGGGACCTTCCTCTCAGAACCCCTACCGATCGAAGGCTTGGTGGGCCGTTACCCCGCCAACAACCTAATCGGACGCATCCCCATCCCATACCGATAAATCTTTGTTCCATCGACGATGCCCTTGGTGGAAAATATAAGGTATTAGTCCACATTTCTGCGGGTTATCCCTTAGTGTGGGGCAGGTTGGATACGCGTTACTCACCCGTGCGCCGGTCGACGTCCATCAGGCGCAAGCGCTTGATGCCGTTTCCCCTCGACTTGCATGTGTTAAGCCTGTAGCTAGCGTTCATCCTGAGCCAGGATCAAACTCTCCATTGTAAAATATCTATCGCACCTAACGGTATGCCAAAAAAAATGGATAACCGAAAGGCGAGTCTGTCTCTGTCAACAGGACGCCTATCATTTATTGAAGCATAAAGCAATTAAACCTGATTTGTCCAAATAAGAATTGGACGGCTCGTTCATTTACCCAAGACGCGAACGATATTAAGGCAACTAAGCCCAAAGACCGACACGTCTCGCTTCTCGTACTACTTCTCTGTCTATGTAAATATTCTCAAAGAACGCTTCTTTTGTCG
>NZ_QENY01000045.1 GCF_003096815.1 Hallella colorans
GAAAAGGTGTATGATCAGTATAAGGTCTGCAAAGTAATCTGTGTAAGCGTGAATTTATATTGCCGTATAGACGTATATACATATATACATCTATACGGCAATATGGGCATATAACAATAAGTATATACCGCTATATAGGGAAAGGGAAGTAATCTTTCCTGTTTAACAATGGAGGCAGTGTCTGCAAGACTCTGCCATACCGCTTTTCGGGAGCTTTCTCCTGTAAGGCGTGCCTAAAGGTGAAAGCGACCCCGGCGAATGGGAGTTGATACTGAAAAGTGTCTTTTTTTAACTAACTATAAAAGTTTCGTCCATCAACAACACTGTGTTAAATATCCACAAGCATGATGTGTAAGTTGTTCATTGGAAAGCGTACCCTAATGGTGATCACAAGAGGTGAGGAATGTACATTTAGGAAAGAAAAAGCGAGTGTTCCGATATTCGGCACTCGCTTTTAAAAGTTATGAGTTCTTGACCAAATCTGTGAAGTTCGACCAGTTCTCCACTTTGTAACCCCTAATGTCTCTGACTGACTTTTTGAACCAGTCTATCCTCGAAAGTGCTTGAATAGCTGCAAACATATTACTCAAATCATCGGACCGTGTCAGATAGGTGCTGCCCTGCACCCAATCAAATCCATTTGCTTCGAGTATTTGTCTTATTTCATAGTAGGCGTTATTGTATGGCTCTCCGTAGTATTGCTTTAGGTCAGAAACAACCATATCAAAACTTAATGCGAACATATCATGCAGGTTTAAAAAGTTCTTCACGTCCAAAGAATATAACTCCGTTATCTGTCTTAGCTGATACAACGACACCAACGAACGGATTATCTTTGATATCAATAATTCTTCCATCCACCCAATCGTCCTTCATAGTGAGGTCAGGCGAAATGTGTACTAAATCTCCAATTTTCATTTTATTGATACTTTTAGCGTTCATAATGCAAATATAAATAATTTCAGATATTTATGCCAATTATTTCCAATAAAATTACTTAAAACTGTCTACATATCGGGTAATTCATCAAGTATATTCTCTATATGCCCCAAAACGACATCCATGTTCACGTCTGTAATTGTTCCATCAACTCCACTTCTCTCGTCTCTTGCCATAATATATATTGAGCCGTTCTTCTCTCGCACAGCCATTACTTTTAAATCAACAGGTTCTTCTCCCAAATATCCAATGATGTAAGGATGCTCTGCCATTTCCTTTTGGTCGTTGCCTATATAGTCCATGCCAAAATGAAACTCGTGATTGGGAAACTTTTTCAATGCGTTGATAAGTTCCTGCTTTTGTCTTTTGCGTATATCCTCGTAAAGAGGAAAATAATTAAAGTGTTTCATTGTGATGTAATTTTTGGCAAGGTGGTATTACCCACCTTGCGTTGTTGTTTAATCAAGTGTTGAATAAAAATAGTCCAATTCCTCGCCTTTCAGGTTCTCACACCCATAGCTATCTGCTTTTTCCCAAATGGCGTTGTAAATACGTGCTAACTCTTCGTTTTCCTCGTACCATTGCCAAATCTTATGATTGAGTACCATAACAAGCTCTGTCAGGAATTTGTAATTATCCTTCCATTCCTCAAAAGCTCGTTTGAAGGTATCTTTTACCGCTTCCGTTCCAAATTTTTCCGCTATTGAAAAATCGCTCCAAAAAGTTGTGAGAGGTTTATAACCTGTCATCTTTTCTATGTTCCACATTGGTACTGCAAATTGAATTGTTGTTGTTTTCATTTTATTATTGCTTTATGAAGTTATTATTTATTCTGGGCATCCCGATTCTCAACCTTTAAGGATTTTTCGTTTCTTCGACCCGAACTTTTTTTTTATTATTCCGGTGTAACCGTCATCTCGAACCTTTTATGTGCATGGTAAGATCGTCGGCATGAAAGGGAATGAAAGGCAAGGAATTGGTGGCAAAGTTTTCAGGAAACCGCAATCTTTGATTCCGGAGGGGCATGAAAAGTTTTCCGCCAATAGGCTTTCAGCTGGTACTTGCCGTGTTCCCTGCCGACGATACCTTTGCACTATAAAAGTCGATGATGACTACAAAGGTGACGGAAAGTGAGGTCGAAGGCAGAAACGGAAATGGATAATTAGATAGTGGAAAATAAAATAGAATTACTATGAGGTTCAGGAGAATAATAATAGTAGACTCCTGATTGTTTTACGACAAAATAGAAAATGCTAAAAACTTCTAAATATTTAGTATTTAGAAGTTATATCAATAAAAATTGCTAATTTTGTCCCTAAAAGAAATATATGAAAGTGCGTATTTTATTTTGTTGGGCAGGAAATGTTTATAATTGGTCTGGTACCTGGCCATTTTCCTGCATTCCGTCTCCTGGGGACACCTTATCTATTCAAAGTTTTGTAGATAAGGGATATATAAAGGCAGACGAAAAAGATGTTGTATTCGAAGGAAGCAGCACAGGTAGGTATCGAGGACTTGAAGTACCATTGGAGGGTTTGCTTTCCAATGAATACAATACCAAGGTTGTCTCTGTAAATTGGACTGGGACAGGTATTGAAATTGAGGTAACGACAGACATATATCAGCAAAGAGACGATGTTGGTTTTAATCTTTGGGATGAAAAGAGAAATTTTTAATTTTCTATTTTTAGATGTTTTATGGATAAACAATTAAGGAAAGTGATTCACGTGCATTTCATTCAAGGACGTAGGAATTACTACTTTGGTAGTGTAGCAGCGGTCTTTAGAAAGTTCTCTGAGAAAGACCTTGGATGTTCGGAAAAATATCTAAGCCATATTTTGACAAAGGACGGGATGCACCATATCACGCCAAAGGTTCTTATCGTAAGGTCAAGACTGATTACATAAAACTGATTTTAATCAAAAATAATCTTCCTTCACCTCTCCCGAAGTCCCATGAAAGACTCTGTTGGCGATCCTGAAAGGTCAGAAACAGTGTCTTTCATGGGATTAAAACAGCAGAAACTGTTTTAAGGGTTTTTGCGTAGCCAGTGTTCCATTAAGCAGTCTGCCATCTTCGCCGCTGTCGCAGTGGATTGAAAAAGGAACAGGACAAAGGAGAAGATGGCTGCAGCGTGATGGAACTCTGGCGGAGCAGGCGTGAGGAACAAGCCGAAAGGGAAAGAAGTTGTAACAAAAACTTGCGTTAGCATGTTTTTGCGCTGGGTGAAAGGAATGATAGTCTTAGTAATAACTTGCTATTTCAGAACAAAGCGTGGATAATAGGGGGAGGTAATAATGGAGTGTGCTGCGAACTGTGAGAGCAGCACACGGCAAATGTTGTATGTAATCTTCGGTTTTTCTTTCGGCATGCGCAAAGACATGCTTACACTGCAACTGTTTTTCAAATTGATACCCGCCGAGTAGGCGGGTATCGATGTTTCTTTAATCTTCAATCCAAAACTCTATGACGTTTTTTCTGTCTACAACGTCAGTGTCTTCAATCTCACCATCTTCATCATAGTTTACTTCTAATACATCAACAAAGGTGACATATTTATTGCGTTCTTCATCTGTCGGGCAAAAATCAAGGTCGCTCACTTTTGTCAAAGTACATGCTTTTTCTTCTTGCTCTGCAAAGGTGAGGGCATCTTCTAATTTTTCAAAATCTTTTTCATAAACCCAATGACTCGGTTTTGTCTTGATGCTTTCAAGTGGATGACTGAAACAAACTGTGTCGCAATACTTAACAATATATTTTTTCATATTAAAATATTTTTTGGAGGGGTGGTTAGTCCCTCCGTTTCCTTTAGCATTCAACAATTTCAAATTCATGTATGTAGATAAAATTGTCATCTTCCTCATGGCATTCATTCCAATTCTCTAACTCGTTTTTGCTTACTTCCTGTTTACCGAGTAGGTTAGCAACATAAGTCATTGCTTGTTCTTCGGTGTCAAAGTACTCACTTTGATAATCTCCGTTTACATAAGCGTCTACATAGAACCTTTCGGGGAAATATTTGCCTTCTGCATCGTTGGTTGCATAGACTTCACAGCCAGATTCTTCCACTATATAATAAATAGTCAGTTCGGGCATAAGCTGTGCCAATACATAGCGAAAGTCAGTTGTACCCCATGCTTCTTCAGCCTCTATGCGGATAATATCTCCGTCCATTTCATATTCTTCGATGAAACCTCGGAGGTAATTATTCTTCATTTGCTCATCTGTAGCTCCTAAAGCCCTTATAATATTGCCTTCCCATTCGTTTGATGCGTCTACTTGTACTGGTTTTCTCCGTTCTGACATAAATTCATCTATCACGTTGTAAACCTTTTCCAAATCTTCTTTACTACCCTCGATACGATAGCTTGTACTTGCCCAGTTTGCCATATCTGTAAAATTTAATCAGTTATTTATTATTCAAATAGTGTAATCATGTGCAAATCCATAAACTCTCCACAAGTCACCGTCCCTGTACATTTTTTTAAGCATGGTCGCCAGTTTGATTTTTCTACACTCGTAGCTATTGTATATTGCTAACAATTTTTTTGCGGCATCATTTTTTTTCATAACCTTGTATTTTGAAGTTTATTATTTATTCTGGGCATCCCGATTCTCAACCTTTAAGGATTTTTCGTTTCTTCGACCCGAACTTTTTTTTATTATTCCGGTGTAACCGTCATCTCGAAC
>NZ_QENY01000046.1 GCF_003096815.1 Hallella colorans
AAAAAAAAAGACTTTCCTTTTTATTAGTCCTTTTATTTTTTTTATATTTGCAGCGAAAACTAAAAATACAACTATATGGCACGCGAAAAAGAGCTTATTTCACAAGCTAATGACCTCACAAATGCAATGTCCCCCCTCGACCTTGTGCAGAAACGCTGTTTTTATCTGATTGTGCAGCAGGTTAGGAAAGAGTATGTCGAGACGGACAAACCTGCAACGAAATACGAGAACATGACCATACACATGACCTCGGAAACATTGGCAAGGGCGAGAGACGCAAAGCACGTCAAGGAAGCCTTCGAATCCTTAGCAGAGTTGAAGAAGGCATATTTTAAGATATTCACAGAAAAGTATTGGCTTGTTGTCGGTATTATCAATTATGCCAAATACGATTTGAAAACAAAGACCTACGAGGTCGAAGTATCCAAGGAGATATTGCCATACCTCGTTGACCTATCCAGGAAATACTTCACAACCTACAATCTTTGTGTGGCAATATCCCTTAGGCACGTCAGCTCGCAACGTTTCTACGAGCTTTGCAACCAATACAAGAACAAGGCAGGGCAAAGGTTTTTCCTCAACGTTGATGAACTGAGACAGATGCTATTGATAGTAGACAAATACGAGTCTGATTACAAGATGCGTGTGAAAGTTTTCGATGTAGCCCAAAAGGAACTCAAAGAACTCTATGACAAGGGAGAATGCGACCTTTGGTTTGAATATGAACCTGACGAGGGTTCAAAAGTTGGCAAGAAATACAACAGATATTGGTTTACTATTCACACCAACGAAAGCGAAAAAAAACAAGCAGAAAGTATCAAACAAACACAACAACAGGCACTTTATATCTACAAAGTTGCTCTGTCAGTTTTTAAGCGAGACAAGAAGTTCTGCCAACGCATCTATACCTACATGAATATGAACCCCGACAAGGTGCAGCCCATATTCGACAAGGTTACAAGGTTGGAAAAAGACTACAAAGGAACAGACCTTGCAAAGATACTTCGATACGTTATCAATAACGATTTTGAAGTGAAATAAAAAAAATGACATGGGAGCAATTATCGTTTCAATTTTCGTGTCTGTCGTTGCGTGTGTAGGCGGTATTTACTTCTACATTCAAGACCACAAACAATAAATCTTGCATCAGATGCAAGACCATTCCCACCATGTGCAAGAATTGCATGAGGTGGGATTTTTTCTTATATTGGGTCGTTCCGTTTCTCTCCACTCGTGCGCATGGTGTTCCGTTCGTTCCTCTCTCCACACCTCGGGCGCACATCTTACCGCTGCGCTTCAAGGTGCTAACCGCTGTGGGGGCAATGCTGCCCCCTACACCCCCTTCTATCCGCCTGCACTCATTAGTAAAACACATTCATAAAAAAGCACCCATTCGTTTGGCGGTTTGGGTTTTTCAATGTAAATTTGCGACAGCAATTTACAGCAGAAAAACGCACACGAGCACCTTTGACCAATTTCCGAATAAATTCGGGGTCAAAAGTGCTGTGTGCAAGGAGGTGTTCCCCTCCTTGACCTCCCCTCTAAAACAGCGAATATGAAACAGAGCAAAAAGGGAGCGTGCAGCTCCAACACACAGACCGCAAAGGCAAACTGCCTTCTCCATAATAGACGCAACCAGGACACCGAAAAAGTACCAGGATATGTGAACAAAAATCGGTCGCATCTAAATCGCACAATCTTTGAAGATGAAATCATCAAGGGAAAGAAATCTATTATCCCTTTAGTTCACGCAGCCGAAAAACTCTATACCGAGAAGACGGGGCAGAAGTGCCAAAAGTCCTTTGCCCCATTCCGTGAAGCGTGTCTACACCTCAAGGAGGGAATAACGGATGCGCAACTTATGGACTTCAAAGCCAAGGTGGAGAAAGAGACAAAATGGAAAGTCATCGGCATTTGGCTGCACGAGGACGAGGGGCATGTGAACTCAAAGTACATCGAGGGAAACGAAGAATTTTCCGTCAATCATCATGCCCACGTGCTTTTCAGCTGCCAAGACCTTAACACGGGTAAGGCGATTCGAGCAGACAGAAAGAAGCTGTCAAAGATGCAGGATATACTTGCAGAAGCCACCGGAATGGAACGAGGAAACAAAGCAGCAGAGACAGGAAGAAGACACCGCAGCGCAATGGAACAAAGGCTATATGCACAAGAGCAGCGCATTGAGCAGCTTGAAGAACAAGCTTCCCAGCAATGGCAGAACGTCAACAATGCAGATGAAACCCTCAAGCAGATACAACGAATGAACGAACAGGAGGAGGAAGAACGCAAGAAGATTAAAGCGCAGCAGGAGCAGGACTTGAAAGCCTATAACAACAAGAAAGCAGCCAAAGAAGCTTTTAAAAGCGTTTCTGAGGGCGTTAAAGGTCTTTTCGGACAGAGTTCCAAGGATAAGACGATAAAAGCTCTACAAAGCGAAATAAATGCCCTTAGGGGAGAAAAGGAAGCCTTAATCGCCAAGGTTAGGGATATTCCGAAAGCCGTCAATGCAGCCGTTAAAGAAAGATTGATAGCTGAAAGCCAAAGGGAGATAAATAACTACAGGACTTTATATACAGCTGCAACAGGTAAAAGGTATTTGATTGGCAATGAGGGGACAGAGCCAAAAGAAGTCCTTAACGCTATTCGTGATTTAAACCTGAAATACAAGAAAGAATGCGAATTGGCTACTAATTGGTGTAAGTACGCTAAAGAACTTGAAGAGAAAGAAGAACGAAGATGGGGTCGAGGACTACGCTACTAAAGAAAAACATTTATTTCCTTTCTTTTTCAAATACTTTGTATTACTTTTGCAATACAAACAAATACAAATAGAAAACATGAATACAACAGCAATTAGAAAACCAACATCTTTCAGATTACCACAAGACTTGCTCGAAGCACTGAAAGAACGTGCCAAGGCAAGCAATAGGAGCCTGAACAACTACGTTGAAAGCGCACTCTTGCAACTCGTCTATCACGAACCCAATGAAACCACCATCGAAGCCATGAATGAAGCTCTGTCAGGAAAGGAACTTGAAACCCTTGACATGGCTAACTTTAAGGACTTCGTGAAATCTTTGTAATAGTATGGCAAAGTTTGAAATCAAACCTACAGGGCAATTCAAGAAAGACCTCAAGAGATACAAGTACGACCAAGGAAAGTTAGACGACTTGCAAAAGGTTCTTAATTGCTTGGAGGAAACAGGAGTAGTTCCAAAGGACTACAAGCCACACCCACTTTTCGGAAATTACAAGGGTTTTCTTGAATGTCATGTGCAGGAAGATTTTCTTCTCATTTGGTTTGACAAGGAAAAACCTCTCATCAAGTTAGTGCGTATTGGAAGTCATTCTGAACTCTTCAACAAATAATTTCCAATGGTATTATTTTGCCAAAAAATGGTAGAACAATACCAAAAAGTAAAAAATCTTTACAGCCGTAAAAAGTTCAAATCTTGGAACTCCGTTCCGCGTTACCCTCCTTGCAAAATTCTTGCACTTTTCATTTTTTTTTCTTTGCGAAGCCAACAAAAAAGCCCCTAAAAGCCACCTCGTTTTTTACGAGGTAGTTTTTAGTACCTTTTTAGTACCTTTTTCGGCAGGGGTGGGGGTATTGATTATCAACGAGTTACAGAACCAAAAAGGAACCAAAAAGGGGAGAAAAGGAACCAAAAAGGGGGAGAAAAGGAACCAAAAAGGGGGAAATGGCACGTTTCAAGAACAAAAAAAAAAGACTTTCCTTTTTATTAGTCCTTTTATTTTTTTTATATTTGCAGCGAAAACTAAAAATACAACTATATGGCACGCGAAAAAGAGCT
>NZ_QENY01000047.1 GCF_003096815.1 Hallella colorans
GATGATTCTCGTTGGGATGGTCTTAAAGGGTATCTCACCAATACAGATATACCAATACAGGACGTATATACAGCATATCACAACCTTTGGCATGTGGAACGAGCCTTCCGTATAGCGAAATCAAAGATAGAGATACGGTCCCATGTTTCACTTTACGCGCAAACGAATCGAGGCCCATATATGCATCTGCTTCGTGGCTTTGAAAGTATACAAGGAATTGGAGCGTATGTTGAAAGTCTCAGAGATTAAGATGAGCATAGACAAGGTGCTTGCATTGGCAAAGACCATTACAACGATACAAATCAAGCTACCTCTGAACAAGGAGGTTTATACGCAGACTATGCTGATGGCAAGACATCAGAGAATAGCTAAACTCTTGACGAAGATTTTGGGGTGACACGATGACGAAGTCAGGAAAAGAAAAGTACAAAAATATTTGTAATATTAAAATAGACTCCCTTCCTGAGTTTGTCTGATAATGCACATACAAAGAACCAAAAGAGCTGAAGAAACACTCTTTTTTGTTTCTTCAGCTCTACGTGTAGTAGTCTATAAATTCATTCCAATTATCTGCATATCGCGACTTTCCTTGAAGAAGCAGCCTTTTATCTATATGCAGGAAAAGACGAAGATTAGATTACATACTTTCCAAGTTTTTTCTCTTACAGCTTAATTGGTAATGACCAGCTTTCTACCCGTCTTGTCGATACTATCTTTCTTAACGACGATGTAAACTCCTGGTGCCAATCCAAACTTGCGGAATGTTCTTTCATTTGACAGACTGACATCTTTCACAAAAGCCCCTGTGAGGTCATAGATATGGAAATCTCCTGTCAATGTTTCGCTCTGGAGGTCGATACCATTCGTGATGTCTTCAAACATGGTTGCAGAGGTATTCATCAGCACAAATCTATTCTGATTCATGCCCTTGACATCTGTCGCGAACGAATAAGAGAGCGTGTCGGCATCAAAAGGAGTGATAATCTTTGATTGACAGTCTACCAATTTAAGATTTTCATATTGTTCAAGTCCCTTTTTGGTTGCCTTGATGCAATATGTGCCTGGCTCGGAAACTCTCACCGTGATGTTCGCCTTAGTAATATCGTTAGTCGTATTGACTTGCCAGATGCCATCTTTCGTTGTAGAATAAATAGCTGTCGGCATCATTTCGCCACCAAGCTTGCTACCATCCCATCCATTGTCAAATCCTTCTGTTGCATTTTCTGATTCGCAAAGCCACATTTGGTCGCCAGTTTTCTCACCCAGAAGAACAAGCTTGACAAATCCTGTGGGTTGATTATTTTCCATCTCGTATGCTTTAGCCCTTTGTGGAAGTGATGCTGTTGTCATAACATTTCCGCTATAACTCAATTTCACCTCTGTAGGAGTGGTGCTGTAAACGGTCTTCTCTTTCGTATATTTGAGGAGGAAGCCCTGCATAGAAGGAATTTCATTCATGGCAAGTATTTCTGCTATATCGAGTGGAACAGCCGTGTAGGTGCCAGCACCGGTTGCATCTTTATTGCTTAGCGTAGCAGTCCAGTCTTTTCCACTTCCTGTATTATAGAGATAAACCGTTTTTTCCAAGTCGTCTGGCATTGTAATCGAACTGATTTTGATTGGCGCTGTGAAGGAATTGCCAAACAAATTCTGTCCTAATCCCCATCTAACGAACGACTCTTCGCCAGATGCACCTTCCACCTTGGCAGCCTCGCGGGTGAGTTTCAATGTAACATCGTTATAATTGAGATAGCCTCGCAGTGGCATTGTTCTCGGTTCGTCAAGACGGATGGAATATGCCTTGAACGCATACATCGTTTCACCTTTTGCTAAGTTTCTAAACTTATGGTAAAACTCTTTTTCAGCATTGTGTGCCTCATCATAAACATAGAGTCTTGCCTTTGGGAATTGTGCTGCCGACATTTCTGCAAACGGTATTCCGAAGAATTGGTCGGTCGAATTGATGTGGATTGTTCTTCCGAACGTCGGCGAACCAGTGAGGTTGTCCGTCCAAGTCTCCTTTACAGCCTTGGTAAGTACGTTCATCTGAACTTCAGCATAAATCTTGTCTTTCTCTACTCCTTGATAGCGTGCGACAAATGTTCCATTGGCCTTACCATTAGAGCCTGCTTCTATTTTCAGACGCACGGGGGCATATTTACCACTATTATCTTTCTGATGTTCAAATCCCACAGTTGAGGTTTTTACATATAAAGCGGAGCCTTGAGGAATAACCATGGCCTTTTGGCTTTCATTAACGAGATTTGTTGCAGTGAAATTCAGCGGCAATCTTCCTGTGCCGGTCAGTCGGCAATCGTTCACCGCTGCGTGGCCGTTGTTGTTTTCCTCGGTTGCAAAAACAATGTCTTCCCCTTCAGTAGGTACTTTGTTAGCTGTCCAGTTAGACGCAACGCTGAAGTTGTCACCATTGGTCTCATCGGTGCTTCCCATCCAGTAGTTCTTTTGTTCATTGCGAGTAACAACGAATTTTACCAATCTTGTTCCTCCCGAAGAACCCGAACATGATGTGTTGCCGGTAAACTGAGTCCGGATTTCATAAGTATATGTTCCTGGCTCCGTGAAAGTAACGTAAATATTATTACCTT
This sequence comes from Hallella colorans, assembly GCF_003096815.1. Taxonomy (GTDB): domain Bacteria; phylum Bacteroidota; class Bacteroidia; order Bacteroidales; family Bacteroidaceae; genus Prevotella; species Prevotella colorans. The sequence continues at coordinate 2,607 of NZ_QENY01000047.1, forward strand.
TTTGTTTCAATTCGTTCTTTTCACCCGTGACATCATACCACTCAACGTCGTAAATATGGTTTGAAACGGGGAGAGAAACTTGCAATGGCTTCATACCATTAGTAATGTCTATATAGACATTATCTTTCACCTCATAACCTGTAGGAGTTTTCACAATGACTTGAGGAAGGTCAGCCGTCGTCAGGTCAACAACCTTTTTCATGTTGCAACTGCCTTCAGATCCATAAACAATTTTAACAGCGTAGATGCCTTTTGCAAGATCATTCCACACCACATTTGCTTGTTCTGTAGAATTCGCTTTGTAAGTTTTGATGGCAGATCCTTGCGGATTTCCGCTTGCATCTGCTTTATAAAGTTCATACGTTGCCGGCATGGTAACTGTCTTTCCGCTTTGTAAGGAAACAGAAATATTACCTTTCTTCGCAGTAACATCACAAGAAGCTCCAGTCACGTCAAAAGCATTCACCTCGTTTGGCTTAAAGACAAACTTGTATGATTTTGCCCAATAAGGGTCAGGCTGATCCACAGGCTTCCAAGAAGCGGTGCCATCATTCTTATGGATGTTCATGACCTCATTAATAGCATATGTGCGTTTTTCTTTTGCAATTGCCGAATAAACCTCTTCGTCTCCAGGAGACCATATATCGGCACCGCTAGAAATATAGGGATAATAACTGATGCCGAAATAGACGTCGTCTTTCAAATCACTCGGTTTGTCAGTACTGTAAATCCAATCGTCGGAAGTCGAGCTTTTAACTTTTTGGGTGACATATCCATACTGCAAAGTTGATCTGGAATACAAAACCTTGTCCTCTGTAGTCCCAAAGTCACTACTGTCCCGTTAAGGTGGACTAATCACTCTTTGAATTAATTGAAATACAGTCTATTAGGTGGTGTTTTGAAATGAAACGGACTTGATTTC
>NZ_QENY01000048.1 GCF_003096815.1 Hallella colorans
TCAAAGTGGAGAGTCTTTAACTTCTCAAATGCCCCTCTGTCAAGTGCTTTGGGGAGTTTCTTGTTACCCTTGCTGATTTTGACTTTGTCGAAAAGTAGGATATCTGCCAACCCCTCACGGTAAGCCAGCCTGCATACCGTTTTCAAATGAGTGGCGACATTGTAGAATGAGCTTTCCTGAAATCCACACTCTCCCAAGAAGTACTGCTGAAACTCATGGATGAAGTTCTCTGTCAGTTGTGAGAAGGCTAAGTCTGAAACCTTATACTTCTTTTGGATGAACTCCTGCAAGTGGATTCTCGTGGAGTGATAGCTTGCCATTGACTCTTTTCTGATGTCTACACCGACATGACTTTCTTTCTCCTTTATGAGCATATCAAGTCTTTCGATGAGCATGCACCGTGTCTGCACACTTCCTTGAAACTGTTTCTTCACATCGGTTGCGTCAAATGGGCAACCTCTTGCAAGCAAAGACTGATAGGCTGACTGAATGGACAGCAGCAAATTCTCCAACCTGCCATTCACTTCCACCGCCTCACAACTTTTTCCGTCCATTCTGCTCTCACGGGGATTCCACAAGTCAGGATTGCAGGAGAGCTTGCAACTGAACTGTGCGATGGAACGCCCAATGGTTATCCGTCCCATAATCGGAGCCTTGCCCGACTTGTCCAGACCGCTCTTTTTGAGGTAGAGCAACACCTTCATTTTTTCTGTTTTCATACGCTTTGATGTTTTGTGGCAAAATTACCAATTTCAAAGCGTTTCTCTCTTATGCAGAAAACTGCCGACCGCAGCAACAGCCACACGAGTAAAAATAATTCAGTTACCGAATATTACTCCATCGTTACCTATGGCAAAATCGGGTAACGCTCTGGTAACTGAACTTCTGCCTAAATCTGCATATTATAACTCTTTTTGAAAAGAGCACTTCTATGCAAATTATTTCGTTTCCTGCTCATTATCAGTCAGTTTACACCAACTTCGATATTTCTTCATTTTCGTTGATTAGTTGCAGCATGTTTAGGCCCTAAACGCGACATGATAAGGCACTAATCGCATTGCCATTACTATCTAATCATGCTGCCAATAAGGCCTAATCATGCTATGAGAAAGCACCAATCGCGGCACTCTTATGATTTTTGATAAAGCTCGACTTGGTTTTGACAAAAAAAGGTATCCCTTTTTGCTCTGGATGACTCGAAAATAATGATCAAAAAACAGTAATTATATTTTGTAAAATGAAGACTAAGGAGTGAAGAGTGAAGCATGGGGAGCAAAGAATGAATGAAGACAACTACACCGGATTCAAGAAGCGTCTGAGTGCAGTAGAAATTTACGCGTATGAACTTTTATGCCTACATCATATCTTCCTGTTTTTAATCCTATTTGCGCTTGTACATGGTTACCACAATCGTAGGGACCTACGGTATCTCCCCAAAAGAAAATACCTACTGAGCCTTTACCTCCCCCATTAAATATCAGCTGAGCCAAAGATTTGGCTATTGAGGGAAGATACAAAAGTTGAGATATGGAGCAGAACACTACTATACGAATGTATTTCTATGTTACGGTAAATGGGAAACAGTTGACTTGTTGGCTCAAAATCTTGGAAGATAATCTCACGAGTCTGTGCGTTGAAAGACTTGATGTTGTCAAGTGTAAAGAGATAGAGGCTTGAAGTAGCCCTTGTCATTCGGGTTGTCCCTATGGCAAACAATTCCGTTTTTGATACTTGCGCTGGAGTTAATACCTGCTCATTCTCGCTGTTGCAACCAATAAATAGGAACGACAAAATAAGCACTTGCAGGGCGTATAAACTTTTTTTATATCATATTGTTTTAATTGGTTTATCTCTTATTGCCATTAATCATTTTGAGGAGCAAATTCTAAACTTCGGGTAACACCTTTTTAGGATTGAGCGTTACTCTTGTCTTTTTATTCTGAACAATATTTACCTGCCCGTTATATACAATATCAGACTCTTCATATTTCATGTTTGGTCTGGCATAGTACACTTTCAGTTGATAATTTCCAGATGTCAATTTGCTCATCTTAAAATTGACATCGTATTTACAAATACAATCAGCAAGTGCATCAAGGACATTATGATACACAATCAGGGTAATATGATAGTCTTGATTGGCGATGTTCGCATAGATATTTCTTACGGCGCAGTTGGCTGCAACATCTTCAAACACACATTGGGCAACACCATCTTTTCCCAACTCAATGCTAAGGGTTGTATGTTTTGCATCATTTTCCAAATAGAAATCAGGGCGTGTTTCTGTTGGAGAGAGAGTTAACTTACAGGTGGAGTTAGCCACATCATAAACTCTCAAAGCATCGAGGACGATATTCTCCGAAGAACATGCCGACAATCCTATGAGACAAATTAGACAGTAAAATGCTTTTTTCATAATTACAAAGATTTAGGATATTGTTATTATATAAACGAAATTATCTGTCATTTCTTGCTTGTGCAATTCTTTATCGTAGAGTCAACCAGCAAGTGCAAAATTACAAAACGTGTTTGAAGAACTCGCACTTAGGTATAGAAAAGTTTAATTTTTCTCTCGGTCTTTCGTTCAGTTTCTTTTGTATCGACATAATTCTCTTGTCTGTGTAATGTTCAAACGAATCCTTTTTCGGTATTATTGCTGTCCGGTAAAACTTTATTAAACAAAATAATTTAGGGCTGACACTTCTCACGAGGTGTCAGCCCTTTTGGTTATCTTTGTTTTTACTAA
>NZ_QENY01000049.1 GCF_003096815.1 Hallella colorans
CTGATTTCAATAATGTCAAAGAACTCGATTGTCCCCTCTTTCCGGGGTTATTTGATTAATATTTAACTGGTCCCTATTTTAACGGGACACTAATGTCCCAAAGTCAAAACTCACCTTGTTGCTTTGGTTATCACAACTGTATTCAACCAAGACTCCCTCGCCAAACCCATGGTCTCTTCTCGGCTTATAAGTCATCAAGTTGTCATCTTCAATTGTGATCTCTGTGTCTTTTGTTCTTCCGCATTGGTCTTTTAGCGTAAACACATAATCTCCTGCCGGTAAATCTCCGATGTTGTAGTGGCCGTTTGGCTTAGTGAAGTCTATCGTCTGCGGGAAGTTAATTGTTTTTTGGTATTCGTGGTCGTCACCAAAATCAGTGATCATAAAGTTCTTCTTGCCATCAGGCCTGTTTACAATCACTTGGAAAGGACCTTCCAAGTTGATAGTAGAGAAAACGATGCCGGCTGTATTGCCGTGGATACCCAAACTCTTTCTTTGAAATGTCCTATAGCGCGGTTTTGACGCATAATAAGCCATATCCGGCTTGGGATCACTAAAAATAAATTCGCGTTCAAAATCTGTTTGCGGATTACCTGTGGAATAAACCATCTTGTACACACCAGGCCCAGGTAAATAGAATGTGAATCTTTTTTCGATATCAAATTGTTCTGTCCACATGGGGACCTCCATCAAAGCCTCAGAAGGATAGGTGTGATCGGCGTTTCGCTTATAGATTTTTGCATTGCGATGCTCCTCGTCCATAAAATAATAAACATGCTGACCACCCAAAGACTTCCTTCCTTCAAAACTATAAGTCACTTTATAAGATGTATCTTTCCATCCACAATCATCTGTCGGTGTTCCATACGTCCATGCTCCGAACCACAACATATTCCTCACAGTAGTGTCCCAAATACTGAAAGAACCTGTTTGCTCTCCTTCACAAAGCTGCGTATATTTAATTGGATAACTCCCATTCTTGTCGAATTTTAAGTATTCTTTGCCAAAGGGGATTTTAAAGAAATAACGATAATAACTGCTCGAAAATTTAGTGGTATAAGCGGGGGCATATTCCAATGGATACCAATTTCCATCATCACCTTTAATTTTAACAGTTTCGACCAACTTATCTAATGCTTCCTTCAAGCCTTTCTCGTCATCGCATGATATCTTAAAAGACTTATAGTAGTCGAATGTGTCCTTCCCCGTGCGCTTGACAAAATAATTGGTTCCGTCTGAATAGAATTTAGGAGAAACAGAACTGATAGAACCGATGGAAGCAGAGGCTTTCCTGCTCTTAACATCGGTCACCTCAACGGTCACTTCGTCGCCATCTACTAAATTGTCGATCACCCAACCCCTATCGGAGGAATTATCTTTAGTTCTGATGTCGCTTCCTCCTCTATGATGTTTAATGGTTGCTTTATAACTGAACGGTTTTGCTCCTCCAGCCAACTCAACATTTACATATCCCAGAGAGCCGCATGTCACATTCTTTTTTGTCAGGGTTAATTTCGGAGCCGGCGGTTCCGGCAATTCCTTCACCTGAATGTCATGCAAATAAGTGTGTCCACTGCCATCTGTTTGTTGGAAATACACCTTATAGTCGCCTGCCTTGACGTTGTTCCATGTGATTTCCCAAACGTTGGGATTTGTGGATTTTTGTGTGAGCACATTGTCCAACAACTGTGTGGTTTCACCCATCACCAGTTTGTTTTCATCCGACGCCAAGCGCAATTGCGCCTGTCCGTTGGGAGCTTCGTTGTCTTTGAGCGTAACGGTCAGCGTGATGCTGCTGACTTTGTCACCTCCCACGTCCACTTTCGACACCTTACTGTTCGAAGGAGTCACGTCCACATACTCAAAAGCCGACATGGGCAAGCAGAAAACCAAGAGCATGAAGACTGTAGATGCGGTTATGTGTAAAAACTGCTTCATGTTTGTCATAAAATTAAATCGAAGAAAAAATCCGATGTGTTTATGGTTTTGTTATGGAGAAATAAATGATTATTTTTACTGTTTGTACATAGTGGTCTCCTCCGCTACCTACCACAGCATCATAGCTTGAGCCAACAACCTGTTTAGGGATTGGGCCATTTCCAACTTTGGGAATCTTCATCCCAAACCATTCCGTCTTGATAATCATCACCCTGCACCTCTGCATCGTTCTGCGATCCTATATTCGGACCAACAATTTGCATAGGAAGCAACACGATAGATGGCTTCAAATACTTCTTTCTGTACATTTTATTTTATTGCTGTCCGGTAAAACTCAAAAGAGCATAAATATCCTCCCCGAAGCCCAGTAAAATTGGACTTCGGGGTTTATTTTTTCAAAAGTAAGCCCC
>NZ_QENY01000050.1 GCF_003096815.1 Hallella colorans
TTTTGACGATATATAGTTTTGACAACAGATAGTCATGACAACAGATAGTCATGACAACAGATAGTCATGACAATAAATTGTACAAACAACAGATAGTCCGTATTATCGTCAGTCCTATCTATTGTTGGCTGTTACGCCTTGCGTCCAAAGAGCCTGAGTATGCCGTATTCTTGTCGTGCCTATACTCTCTTACGGCAGCCCTGCCCTGCAAGGTTGGGAGAGATGAATACGACCGCACGAATATTGAAAATGGCAATACAAACTTGAAAAGAAAAATCCTGCGGTGGAGATTCTTCTCTCCATCCGCAGGACTTGACCTTGTCAGGGCAGATTGGCTGCCGTTGTACCTTTGCACGATAAGAAACGGCATCAGGGACTTTGCGTGTGCCTTTGCTTACAACGCCTTTGGGCTTACCTCTCCGTCTGACCGATTATTGGCAAATGATTGCTCTTGGTAAGCAGCACTATCGTGCCTGTGAGTTCGGTGTAAAGACGGTCGTATTGTCCGCTTGCGGCAAATGCGTCCGTCAGTTCGTACCCAGCGAATGTGGCTTGAACAGCCTTGTTCGCCAACAATAAAAGTGAAAGCCTCTCGGGGAGCGGTGCAGGCAGTTCCCTTTCAAACTCGTTTTCCAATACAGATACAAGCGTGTCATACTTGGAAAAATGCAAGCCATAATACAAAACCTCGCTTGCCATGCTCTCCGCTTCGGGGTACTTAAAACCTTGCGCCACGGCATCGCAGTAAGCTGTGAGAGCCATATCTGCCCGTGCAGTGATAAACTCCGTATCTTGCAATCTTTCGGGGTGATGCTCACTCATGTAACTTCTTAATTTCAATCGAAAGTAAGAAAGTTCCTGTTTGTTGTTCTGTTTCATAATCATTTGAGGTTCAATCGTGAATAATAAATGTTTGGTAATTACTTCCTTTTTATGCTTGTTGCAATGGAACGTTCTGCCGTGCTATAGACTCACAATAACCCTCAAACATAGTATGCTCCCTGTCTGTGAGTGCAGTCATATCCTCCTGTATCTTGTGGTCGGTTATCTTTCCGTAGATTTGTGTCGTACCTATATTGCTGTGTCCGAGTATCTTGCTGAGCGTTTCCATCGAAATACCATTGGATAGGCATATCGTGGTTGAGAATGTGTGGCGAGCCATGTGAAAGGTCAAGCCCTTATCTATCCGGCATATCTGCCCGATGTTCACACACGCAAAGGATGCTTTCCTTATTGTGAGATTGGGAAATATCAAGTCGTCCGCTTTCTTGTCCTTGATATAGAGCGAAAGGATTTGTTTGGCAATAGGCAGGAGCGGAATAATCGCCTCTACATCCGTTTTCTGCCTTTTGATGCGTATTTCCTCCGTGCCGTCAGCATTATGGGTGATATGCTTCGGTTTGAGCCGTTGCATATCCACACGAGCCAAACCGGTGAAGGCGCAGAAAATGAAGAGTTGCCTTGCTCGCTCGAACTGTTTGTCAATGATGGGCGTTTGCAATACTCGTTGCAGCTCCTCCGTAGTGAGATAACGCCTTGTGCGGTGTGGAAGTTCTGCTTTGTAGTCTGCAAACGGATCAATGCGGATATACTTCTTCTGCTGACCTATGCCGATGAGTTTTCTAAGGAAGATGACCACTACCTGAATTGTGGCAAGAGAGAGGTTGCGTTCTGATTTGAGATAGAAGTCCATTCCCTCAATAAAGCCATAGTCCAACAGGGAGTAGCGAATATCCTCCAGCCCTAAGCGTTCACGCAGATAAGCCTCTATGAGTTGTGTGGCGTAGATGTAATTAGCAAAGGTAGGCTTGGCAATCGTCAGTCCTACGCATGGACGCTTTTCCTCAATAAATAGTCGGGCTTCCTCCAAAAGAAAGCCTTTGGGATTGTCCTCTTCCATGAGTTCACGTTTCAACAACTCGGCAGTGATATAGCCACGTTGCCAAACTAATTCTTGGTATTTGCCTTTGGCTTGTTCCTCTTTGGTTTGCAAGTAGCGGTTGATTTCCTTTGTTTCTTCACCTGTTCCCTTGCACCGTCCCTTATGGCTGTCCCAAAGTTCAGGAGCAATCTCCTTGCCCGTGCTGTATTGTACTTGTTCTCCGTCTATGGTGATACGCCCCATAATTGGGCAGCTGCCGTTCTTTTTCTCTTTGGAGCGATTGATATAAAAGAGTGTCTTGAATGTACTTCGTGCCATAATGTCAAAGTTTTA
>NZ_QENY01000051.1 GCF_003096815.1 Hallella colorans
GTGGTGCTGTGGGAGGCTGAACTTAAATTTTCAATACCAAATCATCACGCAGGTCTATATGAAAAATGCGATGTCGCCTTTTTGAGGGTCGACTAAATAGCAAAATCTAAAATAAAAAGGAACGATATTTCGATATATCGCTCCTTAATATTATATATGTAATATACTGTTTATGTTATTCTGGATTATTTGCCGTATTGGGAAAATGGAACTGGTAATTACGATCAAAGACGTTGCGTACCTTGTTAATTTCTATGAAAGTGGTACCTCCACCCTCGCCAAACGAACCTGAAAGGTAAGCTATTTTATCGTCAAGTTCCACAAAATTCTTCTGTCTAAGCATGCGGAGCGCTGCCGTAAAAAGATACTCTGGATTTGCATGCTCTTTCTGATAAACCGGTATCACGCCATACGACAGATTAAGCCAACGCTGTGTTTTCTCCTTGTAGCAGATGGCGAGAATGGGTTTCGGGCCACGAAAAGCGGCCAAATTGCGAGCCGTGGTACCTGTTTCCGAGTCGGTGATAATACCAGCCACCCCCAACTGTCGTGTGGAAGCAATAGCGGCATGGGCCAAAAACTCACGTTGCGTGCAGTCTGGACGCAATGGCACCTCGTCTTGGACACCAAAGCTGGTACGGTCGTTTTCAGCCTGCTCAGCTATGGACGCCATAGTCTGCACCGCCTCTAACGGATACCTGCCCATAGCTGTTTCACCACTAAGCATAAGTGCGTCGGTGTTGGAATATATGGCATTGGCAATGTCGGTAACCTCCGCGCGAGTGGGACGAGGATTATTAATCATGGTGTGGAGCATTTGAGTGGCTACGATAACAGGTTTCTTTTGTTGCACACACTTGCGAATAATCATGCGCTGAATGCCTGGAATACGCTCAATTGGCACCTCTATGCCAAGGTCGCCACGTGCGATCATGATGCCATAACTGGCGTCAATGATCTCGTCTATATTGTCCACGCCCTCCTGATTTTCTATCTTTGAAATGATTTTAATGTCAGAATGATGCTCGTCGAGAATGTCTTGCACAGCTTTCACGTCAGCTGCAGAGCGAACAAAACTGTGTGCTATGAAATCAATATCCTCTTCTATGGCAAGCAGAATATTGCGTTTATCTTTCTCTGTGAGAGCCGGCAAATTGATGTGTTCTCCCGGAATATTAACACTTTTGTGCGAACCGAGAACACCATCATTGGTTACACGGCTATAAACAGTGGGCCCCACAATATCCGTCACAACCATGTTGAGTGCACCATCATCAAAGAGAATGTTATCACCCACCCTAACATCTTTGGCAATATCAGGAAAAGAAAGGTTAACTATATCATGTGTTGTGTCCATTTCTGGACGCCCAAATATCTTGACAACATCTCCCACCTTATAACTAATTGGTGTCTCAACGGCTGTGGTGCGAACCTCTGGGCCTTTAGTGTCAATGAGAATACCAAGGTGCGGAGACACTGCTCGCACGTTCTTGATAATTCCGCGAATGCCTTCTGGAGTAGCATGGGCTGTATTCATCCTGACTATATTCATGCCAGCAAAAAACAACTTACGAAGAAAATCAACATCACATCGACGGTCGCTAATGGAACAAACTATCTTTGTTTTTTTCATAACTTTGAAAAATATGGTTTCTATTGGATTTTGTATTACAATTATTTAAGTTTGCCACTGGTTTTACTTGTAGTTTGACAAGTGGCGTGAGCTACACAAATCATGTACACTTCTATTTGCAAAGTTAATGCATTTTTTTTTAATTGGATATGAAACGATAAATTAAATACATTACGAAAAGGTTTACCTTAGTTTAAAATACTATGGTGCGCTATGATTTAATACCTTTATGCTATGATGTAAACAGATTTTCTTACTATAAAAAAATAAATCATGAAAAAAAATAAAATATGGTCGTGGACGAACTAATAGAAAACGTATTTTGTTACTTTCATGTTTAAATAATAATTATTGCTGTCCGGTAAAACTCAAAAGAGCATAAATATCCTCCCCGAAGCCCAGTAAAATTGGACTTCGGGGTTTATTTTTTCAAAAGTAAGCCCC
>NZ_QENY01000052.1 GCF_003096815.1 Hallella colorans
GGAGAGAGCATTGCCTCAAGATCCCAGAATAATGATGCCTGACGGACTTTGGATGGAGATTTATACATCGTTGAATTGCAAGATTTTACTATACAAAGGTACAAAACTTTGTAGAAATATGCAAGTTTGGAAACGATTATTTTATTGATAACCAGATGATTAAACACTTTTCAAGGGGAGACTACATAGACGTAGGAATAAAACGATTAGTAGAGTTATGTGTCAAGCGGATAACTATATTCCACGTACCATCTTTCCTCCTGTTTCCATTTTTTATTACTGCTTTTAATGTTGCCATAATTAGTCCATTTTTAGTCCATTTTTAGGCTCAGTAGAAATTTACTGGGGAATAATTTGTTATTTATCTTAATAATTCCGACCTTCGCATCATGGAAGAAAATATGTTACGTACCTTGGCAACTCTTGTGTTGCCCACTCAAATATTAGAGTTTTTTACTATCGTTTCTGTCCGTGAGGTCGGTTCAGAGTTTCATATTAGTCTTGATGAACGTATGGACAAGACTTTGTCGGATGATGCCAACTTCGAGTCCAAAGGGTTCATGGAAGCCGTTAATATAACTGACTTCCCAATTCGAGACCATAAGGTGATCTTGAAAATTCGTCGCAGACGATGGACTGATTTGCGCACGGGCAAGAGCTTTACTCCTCCCATCGCTTTAGACATGGTAGCTCAGGGCACCCGTTACTCCAAGGAATTTGGAGCTTTTTTAAAAGAAACGTATGGAGACATCCCCCGTGACTTGCCTTACGCTTAAGGATTTCTATCATATTGACGGACACACATTTGAAAAACAATACAAGGAAGTTCTGAGCGGCTTCCGTCAATGGGACCAGGCAGAACATGCCGACGAGTGGCTTCTCTTTCCTGACAATATCGGCCCCTCTCTGGCTATTGATGAAACTTCACTGTCTAACGGCGAGCTGTACACTTTTGTGACCAACCGTGCAGCAAGGACACGGGAAAGAAGTCTCGTGGCAGTAGTTGCAGGTACAAAGTCAGAAGATGTCATAGCAGTACTGGATAGGATTGATGAGGAGAAACGCTCCTCTGTTGAGGAAGTCACCATGGACATGTCTGACTCCATGCGCAAAATAGTCAGAAGGTCGTTTCCCAACGCCAAGCGTGTAATCGATAGGTTCCATGTACAAAAGTTAGCATGCGATGCCGTACAGGAATTGCGTATCAAGCACCGCTGGGTACAGCAGGCAAACGATGAGATGGAGGAGGCAAAGCTATGCGATGAACCATACAGCCCATACCGATACGCTAATGGAGATACAAGAAAAGAGCTTCTCGCCAGGTCAAGATATCTGCTCTTCAAGTCCGCTGACAAATGGACCAAGCGTCAGAAACTGCGTGCTAAAATTCTTTTTGAACAATATCCGGACATCCAAAAGGCATACGGACTGTGCCATTCACTGCGCATGATTTTTGCCAAGAACACCATCAAGGATGCAGCAAGACTTTCCATGGCAAGGTGGTACAATAAAGTTGAAGAGGCAGGCTTTCATTCATTCAATGTCATTGCTGCCACATTCTACGAACATTATGATGAGATATTGAACTTCTATAACAACAGGTCTTCGAATGCCATGGCAGAATCGTTCAATGCCAAAATCAAACTTTTCCGAGCTAATCTAAGAGGAGTAGCAGACAAGAAGTTCTTCCTATTCAGAATTGCAAAACTATACGCCTATCCCCAGTAAATTTCTACTGAGCCGAAGTTCTTCCTATTCAGAATTGCAAAACTATACGCCTATCCCCACTGATTTTCTACTGAGCCATAATTAGTCCATTTTTAGTCCATTTTTATGGGTCAGTCCTAAAACCCAGTTGCAAGCCCTCTCCTCTCAGGCACATAATTTCATAAGTATTTGTTATCTTTGCATCATGAAGAATCACCAATTA
>NZ_QENY01000053.1 GCF_003096815.1 Hallella colorans
GTGCCTGTGAGTTCGGTGTAAAGACGGTCGTATTGCTCGTCAGAAGCAAATGTGTCCGTCAAACCGAATTTGTCGAATGTGGCTTGAATAGCCTTGTTCGACAACAATATGGGTGCGAGTTTATCGGGGAGCGGAGCAGGTAGTTCCCTTTCAAACTCGTTTTCCAATACAGATACAAGCGTGTCATACTTGGAGAAATGCAAGCCCTGATACAAAACCTCGCTTGCCATGCTTTCCGCTTCGGGGTGCGTGAAGCCTTGCGCCACGGCATCGCAGTAAGCTGTGAGAGCCATATCTGCCCGTGCAGTGATAAACTCCGTGTCTTTCAATCTCTCGGGGTGATGCTCACTCACATAACTTCTTAATTTCAATCGAAAGTAAGAAAGTTCCTGTTTGTTGTTCTCTTTCATAATCGTTTGGTTTTCAATCGTGAATAATAAATGTTTGGTAATTACTTCCTTTTTATGCTTGTTGCAATGGAACGTTCTGCCGTGCTATCGACTCACAATAACCCTCAAATACAGTATGCTCCTTGTCTGTGAGTGCAGTCATATCCTCTTGTATCTTGTGGTCTGTTATCTTTCCGTAGATTTGTGTCGTACCTATATTGCTGTGTCCGAGCATCTTGCTGAGCGTTTCCATAGAGATACCATTGGAAAGGCAAATCGTGGTTGAGAATGTGTGCCGAGCCATGTGAAAGGTCAAGCCCTTATCTATCCGGCATATCTGCCCGATGTTCACACACGCAAAGGATGCTTTCCTTATTGTGAGATTGGGGAATATCAAGTCGTCCGCTTTCTTGTCCTTTATATAGAGCGAAAGGATTTGTTTGGCAATGGGCAGAAGTGGGATAATCGCTTCCACATTGGTTTTCTGCCTTTTGATTCGGATTTCCTCCGTGCCGTCTGCATTACGGATGATATGCTTTAGCCTGAGCCGTTGCATATCCACACGAGCCAGACCAGTAAAGGCGCAGAAAAGAAAGAGTTGCCTTGCCCGTTCAAACTGCTTGTCAATGATGGGTGTTTGCAGTATCCGCTGTAGTTCTTCCGTTGTGAGATAACGCCTTGTGCGGTGTGGCTGTTCTGCCTTGTAGTCCGCAAAAGGGTCGATGCGGATATACTTCTTCTGCTGACCTATGCCGATGAGTTTTCTAAGGAAGATGACCGCTACCTGAATAGTGGCAAGAGAAAGGTTGCGCTCTGATTTAAGGTAGAAGTCCAGCCCTTCGATAAAACCATAGTCAAGCGATGAGTAGCGAATATCCTCCAGCCCCAAGCGTTCACGCAAATAAGCCTCAATGAGTTGTGTGGCATAGATGTAGTTGGCAAAGGTCGGCTTGGCTACCGTTATTCCTACGCAAGGACGCTTTTCCTCTATGAAAAGTCGTGCTTCCTCCATAAGAAAACCTTTGGGCTTGTCTTCTTCCATGAGTTCACGCTTCAGCAACTCAGCGGTAATATAGCCACGTTGCCAGACTAATTCTTGATACTTCGCTTTGACTTGTTCCTCTTTGGTTTGCAAATAGCGGTTAATTCCCTTTATCTCTTCGCCTGTTCCTTTGCACCGTCCCTTACGACTGTCCCAAAGTTCGGGAGCGATTTCCTTTCCCGTGCTGTATTGCACTTGCTCTCCGTCTATGGTGATGCGTCCCATAATTGGGCAGCTGCCGTTCTTTTTCTCTTTGGAGCGATTGATATAAAAGAGTGTCTTGAATGTACTTCGTGCCATAATGTCAAAGTTTTA
>NZ_QENY01000054.1 GCF_003096815.1 Hallella colorans
TATAGATGTATATATGTATATACGTCTATACGGCAATATAAATTCACGCTTACACAGATTACTTTGCAGACCTTATACTGATCATACACCTTTTCCCGTCTCCTCGCCATGGAATGGCTTTTCAGGCCTTCTTTGGCGTGCCTTTTCAGACAACTACGCTTTCTCACCTGACTGACGGTGGTACCCAATAGCGATAAGGCATCATAGAATCTCTTGCTGTCCATGTTCTCGCTCCCTTTCGGCTTATCTCCCTGCCAGTTCCTTTCCTTTCTTCGGCATCGACAGCCATTTTACAACTCACCGTTCACCCGGTTTCAGGGCTTAATAGAAGTGGTGGTATTTTCGTTCTCCGATGCCCATGTGCATTTCCCGATACTGTAAGCGGTGTCAGCCCTCTCTCCTTTTACATCCTCTCTCCACCTTCCACTTCAAATCCGTTCATGCGTTCTTTTCATTTTTCAGATAAGTCCGACATCCATTTTCCTTTGCAAAGTTAGCGCAAGCGGTGTTCCGCAAGGGTCGCCTTCCAGGACTTGCCTCGTGATTTTTTTCAAGTTTTTGGGGTGCGGTTGCTCCTGATCCAAAAACTCATTGGTCGGAGATGAAAAAAAATAACGGTCATCCCTTGCCTTTGCACACCTTCATACTTGCCTGCTCCTTCATGCACGTAAAATAAATATCAACTTAAAAAATTACAATTATGAACGCAATGAACAATTTCACAGTTACAGGTTATGTATGCAAGGATGCAGAAGTAAAGAAATTTGAGAAGGCTGCCATCGCACGCTTCGGTCTCATCATCAAGTACACGGAGCATAAGGGGAACGAAACCGTAACGGTCTCATCGATTATCAGCCTTGAAACTTGGGTTAAGAACGATGACACGGCAACTTTGGAACTGCTGAAGAAAGGAAGGGAACTTACGGCAGAGGGATTCTTCAAGCCAGAGAGCTACAGCAAGGACGGCAAGAATGTCACGGTTCTGAAGAACATCGCTACAAAGGTTACAGCCTTCGTCAGGGATAAAAAGCAGGAAGCTCCCAAGAAAAAGGACAAGAAGGCTTAAAAAGCCCTCCGAGGTGAGAGAGACTCTTTTGAAAAGGGTCTCTTTTTTTTTCTGCTGCAATCTGCTAAGCTCGGCGCATTATCTTCGCACAACTGTCTATCCTTCTTGGCACACGCCTGAAGGCAAGTGCCGTTCTTATAAGCCCGGCGCCCACGTCTGCGACGAGGATGCCTCTCACGACCTGTCACCTTGCGGTCACAGTCCGTGAGTCAAGGGAGAGCGGAGGGGCAAAGACCAAAGGTCACTGCCCAGACAGTCTGTATGTAGGATTATCGACAGGCTGTCTATAACAGCGCACCGCACTTCGTACGCCAATACATATAGCCATATATATGTATATACGGCTATATGTCTATATGGCAATACGGGCATGCGTATATACATTGCCCCTTTGGTGCTTAAACTATACTTAACCAATAACTATACTTCCATTTCCGTTTCTGCCTTCGACCTCACTTTCCGTCACCTTTGTAGTCATCATCGACTTTTATAGTGCAAAGGTATCGTAGGCAGGGAACACGGCAAGTACCAGCTGAAAGCCTATTGGAGGAAAACTT
>NZ_QENY01000055.1 GCF_003096815.1 Hallella colorans
TGTATAGTAAAATCTTGCAATTCAACGATGTATAAATCTCCATCCAAAGTCCGTCAGGCATCATTATTCTGGGATCTTGAGGCAATGCTCTCTCCCAAGAATTCCCTGTACAAGTTAGCCAATCTGATTGATTGGGATCTGTTTGAGCAGTCCTTTTCCCCTCTTTACAGCAAGGACACTGGCCGCATGGCCAAGCCCATCCGTCTGATGGTCGGTCTGCTGATCTTGAAACACCTTCGTGACGTTTCAGACGAGAGCGTCGTGGAGCAGTTCTCGGAGAACGCCTACTTCCAGTATTTTTGCGGGATGGAGGCATTCCGCACCGACGCTCCCTGCGTTCCCACCGAGCTTGTCGAGTTCCGCCGTCGCATCGGTGAATCTGGCATGGAGCTGATACTCAAGGAAAGCATCCGCATCAATCTTTTAATCGGCGACCACAGAAAAGAGGAGACACAGGGGAAAGACGGCAAGGATGGACGTGGACGCAAGCCCGATGCGGAGCAGACCGCATTCATCGACACGACGGTGCAGGAGAAGAACGTGACCTTCCCCACGGACTCGAAACTCCTGAACAAGGTGACAGACTTTTGCCACGGCGTGGCGGAGAAGGAAAACCTCAAGGTCCGCCAGAGCTATGCCAGGGAGATAAAGGAACTGATGCTCGTTCAGCGCTTCAGGGGCAGGAAGAACAGCAAGGCCAAAGTCAGGAAGGCCGACAAGCGGATGCGCACCATTGCGGGCAGGTTGCTCAGGGAGCTGCTTCGCCTGCTGCCCGATAGAAATGCCTACCAGGAGCGGATTGACACCTGCATGAGGCTTGTCAACGGCGAGCGGTTGGACGGCCATAAGATCTACTCGCTTCACGAGCCGGACGTGCTTTGTATCAGCAAGGGAAAAGAGGGCAAGAAGTACGAGTTCGGCAACAAGGTCTCCATCGTTAGACTATGGGACGGACTCATCATCGGCGCGCTGTCATTCCGCAATGAGTATGACGGCCATACGATAGACAAGGCAATGGAGCAGGTCAGGCGGCTGTATGACAGGAAAATAAAAACACTTGCCTGCGACAGGGGATACCGAGGACAAAGCATGAGCGGGCAGACACAAATCATGATTCCGGACACGCCCAAGAAAACAGACTCACGGTACGCCAAGAACAAAAAGCACAAACTCTTCCGCAAGCGGGCAGGAATAGAGCCAGTCATTGGCCACTGCAAGGCAGACCACCGGTTGGGGAGGAACTTCTACAAGGGTCTCTTCGGAGACTCCATCAATGTCATGCTTGCAGCTGCCGCATTTAACTTCAAAAGAGCCATGAGGCTTCTTTTGTGCCTAATTGAAAGAGTGATTATGTGGTGCTGTGGGAGGCTGAACTTAAATTTTCAATACCAAATCATCACGCAGGTCTATATGAAAAATGCGATGTCGCCTTTTTGAGGGTCGACTA
>NZ_QENY01000056.1 GCF_003096815.1 Hallella colorans
GGGTCAGTCGTAAAACCCAGTTGCAAGCCTTCTCCTCTCAGGCACATAATTTCATAAGCCTGTAAAGGAAGAAAGGAATGTCCGTTACTCCCCTAAACTGTGCCCTGAAGGCTTTGACTTTTGCGTTGAAGGATTCAGCATTGGCATTTGTGGCTCTGTTGACAAAGAAATTGAGTATGGTATCATAATGGTTCTTAAAGGTGTCTATCACCGTATAGAAGTTGTCCACCCCCAACTTCTCTACCTCGTTAAACCATTTTGCCAGCTTCAGCCTTGCAGCATCCTTGATGCTCTTGATGTTATAAATATCGGTAAGTTTCATAGCCAAATCATATGCCTTTTTCAGTGTCGGATAATGTTCAAAGATGATTTGTGCCCTATCTTTTTGTGTTTCAGTCCACTTGGTCTTGTGCTTGGTCAATATGAACTTTGCTCTGGCGAGCAACTGCTTACGCGTGTCACCATTGCTGTATCTAAATGGTATATATTCCTTTCCCTTACTTTTAGCCTCTTTTATCTCCTCATTCTCTTTATCTCTTGCCATCCATCGGTAAGCGATACGCATGTCATCCAGAGCATCATAATATAGTTTCTGCACATGAAATCTGTCATTGGTAATGAGTGCTTTGGGAAAAACGGCACGGGCTATGCGCATCATAGAAGAAGATAAGTCGAGTGTTATCTCTTTAACAGTCTTCCGTTTAGACTGGTCTATCTTCTTGAGAACCTGAATAACGTCCTCTGCCTTGGTCCCTTTAACCACAGCTACCAAAGTCCCTTTTCTGCCCTTTCCCGCCTTGTTGGTCAGAAAAGTATAAACCTCGCCACTGCTTAGACAGGTCTCATCAATACTTAGACTCTCTCCTATATTATCTTCAAACAATAGCCAGTCTTGAGCATGTCCCAACTGATCCCAACTACGATAATCACTGAAATGTTCCTTGTACTGTGTGGATAACAGCTTGCCATTTACGCCATAGTGAGCACCAATGCTTGCGATGCTCTCTGCAGTGGACTCAATTCTATTCTTTTAAAAAAGAAACGAACTCGGGAGATAGTTTACTGCCCTCAGCCGTCAAATCATCATATGAATAAGTAAATATCTCTCCATTGGAACTGTCACGCCACTTGCGACGGCGAACATGGAGGTACACTGCTTTCCCACGAAGGGGAAAGTCCTGAATAACACGCTCGCTGGTAAAACCATAACTGCTTACAGTGCCTAACTTATGGTCTGACTTTTCCATAAAGTTACGCTCGTCAAGCCAAAAGTCAATCTGCGAAACACTCTCTTGAATATCGACAACATCAAAGTAGTCGGCAAGTACATCTGGAAAGATGCAACGTAATAATTGGTGATTCTTCATGATGCAAAGATAACAAATACTTATGAAATTATGTGCCTGAGAGGAGAGGGCTTGCAACTGGGTTTTAGGACTGACCC
>NZ_QENY01000057.1 GCF_003096815.1 Hallella colorans
TATTGCTGTCCGGTAAAACTTTATTAAACAAAATAATTTAGGGCTGACACTTCTCACGAGGTGTCAGCCCTTTTGGTTATCTTTGTTTTTACTAAAATAAAACATAACCATGAGCAAAGATAGTCATTTTACCGGACAGCCGGTCTATAGTCAAGTATTAAAGTTACTCGACAAGGAGAAAATTCTTCAAATAAGCCGCGAAACGAAAGGAAGCGAGGCTTATGTGAAGCGTTTTGACGGTTACCAACATCTTGTCGTAATGTTGTTTGGCATCCTCAAACACTTTGATTCTCTGCGCGAACTTGAGATAGGCATGAAGGCGGAGGCTCACAAGCTCGCACACCTCGGAACGAACTATCTAGTTCGTCGCAGTACGCTTGCAGAAGCCAATATACGCCGTCCTCAGGAGTTCTTTGCAAGTGTCTATGCATATCTACTGGAGAAATATGCCAAGTTTTTAGCGGACAGCCGCCCTGCCAAGAGTTATAAGGGGCAGACGCACGAGCCTAAAGACTGGGAGAAGCTGCTTTACATGATGGATTCCACCACAATAACGCTCTTCGACAACATACTCAAAGGGGTTGGGCGGCATCCGAAATCAGGCAAGAAGAAAGGCGGCATGAAAGTGCATACGGTTATGAAGTATCATGTCGGCGTGCCGATGGTGGTGCAGCTCACATCCGCCGCTAAACACGACCATTACCTGCTAAAAGAGGTGCATCTGCCAAAAGACTCCACTTTGGCAATGGATCGTGGTTATGTCGACATAGCACAATTCCAACGTCTTACAGAAGAAGGCGTTTGCTACGTGACAAAAATGAAGAAAAACCTTAAGTATGAGGTACTTGAATCCGTTATGTACGTCAATACAGAGGGACTTGTGGCACATATTGACCAAAAAGTACGTTTTACAAGAGGGGAACTCATCCATGAGGCACGAAGGGTGGAGATATTTTATGCGAACAAGAAACCAGTTGTGCTATTGACCAACAACTTTGACTTCACGGTTGAGGACATTGCTGAAATTTACCGCTTAAGATGGGCTATCGAGTCGTTATACAAACAACTTAAACAGAACTTCCCGCTTCATTTCTTCTATGGGGACAGCGTCAACGCCATACAAATACAGACATGGGTTGTTCTGATAGCCAATTTGCTGATAACGGTTCTGTCGAGAAGCATCAAGAGGCATTGTGCATTTTCGCAAGTTGTTACCATGGTACGGCTTATGCTTATGTACTACGTCGATTTTATCGCATTTATGGAAAATCCCGAAAAAACTTGGAATGATTTCCTTGCAAAGGAGATGCAAAAAGCGCCGCCAGAACCAAGTCTTTTCGATTAAGAGGGGGCTTACTTTTGAAAAAATAAACCCCGAAGTCCAATTTTACTGGGCTTCGGGGAGGATATTTATGCTCTTTTGAGTTTTACCGGACAGCAATA
>NZ_QENY01000058.1 GCF_003096815.1 Hallella colorans
CTGAATTTGCTCTAAGTTTGCAGAAGAATGCGACGCAGTCGCATAAACATTAAATAATCAAGGTAAAACTATGATTGCTAAAGACAGTTTCGTACCTTTGTTGTAAAAAGGTAGAATCGGTCTGTCGAAGAGGTAAACCTATGAATTTGCTAGTCTGAAGACTAAGAGCTGTTTCGGACCTCATCGACATAGTTGCAAAGACCAGATAGAAAGTTATCGGCTCTGAGCCTTGTTAGAGTGTTAGTCCATACAACTATTGACCAATTCTACTCAATAAAATTGTACAAAGATATGAAGAATTTATTTATCGGAGTTGATTTTTCGAAAGAAAAAGTTGATGTGGCTATCATTTTTGCAGACGGACTGACAGAAACGGCCCCAAGAGTGTTCAACGAGTTCAAGACAACAGTGTCTGGTTACAAGCAACTGGTCAAGTGGGTGGAGAAGAATTCCTACGGTATCGACCCTTCCCTGTGGCTCTTCTGCGGTGAAAATACTGGCGACTACAGCAAAGGACTATGCAATTTCCTCTACGGCAAAGGCTACGACATGTGGCTTGAGAACGCCAAGAGCATCAAGGACGCATCAAGTCTCAGACGATTGAAGTCTGACCGCGCCGACGCCTCGATGATTGCAGAATACGCTATGAGAAATCACGACAGAGCCATTATGTACGAGCCACTTAGCGAGTCACTTGCACAACTACGAGAGCTGTTTCTGTATCGTCAAATGGTGGTGCGCCATAGATGCAGCTTTCAGGTGCGTAGGGGCGAGAAGAAGCTCACCATGGAGAAATCGACTATCAAGACGATGATCTCGCAGAGCGGAAGGCATATCGTGTCAGAACTCAACAAGGAAGTTGAGAAGATAGACAAGCGAATCGCCGAGCTCATTAAGTCGGACGAAGAGCTCACCGAGGTGTTCACAATCGTGACCTCGGTGCCTGGCATAGGAACGCAGAACGCTGTCTGTCTGATGGTGTATACAGACAACTTCCGTCGTTTCAACTACGACTCGCGCAAGATTGCCTGCTATTACGGCATAGCCCCATTTGGCAAAGATTCGGGCACCAGCGTGCATTCAGATCCTCGTGTTCACTATATGGCGAACCGCCAGATTAAGGCAATGCTGACGCAGGCTGCACTGGCTGCAGTCAACTTCAATCCCGTTATGGCGAGGTACTACATGCGTCTCGTGGAACGCGGAAAGAAGAAGCAAGTTGCACTGAACAATGTCAAGAACAAACTTGTGCATTTGGTCACTGCAATGGTTAGAAACCGCAAAACATTCACCCCTGAATATAAAATCTCAGCATAAATTGAAAATAATGGTCAAAACATTTGGATATTAACATAGAAAGC
>NZ_QENY01000059.1 GCF_003096815.1 Hallella colorans
TCACTACTGTCCCGTTAAGGTGGACTAATCACTCTTTGAATTAATTGAAATACAGTCTATTAGGTGGTGTTTTGAAATGAAACGGACTTGATTTCGTAACTTTGCAGTCAAATTCAAATGACTGTTATGTTCCAAGACAAATATGTTTTTGCCCAGCTCACCGCTTTTTTGAACAGAACTCAGTTTAACAACTATGTTCGCAAGTATGATGGAAATCGCTATGTGAAGCATTTCACTTGTTGGAATCAGTTACTTGCTATGATGTTTGGTCAACTGAGTAATCGAGAGAGTTTGCGAGATTTGATTGTTGCTTTTGAAGCACATAGAGCAAAGCAATACCATCTTGGATTAGGGCGTAAACCTATTGCGAAAACGACATTTGCTTCAGCCAATCAGAATCGTGACTACCGTATCTTTGAAGACTTTGCTTTCTATATGATGGAGCAAGCCAGAAAGAAACGGGTAACGGATATCTTCAAATTGAAAGGCAATGTGTATGCCTTCGACTCAACGACAATTCCTTTGTGTTTGTCAGTCTTCTGGTGGGCAAAGTTCCGTAAGAAGAAGGGAGGGATAAAAGCACATGTGTTATATGACCTCGAATCTCAGGTTCCAGCTTTCTTCCATATC
Organism: Hallella colorans; assembly: GCF_003096815.1. Lineage (GTDB taxonomy): Bacteria > Bacteroidota > Bacteroidia > Bacteroidales > Bacteroidaceae > Prevotella > Prevotella colorans. The sequence goes on from NZ_QENY01000059.1 coordinate 631, forward strand.
TCTACAGCATCCGTTTACGACTCAAAGGCCATGAAGGAAATTCCTTATGAATCAGGTTCTTACTATGTATTCGACCGTGGATATAATGCATTCAAGGAACTTTTCAAAATACATCAGCATGAATCGTTCTTTATTGTGCGAGCCAAGAAGAATCTGCAATACAAATGCTGTAAATGGAGGCGCAGGTTGCCAAAGAATATATTGACAGATGCTGTGATTGAATTCACTGAATACAATTCATACCGAAAATATCCAGAGAAACTCAGACTCGTCAAATTCTATGATGAAGAACAAGACAGGGAGTTTGCTTTCCTAACCAATGCCATTCATCTTACAGCACCTGAAATCGCCAATCTTTACAAGAATAGATGGCAGATAGAGCTGTTCTTCAAATGGCTAAAGCAGCACCTCAAGATCAAGAAGTTTTGGGGTACTACAGAGAATGCTGTGAGAATCCAAATATCATCGGCAATCATAGCCTATTGCCTTGTTGCTATCGTACAACATGATTTTCAACTTAAGCGATCAACTTATGAGGTTCTTCAGATTCTAAGTATTTCGCTTATGGATAAGACACCACTCGTAGATCTCTTCGAAATGACTGATTTCAATAATGTCAAAGAACTCGATTGTCCCCTCTTTCCGGGGTTATTTGATTAATATTTAACTGGTCCCTATTTTAACGGGACACTAATG
>NZ_QENY01000060.1 GCF_003096815.1 Hallella colorans
ACATGCCAAAGGTTGTGATATGCTGTATATACGTCCTGTATTGGTATATCTGTATTGGTGAGATACCCTTTAAGACCATCCCAACGAGAATCATCAGCAACACGATTATAATTGATGGTGACTCTCACTTCGCCATCCATCGATAAAAACTTGTTATAGCCTCTTTTGTTAATATTGCCTTTCATGAGTGCACCATGCTTGTAAGCCTTTTCCTGCCTGCGTATTCCCTTTTCCCGATTATAGGCATCTTTCTTTGCACGGTCATCTGTATAGCCAACTAGGAGACGGCGTCCGCCTCCTTTGTCATATTCAACCATTTGGCAGTCGCGCTTGGGCTGTTCCAGTATCCTGTTCTTGACTTGCTGACTTTCTTTATCTTCGCACCTATTATATACTTGTAGCCGTGCGATTCAAGTTCTGCTATGTTGGCATTGTTCATCGGACCGGAGTCTGCCACCACAACGAAGTTCTCCAATCCGTATTTGCTTACAAACTCGTTTATCGTCGGCTGCATCGTATGACCCTCATATTTGTTGCCTTCATGGATGCAATAGGCAAGCGGATAGCCACCAAGGCTGACAAGCAGTCCAAGTATGATTTGAGGATTACTGTGACGTCCCTCTTTCGAGAAACCTGTCTTGCGTAATTCATCCTCATAATCCGCTTCAAAGTAAAGTGTGGTGACATCATAGAATAACACGCCGATATTGCCACCAAACAGTTTAGCTGTATGTTGCACGCTTATGTCCTGTACGATTTCGTACTGATGGTCGCTAAGCTTGTCAAGATAGCGATAGATTTTTGAGAGATCCATATCTTCGTCAAAGTGGTTTTTCAGGTATTCCACCGTGGCAGCCTTGCTTGTTGGATATGCCAAACGAGCCTTAACAAGCTTGCGGAATACATCATCGTCAATACGATTGAAACCAATCCTGTCAAACGTGCGGTCCAATATCAAGTCGCATCCGTTGAGAAAGATATTGCTGACATTGGACAGGACACGACGGACTTCTTCACGCTCACGGTCGCAGGCCTCACGTTCCTCACCATACAAATCGAGCTGAGGATGACGGCGACATTCTTCTTTGGAAATCCATTCTTTTGCTTCAATGACAAGATTTTCAACCTCACCTTCATTATAGGCTACTCCAATTGTGGCAAGTTCCTTCATTTTGCCTCCAATTTTCTCGACAACGATAACTCCGATATTGCCAGATGGATATTTCTTTTTGCGGACAAACATAGTTAAAATATCTTT
>NZ_QENY01000061.1 GCF_003096815.1 Hallella colorans
GACGTGAGGGATGCCTATCAGGGGCAAATCCACCGCCAAACCCTGCTCTTGGAGAGTTTCGGGGAGTATCTCACACAGACAAAGGAGCGCATAGGCATCGACCGAGCCTTGAAGACGTTCAAACTTCGTACCTACCAGCTCTCCCTGCTCCGTGAGTATGTGCAGAAAAAGCATAAAGTAAGCGATATACCCCTTTCACAGTTGGATAAAGCATTTATCGAGGGATTCGAGTATTATCTCACCATCGAACGCAGACTGAAACGCAGCAGCATATCGAGTACCTTGTCTACTTTGCAGACCATTGTCCGCATAGCGGTAAAGAAAGGTGTGCTGGACTTCTATCCGTTCTTGGGCTACAGTTACGAGCGACCAAAGGGTGAACCGAGAAGCATTACGCAGGAAGAACTTGAGCGCATCATCAACTTGGAGATTGAATGGGAGAACTATCGTTTTGTCCGTGATTTGTTCGTCTTTTCTTGCTTTTCAGGGCTTGCCATCTCCGATGTCCGCAATCTGAGAGAGGAAAACATTGTCTTGGAAGAAGGCAAACTCTGCATCAAGGGCAGACGCATGAAGACCAAGACCCCGTATCGTGTACAGGTGCTTCCCCCTGCGCTGACTATCATGAATCGTTATAGAGGGATAAGGGCGGGCTTTGTCTTTGACGTGCCGACCACCGACATTGTCCTCAATGGTATGCACTACATACAACGAAACATCGGCATGGAAACTCCGCTAACCTTCCACATGGCTCGCCATACCTTTGCTTCGCTTATCACGCTCTCGGCAGGCGTTCCTATCGAAACGGTGAGCCGTATGCTCGGACACACCAACCTGAGAACGACACAGGTATATGCAGCGGTTTCCTCCGAAAGAATCCATCGGGATATGCAAGCGATACAGCAGCGAATACAAGATACATTCACCTTAAAACTTTGACATTATGGCACGAAGTACATTCAAGACACTCTTTTATATCAATCGCTCCAAAGAGAAAAAGAACGGCAGCTGCCCAATTATGGG